>NZ_NEJN01000005.1:0-460411 GCF_002113105.1 Pseudomonas sp. B22(2017)
AACTCAGCAGTGAAACGATGCATCGCCGATGGTAGTGTGGGGTTTCCCCATGTGAGAGTAGGTCATCGTCAAGATTCATTTCGCAAAACCCCTATCTGCACATGCAGGTAGGGGTTTTGTCTTTCTGGCCAATAAGCCCAGACCTGTACAACTCTCCTCTGTGGGAGCGTCAGCCTGATGGCACTCGGCCCTTTCGGGCATCCACGTGATATCGTGCCCTCTCAGCCCCCAGCGCCAGCCAGAGACCTCCCGATGCCCAACAGCACTCACCTCCACCCCGGCTTCATGATCGTCCACGGCAACCGCCTCGACGACCTGCGCAGCCTGGTGGTGAGCTGGATGCGTCGCTATCCCTTGGCACCTCTGGAAAACGAAATCGCCTTGGTGCAAAGCAATGGCATCGCCCAATGGCTCAAGCTGGCTCTTGCCGAAGACCCTCAGGACGATGACCAGGGCGGCTGTGGCATCGCCGCCGCCATCGATGTGCAATTGCCAGGCAGCTTCATGTGGCAGCTTTACCGCAGCGTGCTGGGCCGTGACGAAATTCCCGAAGTCTCCCTGCTCGACAAGGCACCGCTGACCTGGCGTCTGATGCGTCTGCTCCCGGCCTTGATCGAACGCCCGCATTTCGAGCCGTTGCGACGCTTTCTCACCGACGACAGCGACCTGCGCAAGCGCTATCAGCTCGCCGAGCGCCTGGCCGACCTGTTCGACCAGTATCAGGTCTACCGCGCCGACTGGCTCAAGGACTGGGCCGCTGGCGAGCACATCCTCAACACCGCCCGCGGTGAACGCAAGGCGCTGCCCCCGGGCAACCGCTGGCAGGCCGAGTTGTGGCGTGCATTGCTGGAGGATGTTGGTGAGCAGGGCATGGCGCAGAGCCGTGCCGGCGTACATCAACGCTTCATCGAACGGATCAACAGCCTGGAGCAGGCACCTGCCGGTCTGCCGGCCCGGGTGATCGTATTCGGTATCTCCTCGCTGCCAGCCCAGGCCCTCGAGGCACTGGCCGGCCTGGCACGCTTCAGCCAGGTGCTACTGTGCGTGCACAACCCCTGCCGCCACCACTGGGCCGATATCGTTGCCGACAAGGACCTGCTGCGCCACCAGTACAAGCGCCAGCAACGCAAGCAGGGCATGCCCTTGCAACTGGACGACCAGTCGCTACACCAACATGCCCACCCTTTGCTGGCCGCCTGGGGCAAACAAGGCCGCGATTACATCAACCTGCTCGACAGCTACGATGACCCCGGCAGTTACCAGGGCGTGTTCAGCGACGGTCGCATCGACCTATTCAGTGAGGGCTCGCCCACCACGCTGCTCAACCAGTTGCAGGACGACATCCTTGAACTGCGTCCGCTCGCCGAAACTCGTGAGCAGTGGCATCCAGTCGACCCAGCGAAGGACCGCTCGATCCGCTTCCACATCGCCCATAGCCCGCAACGCGAAGTGGAGATCCTTCACGATCAGCTACTGGCCCGGTTCAGCGCCGACCCAACCCTGCGCCCACGTGACGTGATCGTCATGCTGCCGGCCATCGATACCTACGCGCCGCATATTCGCGCCGTATTCGGCCAGTTGCAGCGCAACGATCCGCGCTACATCCCGTTCACCCTGACCGACCAGGGCCAGCGTGGCCGCGAACCCTTGCTGATTGCCCTCGAACACCTGCTCAAGCTGCCGGACAGCCGCTTCGCGGTCAGCGAAGTACTCGACCTGCTGGATGTGCCGGCAGTCCGCGCCCGTTTCGGCATACGCGAAAACGACCTGCCCACGCTGCACCGCTGGATCGAGGGGGCGGGCATCCGCTGGGGCCTCAATGCCGAGCAGCGGGCCAGCCTGGGCTTGCCCGCTGGGCTGGAACAGAACAGCTGGCGGTTCGGCCTGCGCCGCATGCTTCTGGGTTATGCCGTAGGCGTGGGTGAGGCCTGTGACGGCATCGAACCCTACGATGAAATCGGTGGCCTGGATGCCGCGCTGATCGGCCCGCTGGTCGCCTTGCTCGACGCCCTCGAAGTGGCCAGCCAGGCCTTGTCCGAGCCTGCCACTGTCAGCCAGTGGGGGGAACGCCTGCATGCCTTGCTGCAAGTGTTTTTCCTGGCCGAGGGCGAGCGCGACGAGTTCCTGCTGGTGCAGTTGCAGGATCTGCGTGATAGCTGGCTTGAGGTGTGCGAGGCCGTCGGCCTGCAAGACCCATTGCCGCTGACCGTGGTGCGCGAAGCCTGGCTGTCGGGCCTCGACCAGGGCAAGTTGTCCCAGCGCTTCCTCGCCGGCTCGGTGAACTTCTGTACCCTCATGCCGATGCGCGCCATCCCGTTCCGGGTGGTCTGCCTGCTGGGCATGAACGATGGCGATTACCCCCGCGCTCAGCAGCCGCTGGACTTCGACCTGATGGCCAGCGACTACCGCCCCGGTGACCGCTCGCGCCGCGAGGATGACCGCTACCTGCTGCTCGAAGCATTGTTGTCGGCCCGCGACCAGCTGTATGTCAGCTGGGTCGGGCGCAGCATTCGCGACAACAGCGAACGCCCGGCCTCGGTGCTCATCGGCCAGTTGCGCGATCACCTTGCAGCCGGCTGGCAGCTGGCAGGCGCGGAGCAGGGGCAGCCGGCACAACCGGGCGAGCAACTGCTGCACGCACTGACCCAGGAGCACCCGCTGCAACCGTTCAGTTCACGCTACTTCCAGAAGGGCAGCCCGCTGTTCAGCTTTGCCCACGAATGGCAGGTGTTGCACCAGCAGGGCCAGGAGGACCAGCAGGCTGACCCCGTCCTGCCGCCATACCATGACGAGGAGGCCTTGAGCCTGACCCAGCTGAATGACTTCCTGCGCCACCCGGTGCGGCATTTCTTCAGCCAGCGTCTGAAGGTGTACTTCGAAGCGCTGGAAGCACCGACCCCGGACGAGGAACCCTTCGTCCTCGATACCCTGCAACGATACGGCGCCAGTGAAAGCCTGTTGGGTGCAGCGCTGGCCGAGCCGGACAATGCCGAACAGGCCCTGCAGGCACAAGCCCGGCGCTTGCAGGCCTGTGGCGTGCTGCCACTGGCCGGCTTCGGCGAACTGCTGCAGCGCGAGCTGATCGAGCCCCTGCCAGACTTGCTGCAACGCCACCGCCAGCTATTGCAACGCTGGCCGCAGCTGGTCGAGGGGGCATTGCCCGTGCATTTCGAGCACGGCCCGCACCGCCTCGAAGGGTGGCTTGGGCGGGTATTCCAGGCAGATGACCAGAGCCTGCTCAGCATCACCACCGTACCCAACACTATCAGTGCCGGGCGTAACGCCCTCAAGTGGCACCGCCTGATCGCGCCCTGGGTCACGCACCTGGCGGCCTGCGCGGCGGGCTACCCCTATAACAGCGCGCTGGTGGCTAGCGATTTGACCCTGCTGCTTGAGCCACTGCCGCAAGCGCAGGCGGCGCAATTGCTGGGCGACCTGCTGGTAGCCCGTCAGGCGGCGATGAATGCGCCGTTGCCGGTCGCGGCCAAGACCGCGTTCGCCTGGCTGGCCCAGGACGATAGCGACAAAGCCCTGGCTGCTGCTGCCCGCGCCTACGAAGGCGACGAGCGCACCAGCTTCGGCGAGCGCAGTGAAAGCATCGCCCTGGCCCGGCAGTTCCGCGACTTTGCCGCACTCACCGCTGATGAAACCTTCGAAGGCTGGTGCGAAGCCTTGTACCGCCCATTGTTCAACGCCCCGTGGCAGACCCTGGGCAACCCGGAGAAAGGCGCATGACCCAGGACCGTCCCCTGGCACTGAGTTTCCCCCTGCATGGCAGCCAGCTGATCGAGGCCAGCGCCGGCACGGGCAAGACCTTCACCATTTCGGCGCTGTACCTGCGTCTGATCCTCGGTCACGGTGGCGAGCAGGGCTTCAACCGCGAGCTGCTACCACCGCAGATCCTCGTGGTGACCTTCACCGACGCCGCCACCAAAGAGCTGCGCGAACGTATTCGCGCCCGCCTGGCCGAAGCTGCGCGGTTCTTCCGTGGCGAGCTGGAGGCGGCCGACCCGCTGTTGCACCAACTGCGTGACGACTATCCGGAAGAAGCCTGGCCACGCTGTGCCGGGCGCCTGGAAATTGCCGTGCAGTGGATGGACGAGGCAGCGGTATCGACCATCCACGGCTGGTGCCAGCGCATGCTGCGCGAACATGCCTTCGACAGCGGCAGCCTGTTCACCCAGACCCTGGAAACAGACCACAGCGAACTGCTGGGTCAGGTCATGCGCGACTACTGGCGGCGCTTCTGCTACGGCATGCAAGGCGACGCGCTGGCCTGGGTGCGTGGCCACTGGGGCAGCCCCGACGCCTTGCTGCCGCGGATCCGCCCGCTGTTCGGTCGCGTGCGCGTCCAGCACGATGGGCCCGAGCCGGCGGCACTGATCCAGGCATCGCTGCAGCAGCGTGGCGAGCAGTTGGCCCGGCTCAAGGCGCCTTGGGCGCAATGGGCCGAGGAATTGCGCCAGATCTGCCGTGATGCACTGGCCGCCAAACAGGTCGATGGCCGCAAGATGCAGGCCCGTTACTTCGAGCCCTGGTTCGACAAACTCTGCGCCTGGGCCGCAGACGAACAACTGGTGGAACTTGACCTGGGCACCGGCTTTACCCGCCTGACCCCAGCGGGCATGGCCGAAGCCTGGAAGGGCGAGCCACCCGAGCACCCGGCCCTCAATGCCATGCAGAGCTTGCAGCAACAGTTACAGGCCCTGGACAGCCCGGATGCTCCATTGCTCGAGCATGCCGCCAACTGGGTAGCGGCACGCTTCGAAGTGGAGAAGCGTCGGCGTGCGGAAATGGGCTTCGACGACATGCTCCTGCGCCTGCAGCATGCCCTGGCCAGCGAGGCCGGCGAGCGCTTGGCCAGCCTGATCCGCGAACAGTTCCCGGTGGCGTTGATCGACGAGTTCCAGGACACCGACCCGGTGCAGTACGGCATCTTCGAGCGCATCTACCAGATCAGCGAAAACCGCGCCGAGACCGGCCTGTTCATGATCGGCGACCCCAAGCAGGCGATCTATGCCTTCCGTGGCGCCGACATCTACACCTACCTTACCGCCCGCCGTGCCACCAGTGGTCGCCTGCACAGCCTGGACACCAATTACCGCTCCAGCAAGGCCATGGTCGCGGCGGTCAACCAGGTGTTCCTGCAGGCCGAGGCGCGTGAGGCAGGGCGTGGCGCATTCCTGTTCCGCGAGGCTGATGACAACCCGCTGCCGTTCATCGAGGTCCGCGCCAAAGGCCGTGGCGAACAGCTGTTGATCGACGGTGAAGCTTGCGCAGCCCTGCAATGCTGGCATCTGGAAAGCGAAGAGCCGGTCTCCGGCAGCGTTTACCGGCAGCAGCTGGCAGCCAGTTGCGCCAGCCATATCGTCGCCTTGCTCAATGGCGGCCAGCAAGGCACGGCTGGTTTCCAGAATGCCGAGGGCGAACTACGCCCGTGCCTGCCATCGGACATCGCCATCCTGGTGCGCGATGGCCATGAAGCGCAGATGGTCCGCGCCGAGCTTGCCGCGCGCGAGGTGCGTAGTGTGTACCTGTCCGACAAGGACTCGGTATTCGCCGCCCAGGAAGCCCACGACCTGTTGGCCTGGTTAAAGGCCTGTGCCGAACCCGACTCGGAGCGCCTGCTCAAGGCCGCCCTGGCCAGCCTTACCCTCGATCTGTCGCTGGCTGCGCTGGACCGCCTGAACCAGGACGAGCGGGTCTGGGAAGACTGGGTCATGCGTTTTCGCCGTTACCGCGACACCTGGCAGCGCCAAGGCGTGTTGCCGATGCTGCGGCACCTGCTGCATGACTTCCAGCTGCCGCGCACGCTGATCCGCCGCAGCGATGGCGAGCGGGTGCTGACCAACCTGCTGCACCTGGCCGAGCTGCTGCAACAGGCCGCCGGCGAATTGGACGGCGAACAGGCGCTGATCCGCCACCTGGCCGAGCACCTGGCCAGTTCCGGCCAGGCTGGTGAAGAGCAGATCCTGCGCCTGGAGAGTGACGAGCAGTTGGTGAAAGTGGTGACCATCCACAAATCCAAGGGCCTGGAATACCCCTTGGTCTACCTGCCGTTCATCTGCACCAGCAAACCGGTGGACGGCAGCCGCCTGCCGCTGGCCTGGCATGATAGCCAGGGCAACGCCCATCTCACTCTCACACCAGACCAGGAACAGATCGACCGCGCCGACGACGAGCGCCTGGCCGAAGACCTGCGCCTGCTCTATGTGGCCCTGACCCGTGCCCAGCATGCCTGCTGGCTGGGTGTCGCCGACCTCAAGCGGGGCAACCAGAAGAGCTCGCAACTGCACCGCTCGGCGTTCGGCTACCTGCTGGGAGGCGGCCTCGCCCTGCCGGGCTCGCAACAACTGACAGACTGGTTGCAGGCCTTGGCTGCAACTTGCCCGCACATCAGCTGCCCGGGCCTACCGTCGGCAGATGAGCAGGTATATCGCATGCCGCACGCCGAGCATGAGCTGCTGCCTGCCCGCAAGCCGCGCCGCGCGGCGGGGGCCGAGCATTGGTGGATTGCCTCGTACAGTGCCCTGCGCGTCGGCGACCAGACCCTCGGTGCCGACAGCTCCCAGGCCCAGCAGTTACTGGATGATGAAGTGGTCGATACCCAGATGCTGCGCGAGGTCCCGGCCGACAGTGGCGATATTCACCGCTTCCCGCGCGGGCCCAACCCCGGCACCTTCCTGCATGGTTTGCTGGAATGGGTTGGCCGCGAGGGTTTCAGCCAGGTCAGCGGCAATGCACGGCTGATCGAGCGAACCGTTGGCCAGCGCTGCAACCGTCGCGACTGGACCGGTTGGATCCCAACCCTGACGCACTGGCTGCAGCGCCTGCTGGGCGAAGCGCTGCCGTTGCCGGGCAACGACCTCGGTGTAACGCTCGGACAGCTGCGCCACTACCAGATCGAAATGGAGTTCTGGTTCGCCAGCCACCAGGTCGATGCCGAACAACTCGACCGCCTGGTGGCACGCCACACCCACCCCGGCCTGGCCCGCCCGGCGGCGCAGCCGACCGTGCTCAATGGCATGTTCAAAGGTTTCATCGACCTGGCTTTCGAGCTGGACGGGCGTTACTACGTGACTGACTACAAGTCCAACTGGCTGGGCCCGGACATTCAGGCCTACGATGCCCCGGCCATGGAAAAGGCCATCCTCGAACATCGCTACGACCTGCAGTACGTGCTGTACCTGCTGGCCCTGCATCGGCAGTTGCGCGCCCGCCTGCCTGACTACGACTACGACCGCCATGTCGGCGGCGCCCTGTTCATCTTCCTGCGAGGTGCCAGCAGCAGTGGTCACGGCGTTTACCACGCCAAGCCACCGCGTGAGCTGATCGAAAGCCTCGATGCGCTGTTCCGTGGTGAGCACCCGCCCGTGCAGCAGGACCTGTTTGCCGGAGCCGTGATATGAGCCGAAGCCTAGTCGACCTGTTGCCCACCCCGCTGCACGCCGAGCACCTGCTTGCATTGGCACCACAGCATGACAGCGGTGACCTGCTGCAACTGCTCGACCGCTGGGTAGAGCGCGGCTGGCTGCGTGCCCTGGACCGAGCGTTCGTATCGTTCCTGGAGGAGCTAGCCCCCGGTAGCGACCCACTGCTGTTGCTGGCCGCCGCCCTGGCCAGCCATCAACTGGGCCACGGCCATGTCTGCCTCGACCTGCAGCAGACCCTGGCCGAGCCCGATTTCGCCCTGTCCTTGCCGCCTGAAGGCGACGCCTTGACCGGCCCCTTGCTGCTGCCTTCGCAGTTGCTCGCCGACCTCGACCTGCACGCCTGGCGCCAGCGCATTGCCGCCAGTCCGCTGGTGGCCGCCGGTGGTACTTCGGGCCAGCAAGCACGGCCTCTGGTGCTCAGCGGGGAGCGCCTGTACTTGCGCCGTTACTGGAATTACGAGCGGCGCATCGACCATACACTTCGCCAGCGCCTGACCCAGTCCGAAGCGCCCCCGGCCGACTTGCGTGGCCGCCTGGCGCAGCTGTTTGACGGTGGTACGCCGGCTGGCCAGGTGGACTGGCAGAAGCTCGCCTGCGCCCTTGCCACCCGCGCAGGCTTCAGCATCATCACCGGCGGCCCCGGCACGGGCAAGACAACCACCGTGGTACGCCTTTTGGCCTTGCTGCAGGCGCCGGCGGTGGAGCAGGGCAGGCCATTGCACATTCGCCTGGCCGCGCCGACCGGCAAGGCGGCTGCGCGCCTGACCGAATCCATTGGCCAGCAGGTCGAGCGCCTGCAGGTCAGCGCCCAGGTGCGCGGGCAGATCCCCACCGAGGTCAGCACCGTGCACCGCCTGCTCGGCAGCCGCCCCGGTTCGCGGCACTTCCGCCACCATGCCGGCAACCCGCTGCCGTTGGACGTGCTGGTGGTCGACGAAGCGTCGATGATCGACCTGGAAATGATGGCCAACCTGCTCGATGCCCTGCCGCCACGGGCACGCCTGGTACTGCTGGGCGACAAGGACCAGCTGGCCTCCGTCGAGGCCGGTGCGGTACTGGGTGACCTGTGCCGGGATGCCGAGGAGGGGTGTTACTCGCCAGAGACCGAGGCATGGCTGGAGCAGACCGGTGGCGAATCGCTGGCGGGCAGCGGCCTCAAGGCCGGCGATGAGCAACGTAATCCGCTTGCCCAGCAAGTGGTGATGCTGCGCTTCTCGCGGCGTTTTGGCGAAGGTAGCGGCATTGGCCAACTGGCCCGGCTGGTCAATCGCCAGGACTCCCACGCGGCCCGCAACCTGCTGGCCACGCCGCCGCCCGATGTGCATAGCCTGGCCCTGAAGCACGAACAGGACCGCGCCTTCGACCGCCTGCTGCTCGACGGGCTGAACCGCGGCAGCGACGGCCCGCAGGGTTATCGCAGCTACCTGCGTACCCTTGGCCGTTTTCGCCCGGCACTCGATACCGCCGTTGACGACCCCGCGTGGGAGCAATGGGCGGGCAAGGTGCTGCACAGCTTCGAAGACTTCCAGCTGCTGTGTGCGGTACGCCGCGGCGCCTGGGGTGTCGAAGGCCTCAACGAGCGGGTGGCGCGGGTACTGCACAATGCCGGGCTGATCGACAGCCAGCAGCCCTGGTACGAAGGGCGGCCGGTGCTGGTCACCCGCAATGACTACGGCCTGGGCCTGATGAACGGTGACATCGGCATCGCCCTGCGTCTGCCGGATGAGCGCGGCGAACCCTTGCTGCGCGTGGCCTTCCCGCGTAACGACGGCAGTGGGGGCGTGCGCTTCGTCCTGCCCAGCCGGCTGAACGAAGTGGAAACGGTATTCGCCATGACCGTGCACAAGTCCCAAGGCTCAGAGTTCAGCCACACCGCGCTGGTGCTGCCGGATGCGCTCAACCCGGTGCTGACCAAGGAACTGGTATACACCGGCATCACCCGCGCCAAGCATTGCTTCAGCCTGGTCGAGCCTCGTCAGGGTATTTTCGAAGAGGCGGTGGCGCGCAAGGTGCGGCGTATTTCCGGGTTGATGCTGGAGCAGGTGTAGGACCCCGATAAGGCCCTATCGCCGGCAAGCTCCCACAGGTGCAGCGCAGTTTTCAAGGGCTGTGGAGTCCTTGTGGGAGCTGGCTTGCCGGCGATGGGGCCATCAATCCCCATGCACAAAGCTGCTCGTACCTACATTGATGCGGCCATGTGCTATCGTTGCGCCGATATCGGAAAGGACCTTAAGAGATTTCCCACATGAACGTGGCCGCAAGGCGAGTGACGAGATGTGTGCTTTCGCTATTGCTGGCCGCCCTGTTCCTTTCCGCAGGTCCGGCCCAGGCAGACCCCGCCATAACTGCCGCCCAGGCGCAGCAACGTGCCAAGGCGGTCACCCAGGTGGTGTTGGGCATCTTCAGCTACGCCCGCTGGCCCGTCGAACCTTCGCCCTTGCGCCTGTGCCTGGTCGGCCCGACCGAATACGCCGATGACCTGATCAAAGGCCATGTGCAGGAGTCTGGCCGACCGCTGCAGGTGCGGCGGCTGCTGGCAGACGATAGCCAGGTCGCCCAGGCCTGCGACGCCATCTACATTGGCAAACTCGACCAGGGCCAGCGCGACCGGCTGTTCGAGCGCGTCAGTGGCCACCCGGTGCTGAGCATCAGCGAGGCAGACGACCCGTGCACGGTCGGTAGCCTGTTCTGCTTGCGGGTCAGCGACCAACAGGTAGCCTTTGAAGTCAACCTGGACTCGGTGGCACGCTCCGGCGTGCACATTCATCCCAGCGTGCTGCAATTGTCGCGGCGCCGGGCGGTGCAACCATGAAACCAACCCGCAAGCGCGGCGTGCGCCCGACCCTGCGCTCGGTGCTGGGCCGTGGCCACCTCAGCGTCGCCTTGCTCGCCGTGGGCCTGGCCGGCATATCCCTGACCCTGCTGGGCGTGCTCGCCCTGCGCGTCTACGCCAACGACAACCTGCACCTGATCGCCCGCTCGATCAGCTACACCGTGGAAGCGGCGGTGGTGTTTGACGACAGCGCTGCGGCCAATGAGTCGCTGGCGCTGATTGCCAGTACCGAGGAAGTGGCCGAAGCCAGGGTCTTCAACAACGAAGGCGAGCAGCTGGCGCATTGGCAGCGCAGCGATACCGGCGTGCTCGCGCGGCTGGAGGCGCAGGTGGCCACCGCCTTGCTGGATGAGCCGATCAACCTGCCGATCACGCACCAGCAACAGCAGGTCGGGCGCATCGAGCTGGTTGGCCAGGGGAGAAGCCTGTTGCTGTTCCTGTTCAGCGGGTTGGCCGGCATTCTGTTCTGCACGGTGCTCAGCGCCCTGGCTGCCCAGTACCTGTCGCGGCGTCTGCTAAGCGATATCGTCCGCCCGCTGCGCGGCCTGGCCAGTGTCGCCCACGCTGCCCGCCGCGAGCGCCGTTTCGACCGGCGCGTGCCGGAAGCGCCGATTGCCGAGCTCCACGAACTGGGCAATGACTTCAATGCCCTGCTGGATGAGCTGGAGGTATGGCACAGCCACCTGCAGAACGAAAACCAGACCCTGGCGCACCAGGCCAGCCACGACAGCCTGACCGGCCTGCCCAACCGCGCCTTCTTCGAGGGGCGCCTGAGCCGCAGCGTGCGCAATGCCGAACGGCAGCAGGATCACCTGGCGCTGCTGTTCCTCGACAGTGACCACTTCAAGCAGATCAACGACACCCTCGGCCATGCGGTCGGCGACGAAGTGCTGATAAGCGTGGCCGACCGCGTTCGCGCCCAGCTGCGCGAGCACGACCTGGTAGCGCGCCTGGGTGGCGATGAGTTCGCCGTGCTGCTGACGCCTTTGCATTCGCGCCAGGACGCCGAGCACATTGCCGAGAAGATCGTTGCCAGCATGAAGTTGCCGGTGCAGCTGGACAGCGGTCGCAGTATCGCCACCTCGTTGAGTGTCGGTATTGCCTATTACCCGGATGACGGCGCCGACCCCGCCAGTCTTCTGAATGCCGCCGATGCGGCGATGTACCAGGCCAAGCGCAAACGCCGTGGCCATTGGCAAGTGGCGCAGACGGAACGGTCCGCCAGCGAAATCAAGAACAGGAGTTGAACCCGTGATACAGGCTTTGCGTTTCCCCCTTTGGGCATTGTTGCTCGCCGTGCTGGGGCTGACCGGCTGCCAGAGCGCTCCGCCCAAAGGCCTGACCGCCGAGCAGATTGCCGTGCTCAAGCGTGAAGGCTTTACCCCGACCGACGAAGGCTGGGCCTACGATTTGTCCGGCAAGGTGCTGTTCGGCAGCGACCTGGACAACCTCAACAGCCAGAGCCAGGCGATTGTCGAGCGTATTGGCAAGTCGCTGCTCGGCGTTGGCATCCAGGGCGTGCGAGTGGACGGGCACGCCGATTCGTCGGGCAAGGCGGCGTATAACCAGCAGTTGTCCGAGCGCCGTGCGCAGAGCGTGGCCAAGGCCCTGGTCGGTATAGGTATGGAGGCGCAGAATATCCAGAGCCGCGGGTTGGGCAGTACCCAGCCGGTGGCGGACAACCGCACCAGCGCCGGGCGTACCGAGAACCGGCGCGTGTCCATTGTGGTGGCTTCCTATTGACCGCAGCCTACGGGCTATCAGATATCCCTGTGGGAGCGGGTTCACCCGCGAACACCGGCGAAGCCGGTGCCATGCACCGAGTTGTCTGCTTCGCGGGTAAACCCGCTCCCACATTATCTGTTTTACCTCCGGGGTTTCAGCGCAGATGCACAAATTGCCGGGGCTGCTCTGCAGCCCTTTCGCGACACAAGGCCACTCCCACAGGTACAGCGACAACCTCTAGATCAACGCTGCCCCCGTGGGAGCTGGCTTGCCGGCGATCGAGGGCGCAGCCCTCGCCAGGGCCATCTGCCTGTAAGAAATTTCCGAACCTGAAGCCAATTGCTTCAGTTCACCTCACATGGCGAATTATCCTACACGCCAGTCAGAAGCCGCCACATAGGCGGGGAAGTCCTCCTGAGATAACGTCCTTGGGTCGCCTTTCCAGGTGACCGGGCTTGAGACCCCGAAATTCATGAATTCGCACCGCTCATGGCGGTTGTGCGCGGCCCGGCCTCGGCCGGGCCGGTACTCATGTCGTTCAGGGGAACTCTATTTTGAAAAAGCTCGTCTCCGATCCACACGCCTCAGCCCTTCTGCAACTCGACCCACCCAATCTCTCACTTCAAGATCCTCCGAGCATAGAAGAATGTGATCAGCTGCTCAGTGCCCTGATTCTTACCGTGGATCACACCACTACCGTACTGATCGACAGCGGCCCCGGCCTTATACAGGACGCCATGGGCATGAACATTCGCCTACTGTGTCGAGCAATTCACGCTCTGACGGACCACACCAGCACCCGCATCAGGGAGCAATGATATGAGCGATGATCCAAGAAACTCCTCGACAGCGGGTATGGAAACCTTCGATCTGTTCCGCTTGCAGCCAAACGTGCCATTCAGTCATGCCTTCACGCAGTTATCTGTGTTGCTTGGCTGTATTCGTCACCTCACGACTGAGGCAGAGATGGAGAATGACCGGATTGCAGGCAGTGCCGCACGCATTCTCAGCGAGATGGCGAAAGCGTTGATTGATGATATGGAGCTAGGAATGTCCAGAAGAATGAGCTGAAGGGATAGGGCCGCGACGCGGCCCTTGCTCAAGTGACTGGCACCGGCTGCGCCGGTGTTCGCGGGCACGCCCGCTCCTACAGGTCCTGCGCATGCCTTGAATCCGGCGCAGACCTTGTGGGAGCTGGCTTGCCGGCTATGGGCTACGCAGCAGCCCCTCATTCCTGAGCAAAGCGCATCTCCCGTGTCTCCCCCATCAACAACGGTGCATTCGCCTCGGTCACCCCTCGGATGTAATCCCACAGCAGGGTAATCCGCTTCAACTTCCTCAAATCCTCCCGGCAATACATCCAGAACTGCCGCGTCACCTCGATCTCCTCCGGCAGCACCGTCACCAACCGCGGGTCCTGTGCGACGAGGAAGCACGGCAGAATTGCCAACCCACGTCCCTGCAAAGCTGCCGTGTACTGGGCAATCACGCTGGTACTGCGTAAATGCGCGCTGGCGCTGGGGATCAGGTTGGCCAGGTACAGCAGCTCCGAACTGAACGCCAGGTCGTCCACGTAGCTGATGAACGGGTGCCTGGCCAGATCCGCGATCTGGTTGATCGGTGCATGGCTGTCCAGGTAGCCCTGGGTCGCGTAAAGCCGCAAGCGGTAGTCGCACAGCTTGCAGCACACATAAGGCCCATGCTCCGGCCGCTCCAGGGCGATGACGATGTCCGCCTCGCGCTTGGACAGGCTGATGAAGTGCGGCAGCGGCAGGATGTCCACCGAAATCGCCGGGTAGGCATCGACGAAATGGCTTAGCTGCGGGGTGACGAAGAAGCTGCCGAAGCCTTCGGTGCAGCCCATGCGCACATGCCCCGACAACGCCACGCCCGACCCGGATACCTGCTCGCAGGCCATGTGCAGCGTGCTCTCGATCGACTCGGCATAGCCCAGCAAGCGCTGGCCCTCGGCGGTGAGGACAAAGCCGTTGGTCCGGGATTTCTCGAACAGCAAGGTGCCCAGCGCCCCCTCCAGCGAGCTGATGCGCCGCGACACAGTGGTGTAGTCCACGCTCAGGCGCTTGGCGGCGCTGCTGGCCTTGCGCGTACGCGCCACTTCAAGGAAGAACTTCAGGTCGTCCCAGTTGAGCGCGCTCAGGGATGTAAGGTCTTTTTGCATGATGATCCGGTTTTTTTGTGCGTTCTTGTTGGATGTTTGCACATCTATACTCGAAACAAGCCTCAGGACGCCACCTCGCGTTTGCCCGGCAATGGCGATCTCGTCCCGACAATAATTCCAAGGAGAACGCAGATGAACGCACCGCAATCCCCTAACCAGACCAAAATCGAGCAGGTCAAGCTGCTGATCGACGGCCAATGGGTCGAGTCCACGACCACCGAATGGCGCGACATCGTCAACCCGGCCACCCAAGAGGTGCTGGCGCGCGTACCGTTCGCCACCGTCGAAGAAGTCGACGCGGCCGTGGCCGCTGCCCACCGTGCCTTCCAGACCTGGCGTAACACGCCGATCGGCGCGCGCATGCGCATCATGCTCAAGCTGCAGGCGCTGATCCGCGAAAACACCAAACGCATCGCCCAAGTCCTCAGTGCCGAGCAGGGCAAGACCCTGGCCGACGCTGAAGGCGATATCTTCCGCGGCCTGGAAGTGGTCGAGCACGCCGCCTCCATCGGCACCCTGCAGATGGGCGAATTCGCCGAGAACGTTGCCGGCGGCGTCGATACCTACACCCTGCGCCAGCCGATCGGCGTGTGCGCCGGCATCACCCCGTTCAACTTCCCGGCGATGATCCCGCTGTGGATGTTCCCCATGGCCATCGTCTGCGGCAACACCTTCGTGCTCAAGCCGTCCGAGCAGGACCCGCTGTCGACCATGCTGCTGGTCGAACTGGCGCTGGAAGCCGGCATACCGGCTGGCGTGCTCAACGTGGTGCACGGCGGCAAGCAAGTGGTGGATGCCATTTGCACCCACCAGGACATCAAGGCGATTTCCTTCGTCGGCTCCACCGAAGTGGGCACCCACGTGTACAACCTGGGCAGCCAGCACGGCAAGCGCGTGCAATCGATGATGGGCGCCAAGAACCACGCGGTGGTGCTGCCTGATGCCAACCGCACGCAAACCGTCAACGCGCTGGTCGGTGCCGCCTTCGGCGCAGCGGGCCAGCGCTGCATGGCCACCTCGGTGGCTGTATTGGTGGGCAAGGCCCGTGAATGGCTGCCGGATATCAAGGAAGCGGCCAGCAAGCTCAAGGTCAATGCCGGCTGTGAGCCAGGCACCGATGTCGGTCCTGTGGTCTCCAAACGCGCCAAGGAGCGTGTGCTGGGCCTGATCGAAAGCGGCATCAAGGAAGGCGCCAAGCTGGAACTCGACGGCCGTGACGTCACGGTACCGGGCTACGAGCAAGGCAACTTCATTGGCCCGACCCTGTTCTCGGGCGTGAAGACCGACATGCAGGTTTACACCCAGGAAATCTTCGGCCCGGTGCTGGTGACCCTGGAGGTCGACACCCTCGACGAGGCCATCGCCCTGGTCAACGCCAACCCGTTCGGTAACGGTACCGGCCTGTTCACCCAGAGCGGCGCGGCAGCGCGTAAGTTCCAGAGCGAAATCGACATCGGCCAGGTCGGTATCAACATCCCGATCCCGGTACCGGTACCGTTCTTCAGCTTCACCGGCTCGCGTGGCTCCAAGCTCGGCGACCTCGGCCCGTACGGCAAGCAAGTGGTGCAGTTCTACACTCAGACCAAGACCGTCACCGCCCGCTGGTTCGATGACGACAGTGTCAACGATGGTGTGAACACCACCATCAGCCTGCGCTAAGGAGAGAGTCATGCGTATCGCATTCATTGGCCTGGGCAACATGGGCGCACCCATGGCCCGCAACCTGATCAAGGCCGGGCACCAACTGAACCTGTTCGACCTGAACAAGGCTGTGCTGGCCGAGCTGGCAGAACTGGGCGGGCAGGTCAGCCCGTCGCCCAAGGACGCGGCGGCCAACAGCGAGCTGGTGATCACCATGCTGCCGGCTGCTGCCCATGTGCGCAGCGTGTACCTGAACGAAGACGGTGTGCTGGCGGGCATTCGCCCCGGCACTCCGACCGTGGATTGCAGCACCATCGACCCGCAGACGGCGCGTGATGTGTCCAAGGCCGCAGCGGCCAAGGGCGTGGACATGGGCGATGCACCGGTGTCCGGTGGCACCGGCGGCGCGGCGGCAGGCACCCTGACCTTCATGGTCGGTGCCAGCACCGAGCTGTTTGCCACCCTCAAGCCGGTACTGGAGCAGATGGGCCGCAACATCGTGCACTGCGGTGAAGTCGGCACCGGGCAGATCGCCAAGATCTGCAACAACCTGCTGCTGGGTATCTCGATGATCGGCGTGTCCGAGGCCATGGCCCTGGGCAACGCGCTGGGCATCGACACCAAGGTGCTGGCCGGCATCATCAACAGTTCGACCGGGCGTTGCTGGAGCTCGGACACCTACAACCCGTGGCCGGGCATCATCGAAACCGCGCCGGCATCGCGTGGCTATACCGGTGGCTTTGGCGCCGAGCTGATGCTCAAGGACCTGGGGCTGGCCACCGAGGCTGCACGCCAGGCGCATCAACCGGTGATCCTGGGGGCCGTGGCCCAGCAGCTGTACCAGGCCATGAGCCTGCGCGGCGAGGGTGGCAAGGACTTCTCGGCGATCGTCGAGGGTTACCGCAAGAAGGATTGACGAGCGAGGACTTTATCGCGGGCCGGGCGGCCTTCCCTCTGTAACTGCGCACCAGAGGGGAGGGCGTCTGATCCGCGATTTTTTATGGCAGTGACTAATTTTCTTATAGGAGCTGGGCTCGCCCTGCTGGTCACGTTTTTGCGGTTGATGCTTCGGAGTGTCAGGAGAGTACTCTAATTATTTAGGTAAGGGAGGTAGAAAGTACGAGAGAACGCATGATGTTAAAAATGCTACTGTCAGGGTCGTATAAATATAACCTATTGTTTTGAGTTGCCTTCTTGTTTTCCTCGGGAGTTGTGCTATTTCATCAGGGTCTATAAGTCCCTTGCGTGTAAATAATTTTGGCATCATAAGTAGGAAGGCAATCGATGTGAGTCGAAATATTTTCCCAAGCGTTCCGGCGTTGGATAGTATTATCCTATCGCTGGCAACCATTTTGCTTTTTACTAAAATGCTTTCGATTTTATAAATTTCTCGGTGGGCAAAGTACGCTGTTAAAGCAAGTGTGATAAATGTTGAGATAATTATCAGCAAGAGTGCTGATGCAACAAGGAGATGTGCGGTTGTCATTTTGCTACCTTTTCATATAGTAGTTCACCCATCCATTCTCCTCGGTCGCTGCCCAGCTTTCCGCCTAATACACCCCCTGTAGCGCCACCTATTATGATGCAAGCAAGCGCTCCCGGCCCTCCTGTTGTTACACCCAAAAATATACTGCAAGCAGCCTCAGCGACAAATTTCCCGCCCAATGATCCAAGCGCGGTGCCCGTGAGACCTCCAGCGAATGCGCTACTCTCGACATATTTGGCTCTCCGGCATTCCTCCTCACGCCCAAGTGTGCAGGCTTTGTAAATTTCCAAGCCAGTTGTCGCGACATCTAATGCGATGCCGATATATCCTCCTTTTTTGACCAGCTCAGCAGCCTTCGTAACTCCTCCCACCTTGTTAGCATATCCTGCAATTTCTCCGGTATGCAGATAGCTCTTAGTGGACAAACCTAGCATCCTTTTGATCGGACCTTTGTTTCTCAGGCCGGAACCGAAAGCAGCCAGATTGTCCAACTGCTCCTCCAGCTTTCTGAACAAAGCCGAGCGCTTGGCATAGAATTGGTCGCGGGCCGTTATCGTCCCCGACCCAAGATATTGCTGATGGAGTTTTTCGATATCCATCAAGGTGGCTTCGATCGCTTTCAGGTACTTGCTCCACCCTTCACTGACCACGCCCGCACCCATGGATGCATGCGCGATCAGGCTTTTCAAAGTCTCGAAATTATCCAGGAAAAAGTTATCCACACCTTGGCCGTTGCGCATCAGCCCCATGTGCGCAATCGTCGCCTGTCTCATCATCCAGGCTTCCTGGCTGGTGCAGGAAGCCGTGGTGGGATCGCCGATGATGATAAGTTCACCGCTACGGACCACAGTATTGGCGATGTGCGAATTCAGCACGTCAAACTTTTCCAGGGAATGACCGGTCAGCGCCAGGTCGGATTTCAGCCTATGATAGTTTTGCAGCTTGAGATTGAGAAACGCCCGGGCTTCAGACATAGCCTTGTCCTTACGCGTATTTCTTGTTGCCGATCCGGTCCCAGCCGCCGGCGATATTGCCGCCACCGGCGCCATCAATGCGCCGCTGCTGGGTATAGGTGGTCTTGATCCGGCCGTAGTTGAGCTGCACTACTTCAAGCGGTACGCCGGTGTCCACGCTCTGCGAATATTCGGCGATGATCACTTCCTCGAGTATTATTTCGTAGTACTTGAGTTTGTCACCACCCGCGCGGCAGAGTGCCAGTTTCACTTCCTTGAGGTGCTGCCCGGTGCAACTGGCTTCCATCAGTTTGCAACTGGCACTGTCGAGGTATTTGGTGAAAGTGAAGTTGGTGACAGAGGTACGGCCGGAAGTGGCTCCGCCAGTAGAACTTGCAGTGGCAGATGTGCTTTGGCTGACGCCGAAATCGTAGCCAAGCACTTCGATCCATTTACTGTATTGCGCGTCCAGTGCTTCACCTGGAATGTTGTCGATCTGAATGTAGGCGTCGAAAGCCATGTTTTCTTCTCCCTGACAATTGAATCAATTGGGTATTGCTGCCCGGTGACCCGGCTGATTTGCAGAGCCTAGGCCTGCGATGAGTCGGGGGCAATACTTCAGGGAATGAAGAGGTGCAGTTCAGAAATGGACTACAAATGAAGGGGGAAAGCTGAAATTATATGTCAAAAGATGTAACTGTTACCCTTGCAGTAGGATGATGTTTACTTAACTTCTGGTTGCCTTATTCATCATGTTGAATTGCGAGCAGAGTCATGTGGGAATTTTCACTCATCCCACATGACCCAAACCAAGGTCCGCTTATGAATCAAGCAAAGACAAAGTACTTGCGCACGGTCTCGACCACTTCCCAGGTGCCTTTCATCCCCGGTTCGATCACGAACACATCACCCGCTTTCAGGTGCTTCGGCTCTTCGCCTTCCGGGGTGATGATGCAGTAGCCATCGAGGAAGTGGCAGAACTCCCACTTCTCGTAGTTGACCTCGAACTTGCCCGGGGTGCAGATCCAGGTGCCCATGATCTTGCTGCCGTCGGCCGACAGGTAGGCGTTGAGGTTGACGGTGTGCGGATCGCCGCCGATGCGCTTCCACTTGGTGGCGTCCACGACCGGCGTCGGGCAGGTTTCGCGCAGGACGGTGATGAAATCGGACATGGCACAACTCCTGGTGACTGGCTGAATGACTCGTCACCATAGGGCCATTGGCCGAGCCGCAGTTGCCTGGGCTCGACGTCCAGCTGTCTGGTCGCGCTATGCCAGGCGGTTGACCTCGACGGTGATGTGCGCCAGTTCTTCGTGTACGCCCAAGGCCTGGCGCACGCTGTCGGCGCTGAGTTCGGCCCGGGCGGCCAGGCCGAGAATGCAGGCGTACTGGTCCTTGCCCACGCGCCACACGTGCAGGTCGGTGATGCTGGCCGGCACCGGTAGCTGCGCGACCACCGCGCGGATTTCCTCCACTACCGGCGCGTCCATCTCCGCATCCAGCAGCACTCGCCCGGTATCGCGCAGCAGCCCGCGGGCCCACAGCGCCACCAGCAGCGCACCGACCAGGCCCATGACCGGGTCGAGCCAGCCGGCGCCCCAGTACTTGCCGGCCAGCAGGGCGACGATAGCCAGCACCGAGGTCGCGGCGTCGGCCATCACGTGCAGGTAGGCCGAGCGCAGGTTCAGGTCGTGGTGATGGTGGCCATGGTCATGGTCATGGTGATGGTGATGGTCGTGGCCATGGTGGTGATGATCGTGATGGTGATGGTCGTCACGCAGCAGCCAGGCGCAGATCAGGTTGACGGCCAGGCCCACGGCGGCGATGAAGATCGCCTCGTCATAGTGGATCGGCCCCGGTGCCAGCAGGCGCTCCACCGACTGGAATGCCATCAGCCCGGCCACGCCCAGCAACAGCAGGGCGCTGGAGTAGCCGCCGAGAATCTCGATCTTCCAGGTGCCGAAGGCAAAGCGCCGGTCGCCGGCATAACGCCGCGCGGCGGCATAGGCCAGCAGCGACAGGCCCAGGGCCAGGGCGTGGGAGCTCATGTGCCAGCCGTCGGCCAGCAACGCCATGGAATTGAAGAACCAGCCCCCGGTAATTTCCGCCACCATCATCACCGCGGTCAGCCACACGGCCAGGCGCGTCTTGCGCTCGGCGCTCAGGTTGCTGGTATGGAACTGGTGGCTGTGCTGCCAGCGGTCTGAGGTTTGTGTCGCCATGGTTTATCATGCTCCCGGAACGTCGAGAAATGTACTATACCCCAGTATACCTAGCATGGTGTGAAACCCAATGGCACATACCCTGAAGAGCAAGAAGCAGCTGCTGACCCGGGTGCGCAAAATCAAAGGCCAGGCCGTCGCCCTGGAGACAGCGCTGGAGCAGGACAAGGACTGCCTGGCGATACTGCAGCAGATCGCCGCCGTGCGCGGTGCGGTGAACGGGCTGATGGCCGAAGTGATGGAAGGGCATATCCGCGAACACCTGGTGGCGGACGGGCTGAGTGCCGAGGAGCGGCAGGACGAGGCGGACAAGGTGGCGATGTTGCTGCGGTCGTACCTCAAGTAGCAGACCGGCGGTACCGATACCCTAGGGGGGTATTGGTACCCGATGGTACTTGCTGATTTCCTACGTGTCAGAAGGCATGTTCCTACTTTGCCATCCAATCTGTCCGCTGGTCGCGAAATGTGTGCATAGTGTGTAGTGCGCTTTGTTCTGGTCAATTCGGTGTGTATGATACACATCGACTGCCGAGGAAGAATGAATGCGCAGTCGCGAAGTTATCCAGCTTATTGAAGCCGACGGCTGGTACCAGGTTGATGTGAAAGGAAGTCATTACCAGTTCAGGCACCCGACAAAAAGGGGGCGAGTCACGGTTCCTCATCCCAAGAGTGAGCTCCCCAAGGGCACAGTACGCAGCATCTTGAAGCAGGCTGGCTTGATTCAAGCCAACGGCACTGCCAGCACGAGCATCAACGGAGGTAGTCAATGAAATTCCCGGTCGTATTGCACAAAGACGCCGACTCGGACTACGGCGTGACCGTACCTGATGTGCCCGGTTGCTTCAGCGCCGGTGCCACTGTTGCAAAAGCACTGGAGAATGTTCAGGAAGCGCTGGCACTACATTTTGAAGGGTTGGTCGCAGATAACGAGGCATTGCCGCAGGCACAGGAAGTCGACGTCCATGTGGCGAACCCTGACTATGAAGGCGGGGTCTGGGCCGTTGTGGATTTTGATGTCACCCCGTACCTGGGCAAGGCGGTTCGCTTCAATGCAACGCTGCCGGAAAACCTGCTTCAACGAATCGACGAAAAAGTGAAGCGTGATCATCGCTATGCGTCCCGCTCCGGTTTTCTGGCTTCGGCTGCACTGCGAGAGTTGGCCCTTTCGCACTAATCGGTAGGCTCACTTTCGCTACGCCCACCAATACCGCACAAAGTGGAAGAACACCGGCGCGGCAAAGCACACCGAATCCATGCGGTCGAGCATGCCGCCGTGGCCTTCGATCATGTGCCCCCAGTCCTTCACCCCACGGTCGCGCTTGATCGCCGACATCACCAACCCGCCGAAGAAGCCCATGGCGTTCACCGCCAACGCCATCAGCGCGGCCTGCCAGAAGGTGAACGGGGTGATCCAGCACAGCAGGGCGCCGATCAGGGTGGCCAGTGCCACGCCGCCGGCCAGGCCTTCGACGGTCTTGGATGGCGACAGGTTGGGCGCTACCTTGTGCTTGCCGAACAGCTTGCCGCACACGTACTGCAGCACGTCGCTGATCTGCACCACAAGGATCAGCCAGGCAATCAGCAACAGGTTGCGGCCCTCGTAACCCGGGATGTCCAGGGTCATCAATGCCGGCACCGACGACACGCAGTACACCGCGATCATCAGCCCCCACTGCACCTTCGAGGCGCGCTCGAGAAAGCGCGTGGTGTCGCCGCCGAAGCTGGCCAGGATCGGCAGCAACAGGAACAGGTACACCGGGATGAAGATACTGAACAACCCGTACCAGTCCATGGCGATCAGCACGTACTGCACCGGCAGTGCCACATAGAACGCAGCCACCAGTGCCGGGTAGTCGCTGCGCCGGGTCGGGGTGAGCGTCATGAACTCGCGCAAAGCATAGAACGACACGCCGTAGAACAGCACGATCACGCCGTACTTGCCGAACAGGAAGGCGATGCCGATCACCAGCACCATCACCCACCAGGCGTTGATGCGGGCGTTGAGGTTGTCGATCACCACGTGCGGTGCCGGGCCGGCGCGCCATTTGAGCAGGCGGCCGATCACGCTGGCGAGCAGCAGCAGGGCGCCGATGCCGGCAAACAGGGAAAGGGTGTTGTCGTCCATCTCAGGCATCCTTGGGGGCCAGGTTCAGCAGGGCCTGGCTGGCCCGCTCGAGAAAGGCTTGCTTGCTTTCATCCGCCTGCAGGTGCAGTGGCTCGCCAAAGCTCAATGTGCACAACAACGGCAACGGCAGGGCGCGCCCCTTGGGCATCACCCGGTTGAGATTGGCGATCCACACCGGCACCAGTTCGACTCCAGGGTTGGCTGCTGCCAAGTGATACAACCCGCTCCTGAACGGCATCAGCGGCTCGTCGCCGAGATTGCGGGTGCCCTCCGGAAAGAAGATCAGCGAGTCGCCCTGGGCCACTGCTTCGAGGATCGGCTGCAACGGGCTGCCCTGGCCGGGGCTGTGTTGCCGGTTGATCAGCACACCGTTGAAGACCTTGCGGATAAGAAAATCGCGAATGCCCGGCTTGGCCCAGTAATCGGCACCGGCTACCGGACGGGTACGCTTGCGCAGCGGCTGCGGCAGCGAGGCCCACAGCAGTACGAAATCACCATGGCTGCTGTGGTTGGCGAAATACAGGCGCTGCACCGGCAGCGGCGTGCAGCCCAGCCACAGGGCGCGGGCGCCGGTGATCAGGCGGGCGGCGGAAGTGATGAGGTAGGCGGTCAGGTTGGCGAGCATGGATCGGTAGTCATCCCTTCAAAGGCAGTGTCAGCAGGGTAGCCAAGGCCAGCGACAGCTGCAGGCCCAGGTACACTGCCTGGCGGCGTAACAGGGTCAGCGCGGCCCGGCTACGGGCAGGCCATGCTCGGGTGTCGGCGGCCTGCGGTTTGAGTTTCAGCTCGAACAGTGCGTGGTCCAGGGCCTGGGTGTCCGCCGCCAGGTCGCGGCTGGCGGCGAGGTGGGCGAACAATTGAGCATCGATGGCCACACGGATGGCCCAGTACTTGTGCAGCACGCCTAGTACCAGCAGCGCAATGCACAGCAGGCTGGCCAGCGGTTGCAACTGGGCTCCCAGCAAGGGCGCCAGGCCGTAGGCCAGGGCCAGCAGGGTGAGGCCGTCCGACAGGCGTTCCAGTTGTTTGCCACAGCCCAGCAGGCTGGCCACCACGTACAGCGTCATGGTTGTGTCCCTAGCCGTTGCAAGGCTTGGCGATGTGCGCTGTGCAGGACCACGCCGGGGCGGGCCTTGCGGATCAGCGCCTCGGCCTGGCGAGCATCACTGCAGCGGCCCGTGAGTACCAGCCAGGCTGCCACGGCGCTGGCGCTGCGCGAATAGCCCAGGGCGCAGCAGACCAGCACCGGGCCTTGCGAGCGCAGGCGTTCGATGGCGACGGCGGCTTGGTGCAGCAATGGGCTTTCCGGGGCGATCAGGTCCAGGGTAGGAAAACATGCGTAGCCAACGGCGGACGCGACCTGTGTAGGAGCGCTGTGAACATGGCACGGTAGCTCTGCGCACAAATCGACTACCGCAGCGAACTGCGCGTCACACCCAGGAATCCGCCCAAGGTAGACGCCATCACACACTTCATCCGCCTGCGGGCGCCGCCATGTCCACAACCGCGAGTTGACCCACGCCCCAATCAGGTACGGTGCCAGCAGCCAGCTGGCTGCATTCGACAAGCGCCCATCGGCGCCTTTCTGAAACCCGCCTGCACCGAGCACGCCGTAGTTCAGCGCCACCAAAGCCAGCGACACGGCCGGCCAGCTCAACCACAGCCAGGCGCCGCCCAACGCAACGGCAGGCACTGCGCACAGCAGCCCACCCACTGTATAGAACAACGCCAACCGCCAACGCTTGGCATCCCGCACAAGGCGCACTTGCTGGCAGGGCAGTTGCCCTTGATGTGGCCACAACCAGACGCAGACGAACCCCGCCAATGCCCCTGTCGGCACGTCGATGAAATGGTGCTGCCAGGTGGTCAGTACCGAGACCCCGATCAGTGCCATCCAGCCATGCATCAGCCAACGCCAGGGCTGGCGCTGCACGTGCCGGGCAAACATCGTCCAGATGATCACCAGCAGGGCAATATGCAGCGAAGGCGCCTGGTTGAACGGCTTGTCGAAGCCCATCAGCACATCGAACATCCAGCCGAACACCCCGCCCAGTTCCGGCCGCTCGAAGGTGAAGCGCAGCGGCCAGAGCAGGAAGCAGCTGACGCTGATCAGCTGCGCGGTTAGCAGCGCCAGCGCGTGCCGGTCCATTTCCTGGCGCGTGCGTGGCAGCAGGAAGGACAAACCGTAGAGCAGGTCGATCGACCAGTACGGGATGATCGTCCACGGCCACAACGGCATGCGGCTTTCCCAGCCGAACACCAGGCTGCCGACATCACTGCGTCCGGCGGTATGGTTGTTCGCCAGCCCGTAACTGAGGAAAAACAGCGGCCCCAGCAAAAGAAGCCAGAATACGCCTCGGCGGATCAGCCGGGGCTCGCGTGATGGGCTCATTCAGCGCACCCGTTGTGCCAGGCTGACGCTGAAAATGCCCCATTCATCGATGCGTTGGGCCAGCTTGCGGAACCCCGCCGCTTCTACCAGCTGGTCCATTTCGGCCTGGCTGCGGCGACGCATGACCCAGGCCTCCCCGCCGCGGTGGCTGGTGAGGGCGCGGGCGATCATTTCCAGTTGCGGGTGCCACGGCTGGCCGGTGTAGACCAAATAGCTGCCATCTTCCAGCGCATCGGCCAGGCCGGCCAGCGAGTTACCTACCAACTGGTTGCTGGCGAACAGTTCGTACAGGCCGGAGACCACGGCCAGGGTCGGTGGTTGTTCCAGGGTCGCCAGGCTCTGGCGGTCGAAGGCATCGCCCTGGACGAAGCGGGCGATGTCGGCCAGGCCTTTTTCTGCAATCAGTGCGCTGCCTTGCTGCACGTTCAGTTCGCTGTAGTCACGCAGCAGGATCGAATCCGGCAGCTGTTCGAGCTCCTGCAGGGCCTCGAGAATGTAGCGGCCATGGCCGGCGGCGATATCGACGATGTGCACCGGCCGCTGCTGGTCGCGCAGGCGGACGATGGCCAGGCGCAGCAGTTCCTCTACGTGCAGCTTGCGCTGGCGGATGCCGCGCCAGCCGATGGCGTCGAGGTAGTTCTGGTCGATCAGGCGACCGAGCTTGCCTTTGCCGGTCGGCTGGTTGCGGTACACGTAGTCCAGGGTACTGCCCGAATCGAAACCGGTATCGAAACCCAGCTTCACACCTTCGGACAGCCCCTTGCCCAGCCGCAGCCCGGCACGGGTAGCACGCCAGTAAAGGTCGCGGGGCGAGTTGCGCGGCAGCGGTGCGGCCAGGCTTTCGGCCTCGGCGCAGCTGGCGCCGGTCTTGTCGGCATCGAGCAGTGACGGCAGGGCGGCGGGGCTGGCGAAGCAATGTTCGACAAACCGCTCGATGCGCCGCAAGGCATGGGCCCTGTCACGCTCGCCAAGGGTGTCGTGGAAAAAACCTGGCAGGATGTGCATTTCCTTGCGCGCACTGCCCAGGCGTTCGAAGAAGCGTTCCTGCGGTTGGCGTTCGACCACGAAGTCGGCACCGGACACCAGCAGTTGGGTTGGCAACTGAATGGCCTGGGCATCCGCCACCACCCGGTCGGCGGCTTCGTACAGGCCCAGCAGCATGGTTACCGAAATCGGCCGGCTGATCAGCGGGTCGGCCACGTACGACATGACCCGTTCGGGGTCGTGGGTGAGCAGGCGGGGCTTGACGTAGCTGTTTACGAAGAAGTTTCCGCGCAAGGCTTTCAGCAGTTTCAGGCCGGTGCGGGCGAACGGCACATACAGTTTGACCTTGAACGCTGGCGAGGCCAGCACCAGGCAGCGCACCTTGGGCGCGTAGTCGTGGGCCCAGGTGGCGACGAGCACGGCCCCTACGCTCTGCGCCAGCACCACCAGGTCCTGTTCGGCGATGCCATGGCTGGCCTGGATGTGCTCGATGAAGGTCTGCACATCGCGCACGCTGGTGGCGAAGCCCGGGCTGTCGCCACGCGCGCCCGGCGAATGGCCGTGGCCGCGGGCATCCCAGGCGAAGAAATCGTAGCCCGGCATGTCCAGCTCGTCGGCCAGGTGTGCCATGCGCCCGCCGTGTTCGTGGCCGCGATGGAACATCACCACGGCCCGGCGTGGCTGGTGTTGGTTACGCGTGGCAGGCCAGTGACGGTAATACAGCTCGACGCCGTCATGGGTGGAGAAGTGCAGCGCTTGCGCTTGGCGCATGGTCGACATCCTTTTGCGACGGCAGTGGGCTCAGCGGGTTTCGGCCAGCCCCTGGCGAATCCGGTTGTAGAGGGTATAGAGCGAGAGTGCGAGGATGACCAGCAACAAGCCGTTGAGCCAGGTGCCATTCAGCAGGCCTAGGGCGACACCGGTACCCAGCACACCGAAGGCAAAGGCCCGGTCGCTCTTGCCCATTGGGCCATCGTAGCGCCGTGAAGCACCGGCCAGTGGGCCCATGACACCGGCGTATTCGCTGAAGGTGGCGCTGAGCACCACGAGCACGACCAAGGTTGGCGATACACCGGCCAGCAGGGCGAAGGGCAGGTACAGCGCGGCATCGGCAATCACGTCGCACAGTTCGTTGAGGTAGGCACCGAGGGTGGATTGCTGGCCGAACTCGCGGGCGAGCATGCCGTCGACGGCGTTCAGTGCCATGCGCAGCAGCATCCAGACTGGCACCAGAATGAACATCCAGGTGAGATGGGGCAGGGCAGCCAGCAGCAGGCCCAGCAGGATCGACAGCAGGGCGGCGGCGACAGTGACCTGGTTGGCGGTGACACCGCGGTCGTGGAGGCGCTGGACAGCAGGGCGGAGCATGGCCTGGAAGCGGGGTTTGAGCTGGTAGATCGATGCCACTGGAAAGTCCTTTTCGGTGGTGCGATGGCAGGATTGTGTGCGAGCGGCTAAAAAAATGCACTTACTGTGCACGCTCCTACATCGATCGCGTTGCCTTCAAGTCATGCGCAGTACATGCAACATATGATCGTGTCAGCGGGTGAGGGTGGTTACCAACCCTGCGGCATACCCCGGCAATGCCGCAAAATCGCGTGCACACACCAGCAACCGGCGATTGGCCCATGGTTCCGTCAGCGCCACCCAGTGCAACGGCAACACCCCTTGCCAACGCTTCACCGCAGCCAGCGGCACCACCCCCACCCCGGCCCCGCCCGCAACCATGCGGATCACGCCATCGAACCCTTCGGCACGCACCCGAACCCGCATGCGCCGCCCCTCGCGCAGCGCCTGCTCTTCCAGGTACAACGCCAGTGCACTGCCGGCACCCAGGCCGACATAGCCATGGGCCAGGCTATCGATAAAGCTCGGCGCTACCTCGCTGGCCAGTGGATGGCGCTGCGGCGTTACAAGCACCAGTGGGTCTTCGCGAAACGGCCGGGTCTGCAGGTGCTCGCTGGGGGCGGCGGTCGAAACTATGCCCAGGTCCGCCATGCCCTGGGTAATCGACTGCACGATGCGCAGGCTCGGCAACTCCTGCACATCCACGCTGACGCCTGGGTTTTCAGCCAGGTAGCCGGCCAGCAGCTCCGGCAGGTACTCCGTGAGTGCAGCCGTGTTGCACAGCAGGCGCACCTGGCCCTGCTGCCCTTGAACGTACTGGCCCAGGTCGAACTGCAGGCGCTCGACCTGCTGCGATATCAGCCGGGCATGCTGCAGCAGTGCCTGGCCGGCCAGAGTTGCTTGCACGCCACGGCGGTTGCGTTCCAGCAAAGGGATGCCCAGCGAAGCCTCCATGGCGCGGATCCGCGCACTGGCTGCTGCCAGCGAAAGATGGCTGCGGCTGGCACCGGCGGTGATGTTGCCGCACTCCAGGGTGTGCTGGAACAGCCTGAGGTCGATCAGGTCGAAATGCATGTGGCTCTGTCCTGGCAAGAGTCTGCCTGAGTATATGGCAGATTTTCAGCCCGGCTGGCGCACGCCATTATCGGCCTATGAATACCTTGCTCGCTTTCTACCAGAACATTGGCCCATTGCTGTCGCTGCTGGTGGTACTGACTTTCCTGCTGGCCGGCGCGGTGAAGGGCTTGATCGGCCTCGGCCTGCCGACAATCGCCATGGGCCTGCTGGGCCTGGCTATGTCACCGGCGCAGGCTGCGGCATTGCTGATTGTGCCTTCGACCCTCACCAACCTCTGGCAGCTGGCCAGTGGGGGGCACCTGCGGAGGTTGCTGACACGCCTGTGGCCGATGCTGGCGATGATCTTCGTCGGTACCTTGCTGGGCAGCGCCTGGCTGGGGATCAACAGCGGCCCTTGGGCCGCACATGCACTGGGCGCGGCCTTGATGGCGTATGCGCTGTACGGGCTGGTCGGTCCGGGCCTGCGCCTGGCACCGGGGCGGGAGCCTTGGCTGGCGCCGCTTTGCGGGCTGGTCACGGGCGTGGTCACGGCGGCGACCGGGGTGTTCGTGATACCGGCTGTGCCCTACCTGCAGAGCCTGGGTTTGAATCGGGATCAGATGGTCCAGGCCCTGGGCCTGTCGTTCACGGTTTCGACCCTGGCCCTGGCCGTTGGCCTGGCCGGGCAGCATGCCCTGGGTGGCCAGGCGCTGGGTGCTTCGCTGCTGATGCTGGCGCCGGCCTTAGTCGGCATGCTGGCCGGCCAGTGGCTGCGTCAGCGCATCAGTACGCCGCTGTTCAAACGGTGCTTCTTCATCGGCCTGGCCGCGCTCGGCGGCCATTTGCTGATCAGCGGTTAGCGCTTGATGCGCTGAGCATGTCGATCATCTGGATGTCGAAATCGCGTTCCAGGTAGTCCATGCGTTTTTCGAAGAACGCGGTCATGTGCGGCAGTGCCGAATGCACATCCAGCGCTGCCTTGTCGGCCCAGACCTCGAAGAACACGAACAGGCTCGGGTCCTGCTTGTCGCGCAGCATGTGGTACTCGATGCAGCCCGGCTCCTGGCGGCTTGGCTCGACATAAGCGCGGAACAGCGTTTCGAACGCTTCAGCCATTTCCGGGCGGGTCTTGGCTTTGAGGATGAAGGCGTACTGCTCACTCATGGGTCGCTACTCGGTGATGGGAGGTGATGCGATTCTAAGGCAATAATGCATTATTGATTCGTGACTTCAGGTCAATTGTATTTTGCCGCTGCATTACTGTATCCCGCGCCCGCGAGCCCCTAACCTGCCGGCCTGAATTTTTTCCGCGAGGCCCGCATGAAGAAGATCCTTTTGCTCAATGGTGGTAAACAGTTCGCCCACTCCGACGGTCGTCTGAACACGACCTTGCACGAAGCGGCCATCGCTCACCTGGACCGGGCCGGTTTCGATGTGCGCCAGACCTTCATCGACGGTGGCTATGATGCCCAGGAAGAGGTGGAGAAGTTCCTCTGGGCCGATGTGGTCATCTACCAGATGCCCGGCTGGTGGATGGGTGCGCCATGGACCGTTAAAAAGTACATCGACGAGGTGTTCACCGCCGGCCACGGTAGCTTGTATGCCAACGACGGCCGTACCCGTGCGGACCACTCGCAGAAGTACGGTAGTGGTGGCCTGGTGCACGGCAAGCAGTACATGCTTTCGCTGACCTGGAATGCACCGCAGCAGGCATTCGACGACCCTAGCGATTTCTTCGAGGGCAAGGGGGTGGACGCGGTGTACTTCCCATTCCACAAGGCCAACCAGTTCCTCGGCATGACCGGGTTGCCGACTTTCCTGGCGGTGGATGTGATGAAGCGGCCTGATGTGCCGGCTGCTTTGGCAGCCTATGAGGCGCATCTGGACAAGGTGTTTGGCAAGGCACAGTAAGGTTTTTCTGTGCTGGACTTGGCCTAGACAAGCGGCTATCTATTCCGGCAGAGACCAACCGCAGGCGCAGATGTGAAAACCCGATCCGAAGAGCTCCAGGTATTCGTCACCGTCATCGACTGCGGCTCGATTTCCGCTGCTGCCGAGCAGATGGGCCAGACCCCGTCTGCCGTCAGCCGTACCCTGTCGCGCCTTGAAGGCAAGCTGGGTACCACGCTGGTCAACCGCACCACCCGGCGCATGGACCTGACCGAGGAGGGCCGCTTCTTCCTTGAACGCGCGCGGTTGATCCTGGAGCAGATGGACGAGATGGAAGAGCGCCTGTCGATGAACCGCCAGACCCCCACCGGGCGCCTGCGCATCAACGCCGCCGCGCCGTTCATGCTGCATGCCATCCTGCCGTGGATCGGCGAGTTCCGCCGCCAATACCCTGGTATCGAACTGGAACTCAATACCGACGACCTGATCATCGACCTGCTGGAGCAAAGCACCGATGTGGCGATCCGCATCGGTGAACTGGCCGACTCCAGCCTGCACGCGCGCAGCCTGGGATGCAGCCCGGTACAGGTGATGGCCAGCCCGGCCTACCTCGAGCAACACGGCACGCCGCAGCGGGTCGAGGACCTGGCCAACCACTGCCTGCTCGGCTTCAGCCAGCCCGAATCGCTCAACCATTGGCCACTGCGTCATGCCCAGGGTGACCGCTGGAGCATTCGCCCGTCGCTGATCGCCTCCAGCGGCGAGACCTTGCGCCAATTGGCGCTGGCCGGCGAGGGCATCGTCAGCCTGTCGCACTTCATGACCCACGAGGACATCCGCGCCGGGCGCCTGCAAGTGCTGCTGAGCGAAGCCAACAACGGCTATCGCCAGCCGATCCATGCGGTGTACTACCGCAACACCCAGCTGGCGCTGCGTATCCAGTGCTTCCTCGATTTCATCCAGCGCAAGTTGGCGATGTACGCCAGCTGAGTTGCCTGAACGCGACAGGTCCTGTCCACGGGCGGCGAAACTTCCTGCGGTTGATTGCACAGTCGAAGCGCTTCGGCCTTACTGACTGCTCAACAAAAACAACACCAAGGAAGTGTCATGCGTATTGCTCCGTTCCAGTACCTGGCTCTCACAGCCGCGATCCTGAGCTGTTCCACGGTCCATGCCGCCAATCTTGAGGGCGGCGCAGTGGCCGCGCCCGATCAATATGGTGCACAGGTGGCCGCCGATATCCTCAAGAAAGGCGGCAACGCGGTGGATGCGGCAGTGGCCACGGCTTTCACCCTGGCGGTGACTTATCCCGAGGCTGGCAACATCGGCGGTGGCGGGTTCATGACCCTGTTCGTCGACGGCAAACCCTACTTCCTCGATTACCGCGAAGTCGCGCCCAAGGCCGCCACGCGCAACATGTACCTGGACGAAAAGGGTGAGGTCATCGAAAACCTCAGTCTGGTCGGGGCACGTGCTGCTGGCGTTCCGGGCACGGTGATGGGTTTGTGGGAGGCGCATCAGAAGTTCGGCAAGCTGCCCTGGAGCGAACTGCTGACCCCGGCCATCGGCTATGCGAAAAACGGCTTCAAGGTTGCGGCCAAGCAGTACCAGTACCGCAACGATGCCCAGGGCATGTTCAAGACCTCGACCAATTTCAACGACTACTTCGGCAACATGAAGGTCGGCGAGCTGTTCAAGCAACCGGAAATGGCCCAGACCCTGGAGCGCATCGCCGACAAGGGCGTGAGCGAGTTCTACCAGGGCAAGACCGCAGACCTGCTGGTGGCGCAGATGCAAGCCGACAAGGGCCTGATCACCAAGCAAGACCTGAAGGACTACAAGGCCGTATGGCGCGAGCCAATGGCCGTGAGCTGGCGTGGCAATGTGGTCTATACCGCGCCACCGCCAAGCTCCGGTGGTGTAGCCCTGGCCCAGCTGCTGGGTATCAAGGAAAACCGCGCGGCGGACTTCAAGGGTGTGGCGCACAACTCGGCGCAGTACATTCACCTGTTGGCCGAGATCGAGAAGCGCGTGTTCGCCGACCGTGCCGACTACCTCGGTGATCCGGCCTTCACCGCAGTACCGGTGGACAAGCTGGTGGCCAAGGACTACTTGGCCAAGCGCGCCGCGCAGGTCAACCCGAAGGCCATTTCCGATACCGACAAGGTCAAGCCGGGCCTGGAACCGCACCAGACCACGCACTTCTCGATCGTCGACAAGCAGGGCAATGCGGTCAGCAACACCTACACCCTCAACCTCGACTACGGCAGTGGTGTGGTGGTGAAAGGCGCCGGCTTCCTGCTCAACGACGAGATGGACGATTTCAGCGCCAAGCCGGGGGCGGCGAACGCCTTTGGTGTGGTAGGTGGCGATGCCAATGCTATCGCCCCGGGCAAGCGCATGCTGTCGTCCATGAGCCCCAGCCTGATGACCCGCGATGGCAAGGTCGAGCTGGTCATCGGCACCCCGGGTGGCTCGCGGATCTTCACCTCGATCTTTCAGGTGATGAACAACCTGTACGACTACGACATGCCGCTGGACAAGGCGGTGGCGGCGCAGCGCGTGCACCATCAGTTGCTGCCCAAGGACACCATCTACTTCGACAGCTATGCGCCGCTGACCGGGCCGGTGGCTGATGAACTGAAGAAGATGGGCTATGTGCTGGAGGACCAGGGCTGGGAGATGGGGGATATCCAGGCGATCCGGGTTGATGGGACGAAGCTGGAGACCGCTTCGGATCCGCGTGGGCGTGGGGTAGGGATGGTCATCAAGTAAGCGGTCGTCAGTGCCGGCCCTATCGCCGGCAAGCCAGCTCCCACAGGTACGACGCAGCCCCGAGGCTTGTGCTATTCCTGTGGGAGCCTGGCTTGCCGGCGATGGGCCGCAAAGCGGCCCCCGGGGTCTTCAGGTCAGACGCGGAACTGGCTGACCAACGTCTGCAACTGCCCACCCAACCGCGCCAACTCCACACTGGACGCCGCCGTCTCGTCACTGGCCGCCGCCGTCTGCTCCGACACATCGCGTACATTCAGGATGCTGCGGCTGATCTCCTCCGCCACCGCACTCTGCTGTTCCGCCGCCGCGGCAATCTGCTGGTTCATCGACTGGATGCTCGACACCGTGCTGGTGATGCTCTCCAGCGAAGCCCCGGCCTTGCGCGCCAACTCGACGCTGCTGTCGGTCAGGGTACGGCTGCCGTGCATGGCCGTAGCCACTTGCTGGGTCCCATGCTGCAGGCTGGCGATCAGTTCTTCGATCTCTTCGGTGGATTTCTGCGTGCGTTGGGCCAGGCCGCGCACTTCATCGGCAACCACGGCAAAACCACGGCCAGCCTCGCCAGCACGCGCCGCCTCGATCGCTGCGTTCAGCGCCAGCAGGTTGGTCTGTTCGGCCACCGACTTGATCACGTCCATCACGCTGCCGATCTTCTGGCTTTCCTGCTGCAACAGGTTCATGGCTTCGGTGGAACGGTGCATTTCTTCGGCCAGGCGTTCGATCTGGCCAATTGCTTCGCCTACCACGCGGTCGCCGGCACGGGCTTCGTCATCGGCACCGGTGGCAGCATGCGAGGCCTGCTCGGCATTGCGTGCCACTTCCTGAACGGTAGCGGCCATTTCGTGCATTGCGGTGGCCACCTGGTCGGTCTCGACCTTCTGGCTGTTGGCGCCGGCGCTGGTCTGCTCGGTCACTGCCGACAATTCCTCGGCAGCGCTGGCGATCTGGGTGACGCCATCGCGGATGCCGCTGATCAGCTCGCGCAAAGTGGTGCCCATGCGGGCGATGCCTTGTTGCAGCACGCCCAGTTCGTCGCGGCGGGTGACGCGCAGGTGCTGGGTGAGGTCGCCGCTGGCGATCTTTTCAACTGCCACCATGGTGTCGCGCAATGGGCGGGTGATCTGCCGGGTGATCAGCACTGCCGCCAGCACGCCGACCAACAGCGCCAGCAGCGTGGCGATGGCCTGCAGGCTGCGGGCCTGGGTACTTTCCATGTCGCGGCGCTGCAGCTGGATCTGGTACAGAGCGTCGCTGCGCTTGACGATGTCGGCACCCTGAACGGTCATCTCGGCGCGCGCAGTGGTGATGTTGGCGACCGCATCGCGGAATTGACGCACGGCTTCACGGTAGGCCAGCACCGAGCCTTCGAACTGTCGCAGGCGCGTGTCTTCGGCCGGCAGCTGGCGCTTGAGGTTGTCGATTTCGGCCAGGGCGGTGTCCAGCTGGCGCAGGGCTGCCTGCTCGTTGGCAGCGCTGTTTTCGGCAATGTAGCCGCGTACGTCGATGCGCACCTGCAGCAGTTGCTGGCGGGCCTTGCTGATCAGCTGGTACTGGGCCAGGCGCACGCTGTCGGCTTCGGGGCGCGCCATGACTTCCTGGCTGAGGGCGTCCATGGCCTGGTCGGCACGGCTGGCCGAGCCGTCCATGGCCGTGCGCGCGGTGCGGGTGGCATCGTAGCCCTGGCGCATCTTGTTCAGGGACACTTTGTAGGCGCTGATGGTCTCGCCCAGTTCACCCAGCAGCTTGATGTTTTCCGGGCTCTTGAAGGTGCTGGCCAGGTAGGCCTGTTGCTTGCTGAAGGCGTCAAGCTTGGTCTGGGTGTTGGCGGCGGCAGCATCGTCACCGTTGGCGATCATGTACTGCAGGCGCGCAATGCGCAGGTCGGTCAGGTCCTTGTTGAGCTGGCCGATATCGCCCATCCAGTTACTGCGGTCAATCAGGCTGCCCAGGCTGGTCCAGCCGGTCAGGGCCAGCAGGCCGGTGAGGATCAGTACCAGGCCGAAGCCCAGGCCGAGTTTGAGGTTGACGCTGATGTTGGCGAACCAGCTGTTCATGCACGCTCTCCAGAAGTTGTTTTCGCTCGCTTGATCTTCGATCGCCAGGCGTTGTTGTTCTGGATGCCCGCTGATTCGTGCAGGGGTTATCGGCAGTGATGGAGGAAGCTGAAACGCTTTTTCAGCAGATTTGTAACTGGCTTGATTGGGGCTGCCTTGCAGCCCTTCGCGGTGGATGGCACCGGCTTTGCCGGTGTTCGCGGCTAAAGCCGCTCCTACAGGGATCGCGTCGGTTTTGGAAGCTATTCAAAGGTTGCGCGCGCTGAAGGTATCGCAGCGGTTCACCTCACCCTCGGCAAACCCGGTCTTGAACCAGCGCACCCGTTGCGCTGAGGTGCCGTGGGTGAACGAGTCTGGTACCACGCGCCCGCGGCCTTGCTGCTGCAGGCGGTCATCGCCGATGGCATTGGCCGCGTTCAGGGCCTCTTCGACGTCGCCCGGCTCCAGCCAGTTCAGGCGCTTCTGCGCCTGGTAGGCCCATACACCGGCCAGGCAGTCGGCCTGCAGTTCCTGACGCACCAGCAGGCCATTGTCGCCTTCCATGCGCTGGCCGCTGCGGCGCGCAGCATCGACCTTGGCCGACACGCCCAGCAGGGTCTGCACGTGATGGCCGATTTCGTGGGCGATCACGTAGGCCTGGGCAAAGTCGCCGGCGGCGGCGAAGCGGGTTTCCATTTCGCGGAAGAACGACATGTCCAGGTAGACCCGTTGGTCTGCCGGGCAGTAGAACGGCCCCACCGCCGCCGAGGCAAAGCCACAGGCCGAATTGACCTGGCCGCTGAACAGCACCAGCTTGGGGTCGCGGTACTGCTTGCCGCCCTCGGCGAACAGGGCTTTCCAGGTGTCTTCGGTATCGCCCAGGATCGAGGCGACGAACTCGGCCTGCTGGTCGTTGGCCGGCGGCGCCTTGCCGCCCGCGCTGCTCGGTGCCTGCTGTTGTTGTTGCTCCATCTGGCCGGCGAGCTGGCCAAGAATCTGCAACGGGTCCTGGCCGGTGAGCCAGCCGATGCCGACAATCAGCAGCACCGCACCAAGCCCCAGCCCCTTGCCGCCGCCGAAACGCATGCCGCCGCCACCACCTTCGCCTCGGGCATCGACCACATTGTCGCTGCGTCGACCTTTTCGCCAATCCATGAATGCTCTCCGGAGCGTGAAACAAGAAGACAAAGATTAGTCCACGACAGCGGCGAGTGTCAGGCCAAGGTGCTTATGCATAACCAAATGGTTATGTTTGATGTGGCTGATTTCAATATTCATTGCGCGCTACCTGCCTGAAACTGCATGTGGGAGCGGGCTTGCCCGCGACAGGGTTTCAAATAATCCCCCCGCGCATTTCCATAATTCCAAGAGAGGAAACCGGCATGCCCGCCCAGGACAACAGCCGCTTCGTGATCCGTGATCGCAACTGGCACCCGAAAGCTCTTACGCCTGACTACAAGACGTCCATTGCCCGTTCGCCACGCCAGGCACTGGTCAGCATCCCGCAGTCGATCAGCGAAACCACCGGCCCGGACTTTTCCCACCTGGGCTTCGGCGCCCATGACCATGACCTGTTGCTGAACTTCAACAACGGCGGCTTGCCGATTGGCGAGCGCATCATCGTTGCCGGCCGTGTCGTCGACCAGTACGGCAAGCCTGTGCCGAACACCCTGGTGGAAATGTGGCAAGCCAACGCCGGCGGCCGCTACCGTCACAAGAACGACCGCTACCTGGCGCCACTGGACCCGAACTTCGGTGGCGTCGGCCGCTGCCTGACCGACCGTGATGGCTATTACAGCTTCCGCACCATCAAGCCGGGCCCGTACCCATGGCGCAACGGCCCGAACGACTGGCGCCCGGCGCACATCCACTTCGCCATCAGCGGCCCTTCGATCGCCACCAAGCTGATTACCCAGCTGTACTTCGAGGGTGACCCGCTGATCCCGATGTGCCCGATCGTCAAGTCGATCGCCAACCCGCAAGCCGTGCAGCAGTTGATCGCCAAGCTCGACATGAGCAACGCCAACCCGATGGACTGCCTGGCCTACCGCTTCGACATCGTGCTGCGCGGCCAGCGCAAGACCCACTTCGAAAACTGCTGAGGACCCCGCCATGCCAATCGAACTGCTGCCGGAAACCCCTTCGCAGACCGCCGGCCCCTACGTACACATCGGCCTGGCCCTGGAAGCGGCCGGCAACCCGACCCGCGACCAGGAAATCTGGAACCGCCTGGCCAAGCCGGACGCGCCGGGCGAGCACATCCTGCTGATCGGCCAGGTGTATGACGGTAACGGCCACCTGGTGCGCGATTCGTTCCTGGAAGTGTGGCAAGCCGATGCCAACGGCGAGTACCAGGATGCCTACAACCTGGAAAACGCCTTCAACAGCTTTGGCCGCACTGCCACCACCTTCGATGCAGGTGAATGGACCCTGCACACGGTCAAGCCGGGTGTGGTGAACAACGCTGCGGGCGTGCCGATGGCGCCGCACATCAACATCAGCCTGTTTGCCCGGGGGATCAACATCCACCTGCACACGCGGCTGTATTTCGATGACGAGGCCGAGGCCAATGCCAAGTGCCCGGTGCTCAACCTGATCGAGCAGCCGCAGCGGCGCGAGACCCTGGTGGCCAAGCGTTGCGAGGTGGACGGGAAGACGGCATATCGCTTCGATATCCGTATTCAGGGGGAAGGGGAGACGGTGTTCTTCGACTTCTGAGTTGGACTTCGGGGGCCGCTTTGCGGCCCATCGCGACACAAGGCCGCTCCTACAGGGAATCGCGTTCCTCCTGTAGGAGCGGCCTTGTGTCGCGATGGGCTGCAAAGCAGCCCCGGCGATCTGAAGGTCAGCGCCGAACCAGCAAAACCCCACTCTCCATATGGTGGGTATACGGGAACTGGTCAAACAACGCACACCGCTCGATGCGGTGAGTGTCCTGCAGCTGGGCAATGTTCGCCGCCAGCGTCTCCGGGTTGCACGAGATGTACAGGATCCGCTCGAAACGCCGGGTCAGCTCGCAGGTATCCGGGTCCATCCCCGCCCGCGGCGGGTCGACGAACACCGTACCGAACTCGTAGCTCTTAAGGTCGATGCCTTCCAGCCGGCGGAACGGCCGCACCTCATTCAGCGCCTGGGTCAGCTCTTCTGCCGACAGGCGCACCAGCCGCACGTTATCTACAGCGTTCTCGTCGAGGTTGCTCAGCGCGGCATTGACCGAGGTCTTGCTGATTTCCGTGGCCAGCACCTGGCGCACGCGGGTGGCCAGCGGCAGAGTGAAGTTGCCGTTGCCGCAGTAAAGCTCCAGAAGGTCGTCCTTGCGTTCACCCATGGCCTCGAAGGCCCAGCTCAGCATCTTCTGGTTCACCGCGCCGTTGGGCTGGGTGAACGCGCCTTCCGGCTGGCGGTAGCTGAACACACGGCCAGCGACTTCGAGGTTTTCCACCGCGTAGTCACGGCCGATGACCAGGCGTTTGCCCTTGGAGCGGCCGATAATGCTGACGCCCAGGTCTTCGGCCAGCTGCCGTGCGGCCGTTTCCCACGCCTCGTCCAGCGGGCGGTGGTAGCACAGGGTGACCATGGCATCGCCAGCCAGGGTGGTAAGGAACTCCACCTGGAACAGGCGGTTGCCCAATTCCTCGCTGGCCTGCCAGGCCGCCTTCAGGCGCGGCATCAGTGCATTGATGCGCTGGCTGGCGATAGGGAAGTCCTCGATCAGGATCGCCTTGTGCTTCTCGCCCGGGGCGAACATGGCGTAGTGGCGCTGGCCATCCTCGCGCCACAGGCGGAATTCGGCGCGCAGGCGGTAATGCTCGCGCGGCGAGTCGAAAACAGCCGGCTCCGGCGCGCCGAACGGCGCCAGCAGCTCGCGCAGCCGGGCCACCTTGGCGTCCAGCTGGGTGGTGTAGGAGGAGGGGTCGAAAGCAGCACTCATGCGTTGAACCAGCCCAGCTTGATGACGAACAGGATGGAAAGGATCACCAGGGCCGGGTTCAGGTCGCGGTGGCGGCCGGAGATCAGCTTGACGGCGGTCCAGGAAATGAAGCCGAAGGCGATGCCGTTGGCGATCGAGTAGGTCAGCGGCATGGCCAGGGCGGTCACTACCACCGGTGCGGCTTCGGTGACGTCGTCCCAGTTTATTTCCGCCAGGCCCGAGGCCATCAGCACCGCGACGAACAGCAGCGCCGGGGCGGTGGCGAAGGCCGGCACGCTACCGGCCAGCGGGGCGAAGAACAGCGCCAGCAGGAACAGCACGGCGACCACGATGGCGGTCAGGCCGGTGCGGCCACCGGCGCTCACGCCCGCTGCGGATTCGATGTAGCTGGTAGTGGTCGAGGTGCCCAGCAGGGAACCGGCCATGGCGGCGGTACTGTCGGCGATCAGGGCACGGCCCATTTTCGGCATGTGGCCGTCCTTGCCCATCAGCCCGGCGCGCTTGGCCACACCGATCAGGGTGCCGGAGTTGTCGAACAGGTCGACGAACAGGAAGGCGAAGATCACGCTGACCAGGCCCACGTCCAGCGCGCCGGCGATGTCCAGTTGCAGGAAGGTCGGGGCCAGCGAGGGCGGCATGGACACCACGCCGCCGAAGGGGGTCACACCCATCAGGATCGAGGCGATGGTCACGGCGAGAATGCCGATCAACACGGCGCCGCGCACTTTCAGCGACTCAAGGCCGACGATCAGGAAGAAGCCCAGGGTGGCGAGGATCGGTGCTGGCTGCTTGAGGTCACCCAGGCCCACCAGGGTGGCTGGGTTATCCACGACGATGCCTGCGTTATGCAGGGCGATCAGTGCCAGGAACAGGCCGATACCCGCGGCAATGGCCGAACGCAGCGGCAGCGGGATGCTGTTCACGATCCATTCGCGGATGCGGAAGATCGACAGCAGGAAGAACATCACCGCCGACAGGAATACCGCGCCCAGTGCCACCTGCCAGGTGTGGCCCATGTGCAGGACCACGGTGTAGGTGAAGAACGCGTTCAGGCCCATGCCCGGCGCCAGGGCGATCGGGTAGTTGGCGATCAGGCCCATGGTCACCGAGCCGATGGCCGCGGCCAGGCAGGTGGCGACGAAGATCGCGCCCTTGTCCATGCCGGTCTCGCCGAGGATGCTCGGGTTGACGAACAGGATGTAGGCCATGGCCAGGAAGGTGGTGACGCCCGCGAGAATCTCGGTGCGCACATTGGTGTTGTGTGCTTTTAGTTGAAACAGCCTTTCCAGCATGCCCGCTCCCCAAGGCGCCCCCGGCGCCATGAATATATCGACCCCATCAGCAAAGCACAGACCGTACCGGTTGCCGTGGTTTTGTGTGGGGCGGAAAAAAGCCGCGCATCATACCAGCATGCTCGGCGGGGGCCTATGGCCGTTGGGGAATGGGTTCTCTATAGCCTGTACCGGCCCTATCGCCGGCAAGCCAGCTCCCACAAGTACTGCACAGGGTTCGGAAACTGTGGTGTACCGGTGGGAGCTGGCTTGCCGGCGATAGGGCCAGAACAGGCCTACGATCAACCGTTATGCAATCGATCTCGCTTGGCCAGTGTCGGGAACAGCTTTATCCACACCCCAGTCACCACCAAAGTGCCCACCCCACCCAGCACCACAGCCGGCACTGTGCCAAACCAGTGCGCGGTCACCCCCGATTCGAACTCGCCGAGCTGATTCGAGGCACCAATGAACAAGCCGTTCACCGCACTCACCCGCCCGCGCATTTCATCCGGCGTCTCCAACTGCACGAAAGCGCCGCGGATGACCATGCTGATCATGTCCGCCGCGCCCAGCACCACCAGCACTGCCAGCGAGAACCAGAACGAGGTCGACAGGCCGAAGGCAATGGTCGCCACGCCGAACACGCCCACTGCCGTGAACATGGTCCGCCCCACATTGCGCTCGAACGGGAAGCGCGCCAGCCACAGCGACATCAGCAACGCCCCCACCGCTGGCGCAGAGCGCAGCAGGCCGAGGCCCAGCGGGCCGGTCAGCAGGATGTCCTTGGCGAACACCGGCAGCAGTGCGGTGGCCCCGCCCAGCAGTACGGCGAACAGGTCCAGCGAGATGGCGCCGAGGATGTCCGGCCGGCTGCGAATGAAGCGGATGCCGGCCAGCAGCGATTCGATGCTGGCGCGCCCGCGCTGTGCCACCTGGCCGCGTGCCTGCAGGCTCAGGGTCAGCACGCAGGCGATGGCGTAAAGGGCCACGGTGGGGCCGTATACCCAGATGCTGCCGAAGGCATACAGGAAGCCGCCCACCGCCGGAGCCACGATGGTTGCCGACTGGGTGGCCGAGGCCGAAGCTGCCACCGCGCGTGGGAACAGCCCGGCCGGTACCACGTTGGGCAGCAGCGCCTGGGTCGCCGGCATTTCGAACGAACGCGTGGCACCGAGCAGGAAGGCGAGGGCGAAGATCAGCTCGCGGGTGACGTTGTCGGTGGCACTGCCAAGCGCCAATGCCAGGGCTATCAGTCCCTGCAGGCTCTGGCACAGCGCAGCGACCTTGCGCCGGTCATAGCGGTCGGCGACATGCCCGGTATGCAGCATGAACAGCACCCGTGGGGCGAATTCGACCAGGCCGACCAAGCCCAGGTCCAGCACATTGCCGGTCAGCTGGTAGAGGTGCCAGCCGATTGCCACGGTGAGCATCTGGAAGCCGCTGGCGGTGAACACGCGGGCCAGCCAGAAGGCCAGGAAAGGGCGGTGGTGACGCAACAACTGCGGTTCGGAATCGGACATCGGAAACCAGGGGCCTCGGCGCAGTAGAGGGGGGCGCAGCGTATCATCTGTTTGTAACAAACGGTTACTGTTTGCTGGGGTCGGCACTTTTTCATGCGGCGTGGAAGGGGGTGGGGCAACCGGTCACGCGGCAATCAACCACACGGCCCGGCGGGCCATTCAGGACTATGCTTCCTAGCAATCGTTGATCTGGGTCAATCGTTCCAGATGTAACGATCGGGCCCTTGGGCCGAAATCCCTGCGATCGAACAGAACAATTCCAACGCGCCGCACTCGACTACCGTGGGGGCAGTGGGCGACGGGGCCAGCGGCCCGGACGCCGGATTATCTGAAGAGGAAGCACCATGTTCGGAATAGAGGCCTTAGAGCTCGCCCGAATGCAGTTTGCCTTTACCGTGTCGTTCCATATCCTGTTCCCGGCCATCACCATTGGCCTGGCGAGCTACCTGGCAGTCCTCGAAGGCCTCTGGCTGCGGACCAACAACCAGGTCTACCGTGACCTCTATCACTTCTGGTCGAAAATCTTCGCCGTCAACTTCGGCATGGGGGTGGTCTCCGGCCTGGTCATGGCCTACCAGTTCGGTACCAACTGGAGTCGTTTCTCCGACTTCGCCGGCGCTATCACCGGCCCGCTGCTCACCTACGAGGTATTGACCGCGTTCTTCCTCGAGGCTGGCTTCCTGGGGGTCATGCTGTTTGGCTGGAACCGTGTCGGCCGTGGCCTGCACTTCTTCTCCACGGTGATGGTGGCGCTCGGCACCTTGGTCTCGACCTTCTGGATCCTCGCCTCCAACAGTTGGATGCAGACCCCGCAAGGTCACGAGATCATCGACGGCCGGGTTGTGCCGGTGGACTGGCTGGCAGTGGTATTCAACCCCTCGTTCCCCTACCGCCTGATGCACATGGCCACTGCCGCGTTCGTTTCCACCGCGTTCTTCGTCGGTGCCTCGGCGGCCTGGCACCTGCTGCGCGGGCGTGACAACCCGGCCGTGCGCAAGATGCTGTCGATGGCCATGTGGATGGCGCTGATCGTCGCCCCGATCCAGGCGGTGATCGGTGACTTCCATGGCCTGAACACGCTCAAGCACCAGCCGGTGAAAATTGCCGCGATCGAAGGCCACTGGGAGAACGTGCCCGGCGAGCCGACCCCGCTGATCTTGTTCGGCATCCCCGACATGCAGGCCGAAACCACCCGCTTCAAGCTCGAGATCCCGGCACTCGGCAGCCTGATCCTGACCCACAGCCTGGACAAGCAGGTGCCGGCGATGAAGGAGTTTCCGCCCGAAGACCGGCCCAACTCGACCATCGTCTTCTGGTCGTTCCGGATCATGGTCGGGCTGGGTTTCCTGATGATCTTCGTCGGCCTGTGGAGCCTCTGGCTGCGCAAGCGCGGCACGCTTTACACCTCGCGGCCGTTCCTGTACGTGGCCCTGTGGATGGGCCCTTCCGGGTTGATCGCGCTGCTGGCCGGCTGGTTCACCACCGAAATCGGCCGCCAGCCTTGGGTGGTGTATGGCCTGATGCGCACCGCAGACGGTGTGTCCAACCATAGCTACGCCCAGCTCGGCTTCACCCTGGTGGCCTTCGTGGTCGTGTACTTCGCCCTGTTCGGCACCGGCCTTGGCTACATGATGCGCCTGGTGCGCAAAGGGCCGCGGACCGGTGAGGGAGACGAGCACAACCCTGGTGGCCCTGGCACCAAACGCACGCCGGCGCGACCGCTGTCCGCCGCCGATGATGGCCGAGAGGCCAACTCCGCCAGCCTGAGCAAGGGGAACTGAGCCATGGGTATCGACCTTCCGCTGATCTGGGCCGTGATCATTATCTTCGGCGTCATGATGTACGTGGTGATGGATGGTTTCGACCTGGGGATCGGCATGCTCTTCCCGTTCGTCAAGGGCGAGCATGACCGTGATGTGATGATGAACACCGTCGCCCCCGTTTGGGATGGTAACGAGACCTGGCTGGTGCTGGGCGGTGCCGGGCTGTTCGGGGCGTTCCCGATGGCTTACTCGGTAGTGCTGGAGGCCCTGTACCTGCCATTGATCCTGATGCTGATCGGTCTGATCTTCCGCGGCGTGGCCTTCGAGTTCCGCTTCAAGGCCAAGGCCGACAAGCGCCACATCTGGGACAAGGCGTTCATCTGGGGCTCGTTGATCGCCACCTTCTTCCAGGGCGTGGCGCTGGGTGCGTTCCTCGAAGGTTTCAAGGTGGTCGACCGGCATTTCGCCGGTGGCACCCTTGACTGGCTGACCCCGTTCAGCCTGTTCTGTGGCCTGGGGCTGATCGTTGCCTACACCCTGCTGGGCTGCACTTGGCTGATCATGAAGACCGAAGGGGCGCTGCAGCAGAAGATGCACGACATTGCCCGGCCGCTGGCGCTGGTGCTGCTGGTGGTGATCGGCATTGTCAGCCTGTGGACACCGATCGCCTACCCGCAGATCGCCGAGCGCTGGTTCAGCATGCCTAATCTGGTCTGGTTCATGCCAGTGCCGATCCTGGTGCTGGTAACCTTCTACGGGTTGCTCAAGGCGGTGGCGCGCAATGCGCACTACACGCCGTTCCTGCTGACGTTGGTGCTGATCTTCCTCGGCTACAGCGGCCTGGGCATCAGTCTGTGGCCGAACATCATCCCGCCATCGATCTCGATCTGGGATGCCGCGGCGCCACCGCAGAGCCAGGGCTTCATGCTGGTGGGCACACTGTTCATCCTGCCGTTCATCCTCATGTATACCTTCTGGAGCTACTACGTGTTCCGCGGCAAGGTGACCCATGAAGACGGCTATCACTAGGAGGGCTGCATGATGACCGGCAAGCCTGGCTTGGAGGAGAAGAAACCCCTGTGGCAGCGGTTGGGCTGGCTGCTGCTGATCTGGGCGATGAGCGTGGCGGCCCTGGGCGTGGCGGCCTACGTGATGCGCCTGTTCATGGGGGCTGCGGGGCTGACCACCCATTGAGGTAAGCCTGCTCTGGCCCTATCGCCGGCAAGCCAGCTCCCACAGGTAAGTCACTGTCCTTGAATGCAGTGCAGTACCTGTGGGAGATTACCCAGCCCTTTTGGGCTGCGCTGTCGCGCAGAGAACAAATATCGCTCGTTTGACGCGGCCTTTGTAGGAGCAGCCTTGTGCTGCGAAGAGGCCGGTACAAGCAACAGACAGGCTTTGTCAGTACCGGCCTCTTCGCAGCACAAGGCTGCTCCTACAGAACCTCGCCGAACCAATGAGTCATGTGTTGTTCTATGAGAGCTGGCTTGCCGGTGATAGGGCCGGTACAGGCTTACTTGCGGGCTTTCAGGATAACGAACTTGGGCGTTGCCGCCACCTGTTCCACCCCCCGGAACAACCGCGCCAGCTTGCTGTGATAGCCCAGGTGCCGGTTACCCACGATATACAGCGCCCCGCCCACCACCAACGCCTCACGCGCCTGCTGGAACATGCGCCAGGCGAGGAAATCGCCCACCACCTGCTGCTGGTGGAACGGCGGGTTGCACAGCACCACGTCCAGCGACTGCTTCTCTACCCCCGCCAACCCATCGGCTGCCTCGAACACCGCCGGGCGCTCGCCCAGCGCGGCCTGCCAGTTCTCCCGCGCCGATTGCACCGCCATGTACGACTCGTCGACCAGGGTGTACTGGGCATCCGGGTTGGCCAGGGCGCTGGCTATCGCCAGCACGCCGTTGCCGCAGCCCAGGTCCGCCACCCGCGCGCGGCCCAATTCGCGGGGCAGGTGCGGCAGGAACGCCCGCGTGCCGATATCGAGCCCCTCCCGGCAGAACACGTTGGCGTGGTTGAGCAGCTCCAGCGCCGGCGCGTCGAGGCGGTAGCGGCTAGGGTAGGGCGAGCGGGCGACCGGCCGTTCGGCCACCGTCGCGGTCAGCAAGCGGGCCTTTTTCTGCGCCAGCGAGGCTTGCACCGGGCCGATGTACTTCTCCATCAGGTCTCCGGCCGCCCGTGGCAGGTGCTTTATCATCGCCCCGGCAATCACCTGCGCACCGGGTGCCAGGTGGCCCTGCAGGCGGATCAGCTGTTCTTCGAGCAGGGCCAGGGTCTTGGGCACGCGCACCAGTACCCGGTCGAACGGGCCTTGCCAATGTTCGCTGGCCGGCACGAACGGCACGCTGTCGAACGGCAGGCCATTGCGTGCCAGGTTCTTTTCCAGTGCCAGGTGCGCCAGGTGCGAATCGCCACTGCTGACCACCTGCAGCTTGCCTGCCAGGCTGGCGGCCAGGGCGCCGAAGCTGTCATTGAGCACCAGCACCCGGCAGTCGGCCCCTGGGGCCTGTTCGTGCAGCTGCGCAAGCAGGTACTCGTCGGCGGCATCGAAAGCCTGCAGCGGGTCGTTGGCCTGTTCCGGCTGGCGGATCAGGTCGAGTTCGGCGTAGGGGGTGGTCAACAGGGGCATGGCGTCTGGCTCGGGTACGAAACTGCCCGTTGCGGTTCGCCCCGGGCTTTGCCGGGCGATTCTACAGGGCTTTGCCCAAGGTCGCAGGTTTGAAGGTCAGATCCAGCCACGCATGACGGCGATGGCGATGGCGCCGGCCTTGTTGGCGGCGTTGGTCTTGGTGATGACACTGCGGATATGGAAGTTCACCGTGCTTTGCGACAGTGACAGGATGCAGGCGCACTCGGCGGCGGTCTTGCCGGCGGCCGACCATTTCAGCACTTCCAGCTCCCGCTCGCTCAGTTTCGGCTCCGGCGGGCATAGTGCAGTGAGGTGATGTGCGCTGATCACCTCATGCAGTTTGTGACTCAACCACTGCACATTGCCGGCCTTTCTGTAGAGTTCGACAATACTGATGGGCCTGGTGGACCTGGCCACGCTTATCTGGCTTTCGTTGTGCTGCTGGTCGTGCAATGACTGCGTCCAGCCATGGCGCAAACCGCTCTGGCAGGCAGCTTCACGAAATAGCGGAGCCCCGCGATACAGGTCATCGGTCCATAGCACAGGCATGGTGGATTTGTGGCTCAAATCGGCAGCCGGGTCCTGCTTGTGCAGGTCATCGCGCTGGTAGCGCTCGATCCATTCTTGGGGGTAGTTGCTGTACAGGAACAGGTGGGGTGTTTGCGTAGCGATCTGGATGCGAATGTTCAACCCCAAGTACTCCATGCCCAGATCCTGCACCATATGTACGGCCATGCCGAACAACTTCTGTGGGCAGCGTTCGGCGTCGAACGCACGAAGATACTCGGGTCTCCAGTGGCGCATCTGAAATACTCCTTGAGCCTCAGGTCCAGTCCGTTTGGGTGCCCGCATGATTGTAGGAAAGGACCTACCAATGTGCTGAGATTTTTTTGTTATAGCGGTCAGGAACCGATGCGACTTCGGCAGGATCGCCGCAGACGAGGCCCTACAAAGCAGTGGTTTTTATCCGCGTCACTTTGCGCGACACTGTGCGCACGCCAAACCTGGAGCCCGATATGACCGCTAGCGCCGAAAAGTTCACCCGCCAGACCCTGCTCGATGTTCAGCCACTCACGCCGAACCTCTTCAGCCTGCGGGTTACGCGCGATGCGGGGTTCCGCTTCCGTTCCGGCCAGTTTGCCCGCCTGGGTGTGACCAAGGCTGAAGGCAGTGTGGTGTGGCGCGCTTATTCCATGGTCAGCGCGCCCCATGACGAGCACCTCGATTTTTTCTCCATCGTGGTGCCAGGCGGGGAGTTCACCAGCGAACTGAGCCGGCTGGGGGCAGGCGATACCCTGCTGATCGACCGCCAGGCCTTCGGCTTCCTTACCCTCGACCGCTTCGTTGGTGGCCGTGACCTGTGGTTGCTGGCGACCGGTACTGGTATTGCGCCGTTCATGTCGATCCTGCAGGACTTCGAGGCCTGGGAGCGTTTCGACAACATCAAGCTTGTGTACTCGGTGCGCGAAGCGAAAGAGCTGGCCTATGTGGACGAGATTGCCGGGCTGGAGCAGCGCGATTACCTGTCCGAATTCGCCGGCAAGTTGCAGTTCATTCCGGTGGTGACCCGTGAACAGCACCCAGGGGCGTTGAACCAGCGGATTACCACGCTGATCGAGAATGGCGAGCTGGAGAAGGCGGCGGGGCTGGAACTGTCGCCGGAACATTCGCGGGTGATGCTGTGTGGCAACCCGGAGATGATTGATGAGACGCGCAAGGTACTGAAGGCGCGCGACCTGCAATTGAGCCTGAGCAAGCGGCCGGGGCAGGTGGCTGTGGAAAACTACTGGTAAGGCCGTTGGGGCCGCTTTGCGGCCCATCGCGACACAAGGCCGCTCCTACAGGAACCGCGATTCCTGGGAGATGCAAAAACCTTGTAGGAGCGGCCTTGTGTCGCGATAGGGCTGCAAGGCAGCCCCCGGCAATCTCAAGGCAAGCGGTTCTGGTTCTGCGCCTTGAGAAGGTCGCGAATCTCGGTCAGCAAGGTCTCTTCTGCAGTCGGCACAGGCGGTGCAGTCGGCGCCACGGCCTCTTCACGCTTGAGCTGGTTGATCGCCTTCACCCCCATGAAGATGGCAAAGGCCACGATCAGGAAGTCGATCACGGTCTGGATGAACTTGCCATACGCCAGCATCACCGCCGGAACGTCACCTTCGGCAGCCTTCAGGGTAATTGCCAGGTCGCTGAAGTCCACGCCACCGATCAACAGGCCCAATGGCGGCATGACCACGTCACCGACGAAAGACGAGACGATCTTGCCGAAGGCCGCGCCGATGATGATACCAACCGCCATGTCGACGACATTGCCTTTGACCGCGAAGGCCTTGAATTCACTGATCATGCCCATGTTTGGTTCCTTGTAACAAAAGGTAAGGTTTACGCAGTGTAAGCCACTCAAACGCTTCATGCGTTGTGCTCAGGGCCACAGACTGCTGTTAGAACGAATAGTTTTGTCGCATCCCGAGGCGTTCGAGGCACGTCCAGCTCGGCTATCATGGCGGTTTTTTTCCAGGAGACCCCAGCCATGGCCAAGGCCAAGCGCTTGTATGGCTGCACCGAGTGCGGTGCGACCTTCCCCAAATGGGCCGGCCAGTGTGGCGAATGCGGGGCCTGGAACACCCTGGTCGAGACCATGATCGAAAGCGGCGGTGCCGCTGCGCCCAGTACCGGCCGTGCCGGCTGGACCGGGCAGCAGGCGCAGATCAAGACCCTGGCCGAAGTCAGCGTCGAGGAGATCCCGCGCTTCACCACCAGCAGCACCGAACTGGACCGCGTGCTGGGCGGTGGCCTGGTGGATGGCTCGGTGGTGTTGATCGGTGGTGACCCCGGCATCGGCAAATCGACCATCCTGCTGCAGACCTTGTGCAACATTGCCGTGGGCATGCCGGCGCTGTATGTCACCGGCGAGGAGTCGCAGCAGCAGGTGGCCATGCGCTCCCGGCGCCTGGGCCTGCCCCAGGACCAGCTCAAGGTGATGACCGAAACCTGCATCGAGACCATCATCGCCACGGCTCGCGTCGAAAAACCGCGGGTCATGGTGATCGACTCGATCCAGACCATTTTCACCGAGCAGCTGCAATCGGCACCCGGCGGCGTGGCCCAGGTGCGCGAAAGCACGGCGTTGCTGGTGCGCTACGCCAAGCAGAGCGGTACGGCGATCTTCCTGGTCGGCCACGTGACCAAGGAAGGCTCGCTGGCCGGCCCGCGGGTACTCGAGCACATGGTCGACACCGTGCTGTATTTCGAGGGCGAGTCCGATGGCCGCCTGCGCCTGCTGCGGGCAGTCAAGAACCGCTTTGGCGCAGTCAACGAGCTGGGTGTGTTCGGCATGACCGACCGGGGCCTGAAGGAGGTGTCCAACCCCTCGGCGATCTTCCTCAACCGCACCCAGGAGGAAGTACCGGGCAGCGTGGTGATGGCCACCTGGGAAGGCACCCGGCCGATGCTGGTGGAGGTGCAGGCGCTGGTCGACGACAGCCACCTGGCCAACCCGCGCCGGGTGACCTTGGGCCTTGACCAGAATCGCCTGGCAATGTTGCTGGCGGTGCTGCACCGCCACGGCGGTATTCCCACCCATGACCAGGACGTGTTCCTCAACGTGGTGGGTGGGGTGAAGGTGCTGGAAACCGCTTCTGACCTGGCGTTGCTGGCGGCGGTGATGTCCAGCCTGCGCAACCGGCCCCTGGCCCATGGCCTGCTGGTGTTTGGCGAGATCGGCCTGTCTGGCGAGGTACGGCCGGTGCCCAGTGGTCAGGAGCGTTTGAAGGAGGCCGCCAAGCATGGTTTCAAGCGGGCCATCGTGCCCAAGGGCAATGCCCCGAAAGAGGCTCCGGCCGGGTTGCAGGTGATTGCCGTTACCCGGCTGGAGCAGGCTCTGGATGCGTTGTTCGAATAGTTTGTCGCCTGTACCGGCCTCTTCGCGGGCACGCCCGCTCCCACAGGATCACCTCAGTCTCCGAAACTTGTGCAGTCCCTGTGGGAGCGGGCGCGCCCGCGAAGAGGCCGGTACAGGTAAATGAAAAAGGGGCCGACGATGCGCATCGGCCCCCCACCTCACCGCTCAGTCAGCGGTCAATGCTCGGCAACCGCACTGCGCCTGACCGTTTCATTGCCATGCTCGTCCAGTTCCAGCATCGGCACCTCATTACCCTCGGCATCGAACAGCTTGCCATCCTTGAAGTAGTCGCCATCACGCAGCGCTGAAATGTCCGAGTACTGGATGGTGCGCTCGTACGCGGCGGCAAACACCGACTGCTGGTCCGAGTTGCCGGCGGTGAAGTGGTTGAAGATCAGGTTCAGCAGGATGGCCATGATCGCCGCCGAGCTGATGCCCGAGTGGAAGATGGTCTCGAACCAGTTCGGGAAGTGGTGGTAGAAGGTCGGTGCGGCAATCGGGATCATGCCGAAGCCCAGCGAGGCAGCGACGATGATCAGGTTGACGTTGTTCTTGTAGCTGACCTTGGACAAGGTGCGGATACCGCTGGCTGCCACGGTGCCGAACAGCACGATGCCCGCGCCACCCAGTACCGGAGTAGGGACTGCGGCAATCACCCGGCCCATGATCGGCAGCAGGCCGAGCACCACCAGGATCAAGCCACCGGTGGCCACCACGTAGCGGCTCTTGACCCCGGTCACGGCTACCAGGCCGACGTTCTGGGCGAACGCGCTCTGGGTGAACGAGCCGAAGATTGGCGCCAGGATGCTCGATGCCATGTCGGCGCGCAGGCCATTGCCCAGGCGTTTGGAGTCGACCTTGGTGTCGATGATCTCACCCACGGCGAGGATGTCGGCCGAGGTTTCCACCAAGGTCACCATGATCACTATGCACATCGACAGGATCGCGGCGATGTGGAATTCCGGCATGCCGAAATGGAACGGCGTGGGGAAGGCGAACATCGGGCCCTCTGTGACCTTGCTGAAGTCGGCCATGCCCAGCGCCCAGGCGATCAGGGTGCCGACCACCATGGCCAGCAGGATCGACAGGCGTGAAATCGCCGCGCTGCCCAGCTTGCTCAGCAGCAGCACGATGGCGAAGGTCAGGGCCGCCAGGCCGATGTTGGCCACGCTGCCGAATTCCGGCGAGGCGCTGTTGCCACCCATCACCCAGCGAGCGGCCACGGGCATCAGGGTCAGACCGATGGTGGTGATGACGATGCCGGTCACCAGCGGCGGGAAGAACTTGGTGATGCGCGAGAACACCGGGGTGATCAGAAAGCCGATCAGCGATGCTGCCATGACCGCACCTAGCACGCCCGGCAGGCCACCGCCGCCCTCGCTGCTGAGGATTGCACCCATGGTTGCCACACCGGCGAACGAAACGCCCTGCACCAGCGGCAACTGGCAGCCGAAGAACGGCAGACCGAGGGTTTGCAGCAGGGTGGCCAGGCCACCGGCAAACAACGAAGCGGCGATCAGCATGCCGATTTCGGCACCGTTCAGGCCCGCGGCCTGCCCCAGGATCAGGGGTACCGCGACGATCCCCCCGTACATGGTCAGCACATGCTGCAGACCATAGGCCAGGTTGGCACCAAGGCCGAGGTTTTCATCCTCGGGGCGCTTGGCGGGAGACGTGCTAGGGGACGTAGTCATGGAGCAGGCTCTCTGTTTATTGTTGTGGTGCTACTGTAGACACTTCCTACAAATGATTGCCACAAGAATTGTATACAATATTTTGATCGGAGCGCGCACAAGAGCGCCCGCAAGGTGTGCGAGAGCTCAATGCAGAAGGCGTACCAACTTGTCAGAGGCTGTGCTAGAGGGGTGTGTACAAAACGCTGCTACCCAGGCTTAAAGCTGTCTGGGTAGACAGGAAACAAAAGGTGGGGAAGCGATTAGCTAGCTAAGAGATTTCATTATTCGATCAGTTCGCGCAGCTCACGCATCATTTCGGTGCTGTCGGCCACGTTCAATTCCACAAGACGGTGCAGATGGCTCATCGAATCGAGGTCGATGTACAAGCAGATGAAACCCAGGCGGTCTGGTTCCTCATGGCGCAGTTCAACCTGCATCTGCACGCGTGCATCGGGGCCCAGGTGAATGATGGCATCGAAGTCCTGGGTCAGGTCGACATCCCAGTTGGCCGGTCGTTCGATCAGCAAACCCTTGAGTGAAAGGTCCAGCAGCTTCGCAGGCCAGCGTCGCAGGCCCTGGCGCAGCTCGGTGGGGGCGTCGAAATCGATGCGCTGGAAACGGCGGCGTTCGTCGTGGTCGCTCATGGGTTAGATCCTCGCATAGGTCCTCAGGTGACATCCTGACTATAGTTAGAGTGGTATGTACATCAGGTACCGCAATCTGGCCGCAGAGGCTCTAGACCAAAGCAAGTGTGGCAATGCGCGATGACTCGCCCTAGACTCGTTGGGCGGTCTTTTCCAATCCACCAGCTGGAAGCAAACCATGAACAACAATAATAGCCTGCTACGCCACATTCCGTGGCTGGCGCTGGCAGTCATAGGAGCCTGTGCGCTGGGTGTGGTTGCCCTGCGTCGCGGCGAGGCGATCAATGCCTTGTGGATCGTGGTCGCGGCAGTGACCATCTACCTGGTCGCCTATCGTTACTACAGCCTGTTCATCGCCACCAAGGTGATGCAGCTCGACCCTCGCCGTGCCACCCCGGCGGTGCTCAACAACGACGGCCTGGACTACGTCCCGACCAACAAACACATCCTCTTCGGTCACCATTTCGCCGCTATCGCTGGCGCAGGCCCCTTGGTCGGCCCGGTACTCGCCGCGCAGATGGGCTACCTGCCCGGCACGCTGTGGCTGATCGCCGGCGTGGTGCTGGCCGGTGCGGTGCAGGACTTCATGGTCCTGTTCCTGTCCACCCGCCGCAACGGCCGCTCGCTGGGCGACATGGTGCGCGAGGAGATGGGCCGCATCCCGGGCACCATCGCCCTGTTCGGTTGCTTCCTGATCATGATCATCATCCTTGCGGTGCTGGCATTGATCGTGGTCAAGGCCCTGGCCGAAAGCCCTTGGGGCATGTTCACGGTGATGGCGACCATCCCGATCGCGATGTTCATGGGCATCTACATGCGCTACATCCGTCCGGGCCATATCGGTGAGATATCGGTCATCGGCGTGGTGCTGCTGCTGGCTTCGATCTGGCTGGGGGGCCAGATTGCCGCAGACCCGACCTGGGGCCCGGCGTTTACCTTTACCGGTGTGCAGATCACCTGGATGCTGGTGGGCTACGGTTTCGTCGCCGCGGTACTGCCGGTATGGCTGGTACTTGCGCCACGTGACTACCTGTCGACCTTCCTCAAGATCGGCACCATCGTCGGCCTGGCCATCGGTATCCTGATCATCGCGCCCGAGCTGAAGATGCCAGCGCTGACCCAGTTCACCGACGGCACTGGCCCGGTGTGGAAGGGCACCCTGTTCCCGTTCCTGTTCATCACCATCGCCTGTGGTGCGGTGTCCGGCTTCCACGCGTTGATCTCCTCGGGGACCACGCCGAAGCTGCTGGACAACGAAACCAACGCTCGCTACATCGGCTACGGCGGCATGCTGATGGAATCGTTCGTTGCCATCATGGCCATGGTCGCCGCCTCGGTGATCGAGCCAGGCGTGTACTTCGCCATGAACAGCCCAGCCGCGGTGGTCGGTGCCGATGTGGCGTCGGTGGCGCAGACGGTCAGCAGCTGGGGCTTCCTGATCACCCCTGAGCAACTCGAGGCCACTGCCCGCGACATTGGCGAGCACACCGTGCTGGCTCGTGCCGGTGGTGCGCCGACCCTGGCTGTGGGTATCGCGCAGATCCTGCACCAGGTGCTGCCGGGTGAAAACACCATGGCCTTCTGGTACCACTTCGCGATCCTGTTCGAGGCGCTGTTCATCCTCACCGCAGTGGACGCCGGCACCCGTGCCGGGCGCTTCATGCTGCAGGACCTGCTGGGCAGCTTCGTGCCGGCGCTCAAGCGCACCGAATCGTGGACTGCCAACCTGATCGGTACTGCCGGCTGCGTGGCCCTGTGGGGCTACCTGTTGTACCAAGGCGTGATCGACCCGCTGGGTGGCATCAATACCCTGTGGCCGCTGTTCGGCATTTCCAACCAGATGCTGGCGGGTATCGCCCTGATGCTCGGCACCGTGGTGCTGATCAAGATGAAGCGTCAGCGCTACGTCTGGGTCACCCTGCTGCCGGCCGTGTGGCTGCTGATCTGCACCACCACCGCCGGCCTGATCAAGCTGTTCGACCCGAACCCGGCAGTCGGCTTCCTGGCCCTGGCCAAGAAGTACAGCACCGCACTGGACGCCGGCCAGGTACTGGCCCCGGCCAAGGACATCGGGCAGATGCAGCACGTGATCTTCAATGCCTACACCAATGCCGGCCTGACCGTGCTGTTCCTGGTGGTGGTGTTCAGCGTGCTGTTCTTCGCTGTCAAGGTCGGCTTCGCCGCCCTCGGCCGCAAAGAGCGCACCGACAAGGAAACCCCGTTCCAGGCCCTGCCTGACGCTTGAGAGGACTGCTGCGATGTTCAACGACCTGGGTCGACTGGGTAAATACCTGGGGCAGGCAGCCCGCCTGATGGTCGGCATGCCCGACTACGACAACTACGTCGAGCACATGCAGACCAAGCACCCGGACAAGCCGGTCATGACGTACGAGGAGTTCTTCCGCGAACGCCAGGAAGCGCGTTACGGCGGCAAGTCCGGGCCCAAGTGCTGTTGAGCCTCAAGCGTTAACCTGTCCCGGCCTCATCGCCGGCAAGCCGGCTCCCACAGGTACTCCACAGGCCTCAAGGTTTGTGCGGTACCTGTGGGAGCTGGCTTGCCAGCGATGAGGCCATTGTTTTTTCCGCACAGGAGATGTTCTGCGTGCAGACGCCTATCCCCGTAACCGTACTCACTGGCTTCCTCGGTGCCGGCAAGACCACCTTGCTCAAGCACATGCTCAAGGCCGAGCACGGCCTGAAGATCGCCGTGATCGAAAACGAATTCAGCGAGGCCGGCATCGACAGCCAGCTGCTGGGCGACGAGCCGGTGCAGGTGATGACCCTGGCCAATGGCTGCGTGTGCTGCAGCATCCACGGCGACCTGACCCGCGCCTTGTACCTGCTGCTCGAACGCCTGGATGCCGGCGAGATCGCCTTCGACCGCCTGGTAATCGAATGCACCGGCCTGGCCGACCCGGCGCCGGTGGCCCAAACCTTCTTCATCGACGAGGAACTGCGTGAGCGCTACATCCTCGATGGCATCATTACCCTGGTCGATGCCGCCCACGCCGAGCTGCACCTGACCCAGACCATCGCCCAGGCCCAGGTCGGCTTTGCCGATCGCCTGCTGCTGAGCAAGACCGACCTGGTCGAGCCCGCTGCGGTGGAGGCCCTGCGCGAGCGCCTGGCCCGCATCAATGGCCGGGCGGCGATCCGCGTGGTCGAGCATGGTCGCATCGACCTGGCCGAGCTGCTGGATGTGCGTGGTTTCAACCTCAACCCCGATCTGGGCGCGAACCTGAAGCCAGCGCTACGCCCGTTGCTCAAGCCCGCTACCCCGGACCGGATCTCCACCTTGGTGCTGCGCACGGAAAGCGCGCTGGACATCGACCGCCTCAGCGACTTCATGAACGAACTGCTGGAAACCCACGGCAAGCAGCTGCTGCGCTACAAGGGCGTGCTGAACATTGCCGGTGAAGCGCGCAAGCTGGTGTTCCAGGGTGTGCTCAAGCTCTATGGCTTTGACTGGGACGCCGAGTGGGCCGAGGGTGAAACTCGCGAGAGCGTGATGGTGTTCATCGCTGACGAATTGCCCGAGGCTACGATTCGGGCTGGGTTCGAGGCGCTGGCTGCGGGCTGAGCTGACGCGGCGTCTGGGCCTGGAACCACTGCGGCCATGAGCTGCGGTGGCGTGTCTCGAGCTCGATGCACGGGATCAGGCGCTCGGTCAGCAGCGCCGTCTGCCGCACCGCCTTGGCGGTGCGGTACTTGACGCTGTGGATGCATTCGCGGTCGCCGAACTCGCAGCGGTTCAGCGCGGTGCCGCCGCAGGGGCCGTTGGCCAGGCCCTTGGGGCAGGTTTCCGGGCAGATGTACAGGGTGTCTTCCAGGCGGCAGCGGCCACAGGTTTCGCAGCCTACCAGCGGGTGCTTCACCGCGTGTTCCACCTTGTGCAGCACCTGTGCGCCAAGGCGGGTAGCCCACATCGGTTGGCGCACGGCCCAGCCAAATGCCTTGCTCAGGCTATTGCGGCGGCTGAACAGCAGCGAATGCATGCCGTGCATCAGGTGATAGCGCGCTTTCTCCTTGAACGAGGCATCGACCCGTGACTCGCCCTGGCGCCAGCTTGCCTGCTGCGGATGGAAGCTGACTGCCGGCAGACCGGGCATCTGCCAGCTGGCCTGCCAGGCCGGCGCCCATTGTTCCAGTGTGTGGATTTGCGCCTGCCAGTGCTCGATGCGTGCCTCCAGGGCCAGCAGTTGCTTGAGTTCGTGAACCCCCGACAGATGCACGCCGGCGTAGCCCATCAGCTTCACGCCGATGATCTGCAAGGCCAGGCGGTCGACGCTGCGCGCCTGGGCAAAGGCCTTGGACTGCGCCGCTTCCGCTTCCAGCATGTCGCGCATGGACGGCGTGACGGTCACGCCAGCCACGTGCTCGAGCATCGTCGCACGCCCGTGGGTGAGGCTCATCAGGCAGGCCAGCATCGGCCTGGGCATGGCCTGGCGGCTCATCCAGTGCATGGCTTCCTGGTGTTTGCCGGCATCGAAGCCCAGTTGCAGGGTGAGGAAGTCGGCGCCCGCCGCCAGTTTTTTCTCGGCCTTGAAGTATTGGGCACCGCCTTCGTCCTCGCAGTACTTGAACGGGTTGAGCGCCGCGCCAAGCAGCCAGTGTGGGCAGGCCTGGCGGGCGATCTGCAGGGCTGCGACCGATTCCAGGTAGCGCACCGGGCGTTGGCCAGGCTGGTGGCCGGGCAGGCGGTCGCCGGTAAGCAGCAACAGTTGGTCGAGGCCGGCGGCATCCATGCGTTGCAGTTGGGCGAGCAGGTGGTGGCGTTCGCGGTCCTTGCCGGAGAAGTGCGGCAGGGCGGGTACCGGGTTGCTGAACGAGGCGAGGGCGTCCAGTGGCGACATGTCCAGCGGGCTGCCGACGCGGTCGCCGATTGCCACGGTCATCGGCCAGCCGCACAGGTGCGCACGGGCCAGGATCGCGTCCATGGCAGCAAAGCGTTCTGTGGAGGGCTTGGGGACGAACTCCATGACGCAGACGAAGGTGTTTTCGCGCAGCGCGGTTTTCAGCAGGCTCATGGGGCCGGGTACCTGGTTTGGTCAGGCTGGCATTGTGCGGCAGAAGGCGGGTGCGGTCATGTCCGGATGCGCAGGGTGGTGCTCTGAATGAGACATCCGGGTTTGCCTGTGCCGGCCCTTTCGCGGCTAAAGCCGCTCCCACAGGGTGGCGCGGTACCTGTAGGAGCGGCTTTAGCCGCGAAAGAGCCAGTACAGGCAGTACAAATTCACGAACATGAATAAGTCTTGAGTTCATCTCAAATTTAATGAGTTTGTCTCAAGATGAAAGTGCCCGGAAAATCCCCTCATTCATTTATGCATGCTGAGGGACAAGACATGGCACTGGCACACAACCTGGGCTTTCCACGTATCGGCCGCGACCGCGAGCTGAAAAAGGCCCAGGAAGCCTTCTGGAAGGGCGAACTCGACGAAGCCGGCCTGCGCGCCGTCGGCCGCGAGCTGCGTGCCCGCCACTGGCAGGTGCAGAAAGACGCCGGCATCGAACTGCTGCCGGTTGGCGACTTCGCCTGGTACGACCAGGTGCTCACCCACTCGCTGACCTTCGGCGTGATCCCGCAGCGCTTCCGCAGCCACGACGCTGCCAGGCCCACTTTCCAGACCCTGTTCGCCATGGCCCGTGGCGCCGTGGGTGACAATTGCTGCGGCGGCGCGCACGCCCAGGAAATGACCAAGTGGTTCGACACCAACTACCACTACCTGGTCCCCGAATTCACTGTCGACCAACAGTTTGCCCTGAGCTGGGAGCAACTGTTCGAAGAAGTGGCAGAAGCCCAGGCCCTGGGCCATGCGGTCAAACCGGTGGTAATCGGCCCGCTGACCTACCTGTGGCTGGGCAAGGCCAAAGGTGGCGATTTCGACAAGCTGGAGCTGCTCGACCGCCTGCTGCCGCTGTATGACCAGATCCTCAACCGCCTGGCTGCCCAGGGCGTGGAGTGGGTGCAGATCGATGAGCCGATCCTGGCCCTGGACCTGCCTCAGGACTGGAAGAATGCCTACGAGCGCGTCTACAACATCCTTCAGCGGGCGCCACTGAAGAAGCTGATCGCCACCTACTTCGGCGGCCTGGAAGACAACCTGGGCCTGGCCGCCAACCTTCCAGTCGATGGCCTGCACATCGACCTGGTGCGGGCGCCCGAGCAGTACCCGACCATCCTCGACCGCCTGCCGGCCTACAAGGTGCTGTCGCTGGGCCTGGTCAACGGCCGCAACGTCTGGCGCTGCGACCTGGAAAAGGCGCTGGAGGTACTGCGCCATGCCCATGAGCGCCTGGGTGAGCGGCTGTGGGTGGCGCCGTCCTGCTCGCTGCTGCACAGCCCGGTGGACCTGGACCGTGAAGACCAGCTCGATGCCGAACTGCACAGCTGGCTGGCCTTCGCCGTGCAGAAGTGCCAGGAAGTGGCGCTGCTGGCCAAGGCCATCAATGCCCCGCACGCCGCCGACGTGGCCGCCGCATTGGCCCAGAGCCAGGCCGTGCAGGCCAGCCGCGCCGCTTCGCCGCGTATTCACAAGCCTGGCGTGCAGGCCCGCCTGGCAGCCATCAAGCCCGCTGACAGCCAGCGAAAATCAGCCTTTGCCCAACGTATCGTCAAGCAACGTGCGGGGCTCGACCTGCCGGCGTTCCCGACCACCACCATCGGTTCGTTCCCGCAGACCTCGGCGATTCGTCTGGCACGCCAGGCCTACAGGCAGGGCAAGCTGACCGAGGCCGATTACGTCGAGGCCATGCACAGCGAGATCCGCCATGCGGTGAAAATCCAGGAGGACCTGGGCCTGGATGTGCTGGTGCACGGCGAGGCCGAGCGCAACGACATGGTCGAGTACTTCGCCGAGCAGATCGATGGCTATGTATTCACCCGCTTTGGTTGGGTGCAGAGCTATGGTTCGCGATGTGTGAAGCCTGCGGTGATCGTTGGCGACCTGAGCCGGCCGAAGGCCATGACCGTGGAGTGGATCACTTATGCCCAGGGCCTGACCAGCAAGGTGATGAAGGGCATGCTGACCGGCCCGGTGACCATGCTGATGTGGTCGTTCCCGCGTGAGGACGTGAGCCGCGAAGTGCAGGCGCGCCAGTTGGCGCTGGCGATCCGCGACGAAGTGGTCGACCTGGAAGCGGCGGGTATCAGGATCGTGCAGATCGACGAAGCGGCGTTCCGTGAAGGCTTGCCGCTACGCCACGGCGCCTGGGCCCATTATCTGGAGTGGGCCACCGAGGCCTTCCGCCTGTGTGCTTCGGGGGTGCGTGACGAAACCCAGATTCACACCCACATGTGCTACAGCGAGTTCAACGACGTGATTGAGTCGATCGCGGCGATGGATGCCGACGTCATCACCATCGAGACCTCGCGGTCCGACATGGAGCTGCTGGCGGCTTTCGAACGGTTCGCCTACCCCAACGAGATCGGCCCGGGTGTGTATGACATTCACTCGCCACGGGTGCCGACCCGTGAGGAAATGGTCAAGCTGCTGCACAAGGCTGCCCAGCGTATCCCGGCCGAGCGCCTGTGGGTCAACCCGGATTGCGGGCTGAAGACCCGCGGCTGGCCGGAGACCGAGGCAGCGCTGGTGAACATGGTCGCAGCTGCCCGCGAGCTGCGTGCCACTGCCTGATTTTTTTTGTTGCCTGTACCGGCCTCTTCGCGGGCAAGCCCGCGAAGAGGCCGAGCCTGCTTGAGTCAGTCCGAGATCACCGCTCGATTGCCAAGGCCACGCCTTGCCCGCCACCAATGCACAGGGTTGCCAGGCCTTTCCTGGCGTCCCGCTTGATCATCTCGTGCAGCAGGGTCACCAGCACCCGGCACCCGGACGCACCAATCGGGTGGCCAAGGGCAATCGCCCCGCCATTCACGTTGACCCGCGTGGCATCCCATTCCAGCGCCTTGCCCACGGCCAGCGCCTGCGCGGCAAAGGCTTCATTGGCTTCGATCAGGTCCAGCTCGGCCAGTTGCCAGCCGGCCTTGTCCAGGCAGCGCTGGGTGGCCGACACCGGGCCGATGCCCATGATCGCCGGATCTACACCGGCACTGGCGTAAGCCGCGATCCTGGCCAGCACCGGCAGGCCCAGGGCCTTTGCCTTGGCGGCGCTCATCAGCAGTACGGCGGCGGCACCGTCATTCAGGCTCGAGGCGTTGCCAGCGGTGACGCTGCCGTCCTTCTTGAACGCCGGGCGAAGTTTGCCCAGGGATTCAGCGGTGGTATCCGGGCGTGGCTGTTCGTCCCGCGCGAACACCTTGGGTTCTCCCTTCTTCTGCGGCAGCACGATCGGGGTGATTTCATCATCGAAGCGGCCGGCTTCCATCGCTGCCACCGCCTTGCGCTGCGACTCGGCGGCAAAGGCATCCTGCTGCTCACGGCTGAGGCCGTACTGGTCCACCAGGTTTTCGGCGGTGATACCCATGTGGTAGTCGTTGAAGGCATCCCACAGGCCGTCGCTGATCATGCTGTCGATCAGCTGGCCATGGCCCATGCGCTGGCCGGTGCGGGCCGCCGGCATCACATAAGGGGCAAGGCTCATGTTCTCCTGGCCACCGGCGATGACCACCTCGGCATCACCGCAGCGAATGGCCTGAGCGGCCAGGTGCAGTGCCTTCAGGCCCGAGCCGCAGACCTTGTTCAGGGTCATTGCCGGCACGCTGAAGGGCAGGCCGGCCTTGATCGCGGCCTGGCGTGCCGGGTTCTGCCCGGCGCCGGCGGTAAGCACCTGGCCGAGGATGACTTCATCGACCTGCGCCGGGGCCAACCCGGTCTGTTCCAGCAGGCGCTTGATCACGGCGGCACCGAGGTCTACTGCAGGCACAGTGGCCAAGGCGCCCTGGAAGCTGCCGATGGCGGTACGGGTTGCGGCGACGATGACCACGTCGTTCATGTTGTTGTTCTCCGTGCGATGGGCGTAATGCCTCAAGCATCGGTGGCTTTGGCTCATTTGTTAAGTTTGTTTTTCTTTGCGATTGATGTGTAAAGCAAATGAATGAGCGCGAAGCGACCTGCGGAACTATGCTCAGGGATGCGCTATTACACTCATCTGGATGGGAGCACATGCCCATGCGTACATTGATCGCCATGACCCTCCTGATCGGCAGCAGCGCTGCATTCGCCGCCACCGAATGCACCACCGCTGACAAAAGCACCTGGCAGGATCAGGAAAAATTCCAGGCGCAGCTCAAGGAGCAGGGCTACAAGATCAACAAGTTCAAGGTCACCAAGGGTAACTGCTACGAGATCTACGGTTTCGACAAGGATGGCAAGAAGGTCGAGATCTACCATGACCCAGTGACGGGCAAGGCAGTCAAGACCGAGTACCACGATTGAACAGCGACGGCACGGTACAGCTGTGGGACCCCCTGCTGCGGCTGTGCCACTGGTCGATCGCCGTGGTGTTCTTCGCCAACTACTTCTTCAACGAAGAGGGTGAAGGCTGGCACCAGTGGCTGGGCTACTACGCACTAGCCGTTGTGGTGGTGCGTGTGGTCTGGGGCTTTGTCGGGCCACGCAGCGCGCGCTGGGCCGATTTCTGGCCATCCCCGGCAAGCCTGGTCGGACATGCCCGTGCGCTGCTGCATGGGGGGCTTGACCATCATATGGGGCATTCGCCGATTGGCGCCCTGGTGATGGTGCTGATGCTGACTTGTATCGCCGGCCTGGGCCTTACCGGGTGGGCGTCGCAGGAGGTGGACGCACTGTTTGGTGTCGACTGGCCGATGGACCTGCACAGCTGGCTGGCCAACGCGCTGCTGGTGCTGGTTTGCGTGCATGTGCTGGCGGCAATCTACGAGAGCGTGCGCATGCGGGAAAACCTGCCGTGGTCGATGATCACGGGGCGCCGTCGGCACCGCGATTGACGTTGGCAGCCACTTCCCGGCTGAACCTGCTCCCACAGCTACTGCGCAGCCCTCAAGATCTGCGCGGTCTCTGTGGGCAGGTTTACCCGCGAGGAGGCCGGCACAGGCAAACCTTGGTTTTGAATCCCTTTGATCACCCCGTAATATGTGTCGGATAACCTGCGGGGGTAGTCTCACCCTCTGATCAACCGGAATCGCCCATGGCGGCGCTTCCCCCGGCATAAACCTGACGAGGTACAGACATTGGCCATCATTCATCCTAAGGTCCGCGGTTTCATCTGCACCACGACTCACCCGAAGGGCTGCGAGCTCAACGTCCGTGACCAGATCGAAGCCACCCGCAAGCTGGGCGTGCGCGAGGATGGCCCGAAGAAGGTTCTGGTCATCGGTGCTTCCAGCGGCTACGGCCTGGCAGCTCGCATCACCGCGGCGTTCGGCTTCAAGGCCGACACCTTGGGCGTGTTCTTCGAAAAACCAGGCACCGAGACCAAGGCCGGCACCGCTGGCTGGTACAACGCTGCAGCCTTCGACAAGTTCGCCAAGGCCGAGGGCCTGTACAGCAAGTCGATCAATGGTGACGCCTTCTCCGACGAAGCCCGTGCCAAGGTCATCGAGCTGATCAAGAACGAAATGGGCGGCAAGGTCGACCTGGTCATCTACTCTCTGGCCTCGCCAGTGCGCAAGCTGCCGCAGACCGGTGAACTGGTGCGTTCGGCCCTGAAGCCGATCGGCCAGCCGTACAAGTCGACCGCCATCGACACCAACAAGGACACCATCATCGAGGCCAGCATCGAGCCGGCTACCGAGCAGGAAATCGCCGACACCGTCACCGTCATGGGTGGCCAGGACTGGCAGTTGTGGATCGACGCCCTGGCTGGCGCCAACGTGCTGGCCGAAGGCGCCCGCACCGTGGCCTTCAGCTACATCGGCAGCGACATCACCTGGCCGATCTACTGGCACGGTGCGCTGGGCCAGGCCAAGCAGGACCTGGACGAAACCGCCCTGCGCCTGGACAAGAAGCTGGCCGGTGAAGTCAAGGGCGGCGCCAACGTGGCGGTGCTGAAGTCGGTGGTTACCCAGGCCAGCTCGGCCATCCCGGTGATGCCGCTGTACCTGTCGATGGTGTTCAAGATCATGCAGGAGAAGGGTGTTCACGAAGGCACCCAGGACCAGCTGGACCGCATGTACCGCGACCGCATGTACCGTGCCGACGGCGCGCCGGCCGAAGTCGACGAGAAGGGCCGCCTGCGCCTGGACGACTGGGAACTGCGTGATGACGTGCAGGACGCTTGCAAGGCGCTGTGGCCACAGGTGACCACCGAGAACCTGTTCGAGCTGACCGACTATGCCGGTTACAAGAAGCAGTTCCTCAACCTGTTCGGCTTCGAGCGCGCTGACGTCAACTACGACGAAGACGTGGCTACCGATGTGAAGTTCGACTGCATCGAGCTGTAATCGCTGCCGGCCTGTATCGGCCCTTTCGCGGGTAAACCCGCTCCCACAGGGATCCCTTTTAACTTGAGGGAGATGGAGTACCTGTAGGAGCGGGTTTACCCGCGAAGAGGCCGGTACAGGCTATAAAATCTTTGCTAGCTTTGGCGCACAACAACAGGGAATGTGCCATGAGCAGCCTCACCCAACCCGCCACTGCCTTTCGCCACACCGCAGCCGACGGCTACAGCCTCGGCGGTTTCCGCTGGCGCCACGCCCGACCTGACCCCCAGCGCCCGCTGGTGATCATCAACGCTGCCACTTCGGTACGCTGCCACTACTACTCGCGTTTCGCCGACTACCTGTTCGCCCAAGGTTGCGATGTGCTGACATACGACTACCGTGGCATTGGCGAATCCCGCCCGGCCTCGCTGCGTGGCTTCCAGGCATCCTGGAGCGACTGGGGCCGGCTGGATTTCGAAGCCATGCTGGTGAATGCCGCAGAACATTTCCCCGGCCAGCCGGTGGATGTGGTGGGGCACAGTTTTGGCGGCTGCGCAGTGGGGCTGGCACCGTCGGCGCACAAGGTACGCCGGGTGGTGATGGTTGGCGCGCAATTCGCCTACTGGCGCGATTATGCGGCTGACCAGCGTTGGCAGCTGTTCTGCAAGTGGCATGTGGTAATGCCGCTGCTCACCCGTGTGTTCGGTTATTTTCCCGGCAAGCGTCTGGGTTGGCTGGAGGATACGCCATCCGGCGTGGTGCACGATTGGACCACCCGTACCCCGCGCTATGAGCACCGACCCAGCGGGCGTGCACTGGAGGCACTACCGTTCGCCCAGGTGCGGGCGGCGACGCTGGCCATCAGCCTGACCGATGATCCCTTTGGTACCGTGGCGGCGACCGAGCGTTTGCTGGGTTATCTGCAGGGCGCCGAGCGCCAGCACCTGCGTATTGCGCCTGTGGATATCTCGGTCGATGAAATTGGCCATTTCGCGTTCTTCCATGACCGCTTTCGCGAAAGTTTGTGGCCGGTGGCCTTGCAGTGGTTGCAGCAGGGTGGCTTGGCGGGAGGGGTGCCGGGAACCATCATCAGCTGAGGTTGGTTTCGAGATTTTGGGGCCGCTCTGCGGCCCTATCGCGACACAAGGCCGCTCCTACAAGGGAACGCGGTCTTCTGTAGGAGCGGCCTTGTGTCGCGATGGGCTGCAAAGCAGCCCCGGCTATCTCAAGCCTTGCGCGCAAGCGGCAGCTCGGCGAACTTGACGCCCGCCAGCCCATGCTTGATCAGCGCACGGATATTGCCATGGTCGCTGCCCTCGGGCGTGGCCACCACGTCACGGTAGTGCTCGCCAAAGGCCAGCAGCGCTTCCTGGTCGCTCAGTCCTTCCAGCAGCGCCAGGCCCAGGGTCTTGCACGAACCTTCGTTCTGCCCGGCTGCATTCGCCACGCCGCCATTGTCGAAGGCCTGTGGCTGGTAGCTGTAGTTGTCGGCAATGAACGCCAGGGTGTCGGCAAACACGTGTTGGCCGCTGGCCAGGCTGGCGCGCAGGGTGTTCAGGTCAGTCACGAGGTTTTCCTTTTTCGAACGCCGCTTGTTGGTCGGCGCTGGCTTCTTTCTGGTATTGGGCTTTCCACTCGGCGTAAGGCATGCCGTACACCGCTTCGCGGGCGTCATCCAGGCTCAGGTCGAGCTGGCGCTCGTCAGCCGCGGCCTTGTACCACTTGGACAGGCAGTTGCGGCAGAAGCCGGACAGGTTCATCAGGTCGATGTTCTGCACGTCGGTGCGCTTCTGCAGGTGTTCGACCAGGCGCCGGAACGCGGCGGCCTCGAGTTCGAGCTGTTGCTGTGGGGTCATGGGCTTCTCTCAGGTCATGCGGTTCTTCAGGTGGCGGCCACCGTTGATGACCACCTGGCTGCCGGTGCTGTACTGGCTGGCGAGCAGGTACCTGACCGTCTCGATCAGCGGGCCGGCGCCGGGTTCGAACTCCAGCAGGGCCTTTTTCAGGGTCTGCTGGCGGTAGGTTTCGTCACCCCCTTCCTTGAGGATCAGCAGCCCGGGCAGGATACCGTTCACACGCACCTTGGGCGCATATTTTTCGGCGAAAGACAGCACCATGTTCTGCAACGCGGCCTTGGTCGCGGCGTAGCCGATGTGGCTTTTGCTGCCGCGCGAAGAGGTTTCGTCGCAAATGTGGATGATGTCGGCCTTTTCCACCTTGGCCAGCAGGTCGCCCAAGGCCAGGTTGAGGTGGTAGGGCGCTTCGACGTGAAGGCGGAACATGGTCTCGAGGTTGTCGAGGCCATCGTCGAGCCACAACGAGGCGTTGTGGATGATCGCGCGCAGGCCGTCGTAATGGTTGTGCAAGTAGTCGATCAGGGCCTGTCGATCGGCCAGCTGGCACAGGTCGGCCTGGAACTGCACGATGTTCGGGTGAGCCGCTTGTGGCTGGACGCTGCGGCTGGCACTGACCACCGTATGGCCGGCCTGCGCCAGTTCAAGGGCCAGGGCCAGCCCGACGCGCTGGCTGGCTCCGGTAACGAGAATGGGGCTGTTCATGTTCAGGGCGGTCAACTTGTCTGTCCTTTGGTTGCCGCCCAGCATACCCGAACTGTCTACCGCGTGTACGGCCTGGCCTCAGCGGCTGCGCAGGGCGCCGGCAGGGGCGGGGGACGCATGCAGCCAGCCGGCCAGCAGACGGGTGGACAGGGGGATGAACAGGTAGACCATCACCGGCGTCAGGCCCAGGGTGCTGAGCAATACCCGTGGTACCAGGTCCAGCGCAGCGAGCCAGTGGCCGAACACCAGGTTGAACACCAGCGAGACCGGGAAGAAGGCCAGCCAGATGGCCACAGCCTGCTTCCAGCGTGGTGGTTTTTGCACCATGTTGGTGCCAAACCAGTCGTCGATGCCGCTCACGCGCGCTTCCTTGGGGCGTTCGAAAAGGCCGTTGCCGCGTTGCAACCAGGCCCGACGCGAGGCGGAATGTTCCCAGGCATGCAGAGTCGGCTCGTCGCTGAAACGGAAGATGATCTGGAATTCGTCGCTGTCGCGGGGTGGCGCGAGGATGCCCGAGCCAAGGTAGCCGGGGAAGTCGGTGGCCAGCTGCTCGCCTTCATGCAGCCAGGCCAGCAGGTCCTGGTAGCGGCCATGGGCGGCGCGGCGCGACACCATCAAGGTGACGGGTGGGGTAGACATCGTGTATCTCCTGGCAACGGGGCTGGCGGGTAGCCGGCCCCTTTGGCTGAGTGGCCCGGGGTGGTGGGCGACACAGGCATGCATGCAAGAATCGGGCGCGGATTATCGCCCATCTGCGATCTTCGGCAACTGTAAGCCGGCAAACGGTTGCGCCCCAGCGCCTGGTATTGCCGTAGTAGACTAGGTGTTCAACTTGGACACACAGGGAACCCCGTGCAGATGAACGAACAGGGACTGAATCCGGTAATCGATGCGGGCCTCGCGCAGGACCTGTTTCCGATCCGTGAGGTTTCCCGCCTGACCGGCGTCAATGCCGTGACCTTGCGCGCCTGGGAGCGCCGCCACGGTCTGATCCAGCCTACCCGCACCGACAGCGGTCACCGCTTGTATTCCCAGGCCGACATCGATGACATCCGCCGCATCCTTGGCTGGCTGGAGCGCGGCGTGGCGGTAAGCAAGGTTGCCAGCATCCTCGCGCGCGACCATGCCCGTGCCGGGCAGGCAGGTGGCGCGACGGGCGCCTGGGGGCGCTGGCAGCAGCAAATTCGCCAGGCGTTACAACGTTTTGACCTTGTCGGCCTGGACCGCCTGTTCGACGAGGTATTTGCTGCCTGCACCCTGGACCAGGTATTCAGTGAAGTGTTCATGCCTGTGTGGCATGACCTGGCGGCCGGTCAGGGCGGCTACGGGCAGGCCAGCGAGTGGCTGTTCCTCGATCAGTTCCTGCGTGGCCGGGTGTATACCCGCTTGCAACTCGCCCGCGCGCCGCGCAGCCGCATGGTGCTGCTGGCGCCATTGCCGGGGCAGTGCCACGAGTTGGATTTGCTGGTGACCAGCCTGACCTTGGGCTGCGATGAAGTTGGCGTGACGCCACTGGCGAGCGGGCAGCCGCTGGCAGAACTGGCACTGGTCTGCGAACGCCTGAAACCGGATGCCCTGGTGCTGTTTTCCCATCAGCCGCCAACGACGGAGCTCACACGGCGGCTGACGCGCCTGGTGGCTGGGCTGGAGTGCCCGTTGTTACTGGCGGGTGAAGCGGCGGAACTGGCACAGGACAGCCTGGCTGGCAGCCCGATCGCTTGCCTGGGTGCGCAGGGTAGCGTGATGCGCCAGCGTTTGCGGCAGTTTCTGGCCGGTCAGTTCGATACCTGAGTGTGTAGCTCGGGGTGGGCCCGGCGATGGGCCTGGAGGATGTAGTCGCGCAGGCGTTCGATCTCTTCGGCCGGGCTTTGGCTGAGGTCGTAGGCTGCCAGGTCCGGGCCGATGCGTCGGCCCAGCACGCCATGCAGTTCGATGGGGGGGATGCCATCAGGGGCGAAGCGCAATTCGAAGTGGGCTGGTGCCGCTGGCAGGCCACGGACTTCCAGCAATGTACCCTTGAACGAGATCTCGCGAACCCACAGGCCAGTTTCCTGCCCATGGGCATCGAGCAGTGCGCTCGGCTTCTCCATCGACAGGCGCCAGGGGCGCAGCATGGGGCCGTCCTCGTAGATTTCCGGTGAGCCCAGTTGCAGGTGCAGGGCGTGGAACTCGTCTTCCACCAGTTGCAGCGGGAAGCTGATTTGCTGGTTGTTGAACTGGGCCTGCAGGGTTACCTGCTCGTTGGCCACCAAGCGGGTGAGCAAGCTCTGGATGCGGCGGTCGCCATTGACCAGCAGGCTCGACATGGGGTCGGCCAGGTTCAACTGCGGCGAATGCTGCATGTTCTGTATGAAATCCAGCTCGTCCTGGGTCAGGAGCGCTTCTGCTTGCATGATCGAACTCGATGGCGATTTCTTCAACGGGATTGACCGTGCGTGGCGTACTTGGTTCAGGTGCGTTCGTCGGGTTTCGGACGAACGCGCAGTTGCGCCAGTTCCCGCTCCAGTTCGACCTGGCGAGTGACGTCTTTCTGGATACCGATGAAGTAGGTGCGCTGTTCGGCGTCGTGCCTTACCGGGGTGATCGACAGTTCGTTCCAGAAAGCGCTGCCATCCTTGCGGTAGTTGCGCAGCACTTCGCGGCACGGTCGGCCTTCGGCCAGGGCCTTGCGGATGCGGGCGCGGCCAAGCTGGTCGCGGTCGTCGGCCTGCAGGAAGCGGCAATCCTGGTAGAGGATTTCGTCACGGCTGTAGCCGGTCAGGCGTTCGAAGGCCGCGTTCACGTAGATGAGGATGGTGTCGTCGCCTTCCTGTTCGGCGACCACGATGCCGTCGTTGGACGCATCGACCATGGATTGCAGTAGTTGCGCGTTGATCATGTTCGGGCCATTGAATAAACAAGGGTGCGAAGCAGGGCTTAGGATGGTGACTTTGGTAGAGGCGGCCTTTTGCCAGCGCCGGATGCTAGTATCCTACGTTTTCACTCAGTTTCGGAATCCACTACCCGATGAAAGTCGCCATTATTTCCGGATCGGTCTACGGCACCGCCGAAGAAGTCGCCCGTCACGCTGAATCGCTGCTCAAGGCTGCGGGCCTGGAGGCCTGGCATGCGGCGCGCGCCACCTTGCAGGACCTTGAAGGTTTCGCCCCCGACGCCTTGCTGGCCGTGACCTCGACCACTGGCATGGGCGAACTGCCGGACAACCTCATGCCGTTGTATTGCAGCATTCGCGATACCCTGCCTGCGGCCTGGCGTGGTCTGCCGGGTGCGGTGATTGCCTTGGGCGACAGCAGTTATGGCGATACCTATTGCGGTGGTGGCGAGCAGATGCGCGAACTTTTTGCCGAACTGGGCGTGCGCGAAGTGCAACCGATGTTGCGCCTGGATGCCAGCGAGACGGTGACTCCGGAGGCGGATGCAGAGCCTTGGTTGGCTGAGCTTGTTCAAGCACTGAAGGCCTGACTCGAGGCTTCACGCGAGCCCTTGTAGGAGCGGCCGTGTGTCGCGAAAGGGCTGCAAAGCAGCCCCTGGATTCGGCAGCGCAGCAGATATTGCTGGGGCTGCTTTGCAGCCCTTTCGCGACACAAGGCCGCTCCTACAGGGATCGCGTCAGCCGTGATGTTTGCGTAGTAAAGACAACCACGCCTGCGCCGCCCGTGACAGATACGCCCCGCGCCGCCAGATGAACGCGATATCCCAACGCAAATCCGCCGGTGAGCGAAGGGGCAGGCGCACCACACCGGGGCGCCCCAGCGCTTTCGCCACCACACGGGGCAGCAACACCACGCCCTGGCCCGCCGCTGCCAGCGCCGCGAGGAAATCCGCCTGGCCACTGCGACCGCCTTCCTTGGGGGTAAAACCCTGCTGCTGGCACGCCTTCAGCAGCCGGTCATTGAGCACGAAGCTGCGTTGGTAAAGCAGGAACGGGGTATCGGCCAGCTGCCACAGATCTACCGCCTCCTGGCCTGCCAGCTCGTGCCCGGCAGGCAACAGTGCATCCATTGGCTCGTTGCAGAACGGCTGGTAGTCGAACGCCTCGTCACTGGGCGTCAGGCTGCCTCCCAGTTCCAGTTCACCACTTCTGACCGCCTGTTCGATGCTGCGACTGCCACCTTCTAGCAAGTGGATTGCAATGTTCGGGTGACGCCGCCGATATTCGGCGAACAACCCGGCGAACAGCGCGTCGCTGCCCAGCATCGGCAGGCCCAGCCGCAGTTCGCCGCGGCTCATCTGGCTGAGGTCGTCCAGTTCGCCGAGCAATGCCTGACGTTGACGCAGCAAGGCTTCGCCGCGCTCCAGGACGATGCGCCCGGCAGCGGTCAGGTGCAACTGCGAGGCCTGGCGCTCCAGCAGCGGCTGGCCCACATCTTGCTCCAACTGAGCCACCTGCTTGCTCACCGCCGACTGGCTGATGTGCAGGGTCTGCGCGGCCTGGGTAAAACCGCCGCGGTGGACCACTTCGATAAAGCTGCGCAGCTGTTTGAATTCCATGATCACAATTCCATTCTGGAATGTTGTTCAGTCTAACAATTCGCTTCTGGCCTAGGCAGCCAAAACTTAAAATGAGGGCCTGTAGAGGACCCCCCCCATGAAACCTGCGTTGTTGAAAAAAGCCCTGCGCCTGCTCGTCGAGCTGGCGATCCTCTGTGCTCTGTTCCTGCTCGGTGGCCAGCTTGCCACTTGGTTGGGCTGGCCGATTCCTGGCGGAGTGATGGGCTTGGCATTGCTGCTGTTGCTGTTTGCCTCAGGTGTGCTCAAGCCAGCCATGCTTCAACTGGGCGCAGGCTGGCTGATGGCTGAGATGCTGCTGTTCTTCATTCCGGCGCTGATGAGCCTGCTCGATTATGGCGCTCTGATCCGTGACGAGGGCTGGCGCATCCTGCTGGTGATTGCCGTGAGCACCCTGACGGTAATGGTGGTGACCGCGTTGACTGTGGAACTGGTGTGCCGCTGGAGGTTGCGCCATGAGCCTTGAACCCATGCCGCTGTTCTGGCTGGCTCTGACCTTGCTGGCGTACCTGGGCAGCCGCTGGCTGTACCGGCGCAGCGGGCGCTACCTGCTGTCGCCGCTGATCCTGGTGCCGGTACTGTTGCTGGCGGTGGCCGTGCCGCTGCACACCGCTTATGCCGAGTACGCCCGCAACACCCACTGGCTGATGAGTGTGCTTGGCCCGGTGACCGTGGCATTCGCGGTGCCGATCTGGCAGCAACGGGCCATGCTGGCGCGCCACTGGCCGGCACTGATGATGGGTATGGTCGCCGGTAGTAGCGCTTCGATCGCCAGTTCCTGGGGGTTGGCTCATATGTTGGCGCTGGACAGCGCGACCAGCCTGTCGCTGGTGCCGCGTTCTATCACCACGCCCTTTGCCATGCCACTGGCCCATGACCTGGGTGGCGTACCGGAGCTCACGGCGGTGTTCGTGATGTTCACCGGCGTACTGGGCGCCATGCTCGGCGGCGTGCTACTGCGCTGGTTGCCGTTGCGCACGCCGCTGGCGCGGGGCGCGCTGTTCGGTGTTGGCGCCCATGGTGCCGGTGTCAGCCGGGCACAGGAGGTAGGCCGCGAGGAGGGTTCGGTGGCCGGCCTGGTCATGGTCCTGACCGGGCTGTTGAACCTGTTCGCGGCACCGCTGCTGGCTGTGCTGCTCTGACCGTTCGTGCCACTGACTCGCCAAGTCATCAAGCTGGCTGGCAACGCAAGTTCCAGCCCATGGGCTGCTGGCTAGACTCAGCCTCGACATAGAGAGCACATGTAAGTGCCGAGGTGACATGCAATGACCGCAGCCTTGCTCTATTCCGCCAACACCACTTCACCGGGACCGTTCTGATGCCCATGGCCGAAATTCCATTGTGCGTCTGGCGTACCCGGGGACAGAGTTTCAGCTTCCGGGGCCAGAGCATCCGTTACTGGACCGCAGGGCAAGGAGAGCCCCTGCTTCTGTTGCACGGTTTCCCCACCGCCAGCTGGGATTGGCACTACCTTTGGGGGCCTTTGGCCCAGCGCTTCCGGGTTATCGCCTGTGACATGCTCGGCTTTGGCGATTCGGCCAAACCGGTCGATCACGTGTATAGCCTGATGGAGCAGGCCGACCTGCAGCAGGCTTTGCTCGCCGAGCTGAAGGTCGACCAGCCGGTGCATCTGTTGGCCCATGACTACGGCGGCAGTGTGGCCCAGGAAATGCTGGCGCGGCATCATGAACAGCGCGCCAGCATTGCCAGCTGCGTGTTCCTCAACAGCGGGCTGTTCCCCGAAAGCTGCCGCATGCTGCTGGTACAGAAGCTGTTGCTCAGCCGCCTGGGCTGGCTGGTAGGGCGCTCGTTCGGTCGCGACGACCTGGTGCGCAACGTGACCCAGGTCTACGGCCCTTGCACCCACCCTAGTGAAAGTGCGCTGGATGACTTCTGGAGCCTGATAGCCGCCAACCGTGGCACGCGCATCCTGCACAAGCTGGTGGGTTATATGCCAGAGCGCAGGTTGCACCGGGACCGCTGGGTTGGCGCGATGCAGCACGAAGGCGTGCCGCTGCGCTTCATCAATGGCGTGGACGACCCGCTTTCCGGCGCACACATGGTGGAGCGCTACCGGCAACTGGTGCCGGAGCCGGACACCGTGCAGTTGCAGGGCATCGGCCATTACCCGCATACCGAAGCGCCGGTGCAGGTGCTACGCCATTACCTGGCCTTTCGTGAACAACCGCTGAGCTGTTTCCAGCAGAAAGTGGCGTGGTCCTGACAGGGCCTCATCGCCGGCAAGGCGGCTCCCACAGGTACAGCGCATGCCTGGAGGCCGGCGCGGTTGGTGTGGGAGCTGGCTTGCCGGCGATGGGCCGCAAAGCGGCCCCATAACCATCGTGCTGCGTTATTGCCAGGCATTCAGCCTGCGTGAGCTTGATTGTCCGCCCGCTGCTGGCGGCGGACACTCGGCCTACCTGAACCTGCCTGGAGCCATGAGCATGAGCGAGCCTGTCTGTCTGCAAGATCGCGTGGTGATAGTCACCGGAGCCGGGGGCGGCCTGGGCCGTGCCCATGCGCTGCTGTTCGCTGCCCGTGGTGCGCGGGTGGTGGTCAACGACCTCGGCGGGTCCACCCACGGTGAAGGTGCCAGCGCCTCCGCCGCCGACCGGGTAGTAGAGGAGATCCGCGCTGCCGGGGGCAGTGCCATTGCCAACCATGATTCGGTCAGCCAAGGCGCGCGTATTGTCGAGCAGGCCCTGGACAGCTTCGGCCGGGTCGATGTGCTGGTGAACAATGCCGGCATCCTGCGTGACAAAACCTTCCACAAGATGGAAGACAGCGACTGGGAGCAGGTGTATCAGGTGCATGTCGAGGGGGCTTACAAGGTCACCCGCGCCGCCTGGCCGCACCTGCGCGAGCAGAACTGGGGGCGGGTGATCTTCACCGCTTCCACGTCCGGCATCTACGGCAACTTCGGCCAGGCCAATTACGGCATGGCCAAGCTGGGCCTGTATGGGCTGACACGTACCCTGGCGATCGAAGGGCGCAAGCACGGCATCCTGGTCAACGCCATCGCCCCCACGGGTGGCACCCGCATGACCGAAGGGTTGATCCCGCCCCAGGTGTTCGAGCGGCTCAAGCCTGAGCTGGTCAGCCCGCTGGTGGTGTATCTGGGCAGCGAGCAGTGCCAGGGCAGTGGTGAGCTGTTCGAAGTGGGGGGCGGTTGGGTGGGCAAGGTGCGTTGGGAGCGCAGCCTGGGGGTAGGCTTCGATCCGCGTGAAGGCTTTACTCCGGAGCAGGTGGCGGAGAACTGGGCACGGATTGGCGACTTCGACGGGGCAGTGCACCCACAGGACAGCTTGCAGGCGTTGCAGCAGATGATGGCCAACTTGCAGAAGTATCCGCTTGGCTGAAACTTGTATGCCTGTGCCGGCCTCTTCGCGGGCGAAGATTTTTTCAGGGCAGATAAAAAAGGCCGCTGCAAGCCGCAGCGGCCAATCGAGACGTCAGATCAAGGAGCTTCAAAATCTACGTCGGTGAACCTCGCAGGCCTGAAAGGCGGGGGGAGAGCCCTTCATGCCGGCCAGTGAGTTAAGAATAAGCGCCTGATCCTGCAGGAAAAATAGCCGCTTATGACATTCACCTTTACGTATCGGGCAATAGTGCCGAAGGCGCTCAGTCGGCGGGCGAATAGCCCATGCGCCAGCTGGTTTCCCGTGCTGCTGCCAGCAACCGTTGCGCCGCCGGACCATGCTCGTCGGCATGGAAGATCGAGGTCGGCCCGACCACTGTCATCACCGCGGCGATCTGCCCCATGGCATTGAACACCGGGGCCGACAGCGCATCCACGCCCGGCATCAACAGCCCGTGCACATGGTGCAGGCCACGTTCACGAATGCCCGCCAGTACTGCCTGGTAGTCGGCGGCGCTGTGCTGCAGGGCGGCCAGTTCCCGGTCACGCAACTCCACGGTCTCGCGCTCGGGAAGATAGGCAGCGAACACCAGCCCGGTGGACGAAGTGAGCAGCGGCAGAACCGAGCCGATCTGCGTTACCACCGTGACCGCGCGTACTGCCGGCTCGATGCTGACCACTGTCGCGCCCTGGTTGCCCCATACGGCAACGAAGCAGCTCTCGTTCAGTTCATCGCGCAGCTGTGACAATGGCAGCGCGGCAATCTTCAGCACATCGATGCTGCCCAGCGCCGCCAGCCCTACCCGAAGAGCCTCGCGCCCCAGGGCGTAATGGTTGGTGGCCGCATCCTGTTCGGCAAAACCGCTGGCGATCAACGCCTGCAGGTAACGGTGCACCTTGCTCGCTGGCATCTGCACATGTTCCGCCAGGCGCGACAGGGAGGTGGACGGGGAGAGCTCGGCAAGAGCCTTCAGGATGTCGGTGCCGACCTCCGCCGAGCGGACTTTCTGCTTGCCGTTGTCGGCGGGGGAGCTGGCTTTTGCCATGGACATCTTCTTCCGGATTCTTCGAGTCGCGCCTTTATAGCTTGACGCATTGCCCGTAGCAAATTACGTTATTCGTAATCTGATTACGATAAAAACAATGCAGACGCGCTGCCACCCCGCCCCGGGCCAGCAGCCAGCTGCCAGCAACGGCTCGGCCAGAGCCCGGAGGCATCGATGAATCGCGATACGTCACCCGACCTTCACTACCTCAGCGGCTTCGGCAACGAGTTTGCCAGCGAAGCGCTGCCAGGGGCCTTGCCGGTCGGGCAGAACTCGCCGCAGAAGGCGCCCTATGGGCTGTACGCCGAGCTGCTCTCGGGGACGGCGTTCACCATGACCCGCAGCGAACTGCGCCGCACGTGGCTGTACCGTATTCGCCCATCTGCCTTGCATCCCCGTTTCGAGCGCCTGGCGCGCCAGCCGCTGACCGGCCCGCTGGGGGCCATCACCCCCAACCGCCTGCGCTGGAACCCCCAGCCGATCCCCGTCGAACCGACCGATTTCATCGAGGGCTGGCTGCCCATGGTGGCCAACGCCGCTGCGGAAAAACCGGCCGGCGTGAGCATCTACATCTACCGCGCCAACCGGTCGATGGAGCGGGTGTTCTTCAACGCCGACGGTGAACTACTGCTGGTGCCGCAACAGGGCCGCCTGCGCATTGCCACCGAGCTGGGGGTGATGGAAGTCGAGCCGCTGGAAATCGCGGTCATCCCGCGTGGCATGAAGTTTCGGGTGGAACTGCTCGACGGCGAGGCCCGCGGCTATATCGCCGAAAACCACGGCGCGCCGCTGCGCATCCCGGACCTGGGCCCGATCGGCAGCAACGGGCTGGCAAACCCGCGCGACTTCCTCACCCCTGTGGCGCGCTACGAAGAGGCCGATGGCCCGGTGCAGCTGGTGCAGAAGTTCCTGGGCGAACATTGGGCCTGCGAACTGCAGCACTCGCCACTGGACGTGGTCGCCTGGCATGGCAGCAACGTGCCGTACAAGTACGACCTGCGTCGCTTCAACACCATCGGTACGGTCAGCTTCGACCACCCGGACCCGTCGATCTTCACTGTGCTGACCTCGCCGACCAGCGTGCATGGCATGGCCAACATGGACTTCGTGATCTTCCCGCCACGCTGGATGGTGGCCGAGAACACCTTCCGTCCACCATGGTTCCACCGCAACCTGATGAACGAGTTCATGGGCCTGATCAATGGTGCCTACGACGCCAAGGCCGAGGGCTTCCTGCCGGGTGGCGCCTCGCTGCACGGGGTTATGAGCGCCCATGGCCCCGACGCCGAAACCTGCGAAAAGGCTATTGCTGCCGACCTGGCACCGCACAAGATCGACAACACCATGGCCTTCATGTTCGAGACCAGCCAGGTGCTGCGCCCGAGCCTGCAAGCCCTTGAATGCCCGCAGTTGCAGGCCGACTACGATAGTTGCTGGGCCACCTTGCCGAGCACCTTCAACCCGAACCGGAGATAACCCATGAATCAGACCGCCATTGCCCGTAGCTGGGTCGAGCACGCCAACGGGCACAGCGACTTCCCGCTGCAGAACCTGCCGTTGGGCATCTTCAGCCGGCCGGGTGAAGCCAAGCGCTGTGGCGTGGCCATCGGCGACGCGATCCTCGACCTGGAGGCGGTGCTGGCCGCAGGCCTGTTCGACGGTGCCGCCAAGGCCGCGGTCGAGGCCACCCGTGGTGGGGTCTTGAACGCATTCTTCGCCCTCGGCCGCGGTGCCCGCGTCGCCCTGCGCGAGCGCCTGCTGGTGCTGCTGGGCGAACACAGTGAACATAAGGCGGCACTGCAGGCCGCCCTGTACCCGGCCAGCGCCTGCCAGCTGCATGTACCGGCGCAGATCGGTGACTACACCGACTTCTACGTGGGCATCGAGCACGCCAAGAACGTGGGCAAGCTGTTCCGCCCCGACAACCCGCTGCTGCCCAACTACAAGTACGTGCCGATCGGTTATCACGGCCGTGCCTCGACCATCCGCCCGTCCGGCACCGATGTGCGCCGGCCCAAGGGCCAGACGCTGCCGGCCGGGCACACCGAGCCAAGCTTCGGCCCCTGCGCGCGCCTGGACTACGAGCTGGAGCTGGGTATCTGGATCGGCCAGGGCAACGACATTGGTCAGGCGATCCCGGTAGGCGATGCCGCCGAGCACGTGGCTGGCCTGTGCCTGCTCAACGACTGGTCGGCGCGCGATATCCAGGCCTGGGAATACCAGCCGCTGGGGCCGTTCCTGTCCAAGAGCTTCATCACCACCATCTCGCCTTGGGTAGTTACCGCCGAAGCGCTTGAGCCGTTCCGCTGTGCCCAGCCCTCACGCCCGGAAGGCGACCCGCAGCCACTGTCGTACCTGCTGGACAAGCGCGACCAGGCCGCTGGTGCATTCGATATCGAGCTTGAGGTACTGCTGCTGACCGAGCGCATGCGCGAGCAGGATCTTGCCCCGCACCGCCTGACCCTGAGCAACACCCGCAGCATGTACTGGACAGTGGCGCAGCTGGTCGCGCACCACAGCGTCAACGGCTGCCAGTTGCAACCGGGCGACCTGTTCGGTTCGGGCACGCTGTCGGGCGCCACTCCAGGTTCGTTCGGCAGCCTGCTGGAGATAACCGAAGGGGGCAAGCACCCGGTGGAACTGGCCAGTGGCGAGGTGCGCAAGTTCCTCGAAGACGGCGACGAGATCATCCTGCGTGCCCGCTGCGTGCGTGATGGTGTGGCCAGCATCGGTTTCGGTGAATGCCGCGGCACGGTCATCGCGGCCAACTGAGGAGGCACGGGCATGGAGCTGTACACCTATTACCGTTCCACCTCGTCCTACCGGGTGCGCATTGCCCTGGCGCTGAAGGGGCTGGCCTACCAGTCCGTGCCGGTCAACCTGTTGCAGGGTGAGCAGCGCGGTTCGGGCTATGTCGCGGTCAACCCGCAGGGCCGCGTGCCGGCCTTGCGCACCGATGGCGGTGAGCTGCTGGTGCAGTCGCCGGCGATCATCGAGTACCTGGAGGAGGTTTATCCACAGCCCGCGCTGCTGCCTTCTGCGGCCGAGGCGCGCGCCAAGGTACGGGGCGTGGCGGCGATCATCGGCTGCGACATCCACCCGCTGCACAACGTCAGCGTGCTCAACCGACTGCGCCAGGCCGGCCAGGACGAAAGCCAGGTCAACCAGTGGATTGGTCACTGGATCAGCCAAGGGTTGGCGGCAGTTGAGCAACTGATAGGCGATCATGGCTTCTGCTTCGGCGATGAGCCGGGCCTGGCGGATGTCTATCTGATCCCGCAGTTGTACGCGGCCGAACGCTTCAACATCGACCTCGACAGCTTCCCGCGCATCCTTCGGGTTGCCGCCCTTGCGGCCGAACACGCGGCGTTCGCCCAGGCCCACCCCGCCCGGCAGCCGGACAGCCCGGCTCAGTGAATGGAACGGTTCGCCGCCGGAAGCTTGCCGATACGTTCGGAAAGCTTCAGGCGCTGGACCGGGTCCTCTGTCAGCAATAACGCATGCTCCAGATCAAAGCGCTCGGCCTGCGGGCAATCCAGATGCTGGTATAGCGAAGCGCGAGTCACATAGTCGCTGACCTGCACCGGGCCCAGTTGCATGACCCGCTCGGCATCGATCAGTGCCGCCAGGTGGTTGTCGTTGCTTATATGCAACTGGCGCAGGTTGCGTGACAGGCGTTGCAGCATCTGCAGCGGGCTGGCACTGCGCATGTGCTCGGCAGTCAGCGCTACATGCGGGCCGAACTGGCGAGCCAGCAGCTCACGGCAGTCGTTGGGGTAGAGACGCCGGCCGCCACAGGGGTCAAGCAGGTGATCGGCACCCGGCACGCGCAGCAGGAAATGGCCAGGGAAGCCTACGCCCTCAAGGGGTATGGACAGACGCCGGGCCAGTTCCAGGGCGAGGATGGCAAGTGTCAGTGGTTGGCCACGGCGGCGTTGCAGCACCTTGTCCATCATCGCGGCATGCGGGCGCAGCGGGTGATATTCATCCTGCTGGAAGCCTAGGGCATTGAGTTGGCGCAGCAGTGGCTGTGCCAGTTCGCACAGCGGCAGCATCGGCAGATTGGTGCTTATCTCACGCTGCAGGTCATGCAGCTTGGCAAGGCTGGCCGCGGGCTCGACGCTTCGGTCGTGCTCGGCGGCAATCCATAATGCGGCTTCCAGCAGGGCGACGGGCTCGCGTTCCAGGCAGGCCAGGCAGGCTTGACGTGGCTTCATGGGGCTTCTCCACACACGTTTGAGTATTAGCCGTGGCGCGCGGTTTCGTCCAGTGGTCCGGCGGCGCTACCAGCCCAAGGGCCGTGCCTATACTGGAAAGAGCACCTCGTAGGGGAGCCTGTCGATGTTCGCGCTGATGCAAAGCACCCGTACCCAGTCGCTGCACTTGTTCACCGATCCGCCTACCGGCCTGAAGGCTGTGGTGGTGATCCACAGCGAGCAGTTGGGCCCCGCCATGGGCGGTTGCCGCTACCTGCCTTATGCCGATGATGAAAGCGCCATGACAGACGCCATTCGCCTTGCCCAGGGTATGAGCTACAAGGCGGCGCTGGCTGGCCTGCCATTGGGGGGCGGCAAGGCGGTGATCATGCGCAACCCGCATGTGGAAAACCGTGCCGCGCTGTTCGAGGCCTTTGGCCGCTTCATCGACACCTTGCAAGGGCGCTTCATCATCGCCGTGGACAGCGGCACCTCGACCCTGGACATGGACTGCATTGCCCAGAGCACACCGCATGTGACCAGCACCACGGCCTCGGGTGACCCCTCACCGCATGCGGCGATGGGGGTTTTTGCTGGCATTCGTGCCACCACTTCGTTCCGCCTTGGCAGTGATGACCTGCAAGGGCTTCGGGTTGCGGTGCAAGGGCTGGGCAATGTCGGTTATGCGCTGGCGGAGCAACTGCATGCGGCAGGGGCGGACCTGCTGGTGAGCGACCTAGACCCTGGACGAGTGCGGCTGGCGGTGGAGCAGTTCAATGCCCATCCGGTGACCAACGATGCGTTGATCAGCACCCCTTGCGACATCTTTGCCCCTTGCGGTGTGGGGCCGGTGTTGAACGGGCAGAGCGTGATGCAGTTGCGTTGTGCGGCCGTGGCGGGGGCGGCGAACAACCAGCTGACCACCTTGCAGGTAGCCGACCAGCTGGAGTCGCGCGGGATACTGTATGCGCCCGATTACGTGATCAATGCCGGTGGGTTGATCTACGTGGCACTTACCCATCGTGGCGAAGACCTGGGCACCATCACCGCGCACCTGGCGCGGATACCTTCACGGCTGACCGAAGTGTTTGGCCATGCACAGGCAGAGAAGCGCTCGCCGGCGCGGGTGGCGCAGATGTTGGCAGAGCGGTTGCTCTACGGCTGATGTAATTTGTGTTCTTGCACTGGCCCTATCGCCGGCAAGCCAGCGCCCACCCCTGTCGCGCCGACTTGTAGGAGCAGCCTTGCGCTGCGAAGAGGCCATTACTGCCGAAGAATATCTGTTGCTCAACTACCCTCTTCGCAGCACAAGGCTGCTCCTACAGGGTAATGAGGTGACCTGAGCAATGGAGCAAGCCATGTACCCCCGTGGAGCTTGCTGGCGATGAGGCCAGTGCAGGCAATTACTCGGCCGCTGGCGCTTCGAGCAACTCGGCCAGCGCATCCGGCTGGCTCTTGAACGCCCGGGCGAACACATCGCGGTTTTTGGCCATGTAGATACCGGCTTCCTCGACCTGTTTCTCGCTCAGCGAGGGCACTGCCTTGTGCAGTACTTCGGCCAGGCGCTCGGCCAGTTCGAGCATCTTGTCGTGACGGTCTGCTTCGGCCTTATCCATGAACAAGCGCTCCGGGTCGCGGCTGCTGCGGTACACCACTTCGACGGCCATTCATCACCTCTATGCCTTTTGCTGGTTGCGTTTCGATTTACTGTATCTATATACAGTAATGGCAATGTTGATTGCTTCGCAAGCAGAAATTGTAGCGTGGTGCAGAGCGCTTACTGCTTCATGCCCAACTCAGCATCATCCATCAGCGCCTGGCCATCCGGGCACTTTCGCGGGTTTACCCGCGAAGAGGCCAGCCCAGACAACGCAACACTCAAACCTCAGTGCAAACTCCGAGGCTCAGCGGGCATCTGCACCTGAACCAGTGCCGACTCAAGCAAAGCCCGCAACGTCTCCAGCTCATGCATTGAGGTCATCATCAAATCAAAGCCGGTCGCTGTTTGGCAGCGACGATCCGAGACTAGTGCTCATCCCCGAACACCACAATGGCAGGGAGTATCTTTGGGAAATGCCCTACAAGGAAGGGGTTAAATCTGATTTTTCCCCAGCGCATGGTCGTGTTTCTGGCAACTTGCCACGCCTCAAGGTGCCTTGCGGCAATCGGTCGCCTTCCAAGGCAGGGGCCTGGCCCTTTAACTGCATGGCACAAGCGTCACACCGGTGACGCATCATCCTTCAAGACGTATCGGGGAATGGAACATCGTGAACATCAAATGGGCAGAAAAGCTGCGAAAGGGGCTGCACGGCTCGGCCGACTCGCTGGGAAACCTGTGCGTCGAGGCATTCCATTACCTGGCGCTGTTCGGCATTGGCGCGATCACCGCCTATGCGGCGGTGATGACGTTCCTCGACATGCTCGGCAAGGGCGGGGTCAGTGTCGATGACATCCTGCTGCTGTTCATCTACCTGGAGCTGGGGGCGATGGTCGGTATCTACTTCAAGACCAACCACATGCCGATCCGCTTCCTGCTGTACGTGGCCATCACCGCGCTGACCCGCCTGCTGATCGGCGACGTCTCGCACCACAAGGCGCCGGACGTAGGGCTGTTGTACCTGTGCGGTGGCATCCTGTTGCTGGCGTTCGCGATCCTGGTGGTGCGCTACGCCTCGTACCGCTACCCCTCGACCAAGGTACTGGATGCCAGCGGCAAGGAAGTGGAGGAGGGCAAGTAGCCCTCAGTTGGCGATGAAATGGCGCGGCTCGTGGCGGGCGTCACGGGTTAGCGCGGCCAGCACCTGAAGGGGGTTCTGGTTGTGCTCGATGGCCAGGCCCAGGCGGATGCTGTCGATCACCCGCTGCAGGCGCACCGGGTCATTGCGCTGGGCCTGGGTGATGAGGCGCTTGGCGACCACGCCAGCGTCGTCGGATAGGGTCAGCATGATGCTGCCGTCGAGGTTTGCAATGCTCAGGTTGACCCGGTATTCGGGGGCGAATGCAGCACTGATTCGTTCGAATGGGTTGTTCATGGTCATGCTTCTGCGCTGAATGAATGCAGAAGTTGACCGGGGAAATTACCTGTTGGTTCAGCGCCATCGATCGATACAAACGAAAACGCCCGGCATCAGGCCGGGCGTCTTGTGTTGCCGATCAGGCGTCTGGGTCACTCAGTTCCAGGGCGCCGCGCTTGCTGCGCAGTTTGCCGTAGAAGTGTTCCAGCGCGTGGTTGAGCTTGGTGGCGGCACCATCGACCGCCTGGTCCAGCGAAGTGGCGGTGTGGGTCACGGAAATCGGTTGATGGCCTTTGGGGCGAGCCTCCATCTGGCAGCGTTTGTCATGCGGTCCGGGCTTGGCGCCGTTCTCGTCGCGCAGGTGGACCTCGATGCGGGTGAGGTCGTCTTCGTAACGTTCCAGCGAGTTCTGCAGTGTGCTGCGGACCCACTGGTCGAGCCGGGCGTTGCCTTCGAAATGGTTGCTGCTGTTGACCTGGATTTGCATGATTCAATCCTTATTCAGCTTGCTCGCATGGAGACGCGCCTAGGCCTCTGAGACCCTTGGTATTTCTGCGTCTCTTGACTCTAAGGTCAGGCAACGGCGAAACGAATTCAAGCCCTTTTTGAAAATAAATTTCTTGTTGCATTCAAGGCAGCAGGCGACTCATCGCGTGGCCTTTGCTTATGAGAATTGAAATCATTATTATTGCAGCCCCGAAAACGCCCGGACCATCGCCATGACGCGCAAAACCGCCGGTCTCTCGCTCAGCTATCGCCTGGCCGTGACGTCACGCAGCCTTGCCGCGCTGCTGGGTGGCTACCTGCTGGCGTCCGTGGCCAGCGTCTGCATTTCACTGGTAGCGCCGCTGCCACGGGTCGATGCCACGCTCACCGGCCTGCTGCTGTCATTCGTTTTCTACCTGCTGGCGTTCATCTGGTGCTTTGCCTGCCGCAGCGCTTTGCGCGCCTGGCTGGGCGTACTGGCGCCAAGCGTGCTGCTGGGGGTGATCAGCGGGTTGGCATACTGGATGAAAACCCCATGAAAGAAGGCTTCCGCCAGGCCATGGCCTGGCTGCACACCTGGACCGGCCTGATCTTCGGCTGGCTGTTGTTCGCCATCTTCCTCACCGGCACGCTGTCGTATTTCAAGGAAGAAATCACCCACTGGTCGCAGCCAGAAGTGCGCAGCCATGCATTGGACCCGACCCATAGCCTGGAGGTGGCCCAGCGGTACCTGCAGGACAACGCCGGGCATTCGGGCACCTGGCTGATCCGCATGCCCAACGCACGCGAGGCCGCCTTGAACGTGGGTTATCGCGACCCAAATGGCGGGCCACGCGGTTTCGTCACCAAGACCCTTGATACCCAGACCGGGCAGCCGGTGGCGGCACGCGACAGTCGCGGTGGCGAGTTCTTCTACCGCTTCCACTTCCAGTTGCAGATGCCACACCCTTTCGGCCGATGGCTATCGACGTTGTGCGCCTTCATCATGCTGTTGGGGCTGGTCACCGGCATCATCACCCATAAGAAAATCTTCAAGGAGTTCTTCACTTTCCGCCCAGGCAAGGGCCAGCGCTCCTGGCTGGACGGGCACAACGCCATTGGCGTGCTGGTGCTGCCCTTCCACCTGATGATCAGCTACAGCAGCCTGGTGTTGTTCATGTACATGGTGATGCCGGCGGGCATCATGGCCAGCTACGGCAACGACACCGGCAAGTACTTCAACGAACTGTTCGGCCGTAACAATGCGCCCAAGGCGGCCCATGTGGCCGCGCCGCTGGTACCGTTGCCGAGCCTTTATGCCAAGGTGCAGGACCTGCAACCGGGCGCGCGTATCGGCCGTATCCAGGTGGAAAATGCCGGCGACAGCAATGCCCGCGTTACCTTCACGCAATCGGCTGCCGACCACGTGGCTTACCGGCGTAGCGCCAACTGGACCTTCGATGGCGTCAGCGGTGCTCTGCTGGGCCAGGGCAAACCGGAGAGTGGGGCAATGATGACCGCCTTCAGCTTTGCCGGCCTGCACATGGGCAATTTCGCCGGGCCCTGGCTGCGCTGGCTGTACTTCTTCTTTGGCGTGGCCGGTACTGCGGTGATTGGCACCGGCCTGGTGATGTGGCTGGGCAAGCGCCAGCTCAAGCATGCCAGAAGCGAACGCCTGCCGGGCGAACTGCGCCTGGTCGAGGTGCTCAATATCGCCAGCATGAGCGGCCTGTTGCTGGCCGTGGCGGGCTTCTTCTGGGCCAACCGCCTGATCCCGATGGGTGTCGACGGCCGCGCCGATTGGGAGGTCAATGCCTTCTTCTGCGCCTGGGGCCTGTCGCTGGTGCACGCCGTTCTGCGCAGTGGGCGGCGGGCATGGGGCGAGCAACTGGCACTGGGCGCGCTGGCCTTCGCCTTGCTGCCGCTGCTTAACGGTCTGACCACCGGCCAGGGCCTGAACCATTCGCTACCTGCGGGTGACTGGGCCATGGCTGGTTTCGACCTGACAGCGCTGGGCACCGGCCTGTTCCTGGCCTGGTTGGCCGGCAAGATGTTACACAGCCCGAAGGCTGTGGCCATGCGGGCCCCTCGTGCGGCAAGGAAGCCAAGCACTGAGACGGCGGAGGCGAGCTGATGCTGGGTAATGCACTGATCGCTTACGCCGGCTTCGTTGCCCTGTGCCTGGCCATGGAGAAGCACTTCGTCGACCTGCTCGGGCGCAAGCCGCGCCCCGGGCAGTTGCGCCTGTTGCGCAGCGCCGGTTGGCTGTTGCTGGTGCTGTCGCTGGTGCTCAGCGTGCACCTGCGGGGCTGGGCCCATGGCTTGGTGGAGTGGACCGCAGTGATGATGGCCGGGGTGACCCTGTGGGTGTTCGGCCTGCCATACCAGCCCCGCCTGTTGCTGGGCCTGGCCGCCGCCAGCGTGGTGCTGGGGCCGTTGCTGGCCGTGTTCGCCGAGTGACCAGGTGAGCGAGCCGGGCGACATGATCGAGGCGGATGCCGAAAGCGGCGGTGGGCGTGCGCGCTTCGTCCAGGTGTTCCAGGCCCAGCGGGCACGCATGGAGGCCCTGGTGAGCCGCCGGGTAGGCTGCCGGGCCACGGCATCGGACCTGGTCCAGGAGCTGTTCCTGCGCTTCTGGCGTCGCCCTGAGGTCAAGGTCGAGGCGCTGGATACCTACCTGCTGCGTTGCGCCGGGAACCTCGCCATCGACCACCTGCGCAGCGAAGGCAGCCGCGAGCGCGCAGCCGAAGCTGTGTTGCCGCTGGATGAAGCGGCCATGGCCCAGGCCCCGGAACAGGCCGTGGAGGTCGATCACGACTTGCAGCGCATCGACGCTGCCTTGCGCGCCTTGCCCGAGCGCACCCGGCAGATCTTCCTGCTCAACCGTATCCACGGCTGCAAGTACGGCGAGATCGCCAAGGCCATGCAACTGTCCCAGAGTGCTGTGGAAAAGCATATGATGCGCGCCCTCGAAGCGTGCAAGGCGAGTGTTGCCGAGCCCGCGTCCACCCCACGCCGGCCAGGGAGTGCCCGTCGATGAGCCGATTACCGCCGATCACCGAGGCGCAGTCCCGGGCTGCACTGCAATGGCTCAGCCGCATCAACGAGCAGCCTGCGCAAGCCGAGGGCGCGGCGTTCAAGCGCTGGCTGCTGGCCGAACCTGGGCACCGTGAGGCCTACGCCCAGGCCCAGGCGCTGTGGCAGAACAGCGCCGCCCCGGCGGCGCGCCTGGCCGCTGAAGAACAGGAAAGCCTGCAACGTTACCTGGATGCGATGGCCACGCCACCGGCCAGGCACCCCTGGCGGCAGCGGGTCGCGGCGCTGGCGGTGGCTGCGTGCCTGGTACTGGCCGTGGGCGTTGCCGGTGGTTGGCACCCGGCCCTGTGGCTGCAGGACCTGCAGGCCGACTACAGCAGTGCTGGTCAAGTTCGCCAGGTGACCTTGGCCGACCAGTCGCAGGTGACGCTGGATGCGGGGAGCGCGATTGCAGTCGATTTTGTGCAGGGCGAGCGCCGCGTGCGGTTGTTGCATGGCGCGGCGTACTTCCAGGTCACGCATACCGGCACGCCGTTCGTAGTGGAAGCTGCCGGTGGCGAGGTGCGCGTGCTTGGCACCCAGTTCGAAGTGCGCGAGCAGGACGAGGGAGCCCAGGTCACTGTGAGCAGCGGGCGGGTGGCGGTGAGCCCGGCGCCGGGCGCAGCAGCGCGTGAACTGACGGCCAACCAGCAGGTGGCCTATGCTTCCGGCCAAGTCGGCGACACCCTGGCGGTGGATAGTGACAACCGCCTGGCCTGGCGCCAGGGCTGGCTGAATTACTACCAGGTGCCGCTGGCTCAGGTGGTCGAAGACCTGGGGCGCTATTACCCGGGGCGCATCCTGTTGCTCGAGGATGAGTTGGGGCAGCGCAAGGTCAGTGGCAGTTTCCCCGTGGCCGAGCCGTTGCTGGCGCTGGATTCGCTGGGCAAGGTGATGGGCTTTTCGCGGCAGACTGTGCTGGGGCGTTTGACTTTCATCCGGTAGTCGCCTGTGCCGGCCTCTTCGCGGGTGAACCCGCTCCCACAGGAAGGGCGCAAGTTTCAAATCCTGTGCAGTACCTGTGGGAGCGGGTTCACCCGCGAAGAGGCCCGCCCAGGCAAAAATATTTTCAGATTGCGGGTGAGGTAACAGGACGTGGCATCCGTGTAATGAGTGGAAGTGCGATTCATTCGCAGTCACATCCCTCTCACAGGTCAGCGTCCATGAAGTTCACCCCGCGTTGCGTCCCTCTCTGGTTCGGCCTTTCCGCGTTCCCGGCATTCGCTGCCGCTCCCCTGGCCTGCGCCGTCGAGCAACAGCAGGTGTACCCCTTCGCCCAGCCGGCGCAACCCCTTGCCCAGGCACTCAGCGCCTTCAGCCGCACCACCGGCCAGAGCGTGGTCTACACCCTGGAACTGCCAGGTGTGCAGGCGCCGGCATTGAACGGCAGGTTCAGCGCCGAACAGGCCCTGCAACAGCTGCTGGGCACTACCGGGCTGGCCTGGCGCCGCGTCGATGCACGCACGCTCACCCTCGAAGCAGTGGACACCTCCGGCGCCCTCAACCTGCAGGCCATCACCGTGACCTCGCAACTGGACGACTACAGCTACCAGCCCCCGGCTACCGCCTCGATCATGCGCGGGCAGGGCCCTAGCCAGGACATTCCCCAGGCCATCAATGTGGTACCGGCCCAGGTCATCCGTGACCAGGCCCCACGCAACCTTGATGACGCTCTGGCCAATGTCAGCGGCATCACCCAGGGCAACAATTTCGGTGGCACCTCCGATACCGTGATGAAGCGCGGCTTCGGCGACAACCGCGACGGCTCGATCATGCGCGATGGCATGCCCATCGTGCAGGGCCGCAGCCTCAACGCCAGCACCGAGCGGGTCGAAGTGCTCAAGGGCCCGGCCTCGCTGCTGTACGGCATCCAGGACCCGGGCGGGGTCATCAACGTGGTCAGCAAGCGCCCGCAACTCGAGCAGTACAACGCCCTGACCGTGCGCGGGTCGACCTACGGCAGCGGCAAGAACGGCAGCGGTGGCGGGTTCGACAGCACCGGCGCGCTGGGCGACAGCAACTTCGCCTATCGCCTGATCGTCGACCACGAAGATGAGGACTACTGGCGCAACTACGGCGTGCACCGCGAATCGCTGGTAGCGCCGTCGCTGGCCTGGCTGGGCGAAGACACCCAGGTGGTACTGGCCTACGAGCATCGCGAGTTTCTCTACCCCTTCGACCGTGGCACGGCGTTCGGCAACAACGGCCACCCGCTGGACATCCCTGCCACGCGGCGCCTGGACGAGCCCTTCAACGACATGGAAGGGCGCTCCGACCTGTACCGTCTGGAAGTCGACCACCAGTTTGCCGATGACTGGAAGCTGCACTTCGGCTACAGCTTCAACCGCGAAACCTATGATGCCAGCCAGGTGCGGGTGACCGGCGTGAATGAAAAAAGCGGCACGCTGTCGCGCAGCATTGACGGCACCCACAACGCCATGAGCCGTGACCAGTTCGCCACCCTGAGCCTGGCCGGTAATGTGCAACTGGCCGGGATGCAGAACGACCTGCTGTTCGGCATCGATCACGAGGACCGCAAGATTTTCCGCGGTGACATGATCCGGCAGACCGCCCAATCCACCTTCAGCTATATGAACCCGGTCTACGGGCAGGAAGTGGAGGGCACCACCGTCAAAGCCAGTGACAGCGACCAGACCGACAAGCTGCGCACCGACGCGTTGTTCGTGCAGGACGCGCTGCACCTGGATGATCACTGGATCCTGGTGGCTGGTGCGCGCTTCCAGCAGTTCGACCAGTACGCTGGCCGTGGCCGCCCTTTCAAGGCCAACACCGACATCAATGGCCAGGCGTGGGTGCCGCATGCAGGTATCGTCTACAAGGTCGATGATCAACTGTCGTTTTATGGCAGCTATAGCGAGTCGTTCAAGCCCAACTCGACTATCGCGCCGCTGGTCGGCAATGTGGTGCTCGACTCGTCGGTGGCGCCGGAGGAGGGCAAATCGTGGGAACTGGGCGCCAAGCTCGACATGCCGGGCCGCCTGACAGGCACTCTGGCGTTGTTCGATATCACCAAGCGCAACGTGCTGGTTTCCAACTTTGATACCAGTACTCGTGAAACGGTGTACAGCAATGCCGGGGAGGTCGGTTCACGGGGCGTTGAGCTGGACCTGACTGGCCAGCTGAGCGAGCGATGGAGCCTGATTGGCAGCTATGCCTACACCGATGCCAAGGTGACCAAGGACCCGGCCCTGCAGGGCAACCGCCTGCAGAACGTGGCCCGGCACAGTGGTTCGCTGTCGGCGGTGTATGACTACGGCAGCCTGTTCGGTGGCGACCGCTTGCGTCTCGGTGCCGGTGCAAGGTATGTCGGCGAGCGCGCGGGTAACTCGACCAACACCTTCGACCTGCCGTCCTATACCGTGGCCGATGCCTTTGCCAGCTACGAGACCAGGCTCGACGAGCACAAGGTGCTGCTGCAGCTGAACGTGAAGAACCTGTTCGACAAGGTTTACTACAGCTCGGCGGTGAACCAGTACTTTGTGGCCATTGGCGATGCGCGGCAGGTGAGCTTGTCCAGTACCTTCGAGTTCTAGGCCAGCCTGAACCGGCCTCTTCGCGGCTAAAGCCGCTCCCACAGGTACTGCACTGCCCTTGAGGGTGGCGCGGTCCCTGTGGGAGCGGCTTTAGCCGCGAATGGCCGTACGGTATTCGCCAGGCGTTGCTCCGACCGCCTGGCGGAACCGGTTGCTGAAATGGCTGGCACTGGCAAACCCGCACGACAGGGCAATTTCCCCCAGCGGCATCACCCCCAGCCGCAGTAGCTGGCAGGCCCGATGCAGCCGCCGGGCCAGCAGGTACTGATGCGGCGGCAGCCCGAAACTGGCGCGGAACATGCGCGCAAAGTGGTATTCGGACAGGTTGCAGCGCAAGGCCAGTTCACCCAGGGTGATGGGCTGGTCGAGATGCGCTTCGATGTAGTCGACCATTTGCCGGCGCAGGCTCGGTGCCAGCCCGCCTTTCAGGCGCAGGCCCTGGCGCAGCCCAACCTGGTTGAGCAGCGCATGGTCGACGATCTCGTGCGCCAGGCTGCTGGCCAGCAAGCGTTCGCCAGGTTCATCCCAGTCCAGGGTTATCAGCTGGCGAAAGCGCTTGGCTTGCTGCGGGTCGTCGAGAAAGGTCGCTTCCCGCAGTTGCAGCTCACGCGGTTCACGGTCGAGCAGGCGCACGCAGCCCAGGGCGAATTGCGTTTCGCTGACATACAGGTGCGCCAGGCGGATCGCGCCATTGACCACCCAGTTCGATTCCTGCCCGGCCGGCATCACGCACAGCTTGTCGGGCGCCCCTTTATCGCCGGGGCGCTGGCGGCGGAAGGTGCCGGTGCCGTCGGCGATGTAGCACGACAGGGTGTGATGGCTCGGTGCCTGGTAGTCGCGGGCATCGTCGCGGTTGCTCCACAACGCCGCCGCCAGCCCGTCGCCCAGGTGCGCGCTCAGCTCCAGCCGGGCGTGGGGCGAGGCGTGCATGGCGTTGAACACTTGCAGCTGGGTGAGTGGGGTCATGGGCGGTTCCTCTTGCCAGCCATCCTACTGCGCCTTGGGCAGGCTTACAGCAACCCGCGGGACAAATGCGCAAGTTTGTGCAAGCCGGGGAGGGGCCCCCGGAAGAAACTGGAGGCCTCGGCGAGGGCTGCGCCCTCGATCGCAGGCAAGCCAGCTCCTACAGGGACCGCGCCAGCCTGGAGCTTGGCGCTGTACTTGTGGGAGCTGGCTTGCCGGCGATGGGCCGCATCGCGGCCCCGGGATGCATGGTCGATCGCCTGAGGAGCTCCACCGATGAACCTGTCACTCTACTTGCTAACGGTCCTGATCTGGGGCACCACCTGGATCGCCCTGAAACTCCAACTGGGTGTGGTCGCCATTCCGGTCTCGATCGTCTACCGCTTCGCCCTGGCCGGGCTGATCCTGTTCGCCTTCCTGCTGCTCACCCGCCGCCTGCAGCCAATGAACCGGCGTGGCCACCAGATCTGTCTGGCCCAGGGCCTGTGCCTGTTCTGCGTCAACTTCATCTGCTTCCTCAGCGCCAGCCAGTGGATTGCCAGCGGCCTGATCGCCGTGGTGTTCTCCACCGCCACCCTGTGGAATGCGCTCAACGCGCGGATCTTCTTCGGCCAGAAGATCGCCAGCAATGTGCTCGGCGGCGGCGCCCTGGGGCTCCTTGGCCTGGGGCTGCTGTTCTGGCCCGAGCTGTCCCACCACGCGGCCAGCCGCGAAACCCTGTACGGCCTTGGCCTGGCCCTGCTCGGCACGCTGTGCTTCTCGGCTGGCAACATGCTGTCGAGCATGCAGCAGAAGGCCGGGCTCAAGCCCATGACCACCAATGCCTGGGGCATGGTCTACGGGGCGGTGATGCTGGCGGTGTTCTGCGTGGTCAGCGGTGTGCCATTCAGCATGGAGTGGAACGTGCGGTACATCGGCTCGTTGCTGTACCTGGTGGTGCCGGGCTCGGTGATCGCCTTTACCGCCTACCTGACCCTGGTCGGGCGCATGGGGCCGGAGCGGGCAGCTTACTGCACCGTGCTGTTCCCGTTGGTGGCATTGAATGTGTCGGCGGTGGCCGAGGGGTATCAGTGGACGGCGCCGGCCTTGTTGGGATTGGTGGCGGTGATGGCGGGGAATGTGCTGGTGTTTCGCAAGCCCAAGAGCCGAGTCATTAAGGCCGCTGAGCTAGCGAAGTGAAGCGTACATAGCTTGCACCGGGCACCTCTTGAGCTTGCCAAGAGGTGCCTAGTGCAGGAAGTTCTCAAAAGAGATTGTTCTTGACTCCGGGGCCTCGAGCCATAAGCAGCTCTGCCGCGGGAATATCTAGTCAGCGTCAAGGATGATTATTGCAAACCCCGGAATTTTATCGTGGCGTTTGTCGAATGCAAGAATGGCTGTAGGTGTAGGCTGGTCGCCGGAACTATAGTAATCGCCGTTCTGCTTCATTCGGCCATTACCGGCCAGTGTATACCAAGCTGTATGTTCTTCTGGGACTTTCGTCCATCCGCTATCGAAGATGTTTACGAGAAATTCCAGCCGTTTCTGGTTGTTGTCGGTCTTTAGCTCAAGCTTGTAACTGACCGGTCGAGGGAGGTTGGATATTAGTATGGTCGCATTGTAATATTTTCCATCTTCGAAAGCCGTCACAATGTCCTTTTTGAAAAACGAAATGATATCGGAGCTATCTCCCTTTGCAATACTATCTGGGGCGGTGTAAGTGGCAGCTCCTCCGTCCTTTCCCAGCAGTGTCCCTAGCTTCTCTCCTTCTAGAACCCATTCTGGGTTCTTCAAGGATGAAAAGAGGCTGATTTCGTATTGCGGGCTTACAAAGCTAATGTTTGGTCTGATAGTGCCAAGATTAGATTCCATCATACACCTCCAATTTTTGAGGTGTTATTGTTGCTGCGGTTCGCTAGAAGATGAACTGGCAGTTTTATCAGTTGCGGAACAGCTTCAGATACGTTCCTGTCGCGTATGGCTTTGAATCTTATTCGTGGCGCGCTCCGTACACACACACACAGAGCGCGCCGTAAAAGTTAGGTGGCCCGTTTCAACAGATGTGGGGAAGCGATCAACTCCTCCACACCTGCGGGTTCACGAGGTCCCGCGGCCGTTCACCCAGCAGCGCCGCACGCAGGTTGTCGATTGCCCGGTTGGCCATGGCCTCGCGGGTTTCGGCAGTGGCCGAGCCAACGTGTGGCAAGGTCAGGGCATTGGGCAGTTTGAACAGCGGTGAGTCGCTCAGCGGCTCTTTCTCGTATACATCCAGGCCCGCACCGCGAATGGTGCCGTTCTGAAGTGCCTCTATCAGCGCCGCCTCGTCCACCACCGGCCCGCGGGCGATGTTGATCAGGAATGCGCTTGGCTTCATTAGTTGCAACTCACGCGCACCGATCAGCTTGCGGGTGGCATCGGACAACGGCACAACGATGCAGACGAAGTCGGCTTCGGCCAGCAGTTGCTCCAGGCTGCGGAACTGCGCGCCCAGCTCTTGCTCCAGCGCGGTCTTGCGGCTATTGCCGGAATAGATCACCGGCATGTTGAAACCGAACCGGCCGCGACGTGCAATGGCGGCACCGATGTTGCCCATGCCGACGATACCCAGGGTCTTGCCGTGCACATCGCTGCCGAAATGGGCCGGACCTACGGTGGCCTGCCAGTTGCCGGCCTTGGTCCAGGCATCCAGCTCGGCGGTGCGGCGGGCGCAGCCCATGATCAGCGAGAAGCCCAGGTCGGCGGTGCTTTCGGTCAGCACGTCGGGGGTATTGGTCAGGGCGATGCCGCGTTCGTTGAAGTAGTCCAGGTCGTAGTTGTCGTAGCCGACCGACACGCTGGATACCACCTCCAGCCTGGCCGCCCCTTCGAGTTGCGCCCGGCCGAGCTTGCGGCCAACGCCGATCAGGCCATGGGCCTCGGGCAGGGCTTCGTTGAACTGGGCATTGATGTCGCCGAGCTTGGGGTTCGGCACGATCACGTTGAAGTCTTGCTGCAGGCGTTCGGCCATGGCCGGGGTGATACGGCTGAAGGCCAGGACGGTCTTTTTCATCGGCAACTTCTTCTCTGCAAGGCTAGGGGAATGCCGGGCAGTTGACCGCGATGCGGTCATTCGCAGCACAAGGCTGCTCCTACAAGGGGCAGGCGCTGGGCCTTCTGTAGGAGCAGCCTTGTGCTGCGAATGGAGGGCGGAGCCCTCCCAGGGGCCTGGCGCTGGAAACAATGGTTAGCAACCTACCATTGTCCGCCCCCGCAATGCAGCAGCTTTTTAGTTGGCGATCATCACCTGATGGGTTTTCAGGTCCGCCTCATGGGCTGCCAGAATCTCCGGCAGCGAGTTGCGCAGGTACTCCACCCAGGTCTTGATCTTGGCATCCAGGTACTGCCGCGACGGGTAGATGGCGTACAGGTTCAGCTCCTGCAGGCGGTACTCGGGCAGCACCCGTACCAGGCTGCCATCGCGCAGGCCGTCGATGGCCGAATAGATCGGCAGCACGCCCACGCCCATGCCGCTGCGGATGGCGGTCTTCATGGCATCGGCAGTATTGACCATGAACGGCGAGCTGGTGATGTTGACCATCTCCTGGCCTTCCGGCCCGTCGAACAGCCATTTTTCCAACGGGATCACCGGGCTGACCATGCGCAGGCAGGCGTGCTTGAGCAGGTCGGCAGGCTTGTGCGCCACGCCGTGGCGGGCAATGTAGGCGGGCGAGGCGCAGACGATGCTGTAGGTGATGCCCAGGCGCTGGGACACGAACCCCGAGTCGGGCAGTTCGGTGGCCAGCACGATGGACACGTCATAGCCCTCGTCGAGCAGGTCAGGCACGCGGTTGGCCATGGTCAGGTCGAAGGTCACGTCCGGGTGCGATTCGCGGTAGCGGGCGATGGCGTCGACCACGAAGTGCTGACCGACCCCGGTCATCGAGTGCACCTTCAGCATCCCGGCCGGGCGGGCATGGGCGTCGCTGGCCTCGGCCTCGGCTTCTTCGACATAGGTAAGAATCTGTTCGCAACGCATCAGGTACCGCTTGCCGGCTTCGGTCAGCGCAATGCGGCGGGTGGTACGGTTGAGCAGCCTTGTTTGCAGATGGGCTTCCAGGTTGGAGACCGCCCGCGACACGTTCGCGGTGGTCGTATCCAGTTGCCCGGCAGCAGCGGTAAAGCTGCCGAGTTGGGCTACGCAACTGAAAGCACGCATGTTTTGCAGGGTGTCCATGGGTCACTCTCGATGTAGAGGACAAAATTGTGTCACGAAGTAACGTAAAAGAGATGAAAAGTTGCCTTCGACCAAAGGCGGATTATCGCCGTTTTGGTAACAAAGATTCGCAGGAATCCACGCTTATCGCCAGTGCTGACGCCCCCTAGAATTGCCCGGCCTCTTCACCTCTTCCTCGGGAAATCGCAGCTGTGCCGCGTCGCATCATCAGAACGCTCAATGCGTTCAGTGCCTGTGCCCTTGCCCTCACCTTGAGCGGCTGTATCGGAACCTGGGGCATTGCCCCGCAAAGCAAGACGCTGCAAGCCAACACCCTGACCACCGACGCGGCCATACGCGAAGCCGCGACCGACGCCCACTGGCCCGATCAACAATGGTGGCGCGCCTATGGCGACCCACAGCTGGACCGCTGGGTTGCCCTGGCCGTGGCCGGCAGCCCGAGCCTGGCCATGGCTGCGGCGCGGGTACGCGAAGCCAGGGCCATGGCCGGTGTGGTCGAATCGGCGGAAAAGCTCCAGGCCAATGGCCAGGTCGCGCTCAAGCGCCACAACTGGCCTGAAGACCAGTTCTACGGCCCGGGCGCGCTGTCCGGCGCCAACACCTGGGACAACAACGCCGCGATTGGCTTCAGCTACGCGCTCGACCTGTGGGGCCGCGAACGCAATGCCAGCGAGCAGGCCGTGGACCAGGCGCACATGAGCGTGGCCGAAGCCCGCCAGGCGCAGCTGGAGCTGCAGAACAACGTGGTGCGCGCCTACATTCAGCTGAGCCTGCACTTCGCCCAGCGCGATATCGTCAAGGCCGAGCTGGAACAGCAGGAGCAGATCCTGGCCCTGGCCAAGCGCCGTCTGGATGCCGGCATCGGCACCCACTTCGAAGTCAGCCAGGCTGAAGCGCCGTTGCCGGAAACCCACCGCCAGCTCGACAGCCTGGACGAAGAAATTGCCCTGGCCCGCAACCAGCTGGCCGCCCTGGCCGGCAAGGGCCCGGGGGAGGGCGCGCAGTTGCAGCGCCCGAGCCTGGCCCTGGCCGCGCCGCTGAAGCTGCCGTCGAACCTGCCGGCCGAACTGGTCGGCCAGCGCCCCGACGTGGTTGCCAGCCGTTGGCAGGTGGCCGCCCAGGCGCGGGGCATCGATGTTGCCCACGCCGGCTTCTTCCCCAACGTCGACCTGGTCGGCAGCCTTGGCTTCATGGCAACCGGTGGTGGCCCGCTGGAATTCCTCACCGGGCGCAAGTTCAACTACAACGTCGGCCCGGCCATCAGCCTGCCGGTCTTCGATGGTGGCCGCCTGCGTTCGCAACTAGGCGTGGCCTCGGCGGGCTATGACGTGGCCGTGGCGCGCTACAACCAGACCGTGGTCGGTGCGCTGAAGAACATCTCCGACCAGCTGATCCGCCGTGAGTCGATGAAGGAGCAGTCGCACTTCGCCGCCGAGTCGGTCGCGGCCGCGCAGAAAACCTACGACATCGCCATGGTTGCCTTCCAGCGTGGCCTTACCGACTACCTCAACGTGCTCAATGCGCAGACTTTGCTGTTCCGCCGGCAGCAGGTGCAGCAGCAGGTGCAGGCCGCGCGCCTGATTGCCCATGCCGAGCTGGTCACTGCCCTGGGCGGTGGCTTGCAGGCTGGTCAGGATGCGCCGAAAGAGGAGCGCCAGGCCGCACCGAAAACCCCGGCCACCCTGGCCATTTTCGACAAGAAGCCGGATAACGCCGAATGAGCACTTCCAGTTTGCCCGTGCGCTGGCTGCAGAGCCTGGAATGGCGCCGGGGTTTCTTTGCCTGGGCGCGCACCGACGGGGTGACCTGGGTGTACATCTTCAAGGTGCTGGCCGCTGCGTTCATCACCCTGTGGCTGGCCATGCGCCTGGAGTTGCCGCAACCGCGCACGGCGATGATCACCGTGTTCATCGTCATGCAGCCGCAAAGCGGGCATGTGTTCGCCAAGAGCTTCTACCGGGTGCTCGGCACCCTGGCCGGCTCGGCGATGATGGTGGCGCTGATCGCCATATTCCCGCAGAACACCGAGCTGTTCCTGCCCAGCCTGGCCCTGTGGGTAGGCCTGTGCTCGGCCGGTGCCATGCGCTACCGCACCTTCCGCGCCTATGGCTTCGTGCTGGCCGGCTACACCGCGGCCATGATTGGCCTGCCGGTGCTGGAGCACCCTGACCAGGCGTTCATGGCGGCGGTATGGCGGGTGCTGGAAATTGCCCTGGGCATTCTGGTGTCGACCTTTGTCAGCGCCGCGATCCTGCCGCAGTCGGCCAGTGCCGCCATGCGCAACGCCCTGTACCAGCGCTTTGGCGTTTTCGCGGGGGTGGTGGTCGAGGCCCTGCGCGGCGAAAGCCAGCGGGACCGCTTCGAGAGCAGCAACGTGCGCTTCGTCGCTGAAGCAGTGGGCCTCGAGAGCCTGCGCAACGTTACCGCCTTCGAAGACCCGCACATGCGCCGGCGCTCTGGTCGCCTGGTGCGCATGAATAGCGAGTTCATGGCCATCACCACGCGCTTCAATGCCCTGCACCGTTTGCTGGAACGCCTTCGCGCCCGCGGCCCGCTGCAGATCGTCGGCGCCATCGAGCCAGGCCTGAACACCCTGGTGGAGCTGTTGCAGCCTTACGTGGGCCGGGCGCTGACCGACGCCGATGCGCTGCGCCTGACCCTGGAGCTGGCCGCCTACAAGGAAGGCTTGCAGGCACAGGTGCGCGGCTTGCGCGCCGAGTACCTGGCAACCGAGCCGAGCGAGTCCGACCTGCTCGACTTCCACACTGCCTTCGAGCTGCTCTACCGCTTCGTCGACGAGATGTACAGTTATGCCGAAACCCATGCCTCGCTAGCCGCGCACCGGCACGAACGCGAGCAGTGGGATGAGCCCTACGTGGCGCAGACCAGCTGGCTGGTATCGTTGGCCGCCGGTGTGCGCGCCTCGGCGGTGCTGTTGTTGCTGGGCAGCTACTGGCTGCTCAGCGACTGGCCCAGCGGCGCCATGATGACCCTGATCGCCACCGTCACCGTGGGCCTGTCGGCGGCCTCGCCGAACCCCAAGCGCATGTCGTTCCAGATGGCCTGCGGCACGGCGATTGGTGCCGTCGTCGGCTTCTTCGAAACCTTCTTCGTGTTCCCCTGGATCGACGGTTTCCCACTGCTTTGCATGGTCCTGGCGCCGGTGTTCGTGCTGGGCGCGTTCCTTTCGTCTCGGCCGGCGTATGCCGGCTACGGCATCGGCCTGCTGGTGTTCTTCGCCATCGGCTCGGTGCCGAACAACCTCACCGTGTATGACCCCTACACCTTCATCAACGACTACATCGGCATGGTCATCGGCATGTTCGTCTGTGCCGCTGCCGGGGCGATCATCCTGCCGCCCAACAGCCGCTGGCTGTGGAGCCGCCTGGAGCAGGAACTGCGCGAGCAGGTGCTGTTCGCCATCAGCGGGCGCCTGCGCGGCCTGGGTTCAGCCTTCGAAAGCCGCACCCGTGACCTGCTGCACCAGGCCTATGGCCTGGCAGCCGGCAAGCCACAGGTACAGAGCCAGTTGATGGGCTGGATGTTCACCGTGCTGGAAATCGGCCATGCCATCATCGAGCTGCGCAAGGAGCAGGCCCGCGCGCCGGTGCACCCGGCCTACGCCGAGTCGCAGCCCTGGCGCCAGGCGATCCGCGTGATGGGCCGTGCCCTGGCCCGGTTGTTCCTGCAGCCCAGCGCCAGCAACCACGAACGCGCGCTGGTGGCAGTGGACCACGCCATCGCCCGCGTGCAGGCCACCGACGAGCCCTTCGCCCGCCACTTCGACACTTCGGTGCTGCGCCGCGCGCAAAGCTACCTGCACTTCATCCGATCTTCCCTGCTCGACCCACAGTCGCCGTTGGCACCGGCGAAAGGACTGCACGATGCTCCGTGAAACCATGCCCCGTGAAATCGCCTTCCATGGCGTGTACATGCCCACCATGACCTTGATGTTCCTGTTCGCCCTGGGCCTGGCCTGGGGCCTGGACCGGTACATCGCCAGCCATGATGGCTACCGCTTCTTCTGGCACCCGGCGCTGCTGCGCCTGAGCCTGTTCGTCTGCCTGTTCGGCGCCCTGGCGCTGTCGCTCTACTGGTGAGAATCCTTCGATGAAAAAGTTCTTCAGCCTGATCGCCACCCTGTTGGTGCTTGCCGCTGCCGTGGTGATCGGTCGCCAGTTGTGGCTGCATTACATGACCACGCCTTGGACTCGCGACGGCCGCGTGCGTGCCGACATCATCAACGTCGCTGCCGACGTGCCTGGTTATGTGGTGGATGTGCCGGTCAAGGACAACCAGCGGGTGAAGAAGGGCGACCTGCTGATCCAGATCGACCCTGAGCACTACCAGCTGGCGGTCGACCAGGCAAAGGCGCAGGTTGCGTCGCGCAAGGCCACCTGGGAGATGCGCAAGGTCAACGCCAAGCGCCGTGCCGACATGGACAACCTGGTGATCTCCAAGGAAAACCGCGACGACGCCAGCAACATCGCCAACTCCGCCCAGGCGGACTACCAGCAGGCCCTTGCCGAGCTGGCTGCCGCCGAACTGAACCTCAAGCGCACGCATATCGTGGCCACAGTGGACGGCTACGTGACCAACCTGAATATCCACAAGGGTGACTATGCGCGTACCGGTGAAGCGGTGATGGCGGTGGTCGACGAGAATTCGTTCTGGGTATACGGGTTCTTCGAGGAGACCAAGCTGCCGCATGTGAAGGTGGGTGACCAGGCCGAGCTGCAGATGATGAGCGGCGAGCGCATCAAGGGCCACGTGGAGAGCATCGCCCGCGGCATCTACGACCGCGACAACCCACAGAGCCGCGAGTTGATCGCCGATGTGAACCCGACCTTCAACTGGGTTCGGCTGGCGCAGCGGGTGCCGGTGCGCATTCATATCGATGAAGTGCCGGACGGGTTTTTGCTGGCGGCGGGGACGACTTGTACGGTGGTGGTGAAGCCGAGTGAGGGCTGAGCCGGGGTGAGGTAGTGCAGCTACTGGCCTCTTCGCGGGCTTGCCCGCTCCCACAAGTGATGCGCCGCTCTTGGGGCTGGCGCAAATCCTGTGGGAGCGGTGCAGTTAGCTCGCTGCCCCTACCAATACTGGCACCTTCACCCGATCAATCACCTTCGTGCTGATCGACGGGTCCAGCATCCGCCCCAACCGCGACAGGTGGCGGTGGCCCATGATGATCAGTTCACAATTCAGTTCCTGCGCCTTGGCCACGATCGCCTCGACCGGATGCCCGGCCACCATGCAGCCCTGGCTGGCGAAGCCGGCTTGCTGCAACTCGCGCACCGCCTCGGCCACGGCCTGGTCGGCCTGGTGCTGCTCTTCGCAGGCGGCGGGGTATTCTTCCAGTTCTTCTGCGGTGTAAGGCGCGGGTTGGTCGTGGACGGCGAAGGTAGAGTCGATGGCCAGCAGCACATGCAGTTCGTGTTCGCCGGGGCGGCAGTAGTGGCGGGCGAGGGTGAGCAGGGCAGTGGATGCAGGGGAGGCGTCGATGGCGATCAGGACGGGGCTGGGCATGCGAAATCCTTGTTTCAGGCTGGCTAATCATTTGCCTGTACCGGCCCTATCGCCGGCAAGCCGGCTCCCACAGGTACTCCGCATTGCCCAAGGGCTGTGTTGACCCCGTGGGAGCTGGCTTGCCGGCGATAGGGCCAGTACAGGCACTGCAAATCTTATGACCCAATCACCGTCCAAAATAAATGCCCCACCACGCACGAGCGCATTGCGTCTGGTGCAATCCAGCAACCTGCTACCATCGCCATCTCCCACAGCTGTAACGGAAAACGGCCATGCAACTCCCGGACATGAACCTGCTCGTCGCCCTCGATGCCCTGCTCGACGAAGGCAGCGTGGTCGGCGCAGCGCAGCGCATGAACCTCAGCCCGGCGGCGATGAGCCGGACCCTGGGGCGTATCCGCGATGCGTTGGGTGACCCGATCCTGGTGCGCGCCGGCCGTGGCCTGGTGCCGACGCCGCGGGCGCTGGCCCTGCGCGAGCAGGTGGCGGCGTTGGTGGAGCAGGCCGGCGAGGTGTTCCGCAGTGGCGACGAGGTCGACCTGCCCAAGCTTGACCGGGCCTTCAACATCCGCACCAACGACCTGTTCATCGCCCTGTACGGTGCCCAGTTGCTGCGGCGCATGCACGAACAGGCACCGCGCACGGTGCTGCGCTTCGTGCCGGAAAGCCCCGGGGGCGATGACGACAGCGTGCTGCGCGACGGGCGTACCGACCTGATCATCAGCTCGACCGTGGACCTGGGGCCGGAGATCAAGGTACAGAGCCTGTTCCAGACCTACTATGTGGGCCTGGCGCGGCGCGACCACCCGATCTTCGAGCAGCCGATCACGGCGCACAGTTTTGCCAGTTATCCACAGATCAGCGTGTCCCGCCGTGGACGGGCCAATGGGCCGATCGATGTGGAGCTGGCCAACTTCAAGGTGCAGCGGCGGGTGGCGCTGATTACCCCGAGTTTTCACTCGGCGCTTTTCTCGCTGCCGGATTCCGACCTGATCCTGCCGATGCCGGCCAACATCCTCAACAGCGTGCACAAGCTCGGGCTGCCGCTGCGCTCGTTCGAGATCCCGGTGCCGCTGGAGCGGGTGACCGTGCTGCAGGCATGGCACCCACGGTTTCACAATGACCCCGCGCATCGGTGGTTGCGGCAGACCCTGAAGGCCTGTTGCAGCGTTGACCCATGATTGCCTGTGAGGGCCTCATCGCCGGCAAGCCAGCTCCCACAGGATCGTTGCATATCTCGAAAACTACGCAGTACCTGTGGGAGCTGGCTTGCCGGCGATAGGGCCAGACCTGCAAAAGGCGGATTGCGTCCAGCGCAACATAAACCTACCGATAAGTCAGTTTTCGTCAGCATTCGACCTTCTTAGACTTGCTCCAGTCGCAAATTTGTTGCTGGAGATGTCTGCCCATGAGTTCCCTGTCCGCCCCGTCTGCCGCGATTGCCGCCGCCCCCGCGCCGGCCGCGCCTGCGCAGACTGCGTTCGGCCTGCAGGTAGTGGTCGGGCTGTTCGGTGTGCTGCTGGCCGTGTTGTGCGCGGGCCTCAACGAGTCGGTAACCAAAATCTCCCTGGCCGATATCCGTGGGGCCATGGGCATCGGTGCCGACGAAGGCGCCTGGCTGCTGGCGGCCTACAGCGCCGCCTCGGTTTCGGCCATGGCCTTCGCGCCATGGCTGGCCACCACGTTCTCGCTGCGGCGCTTCACCATGAGCGCCATCGGCCTGTTCGCCGTGCTCGGCCTGCTGCAACCGTTCGCCCCCAACCTGCACAGCCTGATGCTGCTGCGTGTGCTCCAGGGCTTCGCCTCTGGCGCCTTGCCGCCGATGTTGATGAGCGTGGCCCTGCGCTTCCTGCCTCCGGGCATCAAGGTCTATGGCCTGGCCTGCTATGCCCTCACCGCCACCTTCGGCCCCAACCTCGGCACACCGCTGGCAGGGCTGTGGACCGAATACGTCGGTTGGCAGTGGGCGTTCTGGCAGATCATCCTGCCCTCGGCGCTGGCCATGTTCTGCGTCGGTTGGGGCCTGCCGCAGGACCCGCTGCGCCTGGAGCGCTTCAAGCAGTTCGACTGGCGCGGCGTGCTGCTCGGCCTGCCCGCCATCAGCTGCATCGTACTGGGCCTGTCGCTGGGTGACCGCTGGGGCTGGTTCGATTCCCCGCTGATCTGCTGGCTGCTCGGCGGTGGCCTGCTGTTGCTGGTGCTGTTCATGTACAACGAATGGTCCGAGCCGTTGCCATTCTTCCAGTTGCGCATGCTGTCGCGGCGCAACCTGAGTTTCGCTCTGGTGACCCTGGCCGGTGTGCTGATCGTGCTCTCGGGCGTGGGCAGCATTCCGTCGGCCTATCTGGCGCAGATTCAGGGCTACCGCCCGGCGCAGACCAGCCCGCTGATGATGCTGGTGGCCATGCCGCAGCTGGTCGCCCTGCCGTTGACGGCGGCGCTGTGCAATATCCGCGCAGTGGACTGCCGCTGGGTGCTGGGGATAGGCCTGGCGATGCTGGCTGTGTCCTGTGCCGGCAGCAGCCTGCTGACCAGCGAGTGGATCCGTGGCGATTTCTACCCGTTCTACCTGCTGCAGGTGTTCGGCCAGCCAATGGCAGTGCTGCCGCTGCTGATGCTGTCCACCAACGGCATGACCCCGCAGGAAGGCCCGTTCGCCTCCAGCTGGTTCAACACCGTCAAGGGCCTGGCCGCGGTGATCGCCGGTGGCCTGCTGGACGCCCTTGGCACCCTGCGCCGGCACTTCCATTCCAACCACCTGGTGGACAGCCTGGGCAACGCCCCGCTGGTCGACGGTAACGCAGCCGGCCTGGCCAGGCGCATCCACGACCAGGCGCTGGTGCTGACCTCGGCCGACCTCTACCTGGTCATGGCCTGCATTGCCGTGGCCCTGATCTGCCTGATTCCTTTCGTGCCTACCCGGGTCTATCCGCCGCGCGCGGTGGCCTGAACCCTGGATGAATTCGAGAACCACTTAAATGACCAACAACCGCAAAACCCTGTTCATCGGCTCGGTGCTTGCCGTGGCCGTCCTGGCTGCCATCGTCGGCCCGTGGATGTTCGGCAGCGACCACCGCCAGAGCACCAATGACGCGTATGTTGTCGCCGACTACACCGTGGTCGCGCCCAAGATCGCCGGCTTCATCAAGGAGGTGCTGGTGGAAGACAACCAGCAGGTCAAGGCTGGCCAGTTGCTGGCTACCATCGATGCCCGTGACTACCAGGCCGCGCTGGATGCCGCGCAGGCGCAGTTGCTGGTGGCCCAGGCGCAAAGCGCCGATGCCCGTGCCACGCTCGAGCGCCAGGCGTCGCTGATTGCCCAGGCTGAGGCTGCAGTGAAAGCGGCCCAGGCCGAAGCTGCGTTCGCCGACCATGAGGTCAACCGCTACAGCCGCCTGGCCGAGCAAGGTGCCGGCACCGTGCAGAACGCCCAGCAGGCACGCAGCGGGGTCGACCAGGCCCGCGCACGCCTGGCCAATGCCCAGGCGGCACTGGTCGCGGCGCGCAAGCAGGTGGATATCCTTACCGCCCAGGTGGCCAGTGCCGACGGCCAGCTGAAGCGGGCCGAGGCAGGGCTGGAAAAGGCCCAGCTCGATCTGTCCTACACCCGCATCACCGCACCGGTGGACGGCATGGTCGGCGAGCGTGCCTTGCGTGTCGGTGCCTACGTCAACCCGGGCGCCCGCCTGCTGTCGGTGGTGCCGTTGCAGCAGGCCTACGTGGTCGGCAACTTCCAGGAAACCCAGCTGACCCACGTACAGCCTGGCCAGGCCGTGAGCATCAGCGTCGACACCTTTGCCGGTGAGAAGCTGCAAGGCCATGTGGAAAGCATCGCCCCGGCTACCGGCGTGACCTTCGCCGCGGTCAAGCCGGACAACGCTACCGGCAACTTCACCAAGGTGGTGCAGCGCATCCCGGTGAAGATCGTTTTCGATGACGGCCAGCCGCTGCTTGCCCGCCTGCGCGTGGGCATGTCGGTGGAAGCGACCATCGACACCCGTGGTGACAAGCTGGACGGCAAAGAGGTAAGTGCACGATGAAAGCGGCATTACGCTTGAGCCCGTTGCTGCTGGCCGTATTGATGGCCGGCTGCACCTTGGGCCCTGACTTCCAGCGCCCTGACAGCCAGGCCCCGCAACAGTGGGCGCCGTTGCAAGGCGAGGCGGCGGCCAGCCAGCCGCAGGCCGAACCGCTGGAACTGCGCTGGTGGGAGAGCTTTCACGACGCCGGCCTGAGTGCCTTGATCCAACGCGTTGCCGAGCGCAATCTCGACCTGCAGATGGCCAGCGCCCGCCTGCTGCAAAGCCGCGCCTTGCGCAGCACCGTAGCTGCCGACGAAGTACCGTCAGTGGACGTGAACGCCGGCTACAGCCGTGCGCGCAATAGTGCCGAAGGCCTGAGTGACCCGTCCGGCAAGGCGGGCAAGGAAGCCTTCAACCTCTGGCAGGGTGACCTTGTGGCCGGCTGGGAGCTGGACCTGTGGGGCCGTGTGCGGCGCCAGGTCGAGGCTGCCGATGCCACGGTCGAAGTGGCCGAGAACGACCGCCGCGGCGTGCTGTTGGCATTGCTTTCGGAAACCGCCGGCAACTATATCCAGCTGCGCGCTGTGCAGCACACCATCGATGTGACCCGCGACAACCTCAAGGTCGCCCAGCACAGCCTGAAATTGTCCGAAAACCGCCAGGCCGAAGGTGTCGCAACGCGCCTGGACGTGGCTCAGGCCAGTGCCCAGGTCGCCTCTATCGAGTCACGCCTGCCTAGCCTGGAAGCGCGGCGCGACGACTTGATCAACGCCCTCAGCCTGCTTGCCGCCGAACCACCGCGCAGCCTGCAGGCCGAGTTGCTGCAGGGCGGCGAACTGCCTGCGCCGCAGCAGAAGTTCGCCATTGGCCTGCCGTCCGAACTGGCCGAACGCCGCCCGGACATTCGCCAGGCCGAGGCCCGCCTGCATGCCGCCACCGCCAGCATTGGCGTGGCCAAGGCCGACTTCTACCCCAGCATCCGGCTGTCGGGCAGTGTCGGGTTCCAGGCCATGCAGCTGTCCGATTTCGGCGCCTGGGATTCACGCCGCTTCGCCTTCGGGCCGCAGCTGTCGCTGCCGATCTTCGAGGGTGGCCGGCTCAAGGGCACCTTGGAGCTGCGCGAGGCGCAGCAGCAGGAAGCGGCGCTGAACTACCGCAAGGTGGTGCTGGGTGCCTGGCATGAAATCGACGATGTGCTACGCCTGTACAACGCCAGCCAGCTGCGCCGCGACCATTTGGCCGAGGCGGTGCGGCAGAACCGCATCGCCCTGGAAACTGCCCAGCGCCAGTATGTGGAAGGGGCGGTGGACTTTCTCAATGTGCTGACGGTGCAGGGGGCTTTGCTGGCAAGCGAGGAGCAGTGGATCGACAGTTCTGCGGCGGTGTCGCAGGCGCTGGTGGGGTTGTACAAGGCCCTGGGTGGTGGCTGGCAGGCGTTTGATGAGCAGCCTGTGAAGAAAGTGTGATTATTTGGGGCCGCTTTGCGGCCCATCGCGACACAAGGCCGCTCCTACATGCGGACGCGATCTCCTGTAGGAGCGGCCTTGTGTCGCGATGGGCTGCAAAGCAGCCCCGGCAATTGTCCTGATTACCGAGGAGGCACAGATGCACATTTCCCTGAACGGCAAGCGCGCCATCGTCAGCGGCTCCACCGCCGGCATCGGCCTGGCCATCGCCATCGGCCTGGCCGAGGCGGGGGCCGAAGTGGTCCTCAACGGTCGCACCCAGGCCCGGGTCGACGAAGCCCTCAAAGTTGTGCGCGAGCGCCTGCCGCAGTCGCGCATCATCGGCATCGCTGCCGACCTGGGCACCCAGGCCGGTGCGCAGACGCTTTTCAAGCAGGTGCCGCACACCGACATCCTGGTCAACAACCTGGGCATCTTCGAGCCCAAGCCGTTCTTCGAGATCGAGGACGAGGACTGGCAGCGTTTCTTCGACGTCAATGTGCTCAGTGCCGTTCGCCTGTCGCGCCACTATGCCCCGGGCATGGCCGAGCGCAAATGGGGGCGAGTGGTGTTCCTGTCCAGTGAGTCTGCACTGCAGATCCCGACCGAGATGGTTCATTACGGCATGACCAAGACCGCATTGCTGGCGGTGTCGCGCGGGCTGGCCGAGACCCTGGCTGGCACTGGGGTGACGGTGAACTCGGTGTTGCCGGGGCCTACGCGTTCGGAAGGCGTGGGCGATTTCTTTGCCAGGCTGGCCGAGGAGCAGGGGGTGTCGACTGAAGAGCTGGAAGCCAACTTCCTGGCCGAGCACCGGCCGACCTCGCTGATCAAGCGGCTGGCGACGGTGGAGGAGGTGGCGAACATGGTGGTGTACCTGGCGTCGATGCAGGCCAGTGCCACTACCGGGGCTGCCTTGCGGGTGGATGGCGGGGTGCTGCGTTCCATTGCCTGATCTGTTTTGCCTGTGCTGGCCTCTTCGCGGGCAAGCCCGCGAAGAGGCCTGCACAGACAACCAATCAATCAGAGCGGGCGCAGCAGGCCAAACCGCTTGCGCAACGCCCAATCCAGCACCCGTCGCGGCAGTAACCGGGCCATCAACGGCAAAGCCGTACTGCCGTTCCCCAACCGCACCACCGCCGGCACCGGCGACTTCCCGACCGCCGCCAAAACGCCCTGGGCAAACACTGCCGCCGAGGTGGGCTTGTCCTGCGAAGCCCGTGCCCGTGCCTGCACGTGCTCGCGCAACGGCCACCACGCCGAATCCGCCGCCAGCACCTGCTCGGCCTGGCGCTGGGCATTGCTGGCGAACTGCGAGGCAATCGCCCCTGGCTGCACTTCCATAACCTGCACACCAAACGGCGCCAGTTCCAGGCGCAAAGCATCGCTCAGGGCATGCACGGCGGCTTTCGAGGCGCAGTAGGCGCCGGCGAACGGAGTGACCAGCACGCCTGATACGCTGCCGATGTTCACCACCAGGCCCCGTGAGCGGCGTAGCTGTGGGAACAATGCGCGGGTAACGCCGACCACGGCGAAGACATTGGTTTCGAACTGCTGGCGCAGGGCATCCACGCCGCCATCGAGCAGCGGGCCCATGGCGCCGTAGCCAGCGTTGTTGATCAGTATATCGAGGTTTTCCAGATCCTCGCCCAGGCGGGCCAGCGCCTCGCTGTCGTTCACATCAAGTTGCCGGGCGGTGAAGCCGGCGGCGTTCAGTTGCTCGACATCCTCAGGTTTGCGGGCGGTGGCCCAGACGTGGTGGCCGGCATCGCGGAAGGCGTCGGCCAGGGCGCGGCCGATGCCGCTGGAACAACCGGTGATCAGGACGGTGGGCATGGTTGAGGCCTGTGTCAGGGAGGATTGGTTTTTCCTGTGCCGGCCTCTTCGCGGGTAAACCCGCTCCCACAGGTACCCCACAGAATTTGAGACCTGTGTAGTCCCTGTGGGAGCGGGTTTACCCGCGAAGAGGCCAGTACAGGCGATAGATTAGTTGGCAAACGTACCTTGCAGATGCTCTGCACGAAACTCCAGGGTCTGCGGCCTGTACCCGGAGCGCAGTGGCGGCAGTGGCAGGCAGTCCTTCCACTCGGCCCCTGGCTGCAGTTCGCCCGGCCCACGGTAGCGCGGGGCGTTGTAAGTGTTCTCCGCCAGGTTCACGGTATCGCCCGGCGCATACGCCGCCACCCGCCAGCGCAGTTCGGTCAGCGGCACGTCGTTGCCGTTCTTCATGCGCACCTGCAGGGCACGGTCGGCGGGGCAGTGTTCGGGGGCGTAGGTCAGGCGTAGGTCCAGGCGGGCCAGTTGCGAGGTTTCGCGGGTGTCCTGCCAGACGACGAACAGGGCCACCAGGCCCAGGCCACAAACGGCTGCCAGCGAGATCGGCAGGGCCTTGGCCGGGTAGCGCAACAGCAGCACCAGCCAGGTGAGGATGAGGAAGGCACCGATGATCATGGGACGTGCAGACCTTGATTGCGCGGGGTCTGACCATCGTAGCCCGAAATGGAGAGTGGCTCAAAAAGCGGGGCCGCAAAGCGGCCCCAGGGTTGCATTACTGCGCGATGGTCTTCACCGAAACACCCCGTTCGATCGGAGTGGAGGTACGCCCGTAAACATCCTCGAAGCGCTCGATGTCATCCTCGCCGAGGTAGCTGCCGGACTGCACTTCGATGATCTCCAGCGGGATCTTGCCCGGGTTGCGCAGGCGGTGCACCGATGCGATCGGGATGTAGGTCGACTGGTTTTCGGTCAGCAGGAACACGTTCTCGTCACAGGTCACCTCGGCGGTGCCGGACACCACGATCCAGTGCTCGGCACGGTGGTGGTGCATCTGCAGCGACAGGCTGGCGCCCGGCTTGACGGTGATGTGCTTGACCTGGAAGCGGCCGCCCATGTCCACCGAGTCGTACGAGCCCCACGGGCGATACACTTCCAGGTGGTTCTGGGTTTCGCTGCGGCCCTGCTCGTCGAGGGTCTTGACCATCTGCTTGACGCCCTGGACCTTGTCCTTGTGGGCAATCATCATGGCGTCCTTGGTCTCGACCACCACGATGTTCTCCAGGCCGATCACCGACACCAGCTTGCCGTTGCCGTGGATCATGCAGTTGTGGCTGTCCTGCACCACCACATCGCCCTTGGTGACGTTGCCGTTGTCGTCCTTCTCGTGCACTTCCCACAGCGACGACCAGCAGCCCACGTCGCTCCAGCCGGCCGACATCGGCACCACGCAGGCGCGCTGGGTCTTTTCCATCACCGCGTAGTCGATGGAGTTGTCCGGGCAGCAGGCGAAGGTGGCTTCGTCGATGCTCAGCACATCACCGTCTTCCTGGCTGCGCTCCAGGGCCAGCACGCAGGTGTCGTAGATGTCGCCGTCGTGCTTCTTCAGCTCTTCGAGGAAGCGGCTGGCACGGAACAGGAACATGCCGCTGTTCCAGAAGTAGCCGCCGGCCTGGACGAACTCGGCGGCGCGTTTTTCGTCGGGTTTTTCGACGAACTGCGCCACGCGCGCCACGCCTTCAGGCAGCAGGGCGTCCTGGCTGGAACGGATGTAGCCGTAGCCGGTTTCCGGCTTGGTCGCCGGCACGCCGAACAGCACCATCTCGCCACGCTCGGCGGCCACGGTGGCCAGGGCCAATGCGCGCTGCAGGGCCTTCTGGTCATCGATCACGTGGTCGGCGGGCAGCACCAGCATCAGCTCGTCGCGGCCTTCGTTGACCAGTTTCATGGCAGCCATGGCCACGGCCGGCGCGGTATTGCGGCCGAACGGTTCCATCAGGATGCCTTGGGTTTGCAGCTTCAGTGCGGCCAGTTGCTCCTGGACGATGAACTTGTGGTCCTTGTTACAGACCACGATCGGCGTGTCCATGCCTTCGAACACCAGGCGCTCGAGGGTTTGCTGGAACAGTGTGTGTTCACCGGTCAGGGCCAGGAACTGCTTGGGGAACTGCTTTCGCGACAGAGGCCACAGACGGGAACCGCTACCACCAGAAAGAATTACCGGGATCATCATGTTTCTCCAATAGTCGTTGAGAGGCAGGGGAATCAGTTGCTAGCCACGGGGCGAGTTACCCACACCGGCGACAAGGCGTTGCCGGAACCCGTTACGTACAGCACTGCGGCTTCGCCGCGCTCCAGGGCGACGGGTTTGACGTCACCCACTTTCTTGTCTCCTTGGAACAGCGCCAGGTTGACCTTGACCGGGTTGATTTCGCGTTCGCCGCGGCCGTTGGCGGCCACCGGCTTGACCACTTCGGTCTTGCCGTCGGCGGTCTTCAGGGTCAGTTGCTGGTCACTCAGGTTCTGCACGCGAACCAGGGCTTTCTGCTTGTTCTTGAACGGCGGCTCTTCGATCAGCTGCGGGTTGCCGCTGGCGCTGTTGACCAGGGTGTAGTACTTGTCCGCAGCCAGCTTGACCGGCACGCTCTTGCCACCGACCTGAGCGGTGTAGTCACCCCCTGGCAGGAAGCTGAAGTCACTGCTGCCCTGTGCACCAACCTGTTTGATCTGGGTGTTGCCGACCGAAGCTGCCGCCGGTGCGCTGGAAGCGTTGTAAAGGCGCACGAAGGTCGAGCCTTTCGGCGCGCTCGGGCCATACAGTGCGGCGTCGGCGCCGGCGAAGGCCTGCATGGAGGCCAGGGACAGGCCGGCAGCGAGGGTGAGGGCTTTGGCAATGGAAGTCTTGGTAGTCATATGTATGTTCCTCTGATTAGTGGTTAGTCCGGGTGGACGACAAAGCCAGGTTTTCTTCGGATTTACGGGTGTTCTTCAGCTGGGCGATCCACTGTGGATCGAAGCTGCTGAGGTCGTTCTTCATTGGCAGATAACGTTCGGGGAATTCCCACACCACCACTTGGGGTGCGGCGTTCTTGAAGGCATCGCTTTGCAGGTACTTGAGCATCGGCAGCAGCGGGCCATGGCCGTCTTCGGCGTAGTTGGCCACATCGCTGCGCAGGGCCTGCTGCAGCGCGCCGAGGAAGTTCCAGTGCGGGTTGGCGCTGTAGCTGGTGCCCACCAGTGCAACCGGGATCTGCGTGTCGGCGAACAGTGCGTCACCGGCTTCACCTTCGGTCTCGACCGGGCGAGTGGTGCGCTGCTGCAGGTTGTCCGGGGCCGGCAGCAGGTTGCTGAACAGCGGGTCCAGTGGCAGGAAGTTGGTCAGGTCGCCCTTGTATGGCGCGGTGCTGCCGGCTTCGGTGATGAACGCCTGCGGGTCGCCGTTGAGCAGGCTCTGGCGGCTGACCGCTTCGGCCAGTGCCTGCGCAGCCACTTCGGCGCCCATCGGCGTCCAGTGGGTGTCGGTGCGCAGGAACACCTGGCCGCGCGCCTTGGCCTGCTCCATGGGTGCCAACAGGTCCGGGGCGAACACGTTGGCCTGGCGTGCCTGGGCATGGAACTGGTTGTACAGGTCGTCATGCAGACTGGTCGGCAGTTCCGTGCCCAGGTATTCGGCGTACACCCGCGCCTTGGCTGGCACGATCGCCAATACAAGCTGGCTGCCGTGCTGCTGCAGGGTGTCACGCACGCCACGGATCAGCGCCAGGTTTTCCTGCATCAGCTGCTCGGCACCGGCGGTGGGCTTGAACTCTTCGTCACTGAACAGCCACTGGTCGCGGCCCAGTACCACGCCGGGGCGGCCTTCGTTGAACAGCTTGAAGTCCATCGCCGCCCAAAGGTTGGTGCCCAGGCGCTTGATCGGGAACTGCTCGTCGTAGTGGGTCTCGGCAGCCTTGGCCAGCTTGCCGTTGAGCAGGGTCATCTGCTCGGTACGCTGGAAGCTCTGCAGGCCACCGGTGGACCAGACGCCCATGCCCACCAGCAGGCCGAGGAACGACAGCGAATAGGTAATGCGTAATGTCCGGGTCATGTCATCAACCTCAGAACTGGAAGTAAAGGAACGGCGAGTAGCTCTGCGCCGAAAGCTTGAGGATCGAGGCCACGAACAGCAGCAGCACCAAGGCGCGGGTCATCACCCGGGTCCAGTCCAGGCCGATCGAACCGTCGCTGTTGACCTGCACCGGGGTGGCCTTGGGCGTTGGCCGGGCGTTGCGGTAGAAGTCGCGCAGGCCGAAGAACGCCAGGGTGATGTAGGCGACCACCAGGGTGGCTACCTGCAGGCCGGTGAGCTGGGCACGGTTGAGTTCCGACAGCTGCCAGTCGCCGAAGCTGAACATGGCGCCGTACATGCGACCGGCCACTTCCAGGTTCTCGGCACGGAAGATCACCCAGCCGACCACCACCAGCAGGAAGGTGAATGCCCACTTCACCGGGTTGAAACGCTGCGGGTTGGTGTCGATGCCCAGCGCGCGCTCGATGGCCAGCCACATGCCGTGCCAGGCGCCCCAGATGATGTAGGTGAAGTTGGCGCCGTGCCACAGGCCACCCAGCAGCATGGTCAGGAACAGGTTGCGGTAGGTGTTGAAGGTGCCTTTGCGGTTACCGCCCAGGGTGATGTACAGGTAGTCGCGCAGCCAGGTCGACAGGCTGATGTGCCAGCGCCGCCAGAACTCGGTGATCGACTGGCTGATGTACGGCTGCTTGAAGTTCTCCATGAAGCGGAAGCCCATCATCAGGCCGAGGCCGATGGCCATGTCGCTGTAGCCGCTGAAGTCGAAGTACAGCTGCGCGGTGTAGGCCAAAGCGCCGAGCCAGGCATCCCCGGTGGTCGGGTTCTGCAGGGCGAAGCAGTGGTCGGCCACTACCGCCAGGGTATCGGCGATGAACACTTTCTTGATGAAGCCCTGCATGAAGCGGGTGCAGCCTTCGGAGAACTTGTCCAGGGTGTGGGTGCGGTTGTTGAACTGGTCGACCAGGTCCTTGAAGCGCAGCACGGGGCCGGCGATCAGGTGCGGGAAGATCGCCACGAACGCCGCGAAGTCGATCAGGTTGCGGGTGGCCGGGGTGTCGCCGCGGTACACGTCGATGATGTAGCTGATCGACTCGAAGATGTAGAACGAGATACCGATCGGCAGCAGCACGTGGGTGAGGATGAACGGCTCCAGGCCGAACGAGGAGATGATCGCGTTGAGGCTGTCGACGCCGAAGTTGGCGTACTTGAAGTAGCCGAGAATCGCCAGGTCCACACCGACGCCGAGCAGCAGCCAGCGCTGTGCCGGCTTGGTACGCACGCCGGCGGCGCCGACTTTCAGGCCGATCCAGTAGTTCCACAGGGTCACGCCGGCGAACAGGGCGAGGAAGTCGACCCGCCACCAGGCGTAGAAGATGTAGCTGGCGACCAGCAGCAGCAGGTTGCGATAGCGTTGCCCGCTCAAGTAGTACAGGCCGAGGAAGATCGGCAAGAACAGGAACAGGAACACGTTGGACGAGAAGACCATCCCGGTTCTCCTTTTTGTTCACAGCATCCGGGGCAAAGCGCCCCCCAAACCCCCCAGTGCAAGACTGGAAGGCAACCTAGTACCTCTGTGGGAGCTGGCTTGCCGGCGAAGCCTTGCCCAGCGGTAGACAGCGGCTGCTACGCAGCCCATCGCCGGCAAGCCGGCTCCCACAGGTTTCACCCCCACATTGGGGTGTGTTACTTCTTGCTCTCTGCGCTCGGGTCATAGACCCGGGTCAGGTCGCCGCCCAGCCGGAAGCTGTTGAACGGCTGCATACCGCGCTTGCGCTGCAGGGTGTCGCCACTGCACGCATACAGGCTGCAATAGGGCTCCATCCACGAGTACTTGCTGTCGATCTTCAGGTCTTTCATGTCCTGTTTCTCGCCATTGCGGGCCTTGAACGCGCTTGGGTCCTTCGAACCGTTCAGTACCCGCTGCGCCAGGCGCTGCAGGGCGTTGTTGTTCTCGCCGCGCACGTCCACGCCATTGACCTGGGCGAAGCTGGCGATCATCGTCAACGGCGGCAGGGCGTAGTTGTGGTAGGCCAGGGCGCGTTGCTTGCGCTTCAGTTCGTTGGGCAGGAAGCCCTGCTCGTCTACCTGGTTGGCGCCAACCCTGTATTCCTTCACGGCCCAGTCGAACAGGTCGCGACGGTCGGTAGCCACGGCGGTGGCCATTACCGCCCAGGCCGCCCAGTAGCTGTGGTTGTTGATCTTCTCCAGTGGCAGGTCGCTCCAGTCGCGCACGGTCTGCTCGGCCAGGCGGGCGAACCATTTTTCGATCAGCTCGGCCTCGGCCTGGTGCGCGGCCAACGGCTGCGAATTGGAGAACTTCAGGCGCAACCACGAACCACTCATGCTGCCCAGCGCCCATTTGCGCATCGACTTGCCGGTGTGGTTGTAGTCGGTGGACATCAGCGCATCGGCGCGGGCCCAGCTGCCCAGCCAGGCCAGGGTGCAGTCGAGTTGCGCCGGGCGGCCGTCACGCATGTACTGGCCGATCATCTTGCTCACGCCTTTCTCAAGGGTGGTGATGTCTTCGGTGGACTTGCGAAAGGCCTTTTCCGAGTCGGCGTTGAGTGTTGCCCGCGCCTTGTCCGAGCCTTCGTATTTGCTGCGGAACTGCAGGGCACCGGTATACGGTTTGGGGGCAGCTTCGCAGCGGAAGTTACCGTCGCCGGTCTTGAGCTTTTCGATCCCCTCGTAGTAACCCTGGGGCGGTACCAGCGCGGCGTGCGCGGCACCGCCGCACAACGCCAGGGCGAGCAGGGCGGGGCGGGAAATTCGCTTGAACGGGATCATGGTCGCCTCACTGGCCGGCCTGCGCGGTCTGCGCAGGCACGGCGAAGTTGTTGCGTTTGCAAAGCTTGGCTTCGACCTTCTGGGTACCGCTTTCCGGTCCCTGCACCTCGAACGCCAGCAGGCTCTGGCTGGCCCAGTCCTCGTCTTCGCGCATCTGGAAGACGAAGCGGCCGTCGGTGTCGGAGGTTTCCGGTTTTTCCAGCTTGATGTCCTCGTGGCGGCCGTTGAGGTACCAGAGGGTGGCCTGCAGCACCTTCACCGACGGGTCTTCGAACTTGATGTCCATCTGCATGTTGCGGTTGATCAGGTCTTTGATCACGCCGCCCTTGCCATTGACCATCAGCTCGTTCTTGCCGGGCTTGAGGGTGGCGCTGGCGCTCATCAGGGCCGGGCGGTCATCGCAGCCGTCGTCGAGCAGGCCAAGGATTTGCCGCCAGATGGTTTCCTGGTCCAGGCGATACAGCGGGGAGAATTCCCAGATCAGGATCTTCGGCGGGTTCTTCTGGAATTCTTCGCTGCCCAGGTACTGGATCATCGAACCTTCCAGGCCACCACCAGGGAAGGCCACGTTGAGCACGTCGGCGCCGATGTACTGCTCGAGGAACCCGGAGAAGTTGTAGTTCTTGCCACTGTGGCTGGTGCCGACCAGGGTGATCTGCGCGTTGCCGCCGTCACCGAACAGGTCGTCGCCGCCACCGGTGGAACCTTTCGGCTCGGTGGCGAACTGGTCCATGTATTGGACGGCATAGCTGGTGCCGCACAGCTGGCCGGCCACGTTATGCAGGGTGCCGGTCTTGCCCATGCGCCCGGATTTTTTCGTTTCGAATTCCTTGCGCGGGATGCCTTCGAAAGCCGGCATCTTGTGCACGGTATCGGCCACGATCCTGGCCGCGCGCTCGGCGCCGTAAGGCGTCCAGTGCTGGTCGCCGCGGAAGTAGAAGTCCTTGCCCTGGTCGGCAGCGGCCAGCTGTTCGTTGGTCAGCGGCGACAGGTCGGGCACGTTGTAGCCCATGCTGGCAAAGCGCTTGAGCATGGCCTGGTAGTTGCCCAGGGCCTTCTGGTAGTCGAAGGCAGCCTTTTCCGCCGGGTTGAGCATGTTGCGGTTCACCAGGCCGCGGGTCGGCTGGTACACCACCACCAGTTCCACGCCGCGCTTCTTGAATGCGTCGTGCACTTGCTGCAGGCGCTTGTAGCCGGCCGGGGTGGTATTGAACTCGGTGCGCAGGTCTTCGCGGGTACGGAACAGCCAGTCGCCCTTCGCCTGCACCAGCGTGGTGAAGTTCTGCTGGTAACGGGTTGTGTAGCGGCTTGGGTCATGCGCTTCAGGGCACAGCTGGCAGCAAGGCTCGGCGCTGAAGGTGGGGGCCTTGACGTCTTCGGCGCGCACGCCCTGGCTGATCGCCAGAAGTGCGGCGGACAGGCCCAGCAGTTTCATCAGATGTGGAGTCATGGTCTGGGCTTCCTTAATCGATCATTTCGGTCTGGCGTTCGACCGGGTCGATCAGCACAGCCTTTTGCTGGCGTACCAGCAGGTCGAGGATTTCGTCCTGGCGTTCGCCGAGGATGCCGTTCAGGCTGATGCCGTTGGCCTTGCGCGGGGCTAGCATGGATACCTTGTAAAGCTCGACCGACAGCGGCGAGTCGATCGACAGCGGGCCCGAGCCGTTGGCCGCCAGTTCGCCACCGACCAGGATCAGCGACACCTTGGTGTCGAACGGGTCGAGGGCGATGTCGCGGTCGGTGTTGGACAGGTCCTTGATGTGGCCGTACACGCCGACCAGGCCGTTGGCCATTGCGACGTTTTCGTACAGGCGGATGTTCACGCTGTTACGCACGCGGATGCCGTGGCGGCGGTTGTTGATCAGCTTGTTGCCCCAGATCAGGTTGTCGCCACTTTCGTACAGGGTGATGCCGTCGGTGTGGTTGCGGTAGATCTCGTTGTAGGCAATCAGGTTGTTGACGCTGTTACGGTCGATCACCACGCCCGAGAGCTTGTTGTCGAAGCTCTTGTTGTTGATGATCCAGCTGTCGTTGACCTCACGCGAGACGATGATGCCGTGCTTTTTCTTGGTGCCGTACACCGTGTTGCCGGCGATGATCAGCCGGTGCGAGCGGTCGTGCGGGTCGATGCCGTAGACGATGTTGTCGCGGTAGGTGCTGTCCTTGACCACGAAGTCCTGGGTCTCGTAGCAGTAGAAGCCGTACCACATGTCGCTGAACTCAGAGCCGATGATCCAGCCGGTGGGTTCCGGGCGGCCCATGCGCTTGGCCATGTTCGGCGTGTACTGCGAGATGCTCACGCCGTACGACTTGGACTTGGCGTAGCCGAAGCTGGCCATTTTGGTGTTGACGATGTAGGTCTCGGTACCGCCCCACGACAGCAGGAACGGGCGGAACTCCTTGGGCGAGCGGAAGGTCGCCGGGCCGTTTTCCTTTTCCCGCCAGCCGGTCACCTGGGTGTCGGTGACGAACAGCTTGCCGTCGTTGACCAGGAACGAACCGCCTTCCTGGGACAGGCGCAGTTGCTTGACCTTGCCGTCGATCTCGAGGATGCCCTTCTGCCCGACCACGATCGGCAGGCGCGCCAGGTACACACCCGGCTCGACTTCGCTGAGGTACTGCTTGGGTACCTTCTTGCTCAGCTCGACCAGGTCGACATGGCCGTCATCGACGAAGATCGCCTGCGGAATGCCATGCTGGCGCTGGACCCACTCGGCCGCCTTGTTGTCGCCGCCAACGAATTCCTTGAGGGTGTCCTCCTGGAACATGCGGCGCAGGCTGACCTTGCCTTTGTGGCGACGGTCGATTTTCTTCTGCACCGCCTCGGCGGTGTAGCCGGTCAGGTCAGGCAGCTTCGGCGGGTCCATGTGCAGCGGCTCGACCGGTGCACTGGAGACCGTGTAGGTCTTGGCCTGCTGCAGTTCCTTGGCGATCACCTGGGGCTCTGCGGCAGCGACCAGGCCACTGGCCAGCAGCAGGGCGCTGGCCAGGAGGCTGTGACGTAAGTGCGGGTGAAGGTTCATCAGGGTCTCCCGGCCTCAGAAGCGCCAGATCACGTCGACGAAGGCGCGGTGCATGTACGAGTCCGCTTCCTTGCCGTAGGCGTCACCCGGCTTGAACACACCGGCGCGCAGGCGCACCAGGGCAGATGGCTCGTCGATGGCCTGGCTCATCGAAGCCGGCAGCAGGCCTTGCTTGAAGTACTTGGTCACGACCACGTCCATTTCCTGGCCAAGGTCTTTTTCACCATCGACCAGCGGGCGGTTCACGCCGTTGTCGTTGACTACCGCGTTGATGCCGCTGGAACCGATGTTCTGGTTGCCATCGACACGCCAGAACTTGTGGTAGATGAAGCTGGCGTCATAGTCGTCGCGCAGCTGCCAGGAGGCGAACAGGGTGGCCGCCTGCAGGTTGCCCAGCTCGCCACGGAAGGCTTCACCGAAGCGGTGCACGCGCGAACGGGTGCCGGTGTAATTGGAGCGGTTGCTCTCGAGGCCGGTCTGCTCGTAGTTGCTCGAACCGTCGTCGCCACCACCACCGCTGCCACGGGCGTAGGCCGCACCGACCTGCCATTGCGGGTCGAGGCGCAGGCGGATGCCGAGGTCGGTGGCCCAGGCGTTGACGTCACCGCTCTGCTTGCCGGTGGCCACGGTTTCGTCACCGACGACCTGGCTGCTGAGGGTGTCGCGGTCACCGGTCAGCCAGGTGACGCTGCCCCAGTAGTTGACGGTGTGGTCGTTGCGCCAGTTGTAGGCGTCGCTGTTGGCTTCCAGGCCCAGCCAGGTGAGGTCGCCGGTGCGGGTCTTGTCCAGCGCATCGACGGTTTCGCCCGGGTTCTTCAGGCTGCCGCCGTCGTGGGTGTGGTGGGCGCGAACGCCGACCCAGTGGCCAGGGGTCCACTGCGTGGCGACGTTGCCGTAGAGGTGTGTGCGGTCCTTGTCTTCCGGGGCCAGTTCGGTGAGGTCGGTGCGGTATTCGCTGAAGCGCTGGGCCACGCCCAGGTCGGCCTTGAGCAGGGTGGTGTCGAAGGTCCAGTTCAGCGCCTCGATATTGGTGTCACGCCACATGCCATCGTCGCTGCGCAGGCGCTGGCGGCCGAAACGCAGCTGCTCGCCGGGGTAGGCGGTCAGGCCGCTGTAGCCGACCCAGAATTCGCGCATGGCCAGGTAGCTCTTGTCCTGTTCACGGCCGTCGGCAGCGGTATCGGTACTGGTGCCGTCGTCGTTCTGGCGCAGGGTGTCGGTTTCGATGGTGTCGGTGGCGGTGACTGCCTGGCCCATGGCGTAGGCGCTCCAGTTGCCACGCTCGCCATATACCCAAGGGCGCAGATCAAGACCGAGGCCGTTGACGTCGCCGCCGGAGCGGGTGCCCAGGTCACGGTCGTCTTCCGACTGGCCGGTGATCTTCACATCCAGGCCGAAGTTCTTTTCAGCGGTCATTTCCGCCAGGGTCGGGCAGGACCACAGCAGGGCGAAGCTCAGGCCGATGCCAGCTTTCACGAAGGGATTGAGCGTCATAGCGAGTCCTCACCGGTTACTTCTTTTTCGTCGTCTTGCAGGGCTTCGATGGCCAGGGTGCTGTTTGCGCCTTGCGCCATGCTGCCGCGCGCCTGCTTCTCTTGTGCCAGCAGTTGCTGGGCCTGGCTGCGTTGGTCAGGCGTAAGTTGCTGATCGAGCTGCTGCAACAGTTCAGCGGACTGCGGCGACGGGTTGGCCTGGGCCAGCTGGGCGAATACCCAGGCGTTACCTGGTTGCGGGCGAATGCCGTGGCCTTCGCTGAACAGCTGGGCCAAGGCGTAGTCGGCGCTGTTCTGGCCGCCACGGGCGGCGGCCAGCAGGTGGTCGACGGCCTTCTGCGGCTCGACGTTGCCCAGGTAACCGCGGCGGTACAGCTGGCCCAGGTAGTAATGGGCGCTGACTTCGCCGGCGTCGGCGGCAGCCTGCAGGTGTTCTTCGGCTTTGGGCGCGTCCGCAGGCACGGTCTTGCCTTCGTAGTACAGGCGGCCCAGCAACAGTTCGGCGCGTGGCTGTTCGGCTTCGCGGCCCTTGTCGATGTAGGCCATCAGCTGGTCGGTATCACCCAGCTCGGGGAAGTCGTACACCAGTTGCGCCAGGCTGACCCAGGACGCCGGGTTGGCCGGGGCCACCTGCTCGAGCAGGTCCTTGGCGGTTTTTTCGTCGGTCTGGCCGAGGCTGCGGTCAGCCAGTACCCGGGCAACGCTGTCGACCCGGGTGGCCGGCACTGCGCCACGGGCGTAGGCAGCCTTGAGTTGGCCGAGCAGGGCAGCCTGCTGGTCGGCCTGGCCACGCTTCTGGTACACGGTGGCCAGTTCGACGTAGCAGATGTCGGTGGTGTTCAGGGCGGCCTTGCAGATCTTCTCCACTTCGCCCAGGTGCTGGTCGTAGGTGCCCTGGGTGCGGTACAGCAGCACCTGGGCCAGGCCCGCTTCCGGGTTACCGGCGGCGCGCCACTGGTCGATCTGCTGCTGCGCGTTGACCTTGGGGAAGCTCTGCGGGTAGGTCAGGTAGAGCATCGCCAGCGGGATCAGGGTGTTGCTTTCGCCCTGCTTGGCGGCTTGCTTGAGCAGGGTTTCGGCTTCTTCGCGCTCGGCCTGGGTGCTGTCGGGCTTGGCCACCAGCAGGCGGCCAAGGCGCGCCTGGGCACGCGGCGAAATGGCGGCCGCGGCGCGGTAGGTGGCCTCGGCTTCCTTGATTTTCGCCGGATCGCGGGTGGCGACCTTGATGTCGGCCAGGCCCACTTGCGCTTCGCTGTAGCCCAGGTCGGCCAGCGCCTTGTAGTTGCGCTCGGCCAGTGCCGTGTCACCGCGCTTCATGGCTTCGTTGGCCAGGCGCTGGTCGGGCAGGCCTGCACAGCCGGCCAGGGTGATGGCTGCAGCCAGGGCACACAGGCCCAGGCTGGCGCTTTTCTTGTGGGGAATCATGTTGTGGTCCTCTTACAGCCCACGGGCCATGGCTTTGTCGATCAGCCAGTTCAGCGATGGGCCACGGTCGCTGTTGACCGAAGCCGGGCGGCCGGCGAGTTCGGCGGGCAGGGCGCTGTCGGGCTTGATCTGCACGCGGATGTCGGCGGCCAGGTCTTCGCTGTTGAGGCTGGCGCTGCTGACGATCTGGCCGGTGCGTACTTCGTCTTCGCCGGCTACCTGGAAGTTGACGCGGGTGCCTGGCTTGACCTCGTCGAACTGGCGGTAGGTGAAGCGCGCCTCGACCATCGGGTTGGTGGTGCGCGGGATCAGCTGGAAGATCGGCTGGCCCTTGGCGGCGTACTGGCCGTTGTCCACCAGCTGGCGGGCAACCACGCAATCACACGGGCTGGTGAGGGTGCCGGACAGCTGCTTGCCGAACAGTTCCTCGATCTTCGCCGGCTCCAGTTGTGCGTCTTCCAGGTTGCCCTTGAGCATGTCCAGCATGCTGGTGGTGAAACTGGCCAGTGGCGCGCCCTTGGCGATCTGCCCACCGCTTTCGACCAGGCTGTTCACGGTGCCGTCGCGCGGCATGGTGACGTTGGTGGTGGGTACCGCGACCACGCCGGCTTCGGCATGGCTGACGAAGTACATGCCGTACAGCGACTTGGCGATGAAGCCGAAGGCGGCGACACCGACCACGAACACGCCGAGGGTGACGGTGACCGCCTTGAGGCGGCCGAAGGCGCTCAGGCCGGCACCGCCGTCCTTTTGCTTGCGCGCCTTGGTGAAGTTGTCGCGCTGCAGGGTGCTGAGCACATCGCCAGCAGTGATCAGCTCACCCGACAGGTGCGAGGTGATGATGTGGCGCAGCGTGGCGATGTCGCGGAGCTCGAGGTTCTGGAACTGCGCGCCGGTACGGCCGCTGCCCGGGTTGTAGGAGCGCACCTGGAACTCGATGTCCATCGACAGGCCGAGGTTGTCGACCGTGAACTGCAGCCGCCCGCGGAGCACGTCGCCAACCGACAGTTGTTGCTTGGTGTGGAAGCTCAGGCCACCGGCGGAGAGGTCGTCGACCTTCACATCGTGGGCCTGGCGCTGAGGGTCGAGGAACCGCAGCTTGGCGGGGATGCGTACCCGGGCATGCTGGCGCTGGGCTTCGGACTCATGCACGACGTTGACGTTCACGGCGGTATTCATGTGGTTTGTTCCTGTTAGTTCCGATCCGGGTTGGGCTCACACGACCATGAACAGCACAGCAACGAAGATGCTGGCAGCCGAGAAGGTCATGGTCCGCGAGGACCAGGTGTTGAACCATTGTTGAAAGCTGGCGAGGTCACGCTTGAGGGCAGTGGGCTGACGCGTCCAGGACTGCTTGTCGAGGCGGAAGAACACGTAGATCTTCATCAGCGCGCCGATGATCTGGTTGTAATAGAGAATCAGCGGGTAGGCCGGGCCTACGTTGTGGCCGGAGCACAGCAGCATGATGGTGAGGATCAGGCGGGTGATACCGATCCACAGCAGATACACCAGCAGGAAGCCCAGGCCGAACTTGAGGCTGGCGATCACCGCCACGGTCAGGCCCAGCAGGCTGGTCCACATCGACACGCGCTGGTCGAACAGCACGATGCTGGTGAACAGCCCCAGGCGGCGCAGGCCCAGGCCAAGCGCGCGGGAGTTCTGCCGCAGGTTGTTGCCGTACCAGCGGTACATCAGCTTGCGGCTGGCCTTGAGGAAGCTCTTCTCCGGCGGGTGCTCGACCGTGTTGATGGCGGCGTCCGGCACGTAGAAGGTGTCGTAGCCCAGGCGCATCAGGCTGAACCAGCTGGACTTGTCGTCACCGGTGAGGAACTTGAAGCGGCCCAGGCGCCAGTGCATCAGCGAGTCGCTTTCGACGTCGGCGATGAACTCGGGGTTGGTCACCACGCTGGCGCGGAACATCGACATGCGTCCAGTCATGGTCAGCACGCGCTTGGACAAGGCCATCGAGCACATGTTGATGTGGCGCTGGGCGAAGCGCAGCTTGTGCCACTCGCTCATGATGTAGCCGCCACGCACTTCGCAGAACTCGTTGGTGGTCAGGCCGCCGACGTTGGGGAACAGCTTGAACCACGGCACGGTCTTGCGTACCACGCCATCGCCCAGCACGGTGTCACCGTCGATTACCGCCACCACGGCGTTCTCGTCCGGCAGCATGCGCGAGATCGCACGGAAACCGTAGGCCAGGCCGTCACGCTTGCCGGTACCGGCGATGCGCACGATGTCCAGTTTCACGTGGGCTGGCGGGTTGTATTTGGCCCACAGGCTTTTCACCAGCAGTTCGTCCGACATCTCCACCAGCGAACAGACCACGGTGGTGGGGAAGCCACAGTTGATCGCCTCGCGGATCACCGAGCTGTACACCTGAGCAGTGGTGAGAGCTTCGATGCGGAAGCTGGTCACCATCAGGTACACGTGGGACGGGTCGGCGTCCTTGCCCATTTTCTGAACCTTGCGGCGCAGGTACGGGTATACGCCGTAGAGGAAGATCATGCCGCGGATGAAATGCGTGGCGCCCATGGAGTAGCGCCAGATGCCGACTGCGCCGACCAGGAAGATGAAGTGCTTCGACTGCGAGTCGAAGATATCGGCTGGCAGGGCCAGGGCGATCAGCATGAGCAGACTCACGTAGAGCAGCCAACCGGCGCACTGCAACAGCACTGTCTGGATCCTTTGCATGTTCAGCATCCGTCGAGAATTCGGGAAAAGGTGGGCAGCGGGGGTGGGGAGGCCCCCGCTGCCCGGCCAGCACTTACCAGCAGATGCCTTCGGTGCGGCTGGTAGCGCAGGTCGGTTTGCTCATGAAACCGACCAGGTCGATCACGTGCTTGCCGGCCGGCGCTTGCTGGGCCAGTGCACGGAACTGCTCGTCACGGTTGCCCAGGACGATGATGTCGGCGTTGTCGATCACCTTCTGGAAGTCGGCGTTGAGCAGCGACGACACGTGCGGGATCTTCGACTCGATGTAGTCCTTGTTGGCGCCGTGTACGCGGGCGTACTGGACGTTCTCGTCGTAGATATCCAGCTGGTAGCCCTTGCCGATCAGGCGTTCGGCCAGTTCCACCAGCGGGCTTTCACGGAGGTCGTCGGTGCCGGCCTTGAAGCTCAGGCCGAGCAGGGCGACCTTGCGCTTGTCGTGGGCTTCGATCAGCTCGAAGGCGTTCTGCACCTGCGAATCGTTGCTGCGCATCAGCGAGTCGAGCAGCGGTGCGCGTACATCGAGGCTGGCGGCGCGATAGGTGAGGGCGCGCACATCCTTGGGCAGGCACGAGCCGCCGAAGGCGAAGCCAGGGCGCATGTAGTACTGGGACAGGTTCAGCACTTTGTCCTGGCAGACCACGTCCATCACGTCACGGCCATCCACGCCTACGGCCTTGGCGATGTTGCCGATCTCGTTGGCGAAGGTGACCTTGGTGGCGTGCCACACGTTGCAGGTGTACTTGATCATCTCGGCCACTTCGATCGGCTTGCGGATGATCGGTGCGTCGAGCTCTTCGTACAGGGCCTGCAGGATGTCGCCGCTGGCGCTGTCCAGTTCGCCGATGACGGTCATCGGTGGCTGGTCGTAGTCCTTGATCGCGGTGCTTTCACGCAGGAATTCCGGGTTGACCGCGACGCCGAAGTCGACGCCGGCTTTCTTGCCCGAGCAGTCTTCGAGGATCGGGATCACCACGTTCTTCACGGTGCCCGGCAGCACGGTGCTGCGTACCACGATGGTGTGGCGGCGCTCGCTGTCACGCAGCACGTAGCCGATTTCTCGGCACACCGACTCGATGTATTCGAGGCCCAGGTCGCCGTTCTTCTTGCTTGGGGTACCCACGCAGATCATCGATACGTCGCTGGCACGGATGGCTTCGGCGAAATCGGTAGTACCGCGCAGGCGGCCGTTGGCGATGCCCTGTTGCAGCAGTGCTTCCAGGCCAGGTTCGACGATGGGCGACTTGCCCTGATTGATCAGGTCGATCTTGGTGCTGGACACGTCCACACCGATCACTTCATGGCCACGCGCCGTCAGGCAGCCTGCACAGACTGCACCCACATAACCCAAACCAAAGATGCTGATACGCATCGCTATCACCTCATGTGTTTATCACGCCGGCGCCTCCGGAGAGAGCCGGACTGGGTTGATTAACAACAGTTTTCGGGCGCACGGATCCATGGCGAAATGCACACTTCGCCGAGCGCAGGCAAAATAAATCCGGAGCGCAAAAAGTTATGCACTCAAATGTGGCAGTAAAAAGCCATTAATTAAAAAACGTGCCCTGGAATGCAGCCGTCTTTATTGCAATGCGCTACGTGGCGCTTTGCTGTGCTTGTTCTTTCAAGTGGAAAAATCCTTTGAAATCAACCACTAGGACGAATTGAAAGGGACGCGTCTCTCCTGCATGGACAGGTCTTCGGGGGTTGCCCGTCATACCTGTCGAAGTTGTTGAGGCCGGTAGTGGATACCTGCCGTTGTCATATGTAAGTCATCTCTCACAGCCCAAGGGCAAGAAAATCGTTACGGCACTATGAGCGAATCGTCGTAGCAGAAGTTCCGAGGTGGGTTCGACGTGGATGAAAGATTTCTAAATATTTTTTCAGTGGCGGACAATTTCAATCTGATAGCACTCGGGGGTTTTGCCCCGATATATAAAGGGCGAAACTGTTGCGAGATATTTTTATGCCAGCATCGAAAAATATTTTGAAAAATTCGTCAAAAAAGCTACGAACGGTCTTATGGCGCTTGGCTATAAGTCGCGGCGTGCCGTTTTTTTGGCGTCGGATTTGTGGCGTGATGGCGATATGAAGCGTGCCCTGTTGCAGGGCAAAGGCGGGGAGAAATGATTTTGCCCATTCGCGGGCACGCCCGCTCCCACAGGTTGGTCACTGACCTTGAATTCAGTGGCATACCTGTGGGAGCGGGCGTGCCCGCGAAAGCGGTGCTACAGGCTTACTCAGTGGGATGATCGCGCAGGAACACCAGGTGGTCCGGCTTCGACTGCTCGGCACTGTAGTAGTACCCCTGCACATCGAACTGCTTGAGCTGCTCCGGGTCGCTGATGCGCTGCTGGATCACGAAGCGGCTCATCATGCCGCGGGCTTTCTTGGCGTAGAAGCTGATGATCTTGTATTGGCCGTTCTTCAGGTCCTTGAAGTCGACGTTGATCACCCGGGCCTTGAGCGCACTGCGTTTCACCGCGCTGAAATACTCGTTGCTGGCCAGGTTCAGCAGCACGTCATCGCCCTGTTCGGCCAAGGCCTGGTTCAGCCATTCGCTGATGCGTGTGCCCCAGAAAGCGTACAGGTCCTTGCCGCGGGCGTTGGCCAGCTTGGTGCCCATTTCCAGGCGGTAAGGTTGCATCAGGTCGAGCGGGCGCAGCAGGCCATACAGGCCCGAAAGCATGCGCAAGTGCTGCTGGGCATAGCTGAAATCGTCCTCGCCCAGGCTTTCGGCGTCGAGGCCGGTATACACGTCACCCTTGAACGCCAGCAGCGCCTGCTTGGCATTGGCCGGGGTGAAGTCCGGGGTCCAGCTGCCGAAGCGCGCGGCATTCAGGCCGGCGAGCTTGTCGGACAGGTGCATCAGTTCGCTGATCTGTGCTGGCGACAGGTCGCGCAACTGCTGGATCAGCTCCTGAGAGTCGTCCAGGTACTGGGGCAGGGTGAAACGCTCGGTCACCGGCGGGGTTTCGTAGTCGAGGGTCTTGGCGGGTGATATCACCGTCAGCATCGGGTCGGCTCCTGGCATCGTAGGCCGGGAATTCTACGGGCTGGGCGGTGCAAGTCCAAACTATGGCGACGATAGTCACAGACCATGGCCGGTGCAGAGGCTATAGTGCGCGTTTCGCCGTTGCGGAGCTTCAACCGTGCGTATTGCCTCTGCCTTGTTGGCCGCTCTGCTGAGCCTGGCCGTGCAAGCCGCCCCTTCAACCCAGGTGAGCCTGGACCGCAGCCTGTGGCCCGAAAAGCTGGACAGCCCGGCGTTGTTCGATGTGGCCTCGCGGGCCGAGATCCTCTCGTTCGCCCAGGTGCTGCATGAAAGCGAACTGCTGGACGACGCGGCGCTGGCGGCACGCTTGGGGCTACGGCAGGTCAACCTGCAGAAGGTGCGCCTGGTGCGGGCGCGCATGTGGCAGCGGTTGTGGGAAGGTTATCAACAGGCGCAGCGCAGTTGCGAACAGGATGCGTCGTTCTGCTATCCGGTTACGTCGATGGCGGAGTTGCGCACACAGGCAGCGACGTTCGCTGCCGATGTCGGCACGTTCTACACGGGCTGGATCGAGCCGAGCCACCAGTTCCATGTGCGGTACCTGGAGGAACAACTGCGCAAGGCTGCGTTGCTGCCGCAGACCAGCAGCGAGGTGGAGCGGTTGTCCTCACGCGAGCGCAATGGGGATGAACTGAACGACCGCATGTTCCTGCTGACCTTCGTCGGCGGGCCCGGGCCGGATGGCGGCAGTACCGATCTGCTGACTGATTATCTGCGCCGGCAAAAGCTTGAAGGCACGTTCTTCGTGCTCGGCAACCGCCTGCAGCAACGCCGCGACGCCGGTGCGGCAGATGCCTTGCGCCAGCTCTATCGTGGGCATTGCGTGGGGGTTCAGGGTTGGGAGTACCGCTCCCATGCGCAGTGGACAGACTGGCAGGATTCATTGCGGCGCAGCCAGGCTCGGGTGCAGGCCGACTTGCCGGAGCAGTATGTACCGTTGTTTCGGCCGCCCTACGGGCAGCGCCGGGCCGATGGCGAGGCGTTCATGACCAGCCAGCAGTTGCAAGTGTCGTTGTGGGACATCGATGCCCAGGATGATGGCGCACTGAGCGCCGAGCCCTCTGCCCAGCGGGTGCTGACCTTGATGCTGCTGTGGCGCAAGGGCGTGATCCAGTTCCATGACAGCCTGCCCAAGGCGCAGCCGGCGGTGGAGTGGTTGTTGCGCAATACTGCGCAGAGCGGGATTGGTTGGGAAGACTGCCAGGGATATGCCAACCGGGAGTGAGAGGGGGCTGCTGCGCCGCCCATCGCCGGCAAGCCGGCTCCCACAGGTACCGTGCATGGCTTGCTGGCGATAGCCCCTGCAATGGCAGCCTGATTTTTGACTGTAGTCCTCACGCGCCCCCTCGCCAACCCCTGTTCGTCATTTGGAAAAATAAACTTCACCTACGCGTAAAAAGACTTTTTTTAGTCATCATTTTTGCGGTATGAAGAAACCAGACAGCCGATTCCTGCAGCACAGGTGGCGTCATCCAGGCCCACCTAGCCAGGTTCGCTTCCCGCCCGTAACGACGCGGATACGGGGACAGCGGCAGTCACTCTGCGGCGTAACAGACCACGCCGTGTGGCTTCGACATAAGGTGACCGAGTATGGATGACCAAGGACGCAACCCTTCCTCCAGCAAGCCTATCCTGTATGTGCTCGATACCAACGTCCTGATTCACGACCCCAACGCGTTACTGAACTTCGAGGAGCACCATGTCGCCATCCCGATGACGGTGCTGGAGGAACTCGACAAGCTCAAGACCGGCAAACAGACCATCGCCGCCGAATGCCGCCAGGCCATTCGCCTGATCGACCAGACCCTTGGTGACGCCTCGCCCAGCGATGTCGAGCAGGGCGTGCCGATCCAGCGTGGCAAGAGCGGGCCCAAGGGCTTCCTGTCCATCCTGATGACTCCGCGCAACGAGCCGAACAAGCTGCTGCCGGAAAACCTCAACGACAACATCATCATCAACCAGTTGCTCGAAGTACGGGCCCGGCGCACCGACCTGGACGTTGTGCTGGTCACCAAAGACATCAACATGCGCCTGAAGGCACGTGCCTGTGGCATCGCGGCCGAGGACTACAGCACCGACCAACTGGTCGATGACGTGTCGTTGCTGTCCAAGGGCTACCATTCGGTCACCGGCTCGTTCTGGGACCGGGTGAGCAAGGTCGATACCCGCCAGGAGCGCGGCCGCACCTGGCACCGCGTGCAATTGATCGACAACCTGCCGGCGGTTCACGTCAACGAGTTCATCATCGATGAACAGGGCTTCGTCGGCTGGATCAAGGGTATCCGCAACGACGAACTGCTGTTGCTGGACCTGCACCAGGAACCGCTGCTGCACCAGGAAGCCTGGGGCTTGAAACCGCGGGACATCCACCAGAGCCTGGCGTTGTTCGCCCTGCTTGACCCGGATATCCACTTGGTCAACCTGACCGGCGCCGCCGGTTCCGGCAAGACCATCCTGGCCCTGGCCGCAGCCATCGAACAGACCATGGTAAGCAAGCGCTACCGGCGCATCATCGCCACCCGCAGTGTGCAGGGGCTGGACCAGGAGATCGGCTTCCTGCCGGGCACCGAGGCCGAGAAGATGGAACCTTGGCTGGGCGCCATCACCGACAACCTCGAGGCCTTGCACATGGATGACGAAAGCACCCATGGCAGCGTCGAGTACATCCTCGAGCGCGTGCCGTTGCAGTTCAAGTCGCTTAACTACATCCGTGGCCGTAGCTTCCAGCAGAGCCTGATCCTGATCGACGAGTGCCAGAACCTGACGCCGCACCAGATGAAAACCATCATCACCCGTGCCGGCTCCGGGTCCAAGGTAGTCTGCCTGGGCAACCTGGCGCAGATCGATACCCCCTACCTGTCCGCGACCAGCTCGGGCCTGACCTACCTGACCGAGCGCTTCAAGGACTTCCCCCATGGCGTGCACATCACCCTGCAGGGCGTGCCACGCTCGGTGCTGGCCGAGTACGCCGAGTCGCATCTGTAACCCTTTCCGCCGGGCGGTTCGCCGCCCGGCTCTTTCGCGGGCACGGTTGACGCACCCCTCTGCTCAAACCTGACTCACAGGTTTACACTGCGAGTTCCCTTCACAGGAGCAGAGCAGTGCTGACACATCTTGATTCCCAGGGGCGGGCCAACATGGTCGACGTCACTGAAAAGGCCGTGACCGAGCGCGAGGCCACTGCCGAGGCGCGGGTGCGCATGTTGCCGCAGACCTTGCAGATGATCGTCGACGGTGAACACCCCAAGGGCGACGTGTTCGCCGTGGCGCGCATTGCCGGGATCCAGGCGGCGAAGAAGACCAGCGACCTGATCCCGCTGTGCCACCCGCTGATGCTGACCAGCGTCAAGGTCGAACTGAGTGCCGAGGGGCAGGACGCGGTGCGTATCGTCGCCCGCTGCAAGCTGGCCGGGCAGACCGGCGTGGAGATGGAGGCGCTGACTGCCGCCAGCGTGGCTGCGCTGACGATCTATGACATGTGCAAGGCTGTGGATAAAGGTATGGTCATCGAGCAGGTGCGCCTGCTGGAAAAACTCGGCGGCAAGAGTGGCCACTACAAGGTGGAGGCGTGATGAAGGTCAAGGTGATGTACTTCGCCCGTTACCGCGAATTGTTGGGCGTGGATGCCGAGCGGGTGGAGGGTTCGTTCAAGGTGCTCGACGATGTGCGCCAGGCCTTGGTGGCCAAGGGCGGGCAGTATGAAGTGCTGGCCGAGCAGAACCTGATGTGTGCGCGCAACGAAGAACTGTGCAAGCTCGATGAGCCGCTGGAAGAGGGCGATGAAGTGGCGTTCTTTCCGCCGGTGACCGGAGGCTGAACATGGCTGTGCGAGTACAGGAGGGCGCGTTCGATCCGGGAGCCGAGACCAATGCCATGCACGCGGCGAATGTCGGTGTGGGCGCGGTGGTCGGTTTTGTCGGCTACGTGCGGGATTTCAACGATGGCCGCGAGGTGGCGGGGATGTTCCTCGAGCACTATCCGGGCATGACCGAAAAGGCCTTGGCCAAGATCGTGGTGGAGGCAGAGCAGCGCTGGCCGTTGCTCAAGGTGGAGGTGCTGCACCGCATCGGTGCGCTCGAGCCGGGTGAGCCGATCGTGTTCGTCGGCGTGGCCAGTGCCCATCGGCAGGCGGCGTTCGATGCCTGCAACTTCATCATGGACTATCTGAAGACGCGGGCGCCGTTCTGGAAGAAGGAAAATACCCAGGAAGGGGCGCGGTGGGTGGAAGGGAGGCAGAGTGACCAGGATGCCGCTGGGCGCTGGTAGATCCTTGTTTGATGGCCGGGGCGGAGCCCCGGTTCGCAGGTGAACCCGCTCCCACAGGTACACCACAGGTTTTGAAAGCTGTGCAGTACCTGTGGGAGCGGGTTTACCCGCGAAGAGGCCGGCATAGGTTAATGGTGCTTGCGCGGCACCGGCTTCAGCATTTCATCCGGCGGCATTTCACACTTGATCTTGCGCCCCAGCAGCTCTTCGATCGCTGGCAGCTGGTACGAGTCATCCTCACCGGCAAAGCTGATCGACACACCACTGGTGCCAGCACGGCCTGTCCGGCCAATGCGGTGCACGTAGTCGTCCGGGTCTTCCGGCAGGGTGAAGTTGATCACGTGGCTGATGCCATCGATATGAATGCCCCGCCCCGCCACGTCGGTGGCCACCAGCACGGTGATGCGCCCTTCGCGGAAGTTCTCCAGGGTACGGATACGCTTGTGCTGCGGCACGTCACCCGACAACTGCGCGGCATTGATGCCGTCGCGCACCAGTTTTTCCTCGATGCGCCGCACTTCGTCCTTGCGGTTGGCGAACACCATCACCCGTTCCCACTTGTTCTGGGTCACCAGGTTGTACAGCAGCTTGTACTTGTCGCTGCCGGCCACCGCATAGACGTGCTGCTCCACCGTTTCGCTGGCAACGTTCTCCGGCTCGATCTCGACGATGGCCGGGTTGGTGGTCCACTGCTTGGCCAGGTTCATCACGTCGTCGGTGAAGGTGGCGGAGAACAGCAGGGTCTGGCGCTCGCTTTTCGGCGGCGTCTGGCGAATGATCTGGCGCACCTGGGGGATGAAGCCCATGTCGAGCATGCGGTCGGCTTCGTCCAGCACCATCACTTCGACCATGTCCAGGTGCACCTCACCGCGCTGGTTGAAGTCCAGCAGACGCCCCGGAGTGGCCACCAGGATGTCGCAATGGCGCGCTTCCAGGGCCTTGAGCTGCTTGTCGAAGTCCATTCCGCCGACGAAGCTCATCACGTTCAGGCCGGTGTACTTGGTCAGGGCGATGGCGTCCTTGGCGATCTGCACCACCAGCTCACGGGTGGGCGCGATGATCAGCGCACGTGGCTCGCCCATGTAGCGTTCCTTCGGCGGCGGCGTCTGCTGCAGCTGGGAAATGATCGAGATCAGGAACGCCGCAGTCTTGCCGGTACCGGTCTGGGCCCGGCCGATGGCATCCTGACCGCGCAGGGTGTAGCCCAGCACCTGTGCCTGGATCGGCGTGCAGTACGGGAAGCCCAGGTCGTGGATGGCATGCATCAGTTCGTTGGACAGCTTGAAGTCGTGGAAGCGGGTCTTGCCTTCCTGTGGCTCGACCACGAAGTCTTCCGGTTTCCACAGGCTGGCCTGCGGCTTGGGCTTGCGCTCGCGACGCGGTTTGTCCTTGGCCGGCTTGTCGGCGGCTGGCGTAACGGCGGCAGGCTGTTCGGCCTGGGGAGTGGGGGTGGCGCGTGGTGCGGCCGGTTTTTCCGCAGGCCGGGCCTCGCTGGTGGGTGCGGGCGCAGGCGGCGTCACGCTGGCAGCAGGAGCGACGGCCTGTGGCGCGGCGTCTCCCTTGCCGAAAATTTTCTTGAGTGCCTTGAGCACGATCGTCTCATCAACTGGTTAAGGAATGTACGCCGGGCAGTGTAATGCAAGATTCAGGCGCGGCGTAGTGGAATAGCCTTACAACTACAGACAGCCCTGGCTTATTGCAATTGCTTGCTCAGCCAGTCGTGGATGTCGCTCAACTCTTCCACCACCACTTCGTGTTCCATCGGGTATTCGTGCCAGCGTGCGGCAACGCCCCAGGTATTGAGGTACTCGAAGGCGGTGCGGCCCATGGAAGGGATCACCACCGGGTCGTGCACACCATGCAGGCACAGGGCCGGGGTGCGTTGCTGGCAGGCGCTCAACTGATGCTGGTCGTTGAAGGTGGGGGCGTAGGTGGACAAGGCGATCACGCCACCCAGCGCTTCTTGCCACTTTATATAGGCAGTGTGCAGCACCACCGCGCCACCCTGGGAGAAGCCAGCCAGGAAGATCCGCGACAGGCTGATGCCTTTGGCCTGCTCGGCCTTGATCATGCTGATGACCTGTTCGGCCGATTCCTCCAGCTGCGCCTCGTCGATGGCGCGGGCCGGGGTCATGGCCTTGATGTCGTACCAGCTGGGCATGGCGTAGCCGCCGTTGATGGTTACCGGGCGGGTGGGAGCCTGGGGCATGACGAAACGGGTGCTGAGCAGGCGTTCCTGCATGAATTCGGCCACTGGTAGGAAGTCGTAACGGTCGGCACCCAGGCCGTGCAACCAGATCACACAGGCGTCTGCGGTTTTCTGCGGTTCGAGAATCAGCGGGTTGGTCATGACTGCTCCGAAAGTGTGCGGGTCTTGTTATGGCGTGCGTGAAAAGAAGGCGCTGGAAATGATTGTCGGAAAAAGAATGTCGCAACGATACAACTTTCCCTACTTGACGAGCGCTTAAACGCTACAGCCGTAAATTCTGGTACGCGCTTTGCAATTCAACCAATGATGCAAAGGGCAGGCCGTGACGGTAACACCCTTTGCACGCGAAGGCTGTCACAGAACAGTCCATTGCGCCATTGACCCAATAACAAGCCAATACGGGTCGGATACGCCTCAAAAGGGTGCGGTGCAATTCCGGCTCGATACAACAAGAGCGATTTGGAGGTTGTGAATGAAGATGTTGAAAACCACCCTGGCAGTCCTGACCGCTGCCGCCGCGCTGGGCGCCGTGAGCAACGCCCAGGCCGGCGCCACCCTGGATGCGGTAAAGAAGAAGGGCTTCGTCCAGTGTGGCGTGAGCGACGGTCTTCCAGGCTTCTCGGTACCTGATGCGCAGGGCAAGATCGTTGGTATCGACGCCGACGTGTGCCGCGCCGTAGCCGCCGCTGTATTCGGCGATGCGACCAAGGTCAAGTTCAGCCAGCTCAACGCCAAGGAACGCTTCACCGCACTGCAGTCGGGCGAAGTCGACGTACTGTCGCGCAACACCACCTGGACCAGCTCGCGTGATGCCGGCATGGGCCTGGTGTTCGCCGGTGTTACCTACTATGACGGCGTCGGCTTCCTGGTCAACAAGAAACTCGGTGTTTCCAGCGCCAAGGAGCTTGATGGCGCGACCATCTGCATCCAGGCCGGTACCACCACCGAGCTGAATGTGTCGGACTTCTTCCGCGCCAATGGACTGAAGTACACGCCGATCACTTTCGATACCTCCGACGAAAGCGCCAAGTCGCTGGAGTCCGGCCGTTGCGACGTGCTGACCTCGGACAAGTCGCAGCTGTTCGCCCAACGCTCCAAGCTGGCCGCGCCGACCGAATACGTGGTACTGCCGGAAACCATCTCCAAGGAGCCGCTGGGCCCGGTGGTGCGCAAAGGCGATGAGGAGTGGTTCAGCATCGTCAAGTGGACCCTGTTCGCCATGCTCAACGCCGAAGAGGCAGGCATCACCTCGAAGAACGTCGAGGCCGAGGCCAAAGGCACCAAGAACCCGGACGTCGCTCGCCTGCTGGGGGCGGACGGCGAGTATGGCAAGGACCTCAAGCTGCCCAAGGACTGGGTAGTGCAGATCGTCAAGCAAGTCGGCAACTATGGCGAAGTGTTCGAGAAGAACCTGGGCCAGGGCACCGACCTGAAGATCGACCGTGGCATGAACGCCCTGTGGAACAACGGCGGCATCCAGTACGCGCCACCTGTGCGCTGATGGCTGCACCCTGCGGCGGCATCCCGCCGCCGCAGGCTGTTCGGAACCCTACTTTCCGGGGCACTTCATGCAAAATCGAATCGGCGCACAAAAGGGTTTATCCCTGAGCGATCCACGTGTGCGCGCGTGGCTGTTCCAGATTCTCACGATAGTCTTCGTGGTCGGTCTGGGCTGGTATCTGTTCCACAACACGCAAACCAACCTGCAACACCGGGGTATCACCTCGGGCTTCGACTTTCTCGACCGCAGTGCCGGCTTCGGCATCGCCCAGCACCTGATCCCCTACGTGGAATCAGACAGCTATGCGCGGGTGTTCATCATCGGCCTGCTCAACACCTTGCTGGTGACGTTCATCGGCGTGGTGCTGGCGACCATCCTTGGCTTCATCATCGGTGTGGCGCGGTTGTCGCCGAACTGGATGATCAACAAGCTGGCGACCGTGTATGTGGAAACCTTCCGCAACATCCCGCCGTTGTTGCAGATCCTGTTCTGGTACTTCGCCGTGTTCCTGACCCTGCCGGGACCGCGGGGCAGCATCAATATCGACGACACCTTCTTCATCAGCAACCGTGGCCTGAACATGCCCGGCGCGTCCATGGCCGAAGGCTTCTGGCCGTTCGTCGTGGCCCTGGTCCTGGCGCTGCTGGCCATCGTGGTGATGGTGCGTTATGCCAACAAGCGCTTCGACGAGACGGGTGAGCCATTCCACAAGTTCTGGGTGGGGCTGGCGCTGTTCATCGCCATCCCAGGCGTTTGCGCACTGCTGTTCGGCAGCCCGGTGCACTGGGAAGTGCCGCAATTGAAAGGATTCAACTTCGTCGGTGGCTGGGTACTGATCCCCGAGCTGCTGGCGCTGACCCTGGCGTTGACCATCTACACCGCTGCGTTCATCGCCGAGATCGTGCGCTCCGGTATCCGTTCGGTCAGCCATGGCCAGACCGAGGCCGCGCGTTCGCTGGGCCTGCGCGAGGGGCCGACCCTGCGCAAGGTGATCATCCCCCAGGCACTGCGGGTGATCATTCCGCCGCTGACCAGCCAGTACCTGAACCTGGCGAAGAACTCGTCGCTGGCGGCCGGTATCGGCTACCCGGAGATGGTCTCGCTGTTCGCCGGTACCGTGCTCAACCAGACCGGCCAGGCCATCGAGGTGATCGCCATCACCATGAGTGTCTATCTCGCCATCAGCATCAGTATTTCGCTGCTGATGAACTGGTACAACAAGCGCATTGCGCTGATCGAGCGGTGAGGATACGCCCGTGAATGCCCATGTTTTCAAACCCGACATGCCGCCACCGGTGAAAACCGTCGGCGTGCTCGCATGGATGCGTGCCAATCTGTTCTCCAGCTGGCTCAATACGCTGCTCACTCTGTTCGCCATCTACCTGGTTTGGCTGATCGTGCCGCCGCTGCTGCAGTGGGCGTTGCTTGATGCCAACTGGGTCGGCACCACCCGCGCCGACTGCACCAAGGAGGGCGCCTGCTGGGTGTTCGTGCAGCAGCGTTTCGGCCAGTTCATGTACGGCTACTACCCGGCCGAGTTGCGCTGGCGCGTGGACCTGACCGTGTGGCTTGCCGTGCTTGGCGCCGCCCCGCTGTTCATCAAACGCTTCCCACGCAAGGCCTTCTACGGCCTTGGCTTCCTGGTGGTGTACCCGCTGCTGGCCTACACCCTGCTGCACGGGGGCATGCTGGGCCTGGAAAGCGTACCTACCAGCCAGTGGGGCGGGCTGATGCTGACCCTGGTGATTGCCACCGTGGGCATTGTCGGCGCATTGCCGCTGGGAATCCTGCTGGCCCTGGGGCGGCGCTCGAAAATGCCTGCGGTGAAGGTGGTGTGCGTGACCTTCATCGAGTTCTGGCGCGGCGTGCCGCTGATCACCGTGCTGTTCATGTCATCGGTGATGCTGCCGTTGTTCCTGCCTGAGGGCATGAGCTTCGACAAGCTGCTGCGGGCGATGATCGGCGTGATCCTGTTCCAGTCGGCGTATATCGCCGAGGTGGTGCGTGGCGGCCTCCAGGCCATCCCCAAGGGCCAGTACGAAGCTGCCGCGGCCATGGGCCTTGGCTACTGGCGGGCGATGGGCCTGGTGATTCTGCCGCAGGCGCTCAAGCTGGTAATTCCCGGCATCGTCAACACCTTCATTGCCCTGTTCAAGGACACCAGCCTGGTGATCATCATCGGCCTGTTCGACCTGCTGAACAGCGTCAAGCAAGCTGCTGCCGACCCGGCCTGGCTGGGTATGGCTACCGAGGGCTACGTGTTCGCCGCCCTGGTGTTCTGGATTTTCTGTTTCGGTATGTCCCGCTACTCCATGCATCTGGAGCGCAAGCTGGACACTGGCCACAAGCGTTAGGAGTTTCGAAATGAGTGAAGCGATCAAGCAGCCTGCCGGCCCCGAAGGCATCATCCAGATGCAGGGCGTGAACAAGTGGTACGGCCAGTTCCATGTGCTCAAGGACATCAACCTGAACGTGCGCCAGGGCGAGCGCATCGTGCTGTGCGGGCCGTCCGGCTCTGGCAAGTCCACCACCATCCGTTGCCTCAACCGCCTTGAAGAGCACCAGCAGGGGCGCATCGTGGTCGATGGTGTGGAGCTGACCAACGACCTCAAGCAGATCGAGGCCATCCGCCGCGAAGTGGGCATGGTGTTCCAGCACTTCAACCTGTTCCCGCACCTGAGCATCCTGGAAAACTGCACCCTGGCGCCGATGTGGGTGCGCAAGATGCCGCGGCGCAAGGCCGAGGAAATCGCCATGCACTACCTGGAGCGGGTGCGTATTCCGGAGCAGGCGCACAAGTACCCGGGGCAGTTGTCCGGTGGTCAGCAGCAGCGTGTGGCGATTGCCCGCGCGTTGTGCATGAAACCGAAGATCATGCTGTTCGACGAACCGACCTCGGCGCTGGACCCGGAAATGGTCAAGGAAGTGCTCGATACCATGGTGGGCCTGGCCGAGGACGGCATGACCATGCTCTGCGTGACCCACGAGATGGGCTTTGCCCGGACCGTGGCGAACCGGGTGATCTTCATGGACAAGGGCGAGATCGTCGAGCAGGCGGCGCCGGATGACTTCTTCGACCGGCCACGCAGTGACCGGACCAAGTTGTTCCTGAGCCAGATCCTGCATTGATGTAGCCGGGGCCGCTTTGCGGCCCATTCGCAGCACAAGGCTGCTCCTACAAGGGAAATGCGATCTCCTGTAGGAGCAGCCTCGTGCTGCGAAGCAGCCCCCCAGAGACCAGATCGCAGCCTTACTTCTCTTCCTTGGCGACTGCCGGCGCCGGTGGTGGCCGCAGGCCCACCTCGGCGATCAGCTTCAACTGCTGCCCATTGCGCATCACCTCGATGGTGATCTTCTCGTTGGGCTTGATCCGCGCCACCTGGTTCATCGACTTGCGCCCGTCACCGGCCGGCTCGCCGTTGATGCTCAGGATCACGTCACCCAGCTGCAGCCCGGCCTTTGCCGCCGGCCCTTCGCGGAAGATGCCCGCCACCACGATGCCCGGGCGGTCCTTCATGCCGAACGATTCGGCCAGTTCCTGGCTCAGTGGCTGTACTTCGATGCCCAGCCAGCCACGGATCACCTGGCCGTGCTCGATGATCGACTTCATCACCTCCAGTGCCAGTTTCACCGGGATGGCGAAGCCGATACCTTGCGAACCGCCGGACTTGGAGAAGATCGCCGTGTTGATGCCGATCAGGTTGCCGTTGGCATCCACAAGCGCACCGCCGGAGTTACCCGGGTTGATCGCCGCGTCGGTCTGGATGAAATCTTCGTAGTTGTTCAGCCCCAGCTGGTTGCGGCCAGTGGCGCTGATGATGCCCATGGTCACGGTCTGGCCGACCCCGAACGGGTTACCGATGGCCAGCGACACGTCACCGATGTGAATGTTGTCGGAGCGGCCGATGGTGATTGCCGGCAGGCTCTTCAGGTCTATCTTCAGCACCGCCAGGTCGGTTTCCGGGTCGCTGCCGATGACCCGGGCCAATGTCTCGCGGCCATCCTTCAGGGCCACGACGATCTGGTCGGCGCCGCTGGTGACATGGTTGTTGGTCAGCAGGTAGCCTTCGGGGCTCATGATCACCGCCGAGCCCAGGCTCGACTCCCAGCGGCGCTGCTTGGGCAGGTTGTCGCCGAAGAAACGGCGGAACTGCGGGTCTTCGAACAGCGGGTGGGCGCTCTTGTTCACCACCTTGGTGGTGTACAGGTTGACCACCGCCGGGGCGGCCAGGGTCACGGCGTCGGCGTAGGATACCGGGCCCTGCATGATCCGCGTGGTCTGCGGTGCCTGCTGCAGGTTGACGTCCTGGCTGGGCAGGCCGACCCACTCCGGGAAGCGCTGGATGATCAGCATGGCGATCAGTACGCCGGTAAGCAGGGGCCAGCCAAAATAACGCAAAGCCTTGAACATGAATGAATCCTGGAAATAGCCGGGGACGATGACCGTGCGGTGGGCATGAGCGCGCGCGATCATACACCGGTTCCCCCAGTGCCGGCGACGGCCCATAATGGCCGGCATTATACGGGCGTTGCATGGGCGTTGTGCCCGAGAAAAACGCAGATTTCGAGGAGATTTTCATGGCCGTCGCTCTGAACACCCTGGTCGAGGAAGCCGAGCGTTACCTGGGCAGCGCGAAGATCCAGGATTATTGCCCCAACGGCCTGCAGGTCGAAGGCCGGCCGCAGGTCAGCCGCATCGTCAGCGGCGTTACCGCCAGCCAGGCGTTGCTGGATGCGGCAGTCGAAGCCGAGGCCGACCTGGTGCTGGTGCACCATGGCTACTTCTGGAAGGGAGAGAACCCTTGCGTCACCGGCATCCGGCAGCGCCGGCTGAAAACCCTGTTGAACAACGACATCAGTCTGCTGGCGTTCCACCTGCCGCTGGACGTGCACCCGGACGTGGGCAACAACGTGCAACTGGCGCGGCAACTGGACATCACCGTCGAAGGGCCGCTGGACCCGGAGAACCCCAAGGTGGTCGGCCTGGTCGGCTCGCTGGCCGAGCCGATGACTGCGCTCGACTTCGCCCGGCGAGTGCGGGAGGTTCTGGGGCGTGAGCCTTTGCTGGTAGAGGGTGAGCAGATGATCCGGCGGGTCGGCTGGTGCACCGGAGGCGGGCAGGGCTACATCGACACGGCGATCGCGGCCGGGGTGGACCTGTACCTGACCGGCGAGGCGTCGGAGCAGACCTACCATAGTGCCCGCGAGAATGGCGTCAGCTTCATTGCCGCCGGGCACCATGCCACCGAGCGGTATGGGGTGCAGGCGCTGGGTGATTACCTGGCGCGGCGCTTTGCCGTGGAGCACCTGTTCATCGATTGCCCGAACCCGATCTGACATCGGCGTCGCCTTCTTCGCGGATACAGTGTTGATGGCGCGGTCCCTGTAGGAGCAGCCTTGTGCTGCGAAGAGGCCAGTGAGGCAAAAGAGCTTTTTGGGCAGTAACGGCCTCTTCGCAGCACAAGGCTGCTCCTACAGATCCTGTGCATGTCCAGAGACCAATACCGGGCCTGCCAGCCCAAACCCCCAGTCATATCGTTAGACTTTTTCGATCTAGCCAGCCTCCTAAATAGAAGCAGCCGCTGTGATAAAGTGGCTCGCTCGAACACGGCCCGCAGGCCGTCCATAAGATCGTTTTTCGTGAGTAGCCATGGTCGACAAACTGACGCACTTGAAACAGCTGGAGGCGGAGAGCATCCACATCATCCGCGAGGTGGCCGCCGAGTTCGACAACCCGGTGATGCTGTACTCGATCGGCAAGGACTCCGCCGTGATGCTGCACCTGGCGCGCAAGGCCTTTTTCCCAGGCAAGTTGCCGTTCCCGGTGATGCACGTCGACACCCAGTGGAAATTCCAGGAGATGTACAGCTTCCGCGACAAGATGGTCGAGGAAATGGGCCTGGAGCTGATCACCCACGTCAACCCCGAGGGTGTGGCGCAGGGCATCAACCCGTTCACCCATGGCAGCTCCAAGCACACCGACATCATGAAGACCCAGGGCCTGAAGCAGGCGCTGGACAAGCATGGTTTCGATGCCGCCTTCGGTGGTGCGCGCCGCGACGAAGAGAAGTCGCGGGCCAAGGAGCGCGTGTACTCGTTCCGTGACAGCAAGCACCGCTGGGACCCGAAGAACCAGCGCCCGGAACTGTGGAACGTGTACAACGGCAAGGTCAACAAGGGCGAGTCGATCCGCGTCTTCCCGCTGTCGAACTGGACCGAGCTGGACATCTGGCAGTACATCTACCTCGAAGGCATCCCGATCGTGCCGCTGTACTTCGCCGCCGAGCGTGAAGTCATCGAGAAGAACGGCACCCTGATCATGATCGACGACGAGCGCATCCTCGAACATCTTACCGATGAAGAGAAAGCGCGCATCGTCAAGAAAAAGGTGCGTTTCCGTACCCTTGGCTGCTACCCGTTGACGGGTGCTGTCGAGTCGGAAGCCGAGACGCTCACCGACATCATTCAGGAAATGCTCCTGACGCGCACTTCCGAGCGCCAGGGCCGAGTCATCGACCACGATGGCGCCGGTTCCATGGAAGACAAGAAACGTCAGGGCTACTTCTAATTTTCAGGGTTACTCCATGTCGCACCAATCCGATTTGATCAGCGAAGACATCCTCGCTTATCTGGCTCAGCACGAGCGCAAAGAACTGCTGCGTTTTCTCACCTGCGGCAACGTGGATGACGGCAAGAGCACCCTGATCGGGCGCTTGCTGCATGACTCGAAGATGATCTACGAGGACCACCTCGAGGCCATCACTCGCGATTCGAAAAAGGTCGGCACCACCGGCGAGGAAGTCGACCTGGCGCTGCTGGTCGACGGTCTGCAGGCCGAGCGCGAGCAGGGCATCACCATCGATGTCGCCTACCGCTATTTCTCCACCGCCAAGCGCAAGTTCATCATTGCCGACACCCCGGGCCACGAGCAGTACACCCGCAACATGGCTACCGGCGCGTCCACCTGCGACCTGGCGATCATCCTGGTCGATGCCCGCTACGGCGTGCAGACCCAGACTCGCCGCCACAGCTACATTGCCTCGTTGCTGGGCATCAAGCACATCGTGGTCGCGGTCAACAAGATGGACCTCAAGGGCTTCGATCAGGGCGTTTTCGAATCGATCAAGGCCGACTACCTGAAGTTCGCCGAAGCCATCAACCTGGTGCCGAGCAGCCTGCACTTCGTGCCGATGTCGGCGCTCAAGGGCGACAACGTGGTCAACCACAGCGAGCGTTCGCCGTGGTATGCCGGCCCGACGTTGATGGAAATCCTCGAAACCGTCGAAGTGTCGGCCGACCGCAACTTCACCGACCTGCGCTTCCCGGTGCAGTACGTCAACCGTCCCAACCTGAACTTCCGCGGTTTCGCCGGCACCATCGCCAGCGGCGTGGTGCACAAGGGTGACGAAATCGTCGTGCTGCCGTCGGGCAAGAGCAGCCGCGTCAAGTCCATCGTCACCTACGAAGGCGAGCTGGAAAACGCAGGCCCCGGCCAGGCCGTGACCCTGACCATGGAAGACGAGATCGACATCTCCCGTGGCGACCTGCTGGTGCATGCCGACAACGTCCCGCCGGTCACCGACCAGTTCGACGCCATGCTGGTGTGGATGGCCGAGGAGCCGATGCTCCCGGGCAAGAAATACGACATCAAGCGCGCCACCAGCTACGTGCCGGGCTCGATTGCCAGCATCACCCACAAGGTCGATGTGAACACCCTGGAGCAGGGCGCTGCCAGCGCGTTGCAACTGAACGAGATCGGCCGCGTCAAGGTGTCCCTGGACGCCTCGATTGCCCTGGACGGTTACGAAAGCAACCGCACCACCGGTGCGTTCATCGTCATCGACCGGCTGACCAACGGCACGGTCGGCGCCGGCATGATCATCGCCCCGCCAGTCCTGCCGCACGGCAGCACCGGCCATCATGGCAAGCTGTGCCATGTGGCCACCGAAGAGCGCGCCCTGCGCTTCGGCCAGCAGCCTGCCACCGTGCTGTTCAGTGGCCTGTCCGGCGCTGGCAAGAGCACCCTGGCCTACGCCGTGGAGCGCAAGCTGTTCGACATGGGCCGTGCAGTGTACGTGCTCGACGGCCAGAACCTGCGCCATGACCTGAACAAGGGTTTGCCGCAGGACCGTGCCGGCCGCACCGAGAACTGGCGCCGCGCCGCCCATGTGGCGCGCCAGTTCAACGAAGCCGGTCTGCTGACTCTTGCCGCGTTCGTGGCCCCGGATGCAGAAGGCCGCGAACAGGCCAAGGCATTGATCGGCAAGGAGCGCCTGGTGACCGTTTACGTCCAGGCCTCGCCGCTGGCCTGCCGTGAGCGTGACCCGCAAGGCTTGTACGCTGCTGGTGGCGACAACATCCCGGGCGAAAGCTTCCCGTACGATGTGCCGCTGGATGCCGACCTTGTGATCGATACCCAGGCCACGAGCGTGGATGAGGGCGTGAAGCAGGTGCTGGACGTGCTGCGTCAGCGTGGCGCGATCTAAGCGCCCCTGCAAGAAAAAACCCGCCTCGGCGGGTTTTTTTATCCTGCTATTTATAGCCGCCAAAGCCAGCGGCCTTGAGATACTGGTCGGTAAATAGGCGACCGTTGCGGCCATTGCCCAAAACGCGCTTGGCGCAGCCTTCCTGTGGATGTTTGGAAATTTTTACTGAGTTGCGCTTTGGTGGTACAGCCCGCGTGAGCGGGGTGTCGAATTCATTCTGGTTTGAATCCTGGCTTGCCGTTGGCTGCACGCCACTCTTTTATTATGCGTAGAATTTCTTCAGGCGTGTCAAGGCCGTCTGCTTCAGGCCAATAAATTAGGTCTGACCCGTTGGGGTGTTCGCTCAGAGTCTTGAATGCCATGATTTGTGCGTCAAGTTCTTGATCGCTTATGTTGTCTGGTGGGTTGATTATTGATTTGATGAAATTCAAGAAGTCAAGTTCTGTATATTCGGAGATCGTGGCTTTTTGAGTCATTCGGAGGCCCCATAGTGAATGGCATGATGCGCCGCTGGTGTAACTACTCTTAAGTTGTCTACGTCGTATACAGCCCCGCTCTCGGAAATTGGAATCACGTGGTGGAGTATGAAGGTTGCGTGACCTTTGTGGTGATCTTTGTCACGCGCTCTGGGCGCGCGCCCTTTGGCGATGAGACTCTTGTTTGCATCATTGAATTGGCTAGAAAGCTCTGGGGTATCGGATAACGCCTTCCAGAATGCGGTTCTGAACTCATCGAAGTCTCGAAACTCTCTTCCCCTCAGCGCATTTGCAATTTGTGTCGGGATTTTTGCTCCGGCCCCTCTGGTTATGTCCCCAAGCCAGATGCCATCGATCTCCGCCCCTGAGCCCATGACAATACCTGGCTCATATCGCGGACTCTTGAACACCACCAGAATAGGCGGTAATCCCGAGTCCATGGGGAAGGTAATGATCAGCCGTTCCTGATCCAGCAGATCAAGCGCGGGGTAGCCTTCCTGTTCGTTATTCACAGGGTTCAGGCTGCTACCGGCATAGACGATGGTGCCTGGGGGTAGTTGCGGAAGGCTGGTGGAACTTCCTTGCTCACCACCCGGAGCACTGGCAGGTGTCCACGTCAGAATCCGCTGAGGATTGTCCAGCGCCAGGCTGTACACCTGCCGTTCCGTGTCGAACGTTGCTGCACGAACCGCTACCGGTTTGCCGCCTGGCACCACATACAGGTCCAGGGTGTCTTCGCTTTCGGCCCCTGCCATGAGATACGGTAAGTCGATACTGGTGGATGTTGCGGCCAACGCGGCAATGTCTGGCCCGTCAGGTGGTACCAGGCTGGATAGTGGGGTGCTGATGAGGTAGTGGCGTTCGCTGTTGCCCAGTGTCGATGGCCAGGCCATTGCGAGGGTGCCAACGGAAAGCGAGCGAAGAGAAACAGCAACCAGACGACTGATCGCCGAAGTTATTGCTTTGCTCAACGCTGTGTACGATGTTTCGGCAATTGCAAAGGTTGCAGCGCCGATGGGGATTACGGCTGGCGCTGATCCTGCAAGCTGCGCCTGGTGGTTATAGCGCACGCGCTGGCGTATAGCCTCCTGCCATTGTTGCTCGGCTTCCGCCGCCGAGCGCTCAGCTTCGGCCTGCTGGCGCGCAGCTTCTTCTTGTGCGGCGAGTTGCCCTTGCAGGCTCTCTACCTCAACGGCGCGCTGCACCAGGTTTTGCGTGGCACTTGTGTAGACACCCAGAAACCGGATCGATTCGGTCAGAGCAAGCGCCTGGTGATACTCCTTCCAGCGTGGACCGGCACGCCGTAACCGCTGCTCATCCACGAGGTGCAGAAGCCCTTCGAGTTGCGGCTTTGACAGAGGGCCGTTGATTTGAGGGTTTTGGTCCGGGTATGACGGGATTTGCGATTGTTTGCCCTGGATCAGGGCAACAGCAGTGGCTAGATAAGCACTGAGTGCCTGAACGAGCGAGAGTGCGTCGTCAATGACTGTCTGCCCCAACTCGTGCTGAATAACACTGGGCAAGCAGTTGAAATGAATTTGCCGCTCTGCATGGATTTGCGCTGTTCTTCGGGCAATGGCCTGCGACAAGTCCATCGGCTGATGACTCAGCTCATCCTGATCCACTTGTGTTGCCAGGCTTTCCAGGTCATCTGCCAGTGCCTGAATCTTGAGTGCTTCAAGATGCAGGCGATAGGCGCCATCCCATGAACTGTGCAGTTTGGCGCCCCATTCTGCCCCCAGTTCTTCACCCGTTGTTGCGGCGAAAAAGCCCGGGTCGAGAAATCGGCTCATCATTGAATCACCGCGTTTATAGAACGCGGGTGCACCGAAATAACTGTTGGCGTCGGGCAGGATCTGTAGATAAAGATCACGCATCTGATTGATGCGTGTGGTGAGAATGACCTGCTCGGCTGATGCCGCTGTCAGAGGGGCGCCTGCCTGGCTCGCTTCCGCTTTTATTTGGGACTTCAATGCTGCAATTGTGCTTGGCAGCTGGTTCGTCTCTTGACGGTATTTTTCCAAATAATCTTTTTCAATGACATGGTATTCCTCTGCGAACACCTTTCGAGTGGAAATTACGCGTGCAATATCGCTTTTGGTTGGACTGGTCCCGCGAGGATACCCGTCGCTAAGCCCCCAGCCACCTCCCCCCGGCCCACCACCACCGCCAATATAATGCAGCTCAATGCCCGTTGGTGGCTGCGCACCCTGGCGTGCTGAAAGACCTGTCCTAGATATGTTTTTCCGACACCGGTATCACCCGTTTTTCCTTCACCGCTTTGTACGAAAAACTCGAGTAGATCTCCTTCACCCCCGGTAACCGCTGCAGCACTTCGCGGGTGAATTCGCCGAACGACTCCAGGTCCCGCGCCAGGATCTCCAGCAGAAAATCATACCTCCCGGAAATGTTGTGGCAGGCAACGATCTCGGGAATCTCCATCAACCGCTGCTCGAACGCCAGCGCCATGTCCTTGGTGTGCGAGTCCATCATGATGCTGACGAACGCGGTCACGCCAAATCCCAGCGACTTGGGCGAGAGGATGGCCTGGTAGCCGGTGATGTAGCCGTTGTCCTCCAGCAACTTGACCCGCCGCCAGCACGGCGAGGTTGTCAGCGCTACCTGGTCGGCAAGTTCGGCAATGGTGAGGCGGGCATTGTCCTGCAGGGCAGCGAGCAGGGCGCGGTCGGTGCGGTCGAGGCGTGAAGGCATGTTTTGCCCTCCTGGTCCGGTAATTATTGTTTTTATTCCAACAAGTACGCGTATGCGTGGGCCATTTTGGAAAAAATCGGGCAGCTCGGTGGCATAAGCTTATAGCAAACCACAAGAGGCTGTTGCCATGCGCGACTCCCATAACAACACCGGTTTTTCCACGCGGGCCATTCACCATGGCTACGATCCGCTTTCCCACAATGGCGCCCTGGTGCCGCCGGTGTACCAGACCGCTACCTATGCCTTCCCCACAGTCGAATACGGTGCTGCTTGCTTCGCCGGGGAGGAGCCGGGGCATTTCTACAGCCGCATTTCCAACCCTACCTTGGCTCTGCTGGAGCAGCGCATGGCCTCGCTGGAGGGCGGCGAGGCGGGGCTGGCATTGGCGTCGGGCATGGGGGCCATCACCTCGACGATCTGGACCCTGTTGCGCCCTGGTGATGAGCTGATCGTCGGGCGCACATTGTACGGCTGCACTTTTGCTTTCCTGCACCATGGCATTGGCGAATTCGGCGTGAAAATCCGCCATGTCGACCTGAACGATGCCAAGGCCCTGAAAGCGGCGATCAACAGCAAGACGCGGTTGATCTACTTCGAAACGCCGGCCAACCCCAACATGCAGCTGGTGGATATCGCCGCGGTGGCCGAGGCGGTGCGCGGGCATGATGTGCATGTCGTGGTCGACAACACCTACTGCACGCCCTACCTGCAGCGGCCGCTGGAGCTGGGAGCGGACCTGGTGGTGCATTCGGCGACCAAGTACCTGAGTGGCCACGGCGATATCACTGCCGGTCTGGTGGTGGGGCGCAAGGCGCTGGTCGACCGCATTCGCCTGGAAGGGCTGAAGGACATGACCGGGGCGGTGCTGTCACCCCACGATGCGGCGCTGCTGATGCGCGGTATCAAGACCTTGGCCCTGCGCATGGACCGACATTGCGCCAATGCCCAGCAGGTGGCGGAGTTTCTGGCTCGGCAGCCGCAGGTGGAGCTGATTCACTACCCAGGTTTGCCGTCGTTTGCCCAGTACGAGCTGGCGCAGCGGCAGATGCGTTTGCCGGGCGGGATGATCGCCTTCGAGCTCAAGGGGGGGATCGAGGCCGGGCGCAGGTTCATGAATGCTCTGCAACTGTTTGCGCGGGCGGTGAGCCTGGGCGATGCCGAGTCGCTGGCGCAGCATCCGGCGAGCATGACGCACTCAAGCTATACCGCGCAGGAGCGGGCCCATCACGGGATATCGGAGGGGCTGGTGCGCCTGTCGGTGGGGCTGGAGGACGTGGAGGACCTGCTGGCGGATGTCGAGCAGGCATTGCAGGCCTGCAGCTAGGTTGCCTGGGCCGACCTCTTCGCGGGTAAACCCGCTCCTACAGGTCAGGCGCAGTATTTGAAACCTGCGCCGCCCCTGTGGGAGCGGGTTCACCCGCGAAGAGGCCAGTGAATCCAGCCCATGAAAAAGGCCTCTTGCGAGGCCTTTGTCATTTTCTGCAGATCAGCGCTTCAGCCCGTAGCTCTCGTCAAGCATGCCCGGCGAGTTCGGTGCTTTCGGCGCGTAGTCGCGTGGCACTTCGGCGTCCTTCGGCGGGGTCAAACGGTCGCGTGGGCCTTGCGCTGCCTCGGAGTGCAGGGCTGCCAGCAAGCGTTGGCGAGTGACGTCGTCCAGGGCCAGGCTGTTGGCGCCTTCGGCCAGGTGGTCCTGCACGTCCTGATAGCTTTGGGTCAGTTTCTTGACCAGCACGGCCGTGCTGTTGAAATGAGTAACCACTTCGTTCTGATAGCTGTCGAAGCGCTTCTGGATATCATCCAGTTGACGCTGGGTGCTGCTCGGCGCGGCATTGGGCAGCAGGCGAGCGACGACGAACCCAACCACCACGCCGATGACCAGGGCCAGGGTCGGCAACAACCAAACAAGGAGCGAGAGTTCCACGAGTCCTTCCTCTATAAACGGCTTTGCTTTACGTTAACGGCTCAGACCTGCGCTGTATACCGCGAGCGATCGCAAATCAGAACAGAATTCCTCATCTAGACGAATCGACCCCTCCCGAGGTCACGGAGTAGTGCCTTGCTTGTCCGCGAAACCCCCTTGTTCATCGATGGCCCCAGCGGCCAGCTGGAAGCCTTGTACCTGGACGTGGCCAATGCCCGTGGCGTGGTGCTGATCTGCCACCCCAACCCGGTCCAGGGCGGCACCATGCTCAACAAGGTGGTCTCGACCCTGCAGCGCACCGCCCGTGACGCCGGCTACGTGACCTTGCGGTTCAACTACCGTGGCGTCGGGCAGAGCGCAGGCACCCATGACATGGGCGCTGGCGAAGTGGCCGATGCCGAGGCCGCTGCGGCCTGGCTGCGCGAAAAGCACCTGGGCCTGCCGCTGGTGCTGATGGGTTTCTCGTTCGGCGGCTTCGTCGCCACCAGCCTGGCCGGCCGCCTGGAAGCTGCCGGAGTAGAGCTGCAACAGCTGTTCATGATCGCCCCGGCGGTCATGCGCCTGACGGCGGAGTTCCCGCTGCCGCAGCGCTGCCCGATCACCGTGGTGCAGCCGGACGCCGACGAAGTCGTCGCGCCGCAGCTGGTTTACGATTGGTCCGACAGCCTGTCGCGCCCCCATGAGCTGCTGAAAGTGGCAGAATGCGGACACTTCTTCCATGGCAAGCTGACCGATCTGAAGGATCTGCTGCTGCCGCGCCTTTCGAACTGAGCCAAGCCTGAATAAGCGAACACCCATGACCACGCGCATTCTCACCGGTATCACCACCACCGGCACTCCGCACCTGGGCAACTACGCCGGCGCCATCCGCCCGGCGATCCGTGCCAGCCAGCAGCCCGGTGTCGACTCGTTCTACTTCCTGGCCGACTACCACGCCCTGATCAAGTGCGACGACCCGCTGCGCATCCAGCGTTCGCGCCTGGAAATCGCCGCCACCTGGCTGGCCGGCGGTCTCGATGCGGACAAGGTGACCTTCTACCGCCAGTCCGATATCCCGGAAATCCCCGAGCTGACCTGGCTGCTGACCTGCGTCAGCGCCAAGGGCCTGCTCAACCGTGCACACGCCTACAAGGCCTCGGTGGACAAGAACCTGGAAAATGGCGAAGACCCGGATGCCGGCGTGACCATGGGCCTGTACAGCTACCCGGTGCTGATGGCTGCGGACATCCTGATGTTCAATGCCAACAAGGTGCCGGTCGGTCGTGACCAGATCCAGCACGTGGAAATGGCCCGCGACATCGGTCAGCGCTTCAACCACCTGTTCGGCCAGGGCAAGGACTTCTTCGCCCTGCCGGAAGCGGTGATCGAGGAGAGCGTGGCGACCCTGCCGGGCCTGGACGGGCGCAAGATGTCCAAGAGCTACGACAACACCATCCCGCTATTCACCAGCGCCAAGGAGATGAAAGACGCCATCTCGCGCATCGTCACCGACTCGCGTGCGCCTGGCGAAGCCAAAGACCCGGACAACGCGCACCTGTTCACCCTGTTCCAGGCCTTCTCGACGCCGGCGCAGTGCGCGGAGTTCCGTGACGAGCTGCTGCAGGGCCTGGGCTGGGGCGAGGCCAAGCAGCGGCTGTTCCAGCTGCTGGACGGCCAGCTGGCCGAGAAGCGCGAGTACTACCACCAGCTGATCGCCCGTCCGGCGGACCTGGAAGACATCCTGCTGGCCGGCGCTGCCAAGGCTCGCAAGATCGCCACGCCATTCCTCGAGCAGCTGCGCGAGGCCGTTGGCCTGCGTTCGTTCCGTAGCAGCGTGCAGGCCAGCACCGAAGTGAAGAAGAAGGCCGCCAAGAGTGCGCGTTTCGTCAGCTTCCGCGATGAAGACGGCAGCTTCCGCTTCCGCCTGCTTGCCGCTGATGGCGAGCAACTGCTGCTGTCGCGCAGCTTCGCCGACGGCAAGAGCGCCGGCGCCGTGAGCAAGCAGCTGCAGCAAGGTGGCGAGGCGGATGTACGCGTCGAAGGCCTGGGTTTCGGTCTGTGGCTGAACGGTGAACAGGTTGCCGAGGGGCCGCAGTTCGACAGCGCCGAAGCCCGTGATTCGGCCATCGAAAGCCTGCGTGCAGCGCTTGTTCCACAATCGGACTGAAGATGGTGAAACTGTGGGAGCGGGCGTGCCCGCGAAACAGGCGCCGCGTTGCATGGCACCGGCTTTGCCGGTGTTCGCGGGCACGCCCGCTCCCACAGACTGATTGCCATTAAGCGGGCCTGTCGCTACAGTGACGGCCCGTTTTTTGTTGCCTCGCTAACGAATCATGACGCCCCTAGAACGATATCAAGCAGATCTGAAACGTCCCGACTTCTTCCATGACGCGGCGCAGGAAACTGCGGTGCGTCACCTGCAGCGCCTGTACGATGACCTGGTACACGCGCAGAACAACAAGCCGGGTGTGTTCGGCAAGCTGTTCGGCAAGAAGGAGCAGACCCCCGTCAAGGGCCTGTACTTCTGGGGTGGGGTAGGGCGCGGCAAGACCTATCTGGTCGATACCTTCTTCGAGGCGCTGCCGTTCAAGCAGAAGATGCGCACGCACTTCCACCGCTTCATGAAGCGTGTGCACGAGGAAATGAAAACCCTCAAGGGCGAGAAGAACCCGCTGACCATCATTGCCAAGCGCTTCAGCGAAGAAGCCAAGGTCATCTGTTTCGACGAATTCTTTGTGTCGGACATTACCGACGCGATGATTCTCGGCACCCTGATGGAGGAGTTGTTCAAGAACGGCGTATCGCTGGTGGCTACCTCCAACATCGTGCCTGACGGCCTGTACAAGGACGGCCTGCAGCGCGCGCGCTTCCTGCCGGCCATCGCCATGATCAAGCAGTACACCGACGTGGTGAACGTCGACAGCGGGGTCGACTATCGTCTGCGTCACCTCGAGCAGGCCGAACTGTACCACTACCCGCTCGATGAGGCGGCGCACCAGAGCCTGCGCGCCAGCTTCAAGGCCTTGACTCCTGAGTGCACCCAGGCGGTCGAGAACGACGTGCTGATGATCGAGAATCGCCCGATCCAGGCCCTGCTGACCTGTGACGATGTGGCCTGGTTCGACTTCCGCGCGCTGTGCGACGGCCCTCGTAGCCAGAACGACTACATCGAACTGGGCAAGATCTTCCATGCCGTGCTGTTGAGCAACGTGGAGCAGATGGGCGTCACCACCGACGACATCGCCCGCCGCTTCATCAACATGGTGGACGAGTTCTACGACCGCAACGTCAAGCTGATCATCTCGGCCGAGGTGGAGCTGAAGGACCTGTATACCGGTGGGCGCTTGGCCTTCGAGTTCCAGCGTACCCTGAGCCGCTTGCTGGAGATGCAGTCGCACGAGTTCCTGGCGCGGGCGCACAAGCCCTGAAATTGCCGGGGCCGCTTTGCGGCCCTTTCGCGACACAAGGCCGCTCCTACAGGATCACGCGATTCCATGTAGGAGCGGCCTTGTGTCGCGAAAGGGCTGCAAAGCAGCCCCAGAAGGCCTCAAGCCTCCTGCATGAACTGCTGCCGATACTGGTTCGGCGACAGCTCGGTATGCTGACGGAACAGCCGCGCAAAGAAACTGGCATCGTCATAGCCCACCTCATAACTGATGGTCTTGATGCTCTTGCGCGTGCTCGACAACAAGCCCTTGGCCGTCTCGATCCTCAACCGTTGCAGGTAGTGCAGCGGCTTGTCACCCGTAGCGCTCTGGAAACGCCGCATGAAATTGCGAATGCTCATGCCGTGGTTGCGAGCCACGTCCTCGAAGCGGAACTTGTCGGCGAAGTGTTCTTCCAGCCAGTGCTGTATCTGCAGGATGATCAGGTCCTGGTGCAGCTTCTGCCCGCCAAAGCCCATGCGTCCCGGGGTGTAATTGCGCTGCACTTCGTAGAGGATGTCGCGGGACACGGCGCGGGCCACGTTGGCGCCGCAGAAGCGTTCGATCAGGTAGATGTACAGGTCGCAGGCTGAAGTGGTCCCGCCGGCGCAATAGAGGTTGTCTGCATCAGTCAGATGCTTGTCCTGGTTCAGCCGGATCTTCGGGAAGCGTTCGGCAAAGCTGTTGAAGAAGCGCCAGTAGGTGGTCGCTTCCTTGCCATCGAGCAGGCCGGACTCGGCCAGCCAGAATACGCCACTGGCCTCGGCGCACAGCACCGAGCCACGGGCATGCTGTTCACGCAGCCACGGCAGTACCTGTGGATAACGTTGCAGCAGGTTGTCGAAGTCATCCCAGAAGGCCGGAAGGATGATCACGTCTGCGTCGTCAAGGCCGCCTTCGACTGGCAACTGCACATTGCTGAAGCTGTCCACGGGCTGGCCGTCCGGGCTCACCAGGCGAATCTCGAACATGGGCTGCAGGCCCAGGCCCAGTTGCTTGCTGTAGCGCAAGCTGGCGAGGTGGAAGAAATCCTTGGCCTGCATCAAGGTCGAAGCGAACACCTTGTCAATGGCCAGGATGCTGACGCGCCGCAGCGACGCGGAGGGTTGGGTAAACATCATTGTCATTGTTCTTATAGGGTAGAGTGGTCAATCACCGGCTGGATCGTCTTATTTTTTGGCGATTGTGTCTAGCCTGTGCAGCAGAGGGGCAGCGCCAACCGGTAGGAGCAGCCTTGTGCTGCGAAGAGGCCATTGCTGCCACAGGCAACCTTCAGCCATACAGACCTCTTCGCAGCACAAGGCTGCTCCTGCAGGTGTCCCACAGGCCTCGAAGTGGGCACAGGGTCCGGCTCAAGGCGCCGGGTTCGGTTGCTCCTGGTGAATCGCCTCGATCGCCGCCAGCAGCTCATCACTCAGGCTCAGCTCGAGGCTGGCAAGGTTGCTGTCCAGCTGTTCGAGGCTGGTCGCGCCAATGATATTGCTGGTCACGAACGGCTGCCGGGTAACGAACGCCAGGGCCATCTGCGCCGGGTCCAGGCCGTGCTCGCGGGCCAGCTGCACATAGCGGCTGCAGGCCGCCACGGTCTGTGGGTTGGAATAGCGGGCAAAGCGGCTGAACAGGGTCAGGCGTGCGTTTTCCGGGCGTGCGCCGTTCTCGTATTTGCCGGAGAGCATGCCGAACGCCAGCGGCGAATAGGCCAGCAGGCCGCATTGCTCGCGGATGGCCACTTCCGCAAGGCCCACCTCGAAGCTGCGGTTGAGCAGGTTGTAAGGGTTCTGGATTGATACCGCTCGCGGCCAGCCGCGGCTTTCAGCCAGTTGCAGGAACTTCATGGTGCCCCACGGCGTTTCGTTGGACAGGCCGATGTGGCGGATCTTGCCCGCGCGTACCTGCTCGTCGAGCACTTCGAGGGTTTCTTCCAGCGGGGTGAAGTGGTCCTGTGGCAAATGCTGGTAGCCCAGCTTGCCGAAGAAGTTGGTGCTGCGCTCGGGCCAGTGCAGCTGGTACAGGTCGATGCGGTCGGTCTGCAGGCGCTTGAGACTCTCGTCCAGCGCCGCGACGATATGCTGGCGGTTGTGCTTGAGCTGGCCGTCGCGAATGTGGCTGATGCCGTTGCCGGGGCCGGCGACCTTGCTGGCCAGCACCCAGTCGTCGCGATCGCCATTGTCACGGAACCAGTTGCCTATGATGCGCTCGGTGGCGGCGTAGGTTTCGGGGCGGGGCGGCACCGGGTACATTTCGGCGGTGTCGATGAAGTTGACCCCGGCGGCCTTGGCCCGGGCAATCTGCTCGAAGGCCTCGGCCTGACTGTTCTGTTCGCCCCAGGTCATGGTTCCAAGGCACAGGGCGCTGACATTGAGGTCGGTACGGCCAAGCTGGCGGTATTCCATCGGATAGACACTCCTTGGCAAAGAAGCCCATCAAAGCAGGTTGAAATTTTTCGCGCAATCTGGATAATTCGGCACCTCTCCGTGTGGCGGAAGTGATGCACCACCACGCAGGAAGAACCCCGTCGAACATTGGCGTGCCTGACCCGAGCCCCCAAAAGCGTCAGCGTTCGGCTGCGCGCTTGCCCTTGGCAAGCTGTGCACTATCCAGTAAGATTCGCCGTCTATTTTTCGCTGGGCGGCCTCTGAGGCTTTAGAGAATGAAAACTTTTACTGCTAAACCGGAAACAGTAAAGCGCGAGTGGTTCGTAGTCGACGCCGCTGGCCAGACCCTGGGTCGTCTGGCTACCGAAATCGCTAGCCGTCTGCGTGGCAAACACAAGCCAGAATACACCCCTCACGTTGACACCGGCGACTACATCGTCGTTATCAACGCCGAGCAGGTTCGTGTGACTGGTGCCAAGTCTTCCGACAAGATGTACTACTCCCACTCCGGTTTCCCGGGCGGTATCAAGGAAATCAACTTCGAGAAGTTGATCGCCAAGGCCCCTGAGCGTGTTATCGAAACTGCGGTCAAAGGCATGCTGCCGAAGAACCCGCTGGGTCGCGACATGTACCGCAAGCTGAAAGTGTACGCGGGTGCTGCTCACCCACACACTGCTCAGCAGCCTCAAGAACTGAAGATCTAACGGGATAGTTCATTATGTCGGCGACTCAAAACTACGGCACTGGCCGTCGCAAGACCGCAACCGCTCGCGTATTCCTGCGTCCGGGTACTGGTAACATTTCCATCAACAACCGTTCTCTGGACGTGTTCTTCGGTCGCGAAACCGCTCGCATGGTTGTTCGTCAGCCGCTCGAGCTGACCGAAACCGTTGAGAAGTTCGACATCTACGTCACCGTTTCCGGTGGTGGTGTCAGCGGTCAAGCCGGTGCGATCCGTCACGGTATCACCCGCGCTCTGATGGAATACGACGAAACCCTGCGTGGCGCTCTGCGTCGTGCTGGCTACGTCACCCGCGACGCTCGTGAAGTCGAGCGTAAGAAAGTGGGTCTGCGTAAAGCGCGTAAGCGTCCTCAGTACTCCAAGCGTTAATACCGCTTCGGCAGTCGAAAAAAGCCCGGTTCTTTGGAACCGGGCTTTTTTTATGTCTTGAACTAACCTGTCAGCATGTCCGTGACGACTTGCCGCATAGACGCAGATCAAGCAAAGCGAGGGTTGTAGCCCGTTCCCCGGGTAATCACCTTGTCAGTGTGTGGATTTGTTTCTTACCATGGCGGCCAATTTTTAGTGCCACAGACATTACCTAAGTACAGGCCAGGTCCAACTGGTCAAGCAAGCTGATGGGAGAGGACTGAATGAGCAATGACGGCGTCAACGCAGGCCGGCGCCGCTTCCTCGTAGCCGCGACATCCGTAGTCGGGGCGGCGGGGGCAGTGGGGGCTGCGGTACCGTTCGTGGGGTCATGGTTTCCCAGTGCCAAGGCGAAAGCCGCGGGTGCACCGGTGAAGGTCAATATCGCCAAGGTCGAGGCCGGCCAGCAGATGGTGGCCGAGTGGCGCGGTCAACCAGTGTTCATCGTGCGGCGAACGGACGAGATCCTCGGTAACCTGAAAAAGGTCGTAGGTGATCTGGCTGACCCCGAGTCCAAGGCCTCGGTGCAGCCCACCTACGTCGATCCGCAGGTTCGTTCGATCAAGCCGGAAATCCTCATCCTTGTTGGCCTGTGCACACACCTGGGCTGCTCGCCCACCTTCCGCCCGGAAGTCGCACCCGCTGACCTTGGCCCGAAATGGGTAGGTGGCTATTTCTGCCCGTGCCACGGTTCCCACTACGACCTGGCCGGCCGTGTCTACAAGTCGCAGCCGGCGCCACTCAACCTGCCCGTGCCACCGCACTCTTACGAGTCGGACGAGATCGTCGTCATCGGCGTTGACCAGGAGAACGCATGATGAGCAAGTTCATGGACTGGATTGATGCTCGCTTCCCCGCGACCAAGATGTGGGAAGACCACCTGAGCAAGTATTACGCACCCAAGAACTTCAACTTCCTGTACTTCTTCGGCTCGCTGGCGTTGCTGGTACTGGTCAACCAGATCGTCACCGGTGTGTGGCTGACCATGAGCTTCACACCCTCGGCAGAAGAGGCGTTCGCCTCGGTCGAGTACATCATGCGCGATGTGGAATACGGCTGGATCCTGCGCTACCTGCACTCCACCGGTGCATCGGCGTTCTTCATCGTCGTCTACCTGCACATGTTCCGCGGCCTGCTCTACGGTTCCTACCAGAAGCCGCGTGAACTGGTGTGGCTGTTCGGCATGCTGATCTACCTGGCGCTGATGGCCGAAGCCTTCATGGGCTACCTGCTGCCGTGGGGCCAGATGTCGTACTGGGGTGCCCAGGTGATCATCTCGCTGTTCGGTGCCATTCCGGTGATCGGTGGCGACCTTACCCAGTGGATCCGTGGTGACTACCTGATCTCGGGTATCACTCTGAACCGCTTCTTCGCCCTGCACGTGGTTGCCTTGCCGATCGTGATTCTCGGCCTGGTGGTCCTGCACATCCTCGCCCTTCATGAAGTGGGTTCGAACAACCCCGATGGCGTCGACATCAAGAAGAAGAAGGACGAAAACGGTATCCCGCTGGACGGTATCCCGTTCCACCCGTACTACACCGTCAAGGATATTGTCGGCGTGGTGGTGTTCCTGTTCGTGTTCTGCGCCGTGGTGTTCTTCTTCCCGGAAATGGGTGGTTACTTCCTGGAGAAACCTAACTTCGAGCAGGCGAACGCCTTCAAGACCCCCGAGCACATTGCGCCTGTGTGGTACTTCACGCCGTTCTACGCGATCCTGCGTGCGGTGCCTGACAAGCTGATGGGCGTCATCGCCATGGGTGCGGCCATTGCCGTGTTGTTCGTCCTGCCCTGGCTCGACCGCAGCCCGGTCCGCTCCATGCGCTACAAGGGCTGGATCAGCAAGCTCTTCCTGCTGGTGTTCTGCGTGGCCTTCGTCATCCTCGGCATACTGGGCGTGCTGGCGCCGACACCTGGGCGTACCTTGCTGTCGCAGGTGTGCACGGTGTTGTACTTCGCCTACTTCCTGCTGATGCCGTTCTACACAAGGCTCGAGAAGACCAAACCGGTTCCGGAAAGGGTGACTGGCTGATGAAAAAGTTGATTGCAGTATTTTTGCTGGCAGTGATGCCTGCCTTTTCCTTCGCGGCCGAAACGGGCCTGGAGCTGGACAAGGTCGACATCGACCTGAGCGACAAGGCCGCCATGCAGGACGGTGCGCGTACCTTTGCCAACTATTGCATGGGCTGCCACAGTGCGAAGTTCCAGCGTTACGAGCGGGTTGCCGATGACCTGGGCATCCCCCACGAGCTGATGCTCGAGAAGCTGGTGTTCACCGGTGCCAAGATCGGTGACCACATGCAGATCGGCATGAAGCCCAGTGACGCCAAGACCTGGTTCGGCGCCGCACCGCCCGACCTGACCCTGGTGGCCCGTGTGCGTGGCACCGACTGGTTGTACACCTACCTGCGCAGTTTCTATGAGGACCCGTCACGGCCTTATGGGGTGAACAACAAGGTGTTCCCGAACGTCGGCATGCCTAACGTGCTGGTCGGCTTGCAGGGCAACCAGGTGGTTGGCTGCAAGCAGGTGCAGACCGTGACCGATGGCAAGAAGCAATTCGACCCACTGACTGGTAGCCCGCTGACTCATGAAGCCTGCGACCAGCTGACCATTACGCCGAATTCCGGTACCCTGACGACCGAGCAGTTCGACGAGAAGGTCAAGAACCTGGTGACCTTCCTGGCCTATTCGGCCAACCCGGTCAAACTGGAAAGCCAGCGCATCGGTACCTATGTGTTGCTGTACCTGGCTTTCTTCTTCGTATTCGCCTACTTGCTCAAGCGTGAATACTGGAAGGACGTGCACTGATCACGCAGTAGTTTCTGGTTGTTGAACGCGCCCGTGGTGGCCTGGCAGATCTGCCAGGTCACCACGGGCGCGTTTTCATTTACAGTTTTACAAGCATCCCGTACGAGGAGGCGCTACATGGGCGCAACCAACAGGTTAGCCTGCTATTCCGACCCCGCTGATCACTATTCTCATCGGGTACGCCTCGTGCTGGCCGAGAAGGGCATCAGCGTGCAGGTCATCGATGTCGATCCCGGTCGACTGCCGCCCAAGCTGGTCGAGGTGAATCCTTACGGCAGCGTGCCGACCCTGGTCGACCGTGACCTGGCGCTGTATGAATCGACCGTGGTGATGGAGTACCTCGAGGAGCGTTATCCACATCCGCCGCTAATGCCGGTGTACCCGGTTGCGCGGGGGAACAGTCGCTTGCTGATGCACCGCATCCAGCGCGACTGGTGCTCCCTGGCCGATACCGTGCTCGATCCGCGCAGTAGCGAGGCTGCCCGAACCGAAGCGCGCAAGGCATTGCGTGAGAGCCTGACCGGGGTCTCGCCGTTGTTCGGCGAGTACGCCTGCTTCATGAGTGAGGAGCAAAGCCTGGTCGATTGTTGTCTACTGCCCATCCTCTGGCGTCTGCCGGTGTTGGGTATCGAGTTGCCGCGGCAAGCCAAGCCGCTGCTGGATTACATGGAGCGACAGTTCGCCCGCGAGCCTTTCCAGGCGAGCCTGTCCTCTGTAGAACGTGAAATGCGCAAGCTTTAAGGAGCCGTTGATGAACTCCAGTCGCCCCTATCTGGTTCGAGCACTGTACGAGTGGATCGTCGACAACGATTGCACGCCCCATATGCTGGTCAATGCCGAATTCCCGAAGGTCCAGGTGCCGGACGGTTTCGCCAGTGATGGCCAGATCGTCTTGAACATCTCGCCAAGTGCCGTGCGCAGCCTGCACATGGACAACGACGCGGTCAGCTTCGAGGGCCGCTTCGGTGGCGTGGCTCACTCGCTGTACGTGCCGGTTGGCGCCATCCTGGGTATTTACGCCCGCGAGAATGGCCAGGGTATGGTCTTCGAGCTGGAGTCGTCCATGATGGATGACGATGAGCAGGAAGATGATGATGTGCAGCCGGATGACGATGGCCCGCCAGAGGGTGGTGGCCAGCCGCCACGCCCGACTGGTCGACCAAGTCTGAAAGTGGTCAAGTAATAAAAAAGGCGATCCAACCGGATCGCCTTTTTTTAATTACGCCAGCCCTGCTTACAGGTCGCTGATGGTACGTACCTGGTCCTTGTTGATGCGGGTACGCTTGCCGTCGAGTTGCTGGAACTCATAGAAGCCGGCGTCACGGTCGAACTTCGGTACGTCGACGGCCTGGATTTCACGGCCATCGTTGAGGGTGATCAGGCTTGGTGTAGAGCAGCCGGCCAGGGTGGCGAAAGTGCCGAACAGCAGGGCAGGCAGCAGAAGCTTTTTCATGCGGTGTTTCCTGGATTTCTGAAGGGTGGGGCAGTGTTGTCGCCTGTGCTGGCCTTTTCGCGGGTAAACCCGCTCCCACAGGAATACAACAAGTCTCGAAAGCTGTGAGATCCCTGTGGGGGCGGGTTTACCCGCGAATAGGCCGGTGCAGGCAATCAGTGAATCAGTCGATGTACTCGAACAGCTTGACGATCTTCTGCACACCCGACACGCCCTGTACCACGGCAGTGGCCGAGTTGGCCTCCTGCTGGGTCACCAGGCCGAGCAGGTAAACGATGCCATTCTCGGTAATCACCTTGATGCGCGAGCTGGGCACGGCATTGTCGGTCAGCATCTGGGTCTTGATCTTGGTGGTCAGCCAGGCGTCGTTGTTGCGCGCCAGGATGGAGGAGGGTTGCATCACCTGCAGCTCGTTGTGCACTTTCTTGACGCGCTGTACCTGGCTGGCAGTCTGCTCGGCGAGGCTCTTGAGGTCGGCGCGCGGTGTCTGGCCGGCCAGCAGGACGATGCCGTTGTAGCTGCTGACAACGATGTGCGAACCTTTGTCCAGGTCAGGGCTGGCCTTGGCGATGTTGACCGAAGCCTTGGTTTCGATCAGCGAGTCGTCGATCTTGCTGCCGATGGTGCGCGTTCCGCGATCGTCCTCGATCGGCGAATTGCGGGTAGAGGTCAGTACCGAGCTGCAACCAGTGACGCTCAGGCACAGTGTCAGGGCCATAAGGCCGAGGCGCATAGGGGTCATTCTTCACTCCCGAACAGTTGGCTGTCGATCAGATCACACAGGCAGTGGATCGCCAGCAGGTGGACTTCCTGGATACGCGCGGTAACCGTCGAAGGTATGCGGATTTCCACGTCTTCGGGCAGCAGCAGCGAAGCCATGCCGCCGCCATCGCGACCAGTCAATGCTACGACAATCATTTCGCGGTCATGTGCGGCCTGGATCGCCTGGATCACGTTGGCCGAGTTGCCGCTGGTGGAGATCGCCAGCAGAACGTCACCGGGCTGGCCCAGCGCGCGGATCTGCTTGGAAAAGACTTCGTTGTAGCTGTAGTCGTTGGCGATCGAGGTCAAGGTCGAGCTGTCGGTGGTCAGCGCGATGGCCGGCAGGCTCGGGCGTTCGCGCTCGAAGCGGTTGAGCAGCTCGGAGGAAAAGTGCTGGGCATCGCCGGCCGAGCCGCCGTTGCCACAGGCGAGCATCTTGCCCTCGTTGAGCAGCGCGTTGACCATGACCAGGCTGGCCTGCTCGATGTGCGGTGCCAGGATGTCCATTGCCTGTTGCTTGGTATCGATGCTGGCCTGGAATAGCCGGCGAATTCGGGATTGCATGTCCATCTGGTGACCTTAAGTGGGGCGGTGGCCTTTGCTACGCGCAACAACGACCAGCCCGCGAAACATAGAGCAAAAAAATCGGAATGGGTTCAGCATTCGAAGGCGTTTTTCAGCCATTGAAGCGGTCTGCCTGCATGGTGGCTGCCCTGTAGGGCGACTACGTCGAAGCGGCAGGGGTGGTTGCCCCAGTGGGGCTCCTTCTGCAGGAACAGGCTGGCGGCGAGCACCAACCGTTTCTGCTTGCGCCCGTCGATACTGCCAAGGGCGCCACCGAAGCCCGCGTGCAACCGGTAGCGGACTTCGACGAATACTACTGTATCGGCGTCGAGCATGACCAGATCAAGCTCACCGCCTTTGCATCGCCAGTTGCGCGCCAGCAGTTGCAGGCCCTGCCCTTGAAGATATTCAAGGGCCTGGCTTTCCGCTGCCTGCCCGGCGCTGGTGGGCGACGCTGCTGCCATCAGCGAGGAGTGTCAGGCAGGCGCTGGACCTGGCCACCGACGAACTCGGCCCAAGGTAGCTGGCGCTCGACACGCTGGTTGGCGTTCATGCTCAGGCTGCCCGAAAGGCCCAGTACGCGGTTGTCCGGTAGTGCTTTCAGCTGGCCCAGGCGCGGCGCCAGGCTGTAGGCGTCGACGCCCATGGCATACAGGCGGCCCAGGCTGCCTGCCGCTTGCGGCCATTGCTGCACGACCTGCTGGCGCAGGCTGTTGCTGGTATCGAGCAGCCACGGGGTTTCGCAGAAGCGGATACCGTTCATGTCGTTGTACTGGTTGACGTCACCACTGGCGCTGTACAGGTTCGAGGTGGCGTAGACCGGTACGTCACCGGCGTACTGGAAGTTCAGGGTCGGCTTGATCTGCTGGGCCTGTTGCGGGGTCGAGGCGAGGAAGATGAAGTCGATGTCCTGGCGGCGCGACGGCTGCGCGGCGATGCTGCCACCTACCGTGCTCTGCAGGCTCTTGGCGCGGCCTTCGCTCTGGCGCAGCTGGAACAGGTCGGCAATCTGCTGGGCCAATGCGACCGGCTGGGCGATGCGTTCGGCGGCGAGCAGAGTGCCACCGTTGCCTTCCCAGTCCTGGCGGAAGGCGGCAAGCACACGATCGCCCCATTCGCCGCTCGGCACCAGGGCAACTGCGCGGACCATGCCATCGGCGCGGGCGCGACGGGCCACTTCACGGGCTTCGTCTTCGGCAGCGAGGCCGAACTGGAACAGCTGCGGTGGAGCCTTCTGGCCGGCGTCGGCGTAGTTCAGGGCCAGGGTGGTGATCGGCAGTTGTGGCTTGGCAGCCAGTTGCTTGACCAGCGGTTTTTCCAGCGGGCCGATGACCAGCTGTACGCCTGCGGCCTGGGCCTGGCGATAGAAGTCGTCGAGCGAGCCGATGCGCGAGCTGTCGAATACCTGCACGGCTGGCGCCTGCTGGCCGGCTTGCTGGGCCTGGAAGTGTGCAGCCATGAAACCGTCACGCAGGGCGCGGGCAACACCGGCAAGCGGGCCTTCCTGAGGCAGCAGCAGGGCAATCTTGGTCAGCGGTTGGCTGGCCAGCTCCTTGAGCTTGGTCAGAGCCAGCGGCAGTTGCTGGGCGGCCGGGTGGTCCGGGTGCTGCTTGACCCAGGCGTCGATCGCCGCTTGCTGCTGCTCCAGGGTGCCGGCGCTTTTTACCGCGAAGGCCAGGCTGGTCCAGCCGGCAAGGGTCTGGTCGTTGCCTGGCTGCTGCAGTTGCTCTGCCGGCAGCGAGGCGACCAGTGCCCAGATGGCGTCATTGTTGGCGCTGGCGGCCTGGCCGCTGAGCAGCGGGGCCAGCAGCACGCGCTGTTGCGCGGCGGCGAGGGCCTGGCCATCGGCTTCGAGGGCGGCCGCGTGCACGCTGTAGGTGCGCGCTTGCTGTTCTTGCGGCAGTTCGGCGACGCGCTGCAGGCTGGGGTGGGCCAGGGCAGCCAGGGCAGCCTTGGGCTGGTTGCGGCTCATGGCCAGCTCGGCTCCGAGGGTGCTGGCGAACACTTGCTGGGCCGGCTTGAGCGTGTCCAGCGGCACCTGCTCGAGGATGCGTGCGGCGCGTGGGAAGTCCTTCTGCCTGTAGGCCAGGTCGGCTGCGCTCAGGCGCAGCAGGGCGGCGTCTTCCGCGGACTTGCTGGAAGCAGCCTTTTCGAGCAGTTGCTCGATGCTGGCGTCCGGGGTGCGTGGCAGTTCGCCCAGGCTGGATGAGGGCGAGCTGGCGCAGGCTGCCAGCAAGGCAGCAAGGCAGAGGGCTGTGAACAGCCGCAGGCAAGCGATCATGTAAAGGTCCTGTTACTCGATCAAGGTGGCCGGCAATTGTACCCAAGCGCTGGCCGGGGCGCGATGTTGCCGTGTCGATCCTTCACTATAGGAGGCCTGCCATCGGTCGTCGGCGAAGTTCTTTGCGCCCTGTTGCAGGCGCTCGGGCTACAATGGCGCCTTTGATCCGAACGACAGGTGTGCGCAGTGACTGATGTGGCAGGGGCTTCGAAATCCACGGTGGGGACGCTGTATGTGGTCGCAACCCCTATCGGCAACCTCGACGACATGAGTGCCCGGGCGCTGAAGGTGCTGGCGGACGTGGCCCTGATCGCGGCGGAAGATACCCGTCATTCGATCCGTCTGCTGCAGCACTTCGGCATCGACACGCCGCTGGCGGCCTGCCATGAACACAACGAGCGTGACGAGGGTGGGCGTTTTCTCACCAAGCTGCTGGCGGGCGAGAATGTGGCGTTGGTTTCCGATGCCGGCACGCCGCTGATTTCCGATCCGGGGTACCACCTGGTGCGCCAGGCGCGTGCTGCGGGGGTAAATGTGGTCCCGGTGCCGGGCGCCTGCGCTCTGATCGCTGCGCTGTCGGCAGCCGGCCTGCCGTCGGACCGTTTCATCTTCGAAGGCTTCCTGCCGGCCAAGGCGGCGGGACGGCGGGCGCGCCTGGAGCAGGTAAAGGAAGAACCGCGCACGCTGATCTTCTACGAGGCCCCGCACCGTATCCTGGAATGCCTTGAAGACATGGAAGCGGTATTCGGTGGCGAGCGCCCGGCGCTGTTGGCGCGTGAACTGACCAAGACCTTCGAGACCCTCAAGGGCCTGCCCCTGGCCGAGCTTCGCGCCTTCGTTGCTGGTGACAGCAACCAGCAGCGCGGTGAGTGCGTGGTACTGGTTGGTGGCTGGAGTGCGCCGGAGGGCGAACAGGCGATCAGTGCCGAAGCGCAACGGGTGCTCGACCTGCTGCTGGCCGAGCTGCCACTCAAGCGGGCGGCGGCGCTGGCTGCGGAAATTACCGGGGTGCGCAAGAACCTGCTGTATCAACTTGCACTGGAAAAGCAGAAAGCCGAATAGTGGCATATTGATATAAATGCCGGTATTGCTTGTTCTTGGGCGCGCGTGCCGTTAATCTTGGCGGCGGAGAGTCGATCGGACAGTCGCTGCCTGCTTTTGTTCCGCAACAGTAGGGGGAGGAAAGTCCGGGCTCCATAGGGCAGAGTGCCAGGTAACGCCTGGGAGGCGCGAGCCTACGGAAAGTGCCACAGAAAATAACCGCCTAAGCACTTCGGTGCCGGTAAGGGTGAAAAGGTGCGGTAAGAGCGCACCGCACGGCTGGCAACAGTTCGTGGCTAGGTAAACCCCACTCGGAGCAAGACCAAATAGGGTTCCATCAGGCGTGGCCCGCGTCGGAACCGGGTAGGTTGCTAGAGGCGTCCAGTGATGGCCGTCGTAGAGGAATGACTGTCCTCGACAAAACCCGGCTTACAGATCGACTCTCCACCTTTCCCTCCCTGCTTTATTCGATAGCAGATGCCCTCTGGTAATACCGAAAAAATCTTACTCTTAATAAATCACTTTAACTTCGAACTCCATTCGCCTGCGTGGGTTTGATTTTTCTCGTGTTTTTTTCTGCTCAGTAGTCCTTCCGCATTCCTTTATTGCGCTAAATCTCGGTCCTGTAAGGCTTTTCCTTCCGAACGTGCCTTGACGGTGCTGCGGGCGGATTCCTATAGTGTGCGCAAGTGGCAGAAAGTGGGATGAAGTGGGTTTTCTGGCACAAAAAAGCTAACATTGTGGGGAATCGCAGCCGTGTTCCGCGGAGCCAACGCCGTCAGCCTCGATGCCAAGGGCCGTCTCGCCATGCCGAGCCGGTACCGTGACGAGCTCGATTCGCGTTGCAATGGTCAGCTGATCGTGACCATCGACGCCGTTGACCCCTGCTTGTGTGTTTATCCCCTCGATGAGTGGGAACAGATAGAAGCCAAGTTGCGTGCCTTGCCATCGTTGCGTGAGGAAAACCGCCGCCTTCAGCGTTTGCTGATCGGTAACGCGGTTGACCTGGAGCTCGATGGCAGTGGGCGTTTCCTGGTACCGCCCCGTCTGCGTGAGTACGCCAAGCTCGACAAGAAGGCGATGCTGGTGGGGCAACTGAACAAATTCCAGCTGTGGGATGAAGATGCCTGGAACGCGGTTTCGGCAGCAGACCTTGCAGCTATTCAACAACCGGGCGCCATGCCCGACGAATTGCGTGACCTGATCCTGTGACCATAGATAGCGGCTTCAACCACATTACCGTCCTGCTCGACGAAGCTGTCGAGGCATTGGCCCTGCGCGCCGACGGTTGCTATCTGGACGGCACCTTTGGCCGTGGCGGGCACAGCCGGCTGATTCTCAGCAAGCTCGGGCCGCAAGGGCGGCTGCTGGGTTTCGACAAAGATCCACAGGCGATTGCCACGGGGCAAGCGCTGGCGGCCGAAGACGGCCGCTTTGTCATTGTGCAGCGCAGCTTTGCCGAGCTGGGCGCGGAAGTGGCCGAGCGTGGCCTGGATGGCAAGGTCAGCGGCGTATTGCTGGACTTGGGCGTTTCCTCGCCGCAGCTGGATGACCCCGAGCGGGGCTTCAGCTTCCTCAATGATGGCCCGCTGGACATGCGCATGAACCCGGACCAGGGCATCAGCGCCGCCGAGTTCATCGCCACTGCACCTGAAGAAGAAATAGCCCGTGTGTTCAAGGAGTACGGCGAAGAGCGTTTCGCCAAGCGCATGGCTCGCGCCGTGGTGCAGCGCCGCGAACAGCAACCGTTCACCCGCACCGGCGACCTCGCCGAGGTGCTGAAGGTGGCCAACCCGGCCTGGGAGAAGGGCAAGAACCCGGCGACCCGCGCCTTCCAGGGCCTGCGTATTCACGTCAACAACGAATTGGGTGATCTCGAGGCAGGCCTGGAGGCCGCGATCGATGCGCTGGAAGTGGGCGGCCGCCTGGCAGTGATCAGCTTCCATTCGCTGGAAGACCGCATCGTCAAGCTGTTCATGCGCAGGCTGGCCAAGGGCGAGGCTGACAACCTGCCGCGCAACCTGCCGGTACAGCACAAGGTCTTCGAGCCGAAAATCAAGCTCATCGGCAAGGCTCAGTTCGCTTCCGACGCCGAGCTCAAGGCCAACCCGCGGGCGCGCAGCGCCGTTATGCGGGTGGCGGAGAAGCTGCGGTGAGCAGGCTGTTTGCCAAACCTTTGCCAGGCGGAAGCTTCCTGATGCTTCTGCTGTTCGTTGCCGTGCTGGTTTCGGCCATCGCCGTGTCCTACAGCGCGCACTGGAACCGTCAGTTGCTCAACACGCTGTACGGCGAATTGAACGAACGTGACAAGGCCCAGGCCGAATGGGGCCGGCTGATTCTCGAACAAAGCACCTGGACCGCCGCCAGTCGCATCGAGAACCTGGCTTCCGAGCAACTGAAGATGCGCGTACCTTCGGCTGACGAAGTGCGGATGGTGGCGCCATGATGAAGCTCGAAGGCGCACTCTACCCCTGGCGCTTCCGCGTGGTGATCGGCTTGCTGGCGCTGATGGTCGGTGCCATCTGCTGGCGCATCATCGACCTGCAGGTAGTCGACCGTGATTTCCTCAAGGGGCAGGGCGATGCGCGCAGCCTGCGTCACATCCCTATCCCGGCTCACCGCGGCCTGATCACCGACCGTAACGGTGAACCGTTGGCGGTCAGTACCCCGGTCACCACCCTGTGGGCCAACCCAAAGGAAATGCAGGCCTCCAAGGACCGCTGGCCGCAGCTGGCAGCAGCACTGGGGCAGAACACGCAGCAGCTGACCGAGCGCCTGACCCAGCAGGCCAGCAAAGAGTTCATCTACCTGGTCCGCGGCCTGACCCCGGAGCAGGGCCAGCATGTGCTCGACCTGAAAGTGCCGGGCGTGTATGGCCTGGAAGAATTCCGCCGCTTCTACCCGGCCGGTGATGTCACCGCGCACATGGTCGGCTTCACCGACCTCGACGACCACGGTCGCGAAGGGGTGGAGCTGGCCTATGACGAATGGCTGGCTGGCGTACCCGGCAAGCGGCAGGTGATCAAGGACCGGCGCGGCCGGCTGATCAAGGACATCCAGGTAACCAAGAACGCCAAGGCCGGGAAGACCTTGGCGTTGTCGATAGACCTGCGCCTGCAGTACCTGGCCACCCGCGAGCTGCGCAACGCCATTGCCGAACAGGATGCCAAGGCCGGCAGCCTGGTGATCATGGACGTCAAGACCGGTGAGGTCCTGGCCATGGTCAACCAGCCGACCTACAACCCCAACAACCGCCGCAGCATGTTCCCGGCCGCCATGCGTAACCGCGCGATCATCGACGTGTTCGAGCCGGGCTCCACGGTCAAGCCGATCTCCATGAGTGCGGCACTGGAAAGTGGCCGCTGGAAGCCGACCGACAAGGTCGAGGTGTACCCGGGCAGCCTGCAAATTGGTCGCTACACCATCAAGGACGTGTCCAGGAGCGAAGGCCCGATCCTCGACCTGACCGGTATCCTGATCAACTCCAGTAACGTCGGCATGAGCAAGATCGCCTTCGACATCGGCGGCGAGGCCATCTACCGGGTCATGTCCCAGGTCGGCCTGGGTCAGTACACCGGCCTTGGCTTCCCCGGCGAGCGCGTCGGCAACCTGCCCAACCATCGCGAGTGGCGCAAGGCCGAGACTGCGACCCTGTCCTATGGCTATGGCGTGTCGGTGACCGCCCTGCAGCTGGTGCATGCATACGCGGCGCTGGCCAACGACGGCAAGATGGTGCCGCTGTCGATCCTCAAGGTCGACAAGGCCCCGGAAGCGGTGCAGGCCATTCCGAAGGAAACCGCCGAAACCATTCAGGGCATGCTGCAGCAGGTGATCGAAGCGCCGCGCGGGGTGTTCCGTGCCCAGGTTCCGTTCTACCACGTGGCCGGCAAGTCAGGTACCGCCCGTAAGGCCACCGTCGGTTCCAAGGGCTACACCGAAAACGCCTACCGCTCGCTGTTCGCCGGCTTCGGGCCGATGAGCGACCCGCGCTATGCCATCGTCGTGGTAATCGATGAGCCTGGCAAGGGCGGTTACTTCGGTGGCCTGGTTTCGGCACCGGTGTTCAGCAAGGTCATGTCCGGCACTCTGCGCCTGATGAACGTTCCGCCAGACAACCTGCCTCCATCGGCACCTGTAGAACAATCGCAAGTCAATGCTGCTGCAACCGCCAAGGGAGGGCGTGGATGATGACAATGCCATTGAGCAAGCTTTTCGCTCACGCCAGCCGTGACCCGTTGATCCGTGAACTGACGCTGGACAGCCGCAATGTGCGTCCGGGTGATCTGTTCCTGGCTGTTCCGGGCGCCAAGGTCGATGGCCGCGAGCATATCGCCGATGCCCTGGCGCGTGGCGCTGCCGCTGTAGCCTATGAAGAGCAGGGCACGAGCGTCCTGCCTATCACCGATGTGCCGCTCATCCCGGTCAAGGGCCTGATCGCCCAGCTTTCGGATATCGCAGGTCGCTTCTATGGCGAACCGAGCCGCCAGCTGAACCTGGTGGGCGTTACCGGTACCAACGGCAAGACCAGCGTCACCCAGCTGGTGGCCCAGGCGCTGGACTTGCTTGGCCAGCGTTGCGGCCTGATCGGCACCCTGGGTACCGGCTTCTATGGTGAGCTGCAGAGTGGTCGCCTGACCACGCCCGACCCGATCGCCGTACAGTCGACCCTCAACGACCTCAAGAAAGGTGGCGCCAAGGCCGTGGCCATGGAGGTTTCCTCCCACGCCCTGGAGCAGGGCCGGGTCGCCGCTCTGGAATTCGACATCGCGGTCATGACCAACCTGTCCCGCGACCACCTGGACTACCACGGCAGCATGGAGGCCTACGAGGCCGCCAAGGCCAAGCTGTTCGCCTGGCCGAGCCTGCGTTGCCAGGTGGTCAACCTGGATGACGATTTCGGCCGTCGCCTGGCCGCCGATTTTGCCCGCCGCCCGAGTGTCGACCATATCGAGACCCGGTTGCTCAGCTACAGCCTGGAGAACCCGGAGGCCTCGCTGTACTGCCGTGAAGCCGTGTTCAATGACGATGGCGTGCGCGCCACCCTGGTCACCGCCCAAGGCGAACGTACCCTGCGCAGCCAGTTGCTGGGCCGCTTCAACCTGAGCAACATGCTCGCCGCCGTGGCGACCCTGTTGGCGCTGGACTACGCGCTGGACGAAATCCTCAAGGTCACCCCGCAGCTGCAGGGGCCGATCGGCCGCATGCAGCGCCTGGGTGGGGGCGACAAACCGCTGGTGGTGGTCGACTATGCGCACACGCCGGACGCCCTGGAGAAAGTGCTCGAAGCCCTGCGCCCGCATGCGCACGGCAAGCTGCTGTGCCTGTTCGGCTGCGGCGGCGACCGAGACCGCGGCAAGCGCCCGCTGATGGCCGAAGTGGCCGAGCGCCTGGCCGACCGCGTGCTGGTAACCGATGACAACCCGCGTACTGAAGACCCGCTGCGCATCTTTGATGACATCCGCCCGGGTTTCGCCAAGCCTGCCGAGGTCGAGTTCGTTGCCGGTCGTGGCGAAGCCATTGCGCACCTGATCGCCACCGCCGCTGCCGACGATGTGATCGTGCTGGCCGGCAAGGGGCACGAGGATTACCAGGAGATCAATGGCGAGCGCCATGATTTCTCCGATTTGACCGAGGCCGAAAAGGCACTTGCAGCCTGGGAGGCTCCACATGCTTAAGCCGATGTCACTCAGCCAGCTGACCAAAGCGCTGGGTGGTCAACAAGTCGGTGCCGACGCCACCTTCACCGGCGTCAGCATCGACAGCCGCAGTGTTGGCGCCGGGCAACTGTTCGTGGCCCTGGCCGGCCCGCGCTTCGATGGCCACGACTACCTGGCCGATGTGAAGGCCAAGGGCGCTGTCGCTGCCCTGGTCGAGCGTGAAGTGGCCGATGTCGACCTGCCGCAGCTGCTGGTCGCCGATTGCCGCCTGGCCCTCGGCCAGCTTGGCGCGCTGAACCGTGCTGCATTCGACAAACCGGTGGTGGCCATCACCGGTTCCAGCGGCAAGACCACGGTCAAGGAGATGCTCGCCAGCATCCTGCGCACCCGTGGCCTGGTGCACGCCACCCGCGGCAACCTGAACAACGACCTCGGCGCGCCGCTGACCCTGCTGGAGATCGCTCCCGAGCACAGCGCCGCGGTGATCGAGCTGGGCGCCTCGCGCATTGGCGAGATCCGCTACACCGTCGGCCTGACCCGGCCCCAGGTGGTCATCATCAACAACGCCGGCACCGCCCACGTTGGCGAGTTCGGCGGCCCGGAAAAGATCGTCGAAGCCAAGGGCGAGATTCTCGAAGGCCTGGGCGAGGGCGGTATCGCCATCCTCAACCTGGACGACAAGGCCTTTGATATATGGAAGGCACGTGCCGGCGCGCACAAAGTCTTCAGCTTTGCCCGCAACAATCCAAAGGCCGATTTCCATGCCTCTGACATCGGCCGCGATGCCCGTGGTTGCCCGTCGTTCAAGCTCCATGGCGCTGGCGACACGGTAGACGTGCAACTCAATGTGCTCGGTGAGCACAACGTCAGCAATGCCCTGGCCGCCGCTGCCGCTGCCCATGCCGTTGGTCTGAGCCTGAGCGGCATCGCCGCAGGCTTGGCTGCCGTGCAACCGGTCAAGGGCCGTACCGTGGCGCAGATCGCGCCGAACGGCGTGCGGGTGATCGACGACAGTTACAACGCAAATCCCACCTCCATGTGCGCGGCCATTGATATACTCGCCGGCTTTTCCGGGCGCACCGTCTTGGTGCTTGGGGATATCGGCGAACTGGGGCAATGGGCGGAAGAAGGCCACCGTCAGGTGGGTGACTACGCGCGTGGCAAGGTCGACGCCCTGTACGCAGTGGGTTCCAACATGACACACGCGGTCAAGGCATTCGGAGCCAATGGCCGCCATTTCGCTACTCAAGCTGAGCTGATCGACGCGGTTGGCGCCGAGAATGCCAGCGACACCACTATCTTGATCAAGGGCTCGCGCAGTGCTGCGATGGAAAACGTCGTGGCGGCATTGTGCGGTGCCAGCGGGGAGAAACATTAATGCTGCTGCTGTTGGCCGAGTATCTGCAACAGTTCCACAAAGGCTTCGCGGTCTTCCAGTACCTGTCCCTGCGCGGGATTCTGGGTGTGCTGACCGCGTTGTCCCTGGCGCTGTGGCTGGGGCCGTGGATGATCCGTACCCTGCAAATACGCCAGATCGGCCAGGCCGTGCGTAACGACGGCCCGCAATCGCACCTGTCCAAGTCCGGCACCCCGACCATGGGTGGGGCGCTGATCCTGTCCGCCATCGCCGTCAGCACGCTGCTGTGGGCCGACCTGACCAACCGCTATGTGTGGGTGGTGCTGATCGTTACCCTGGCATTCGGTGCCATCGGCTGGGTCGATGACTACCGCAAGGTGATCGAAAAGAACTCGCGTGGCCTGCCAAGCCGCTGGAAGTACTTCTGGCAGTCGGTGTTCGGCCTGGCTGCAGCCGTCTTCCTGTACAAGACCGCGCCGACCAGCGTCGAAACCACGCTGATCCTGCCGTTCATCAAGGATGTCACCATTCCGCTGGGCATCGGCTTCGTCGTGCTGACCTACTTCGTCATTGTCGGTTCGAGCAACGCGGTCAACCTCACTGACGGCCTCGACGGCCTGGCGATCATGCCGACGGTGATGGTCGGCGGCGCCCTGGGCATCTTCTGCTACCTGTCGGGCAACGTGAAGTTCGCCGAATACCTGCTGATCCCCTATGTGCCGGGCTCGGGCGAGCTGATCGTGTTCTGCGGCGCGCTGATCGGTGCCGGCCTGGGCTTCCTGTGGTTCAACACCTACCCGGCGCAGGTATTCATGGGTGACGTCGGCGCGCTGGCGCTGGGCGCCGCGCTGGGCACCATCGCCGTGATCGTTCGCCAGGAAATCGTGCTGTTCATCATGGGCGGCGTGTTCGTCATGGAAACCCTGTCGGTGGTGATCCAGGTTGCCTCCTTCAAGCTGACCGGCAAGCGCGTGTTCCGCATGGCGCCGATCCACCACCACTTTGAACTCAAGGGCTGGCCAGAGCCACGGGTGATCGTCCGCTTCTGGATCATCACCGTGATCCTGGTGCTGATCGGCCTTGCAACCCTGAAACTGAGGTAGATGAGCGTGTCCTTGATCGCTTCCGACCAATTCCGCATCGTTGTCGGCCTCGGCAAGAGCGGCATGTCCCTGGTTCGCTTCCTGGCGAGCCGGGGCATTGCCTTTGCGGTCGCCGACACCCGCGAGCAACCGCCGGAACTGGACACCCTGCGCCGTGATTACCCGCAGGTGGAAGTGCGCTGTGGTGAACTGGACGTGGACTTCCTGTGCCGCGCCAACGAGCTGTATGTCAGCCCCGGCCTGGCCCTTGCCACCCCGGCCCTGCAGCAGGCGGCCGCGCGTGGGGTGAAGTTGTCCGGTGACATCGAACTGTTCGCCCGCCACGCCAAGGCCCCGATCATTGCCATCAGCGGCTCCAACGCCAAGAGCACCGTCACCACCCTGGTGGGCGAAATGGCCGCCAAGGCGGGCAAGCGCGTGGCGGTGGGCGGCAACCTCGGTACCCCGGCGCTGGACCTGTTGGCCGATGATGTCGAGCTGTACGTGCTGGAACTGTCCAGCTTCCAGCTGGAAACCACCGATCAGCTCAACGCCGAAGTGGCCACCGTGCTGAACATCAGCGAAGACCATATGGACCGCTACAGCGGCCTGCCGGCTTACCACCTGGCCAAGCACCGGATCTTCCGTGGTGCCCGCCAGGTCGTGGTCAACCGCCAGGATGCCCTGTCCCGGCCGCTGCCGGTGGAAGGCCGCCCATGCTGGACCTTCGGTCTCAACCAACCGGATTTCAAGGCCTTCGGCCTGCGTGAAGTGGACGGCGAAAAATACCTGGCGTTCGAGTTCCAGGCGCTGATGCCGGCACGTGAGCTGAAGATTCGTGGCGCCCACAATCAGAGCAACGCCCTGGCGGCTCTGGCTCTGGGGCACGCTGCCGGCCTGCCGTTCGAACCGATGCTCGAGGCACTGCGCGAGTTCGGCGGCCTGGCCCACCGTTGCCAGTGGGTGCGCGAGCGCAACGGCGTGAACTGGTACGACGATTCCAAGGCCACCAACGTCGGTGCTGCCCTGGCCGCGATCGAAGGCCTGGGTTCCGACATCGAAGGCAAACTGGTGCTGATCGCCGGTGGCGACGGCAAGGGCGCCGACTTCGCCGCGTTGCGCGAGCCGGTCAAGCGCTTCTGCCGCGCCGTGGTGCTGCTTGGCCGTGATGCCGAGCGCCTGGCCGAAGCCCTGGGCGATGGCGTGCAACTGGTCCGCGTGAAGTCTCTCGACGAGGCTGTACAGCAATGCGCCGAACTGGCCCGGCCGGGTGATGCCGTGCTGCTGTCGCCGGCGTGTGCCAGCCTCGACATGTTCAAGAACTTCGAAGAGCGCGGGCGCCTGTTCGCCCAGGCAGCGGGAGGCCTTGCATGATCTTTGGCATCCTCAAGCCCTATCCGTCGCCGCTGATCAGCGGCCGTGGCATCGACCTGGACTTCGCGATGCTCGCCGGCTGCCTGGCTTTGCTGGGCCTGGGCCTGGTGATGATCACGTCGGCGTCCTCGGAAGTGGCTGCGGTGCAGTCTGGCAACCCGCTTTACCACATGTTCCGCCACTTGGTGTACGTGTTCCTCGGCCTGGTCGCCTGTGGCGCCACCATGCTGGTGCCGATCGCCACCTGGCAGCGCATGGGCTTCCTGATGCTGCTGGGGGCCTTCGGCCTGCTGGTGCTGGTGCTGGTGCCGGGCATCGGCCGCGAAGTGAACGGTTCCATGCGCTGGATCGGCTTCAGCTTCTTCAACGTGCAGCCTTCGGAAATTGCCAAGGTGTTCGTGGTCATCTACCTGGCCGGCTACCTGGTGCGCCGGCAGACCGAGGTACGCGAAACCTGGATGGGCTTCTTCAAGCCATTCATCGTGCTGCTGCCCATGGCTGCCCTGCTGCTGATGGAGCCGGACTTCGGTGCCACCGTGGTGATGATGGGCGCGGCGGCGGCCATGCTGTTCCTCGGCGGGGTGGGGCTGTTCCGCTTCAGCCTGATGGTGGTGTTGGCGGTCGTTGCGGTGTTCGTCCTGGTACAGGCGCAGCCTTACCGTATGGCGCGCCTGATTACCTTTACCGACCCGTGGTCCGACCAGTTCGGCTCGGGCTACCAGCTGACCCAGGCGCTGATTGCCTTCGGCCGTGGCGAGTGGTTCGGCGTTGGTCTGGGCAACAGCGTGCAGAAGCAGTTCTACCTGCCTGAAGCGCACACCGACTTCGTGTTCTCGGTACTGGCCGAAGAACTTGGCGTGGTCGGCTCGCTGCTGACTATTGCTCTGTTCGTATTCGTGACTGTGCGTGCCCTGTATATCGGCCTGTGGGCGGAAAAAGCCAAACAGTTCTTTGCCGCTTATGTTGCGTTCGGCCTGGCCTTCCTGTGGATCGGCCAGTTCCTGATCAACATCGGTGTGAACGTCGGCCTGCTGCCGACCAAGGGCCTGACCCTGCCGTTCCTCAGCTACGGGGGCAGCTCGCTGGTGATCTGCTGTGCCTGCGTGGGCCTGTTGCTGCGCATCGAGTGGGAAAGCCGTACGCACCTGGGTAGTGAGGAGCACGAATTCAGCGAAAGCGATTTTGCCGAGGAGACCAATCATGGCCGCTGACGGCAGGAACGTACTGATCATGGCGGGCGGAACCGGGGGCCACGTGTTCCCGGCCCTGGCCTGCGCTCGTGAATTCCAGGCGCGCGGTTACAGCGTGCACTGGCTGGGCACCCCGCGTGGCATCGAGAACGAACTGGTGCCCCAGGCCGGCCTGCCGTTGCATCTGATCCAGGTCAGCGGCCTTCGCGGCAAGGGCAAGCTGTCGTTGCTCAAGGCGCCGTTCACCCTGGTCAAGGCCGTGCTGCAGGCGCGGCGTATCGTGCGTGAGCTCAAGCCGGTATGCGTGGTCGGCTTCGGTGGCTATGTGACCGGCCCAGGCGGCGTGGCCGCACGCCTGTGCGGCGTACCGCTGGTGATCCACGAGCAGAACGCGCGCGCCGGTACTACCAACCGCCTGCTGCTGCCGCTGGCTGCGCGTGTTTGCGAAGCCTTCCCGGCCACCTTCGCCGCCAGCGACAAACTGCGCACCACCGGCAACCCGGTGCGCCCGGAGCTGTTCATGGACGCCCTGCGCGCGCCGCTGGCCGAGCGCCGTGCGCGCCTGCTGGTGATGGGCGGCAGCCTGGGGGCGGAACCATTGAACAAATTGTTGCCTAAGGCCCTGTCCGAAGTGCCCCCCGCGCTGCGGCCAGAGGTATTCCACCAGGCCGGCAAGCAACACGCGCCAGCCACCGCCGAGCGTTATCGCGAGGCGGGCGTCGAGGCTCAGGTAGAGCCCTTCATCAAGGACATGGCCCAAGCCTATGGCTGGGCCGACATTGTGGTGTGCCGGGCCGGCGCCTTGACCGTCAGTGAGCTGGCGGCAGCGGGCCTGCCTTCGATGCTGGTGCCATTGCCCCATGCGATCGACGACCACCAGACCCACAACGCCCAATATCTGGCCCGGGAAGGCGCTGCCTTCCTGATGCCACAAGCGACAACTGGCGCAGCGCAGCTCGCTGAACGCCTGAACGAGGTGCTGATGCAACCCGAGAAACTCAACGTCATGGCAGGCACCGCACGGCGCCTGGCCAAACCTGCCGCAACCAGCACCGTGGTCGATATCTGCCTGGAGGTGGCCCATGGTTGAAAGCCAGAAAGCCATGCCCCAGCCAAAGATGGGCCGTATCCGCCGTATCCACTTCGTCGGTATCGGCGGCGTGGGCATGTGCGGCATTGCCGAAGTGTTGCTGAACCTGGGCTATGAAGTGTCCGGTTCCGACCTGAAGGCTTCGCCGGTCACCGAGCGCCTGGAGTCGTTCGGCGCCGAGATCTTCGTCGGCCACCGTGCCGAGAACGCCGCCACCGCCGATGTGCTGGTGGTGTCCAGCGCCATCAACCCGGCCAACCCGGAAGTCGCCACCGCTCTCGAGCGGCGCATTCCGGTGGTGCCGCGTGCCGAGATGCTCGCCGAGCTGATGCGCTATCGCCATGGCGTGGCCGTTGCCGGCACCCACGGCAAGACCACCACCACCAGCCTGCTGGCCTCGGTGTTCGCCGCTGGCGGCCTGGACCCGACCTTCGTCATCGGTGGCCGCCTGACCGCTGCCGGCACCAATGCCCAGCTGGGTACCAGCCGCTACCTGATTGCCGAAGCGGACGAGAGCGATGCGAGCTTCCTGCACCTGCAGCCGATGGTGGCCGTGGTCACCAACATCGACGCCGACCACATGGCGACCTACGAAGGTGACTTCAACAAGTTGAAGAAAACCTTCGTCGAGTTCCTGCACAACCTGCCGTTCTACGGCCTGGCCGTGATGTGCCTGGACGACCCGGTGGTGCGCGAGATCCTGCCACAGGTCAAGCGCCCGACCGTGACCTATGGCTTCAGCGACGAGGCCGACATCCGCGCCATCAACGTGCGCCAGATGGGCATGCAGACCCACTTCACCGTGCTGCGTCGTGATCGCGAGCCGCTGGAGGTGTCGGTGAACATGCCCGGCAACCACAACGTGCTCAATGCCTTGGCCACCATCGCCATCGCCACCGACGAAGGCATCACCGACGAAGCCATTGTCCAAGGCCTGTCCGGCTTCCAGGGCGTCGGCCGCCGCTTCCAGGTGTACGGCGAACTGCCGGTCGAAGGCGGCAGCGTGATGCTGGTCGACGACTACGGCCACCACCCGACCGAAGTGGCTGCGGTGATCCAGGCCGTGCGCGGCGGTTGGCCAAGCCGTCGCCTGGTGATCGTCTACCAGCCGCACCGCTACAGCCGTACCCGCGACCTGTACGACGATTTCGTCCAGGTTCTGGGCGATGCCAACGTGCTGCTGCTGATGGAGGTCTACCCGGCCGGCGAAGAGCCGATCCCCGGCGCCGACAGCCGCCAGCTGTGCCACAGCATCCGCCAGCGCGGCAAGCTGGACCCGATCTACATCGAGCGTGGCGTCGACCTGGCGCCGCTGGTCAAGCCACTGCTGCGCGCCGGCGACATCCTGATCTGCCAGGGTGCCGGTGATGTCGGCGGCCTGGCCCCTCAATTGATGAAAAGCCCGCTGTTCGCTGGCGCCAAGCAGGAGAAGTCGAAATGACCAGCGCCTACGACAAGCTGCACTCGACCCTGGACGTCAAGGCGTTCGGCCGCGTCGCGGTGCTGTACGGCGGCAAGAGCGCCGAGCGCGAAGTGTCGCTCAAGTCCGGTGCCGCAGTGATCGACGCGCTGACCACCGCCGGTGTCGACGTGGTCGCCATCGACGTGGGTGACGACCTGCTCGACCGCCTGCAAAGCGAGAAGATCGACCGCGCCTTCATCATCCTCCACGGCCGTGGCGGTGAAGACGGCAGCATGCAAGGCCTGCTCGAGTGCCTGGGCATCCCCTACACCGGCAGTGGCATCCTTGCCTCGGCACTGGCCATGGACAAGCTACGCACCAAGCAAGTGTGGCAGAGCCTGGGCATTCCGACCCCGCGCCACGCGGTGCTGGCGAGCGAAAGCGATTGTTTGCAGGCCAGTACGGAACTGGGCTTCCCGCTTATCGTCAAACCCGCCCATGAAGGTTCCAGCATCGGCATGGCCAAGGTGAACAGCGCCCAGGAACTGGTCGCCGCCTGGCAGGATGCCGCCCGATACGATTCCCAGGTACTGGTGGAGCAGTGGATCCACGGGCCGGAGTTCACCGTCGCGGTATTGCGCGGCCAGGTGCTGCCGCCGATCGCCCTGGGTACGCCGCACGTGTTCTACGACTACGACGCCAAGTACATCGCCAACGATACCCAGTACCGCATTCCCTGCGGCCTGGACAGCGTCAAGGAACAGGAACTGATCGACCTGACCGCGCGTGCCTGCGATGCCATCGGCATCGAAGGCTGGGGGCGGCTGGACGTGATGCAGGACGAGCAGGGCCGGTTCTGGCTGCTCGAAGTCAACACCGCACCCGGCATGACCGACCATAGTCTGGTGCCCATGGCGGCCCGCGCGGCCGGCCTGGACTTCCAGCAACTGGTGCTGGCGATCCTGGCCGAGAGCGTGGCGACGCGAGGTTAAAACCATGCAAGGCGCGATGATACGTCAGCAGCAACCCGTTACCGGCCGTAGCAAGCCGGTGCCGCGTGGTGCCAGCCGTCTGGTGGCCGACGAGCCCGTATCGGCGCGCCTGCCGCGGCCAAGCCTGGGTGGTCTCAAGCGCCTGCTGTGGCCGGTGCTGCTGGTGGCGGCCGGGTTTGGCGCCTACGAGGGCGCCATTCGCCTGATGCCGTATGCGGACCGGCCGATCACCAAGATCGACGTGCAGGGCGACCTCAGCTACATCAGCCAGCAGTCGGTGCAGCAGCGTATCGCGCCCTATGTGGCAGCGAGCTTCTTCAGTGTCGACCTGCCGGCGATGCGCGCAGAGCTCGAGCAGATGCCGTGGATCGCCCACGCCGAAGTGCGCCGGGTGTGGCCCGACGAGGTGGTGATCCGCCTGGAAGAACAGTTGCCGGTAGCGCGCTGGGGTGACGAAGCCTTGCTCAACAACCAGGGCCAGGCCTTCACCCCGCGCGAACTGGCCAACTACGAGCACCTGCCGCAGCTGGCCGGGCCGCAGCGTGCTCAGCAACAAGTCATGCAGCAGTATCAGGTATTGAGCCAGATGCTGCGCCCCCTGGGCTTTTCCATCGCTCGCCTGGAGCTGCGCGAGCGAGGCAGCTGGTTCCTGACCACGGGCGCGAGCAGCGCCGGGCCGGGCATCGAGCTGCTGCTGGGGCGCGACCATCTGGTGGAGAAGATGCGCCGTTTCATTGCCATTTACGACAAGACACTCAAAGACCAGATCACCACTATCGCCCGCATTGATCTGCGTTACTCCAACGGACTTGCCGTTGGTTGGCGGGAACCGATTGCACCGACGACGGCCCAACCCGCCGTTGCGAAGAATTAGAGAGAGGCAGGACCATGGCAAACGCGCATAGCGGCAAAATGATCGTCGGGCTGGACATCGGCACCTCCAAGGTGGTGGCGCTGGTGGGTGAAGTGGGCGAGGACGGCACCCTGGAAATCGTCGGGATCGGTACTCATCCGTCCCGCGGCCTGAAAAAAGGCGTGGTGGTGAACATCGAGTCCACCGTGCAGTCGATCCAGCGCGCCGTGGAAGAAGCGCAGCTGATGGCCGGCTGCCGCATCCACTCGGCCTTCGTCGGCGTGGCCGGCAACCACATCCGCAGCCTGAACTCCCACGGCATCGTCGCCATCCGCGACCGCGAGGTCAGCCTGGCCGACCTGGAGCGCGTACTCGACGCCGCCCAGGCCGTTGCCATCCCGGCCGACCAGCGCGTGCTGCACACCCTGCCGCAGGACTACGTGATCGACAACCAGGAAGGCGTGCGCGAGCCGCTGGGCATGTCTGGCGTACGTCTGGAAGCCAAGGTCCACGTGGTCACCTGCGCGGTCAACGCGGCGCAGAACATCGAGAAGTGCGTACGCCGTTGCGGCCTGGAAATCGACGACATCATCCTCGAGCAGCTGGCCTCGGCCTACTCGGTGCTGACCGACGATGAAAAAGAGCTGGGCGTGTGCCTGGTGGACATCGGCGGTGGCACTACCGACATCGCCATCTTCACCGAGGGCGCGATCCGTCACACCGCGGTGATCCCGATTGCCGGCGACCAGGTGACCAACGACATCGCCATGGCGCTGCGTACTCCGACCCAGTACGCCGAAGAAATCAAGATCCGCTACGCCTGCGCCTTGGCCAAACTGGCTGGCGCCGGCGAGACCATCAAGGTGCCGAGCGTGGGCGATCGCCCACCGCGCGAGCTGTCGCGCCAGGCCCTGGCCGAGGTGGTGGAGCCACGTTACGACGAGCTCTTCACCCTGATCCAGGCCGAACTGCGCCGCAGTGGCTACGAGGACCTGGTGCCGGCCGGCATCGTTCTCACCGGCGGCACCGCGAAGATGGAAGGCGCCGTGGAACTGGCCGAGGAAATCTTCCACATGCCGGTACGCCTGGGCGTACCGCACAGCGTTCGGGGGCTCAGCGACGTGGTTCGCAACCCGATCTATTCCACCGGCGTGGGCTTGCTCACCTACGGCCTGCAGAAGCAGACCGAAGACCTGCCCCTGACCGGTAACAGCAGCAACAACAGCTATGGCGATGAACCGAAGGCTCCAGTGCTTGAACGCTTCAAGCGCTGGGTCCAGGGCAATTTCTAAGTTTCAAAGCAGTAGTGGTAGGCGCGACAACTAGAGAACTGTAAGGAGAGGGAAAATGTTCGAGCTCGTAGACAACGTCCCGCAAAGCCCGGTCATCAAAGTGATCGGTGTTGGCGGTGGTGGCGGCAACGCCGTCAACCACATGGTCAAGAGCAGCATCGAAGGCGTGGAATTCATCTGCGCCAACACCGATGCCCAGGCGCTGAAGAACATCGGCGCGCGCACCATCCTGCAATTGGGTACTGGTGTGACCAAGGGCCTGGGTGCCGGTGCCAATCCGGAAGTCGGCCGTCAGGCCGCGCTGGAAGACCGTGAGCGCATCGCTGAAGTGCTGCAGGGCACCAACATGGTGTTCATCACCACTGGCATGGGTGGCGGTACCGGTACCGGTGCAGCGCCGATCATCGCCGAAGTGGCCAAGGAAATGGGCATTCTCACCGTTGCCGTGGTGACCCGTCCGTTCCCGTTCGAAGGCCGCAAGCGCATGCAGATCGCCGATGAAGGCATCCGCATGCTGGCCGAAAGCGTCGACTCGTTGATCACCATCCCCAACGAGAAGCTGCTGACCATCCTGGGCAAGGATGCCAGCCTGCTGTCTGCCTTCGCCAAGGCCGACGACGTACTGGCCGGTGCCGTGCGCGGTATCTCCGATATCATCAAGCGCCCGGGCATGATCAACGTCGACTTCGCCGACGTGCGTACCGTGATGGGTGAAATGGGCATGGCCATGATGGGTACTGGCTGTGCCAGCGGCCCGAACCGTGCGCGTGAAGCCACCGAGGCAGCGATCCGCAACCCGCTGCTGGAAGACGTCAACCTGCAGGGCGCCCGCGGCATCCTGGTGAACATCACCGCAGGCCCTGACCTGTCGCTGGGTGAGTACTCCGATGTGGGTAGCATCATCGAAGCCTTCGCCTCCGACCACGCCATGGTCAAGGTCGGCACCGTGATCGACCCGGACATGCGTGACGAGCTGCACGTGACCGTGGTGGCTACTGGCCTGGGCGCGCGCATCGAGAAGCCTGTGAAGGTGGTCGACAACACCCTGCAGACTGCCCAGCAGGTGTACGAGGCCTCCAACCCGGCGCCGGTTCGCCAAGAGCAGCCTGCGGTCAACTACCGTGACCTGGAGCGCCCGACCGTAATGCGCAACCAGGCTCATGCAGGTGCTGCTGCAGCCGCTAAACTGAACCCTCAGGATGACCTGGACTACCTCGATATCCCGGCATTCCTGCGTCGTCAGGCTGATTAATGGAATTTATCAGGGGTATAAAGGTGATTGGTATTCATCAAAGGTTGGGTCTGTTATCATCCCCAGCCTTTGTTGATACCTGTTCGCAATTTGCGCTGAAGCGGCCAATGCCATGATTAAACAACGCACCCTGAAGAATACCATCCGTGCCACAGGTGTCGGTCTGCACTCCGGGGAGAAGGTTTACCTGACCCTCAAGCCTGCACCTGTTGACACCGGCATCGTCTTCCGCCGCGCCGACCTCGACCCTGTGGTCGAAATCCCGGCGCGCGCGGCCAACGTCGGCGAGACAACCATGTCGACGACGCTGGTCAACGGTGACGTCAAGGTCGATACGGTCGAGCACCTGCTCTCCGCCATGGCGGGCCTGGGCATCGATAACGCCTACGTCGAGCTCTCCGCCTCGGAAGTGCCGATCATGGATGGCAGCGCCGGACCCTTTGTATTTCTGATTCAGTCTGCCGGCCTGGAAGAACAGGACGCAGCCAAGAAGTTCATCCGCATCCTGCGTGAGGTAACCGTGGAAGAGGGCGACAAGCGCGCCACTTTCCTGCCTTTCGACGGCTTCAAGGTGAGCTTCGAGATCGACTTCGATCATCCGGTCCTCAAGGGCCAGACCCAGAGTGCGGTCGTCGACTTCTCCAGCACCTCGTTCGTGAAGGAAGTCAGCCGCGCCCGTACCTTCGGCTTCATGCGTGACATCGAGTACCTGCGCAAGCACAACCTTGCGCTGGGTGGCAGTGTCGAGAACGCCATCGTGGTCGACGAGACCGGTGTGCTCAACGAAGACGGCCTTCGTTCCGATGACGAATTCGTCAAGCACAAGATCCTCGACGCCATTGGCGACCTTTATCTGCTGGGCAACAGCCTGATCGGCGAGTTCAAGGGCTACAAGTCCGGCCACGCGCTGAACAACCAGCTGTTGCGCAAGCTGATTGCCGAAACCGATGCCTGGGAAGTGGTCACCTTCGAAGATGCCAGCACGGCACCGATCTCGTACATGCGCCCTGTTGCGGCCGTGTAAGTTCGAACACTCTCTAGTTCATTAAGGCCACCTTCGGGTGGCCTTTTTTATGGCTTGTCCCGGGCGTGGGCGGCCAATCGTTCCAGTGCTGCGCGCAGCTTGGGGTCAGTGATGCCCTCGGCGGTATCGCGCAGGCTCTCGGCTGCGTTATTGGACAGTTCTGCGGCATTGCCGCCACGCTTGGCTGGCACCAGCGGGGGCTGGACCTTGTACAGGATGCGCCTGAGGTTGGCGAATGCCTCCATGGCCTGTAATGCAGAGATCAAGCGTTTCTGCTGATAGCGCAGGCGGGTTGCCCAATGGCCGTCGGTCACCACCAGCAACAATGTGCCATCGCGCCACGACGCCACATGGCAGTGCTCGCGGGCGGCCGGTTGCAGCTGGCTTTCCAGCAGGCGCTGCAGGTGCTCCAGGCGTTCGGCCTGGTTCAGCAGCAGGCGCAGCGGGCGGACCTGGCGGAGCAGGGCCGAGGGCGGCTGGGCGGGGGAGGGTTTGTAGGCCATGGGTATGTGCATGAGGTTACAAGATCGGCAGTTTAACACCTCTTGTAGCCTGTGCCGGCCTCTTCGCGGGCTTGCCCGCTCCCACAGGTATTACGCAACACTTGAGACCTGTGGTGATCTTGTGGGAGCGGGCAAGCCCGCGAAGAGGCCGACACAGGCAACCAAGGACAAGACTCATTCTCGATACGTTTCATCTTCCCGAACCTTGAACTCAGGGAAAATGCCCCTATCTAAAACAAGCCCCCGCCAAAACGCTGTCCAAGCATCGTGGAAATCCACCACTTTCCTCACCATCGTTTCCGGGTAGAATGCTCGTTCGCATGCGGCCTCAGGGCTGCACGGGCGACTCATGGGGCCGCCCTCCATCCCTACGTGTGGAAGATCCTGCCGATATGTTTGCGCCTTTGTTAAAGAAACTTTTTGGAAGCAAGAACGAGCGTGAAGTCAAACGCATGCTCAAGACGGTGAACATCGTCAATGCTCTCGAAGAGAAGATGGTGGCCCTCTCCGACGAGCAACTGCGGGGCAAGACCGCAGAGTTCAAGGAGCGCCTGGCCAAAGGCGAGACACTGGACCAGTTGCTGCCTGAAGCCTTCGCCGTGGCCCGTGAGGCCGGCAAGCGCGTGATGGGCATGCGCCACTTCGACGTGCAGCTGATCGGTGGCATGACCCTGCACGAGGGCATGATCGCAGAAATGCGTACCGGTGAAGGCAAGACCTTGGTCGGTACCCTGGCCGTGTACCTCAACGCATTGTCCGGCAAGGGCGTGCACGTGGTCACCGTCAACGACTACCTGGCCCGCCGCGACGCCAACTGGATGCGCCCGCTGTACGAGTTCCTTGGCCTGTCGGTCGGCATCGTCTCGGCCTTCCAGCCGCCGGAAGAAAAGCGTGCCGCCTACGCGTCCGACATCACCTACGGCACCAACAACGAATTCGGTTTCGACTACCTGCGCGACAACATGGCGTTCAGCCAGGAAGAGAAGTTCCAGCGTGAACTGAACTTCGCCGTGATCGACGAAGTCGACTCCATCCTCATCGACGAAGCGCGTACCCCGCTGATCATTTCCGGCCAGGCCGAGGACAGCTCCAAGCTGTACATCGAGATCAACCGTCTGATCCCGCGCCTTACCCAGCACATCGAGGAGGTGGAAGGCCAGGTCACCCAGGAAGGCCACTTCACCATTGACGAAAAGAGCCGTCAGGTCGAGCTGAACGAAGCCGGTCACCAGTTCATCGAAGAGATGCTCACCCAGTCCGGCCTGCTGGCCGAGGGCGAGAGCCTGTATTCGGCGCATAACCTGAGCCTGCTGACCCACGTCTATGCTGGCCTGCGCGCGCACAAGCTGTTCCACCGCAACATCGAATACATCGTCCAGGACGGCCAGGTCCTGCTGATCGACGAGCACACCGGCCGTACCATGCCAGGCCGTCGTCTGTCCGAAGGCTTGCACCAGGCCATCGAAGCCAAAGAGAACCTGAACATCCAGGCCGAGAGCCAGACCCTGGCTTCGACTACCTTCCAGAACTACTTCCGCCTGTACACCAAGCTGTCCGGCATGACCGGTACCGCTGACACCGAAGCGTTCGAGTTCCAGTCGATCTATGGTCTCAACGTGATGGTCATTCCGCCGAACAAACCGTTGGCACGTAAAGACTTCAACGACCTGGTGTACCTGACCGCCGACGAGAAATACGCCGCGATCATCGCCGACATCAAAGAAAGCATGAAGCAGGGTCGCCCGGTGCTGGTGGGTACTGCGACCATCGAAACCTCCGAGCACATGTCCAACCTCCTGAAGAAGGAAGGTATCGACCACAAGGTGCTCAACGCCAAGTACCACGAGAAGGAAGCCGAGATCATCGCGCAAGCCGGTGCGCCAGGTGCCCTGACCATCGCCACCAACATGGCCGGCCGTGGTACCGACATCCTGCTGGGCGGTAACTGGGAAGCCGAAGTGGCAGCCCTGGAAAACCCGACCGCCGAGCAGATCGCCCAGATCAAGGCCGACTGGCAGAAGCGTCACCAGCAGGTGATCGAGTCGGGTGGCCTGCACGTGATCGCTTCCGAGCGCCACGAATCGCGCCGTATCGACAACCAGCTGCGTGGCCGTTCCGGCCGTCAGGGCGACCCGGGCTCCAGCCGCTTCTACCTGTCGCTGGAAGACAGCCTGATGCGTATCTTCGCCTCTGACCGGGTGAAGAACTTCATGAAGGCGCTGGGCATGCAGTCCGGCGAGGCCATCGAGCACCGCATGGTCACCAACGCCATCGAGAAGGCCCAGCGCAAGGTCGAAGGCCGCAACTTCGACATCCGCAAGCAGTTGCTGGAATACGACGACGTGGCCAACGAGCAGCGCAAGGTGATCTACCACATGCGCAACAGCCTGCTGGCCGCCGAGAACATCGGCGACACCATCGTCGAATTCCGCAAGGAAGTACTGGACGCTACCATCAGCCAGCACATTCCGCCGCAGTCGCTGCCCGAGCAGTGGGACGTGGCCGGCCTGGAGGCTTCGCTGGCCAGCGATTTCGCCATGAAGCTGCCGATCCAGCAGTGGCTCGACGAGGACGATCACCTCTACGAAGAGACCCTGCGCGAGAAGCTGCTGAACGAAATCACCACCGCGTACACCGAGAAGGAAGACCAGGCCGGTATCGAAGCCCTGCGTACCTTCGAGAAGCAGATCCTGCTGCGTGTGCTGGATGACCTGTGGAAAGACCACCTGTCGACCATGGACCACCTGCGTCACGGTATCCACCTGCGTGGTTATGCGCAGAAGAACCCGAAGCAGGAGTACAAGCGCGAATCCTTCAGCCTGTTCCAGGAGCTGCTCGAGTCGATCAAGCGCGACACCATCCGCGTGCTGTCGCACGTTCAGGTACGCCGCGAAGACCCGGTCGAAGAGGAAGCACGCCTGCGCCGCGAGGCCGAGGAACTGGCCAGCCGCATGCAGTTCCAGCATGCCGCTGCTCCGGGCCTGGAAAGCGAGCAACTGAACGAGGAGGGCGCCGAAGTGGCCGTTGCCTCGGCACCGGTGCGCAACGAGCAGAAGCTGGGCCGCAACGAGCCGTGCTGGTGTGGTTCGGGCAAGAAGTTCAAGCATTGCCACGGGCAGATCGAGTGATCTGACCAGGCTGTTGTAACCTGAAACATCCGGGGCCGCTTTGCGGCCCATTCGCGGCACAAGGCCGCTCCTACAGGGACCGCGCCCGCCCCAATGGTTGCGATGTCCTTGTAGGAGCGGCCTTGTGCCGCGAATGGGGCGCGAAGCGGCCCCGCTCTTCCATCACCTGTTCACCGTATTTTCTAGGAGCGCTCTAATGGCTGTTGGTCTTGGTCCTTTGCCCACCCTGCACCCGGTTCCGGGTTTTGAACTCGGCATCGCTTCTGCCGGCATCAAGCGCCCGGGGCGCAAGGATGTGGTGGTCATGCGCTGCGCCGAAGGCTCCAGCGTGGCTGGCGTGTTCACCCTCAACGCCTTCTGCGCAGCGCCGGTGATCCTGTCCAAGCAGCGTGTGCAGGGCACCGTGCGCTATCTGCTGACCAACACTGGTAACGCCAACGCCGGCACCGGTGCGCCAGGCCTGGCCGCCGCCGAGCGCACCTGCGCCAAGCTGGCCGAACTGGCCGGCGTACCGGCCGAGTCGGTACTGCCATTCTCCACCGGCGTGATCGGCGAGCCGCTGCCGGTCGAGAAGATCGAAGGCGCACTGCAGGCCGCCCTCGACAACCTGTCGGAAAACCACTGGGCTGAAGCTGCCACCGGCATCATGACCACCGACACCCTGCCCAAGGGGGCCAGCCGCCAGTTCCAGCACGATGGCGTGACGGTTACCGTCACCGGCATCAGCAAGGGTGCAGGCATGATCCGCCCGAACATGGCCACCATGCTCGGCTACATCGCCACCGACGCCAAGGTTGCCCCGGCGGTGCTCAAGGACCTGATGCTGGACGGCGCCAACAAGTCGTTCAACCGCATCACCATCGATGGCGACACCTCGACCAACGACTGCTGCATGCTGATTGCCACTGGCAAGGCCAACCTGCCGGAAGTCACCGAAGCCAGCGGCGCACTGTTCGAAGCGCTGAAGAAGGCAGTGTTCGAAGTGTGCATGGAAGTGGCCCAGGCCATCGTCCGTGACGGCGAGGGCGCCACCAAGTTCGTTACCGTGCAGGTCAACGGCGGTGGCAACCACCAGGAATGCCTGGACGTCGGCTACGCCGTGGCCCACTCGCCGCTGATCAAGACTGCGCTGTTCGCTTCCGACCCCAACTGGGGCCGTATCCTCGCCGCCGTCGGCCGTGCCGGCGTACCGGAGCTGGACGTGAGCCTGATTGATGTGTACCTGGACAGCGTTTGCATTGCCAGCAAAGGCGGCCGTAGCCCGAGCTACACCGAAGACCAGGGTGCCAAGGTTATGGCCCAGGAAGAGATCACCATCCGTATCGAGCTGGGCCGTGGCCAGTGCAGCGAAACCATCTGGACCACCGACCTGTCCCACGAGTACGTGAAGATCAACGCCGAGTACCGTACCTGATGTAGCTGGGGCCGCTTTGCGGCCCGATCGCGACACAAGGCCGCTCCCACAAGCACCTGCTTACACCGCCCCATGTGGGAGCGGCCTTGTGTCGCGAAAGGGCTGCAAAGCAGCCCCAGAATTCCCAAACGATGGAGCCGAACCATGAGCTATCACCTGATCATCGGCGACAAGCTGTATTCCTCCTGGTCGCTGCGTGGCGCCCTGGCCCTCGAGCTGGCTGGCGTGCCTTACGAAGAAACACTGATCAAGCTGAACCAGCCTGACACCCGTCAGCGCATCCTCGCCTTCTCGGCTACCGGCAAGGTACCGCTGCTCAAGACAGAGCACGGTGTGATCGCCGACTCGCTGGCCATTGCCGAATACCTCAACGAACGCCATCCCGACGCCCAGCTGTGGCCTGCCGACGTGGCGGCCCGGGCCCAGGCCCGTTCGGCCTGCGCGCAGATGCACAGCGGCTTCTTCGCCCTGCGCGGCGCGATGCCGTTCGACCTGTCGCGCGACCAGGCGCTGGACAGCGTGCCGCTGGAGGTTCAAATCGATATCGACCGTATCGTTGCACTGTGGTCGGAATGTCGCCTTGCGGCCAAGGACAGCGGCCCGTTCCTGTTCGGCAGGCCGAGCCTGGCTGATGCCTTCTTCGCCCCGGTGGCGGTGCGCCTGCGCACCTACCGTGTGGAAGTGCCTGCGGAGGCGGCGACTTATATCGAGACCATTTATCAGTGGCCAGCCTTCCAGGCCTGGCAAAAGGCTGGCCTGGCGGAGCGTGAAGGGTGAAACGGATTCATGTTGTAGCTGCTGTCATTCGCGGTACTGACGGCCGTATTCTGATCGCGCGGCGCGCCGATACCCAGCACCAGGGCGGTCTGTGGGAATTCCCGGGCGGCAAGGTAGAAGAGGGTGAGGGCGTCGAGGCGGCGCTGGCCCGCGAGCTGCGCGAGGAGCTGGGTATCGAGGTGAGTCGTTCGCGCGCGCTGATCAAGGTCAGCCACGATTACCCGGACAAGCAGGTGCTGCTGGATGTGCGCGAAGTCGAGGCATTCACCGGCGAGCCGCATGGCGCCGAAGGGCAGCCGCTGGAATGGGTTGCTCCACGCGATTTGCCCCAATACGAATTCCCCGAGGCCAACAAGCCGATCGTTGCAGCCGCGCGCCTGCCGGATCAGTACCTGGTCACCCCCGATGGCCTGGAAGTGCCGCAGATGCTCAAGGGCATCCAGAAGGCAGTGGCCAGTGGCATTCGCCTGATCCAGTTGCGTGCCCCGGACATGTACGATCCCAAGTATCGCGATGTGGCAGTGGATGCGGTTGGCCTGTGCGCGGGCAAGGCGCAGTTGATGCTCAAGGGGCCGCTGGAGTGGCTGGGTGACTTCCCAGCCGCGGGTTGGCACCTGACGGCTGCACAACTGCGCAAGTATGCCGCCAACGGCCGGCCGTTCCCCAAGGAGCGCTGGCTGGCGGCGTCCTGCCACAGTGCCGAAGAGCTGGCGCTGGCGGAGCAGATGGGCGTGGACTTTGTCACCTTGTCGCCGGTGCAGGCAACCCGGACACACCCTGAGGCGGTGCCGCTGGGGTGGGACGAGGCGCAACGTTTGATTGCCGGGTTCAACAAGCCGGTCTACCTGCTGGGTGGGGTAGGGCCGGGTGAGCGCGAGCAGGCCTGGGAAGCAGGGGCACAGGGTGTGGCCGGGATCCGGGCGTTCTGGCCTGAGATCTGAGCCGCCTGAAATTGGGGCCGCTTTGCGGCCCATCGCCGGCAAGCCAGCACCCACAGAGGCAGCACAGACCGGGCTCTGTGGGAGCTGGCTTGCCGGCGATGGGCTGCGCAGCAGCCCCAGAAATATCAGCCGTTTGGTTTCTCAGCAGGCTGCCACAAAACCTCCGCCACCCCCTGCCGCCGCCCAATAATCCGCGCGGCCACGAACAGCAGATCCGAAAGCCGGTTGATATACGCCAACCCAACCCCCGCCAACGGCTCCAGCGCATTCAGCTGCTGGCACCGCCGCTCCGCACTGCGCGCCAGGCTCCGGCACACATGCGCCTGCGCCACCAGCGCCGAGCCACTGGGCAAGATGAAGTTTTTCAACGGCCCCAGCTCTTCATTCCACACATCGATCGCTGCCTCAAGCCGCGCCACCTCCGCCAGGTCCAACGCCTGATAACTGGGCATCGCCAGCTCACCGCCCAGGTCGAACAGGCGGTGCTGACACGGCGCCAAAACCGCGCTCACTTCATCCAGCCCTTGTTCGGCCAGCCCCGCCAGCAGCAAACCCAGCTGGCTGTTCAGGCTGTCCACCTCGCCAATCGCCTCGATCCGCGGGTGATCCTTGGGCACCCGGCGCCCATCGCCCAGGCCGGTTTCGCCTTTGTCGCCGGTGCGGGTGTAGATCTTCGACAGGCGGTAGCCCATGTCATTTCTCCATTTTGGCCGGCGCCACCGCTGCCGGCTGGCCAAGGGGCAAGCGCAGGGTGAAGCAGGTGCCCTGGCCGGGCGTGGACTGCACTTCCATCTGCCCCTTGTGGTTGTTGGTGATGATGAAGTACGAGACCGACAGCCCCAGCCCGGTACCCTGGCCGATTTCCTTGGTGGTGAAGAACGGCTCGAAGGTGCGCTTGCGCACCCCTTCGGGCATGCCGACGCCGTTGTCCTCGACCTGGATTTCCGCCCATGGCGGGCTCAAGCGGGTACGCAGGGTGATGCGCCCGGGCTCGCTCGGCTGCGGCCGCTGGTGGATGGCCTGGGCCGCGTTTTTCAGCAGGTTGAGCAGCACCTGCTCCAATTCGTTGGCGGTGCACGGCACCGGCCCCAGGTCGGGGTCGAACTGACGCACGATGGCCTGGCCCTTGAAATCGAAGCCTATGGCCAGGTCGAAGTCGTTGCTGGCAATCTCCACCGCCTGATCGATCAGCGCCGGCAGGTCGCACGGCGCCAGCTGACGGTTGCTGCGGCGGCTGAAGCTGAGCATGTGGGTGACGATCTTCGCTGCCCGGGCACCGGCCTGCTGGATGCCGTCGAGCAATTGTGGCACTTCGCGGCTCTCCAGGTAGCGGTTGACCGTGGGCAGGTCGATGCCCAGTTCCTCTGCCTGTTCCTGATTGCGCGGCAGTTCTGGTGACAGGCGCCGGCGGATGTTCTGCACGTTATGCAGGATCGCGCCCAGCGGGTTGTTGATCTCGTGGGCCATGCCGGCGGCCAGGCCGCCGACCGAAAGCATCTTTTCCGATTGCACCATCATTTCTTCCAGCGACAGGCGCTGGGTGATGTCGTCGATACGGATGACAACGCCACGGCCGCCGCCACCGGTCAGCGGGTAGAAGGTCAGGGCGTAGTGGCGCAGGTCGTCACCCTTAGGCCAGGTGACCCGCTCGATCTTTGCCACCCGGTGCTTTTCCACTGTTTCCTTCAGTTGCGGCAGGAACGGCTTGAGCGGTTCGAAGGCAATGAAGATCGGCTGATTCAGCGCCTCGTCCAGAGGCGTGCCGGAAAGTACCGTGGCTTCGTGGTTCCATTGGGTCACGTAGAGCTGCTCATCGAGGGCGATCAGTGCCGAGGGCATCGAGTCGATGATGCTGTTGAGGTAGTTCTGGAAGCCGGTGAGTTTTTTCTCGATCTTGCTGCGCACCTGAACTTCCAGTTCCAGCTTGCGGTTGGTGTGGCGGGTTTCCTCGGCCAGGCCCTGGGCCTGGTCGTAGGCCTCCTGAAACTCGTCGCGGGTGCGCTTGAGTTGCTGTTCGCGGGCTTCGATGCGCGAGAGCATGGTGTTGAACGCTTCGGCCAGGCTGCCGATTTCGTCGTCGTTACCGCGCTGCGCACGCAAGGCATAGCTCTCTTCGCGGGTGACCTGGCGGCTGAGCTCTTCGAGCTGGTTGATCGGCTGGGTGATCAGGCGTTTTATCTGTCGGGCTATGACGATCCACAGAAGGATGCTGAACACCAGGATGCCCAGGCTGGCGCTGAGGGTGCCGGTGTAGAAAGCCGTGGGCAGTTCACTGCTGGCCACCAGCAGCAGGTGTGCGGGCGGGTTGGCGTCACGTGGCATGCGGATCAGCTGGGTGCTGCGAAACTCCATCAGGCGCCAGCCGTCGATGTTGCGAAAACGCTTGGGCAGTGCCAGCGGCTCGCCGTGCTGCAACTGCGCCAACATGCGGCCATCGCCACCGTAGACGGCAGCGGCGCGCAGCGGCGTGTAGCTGTCCAGCTCCTTCAGCAGGGCGCTGGCGGTGTCCGGTGTATCGCCGGCGCGCGCTGCCAGTTGCGGGTTGGCCACCAGCCGGCCGATGGTGTGCAGCGCCTGTGGCGCCATGCTTTCCTGGGTGATCCAGTAGGCGGCGCTGATGAAGGTGAGGTTGGCCACCAACAGGATGGTCACCAGCAACACCAGCAGGGCTGCCAGCAGCTTCTGCCCGACCGGGAGGTTTTCCAGGCGTTGGCGCAAGGTCATGGGCTAGGCAATATCCGTATCCGGTTGAAAGGGCTGCGTCAGTCGCAGGGCAAACCACGCACACGCAGGTTATCGACCAGGTGCTGCAGCAGGCGTTCCAGCTCTGGCAGCTGCAGGCCATGACGGCCGGCGGCGCGGCAGGCATGGCCAAGCAGGTAGTGCACCTCGGTGCGGCGGCCTGCGCGTACATCCTGGTACATGGAAGAGTAGTTGGCCGCAGTGGCGAGGATCACCCGCTGCACTTCTTCGTTCAGCCCGTGTGCCGCTTCTGGCTGGCCACAGCGGTGCAGCAGTTGGGCCAGCTCGGCGCACAGCGCATCCACTTCGCCCAGGTGCCCCAGCAGCCCGCCGTTCTGGCAGTCGTGCAGCACGGTCAGCGGGTTGATGGCGCAATTGAGTGCCAGCTTGCGCCACAGGCGGGTGAGGATATCCACCGTCCACTCGGCAGGGATGCCAGCCTGATGCAGGTCATCGAACCAGGCCGGGATCGTCGGGTTGCATGGGTCACCCAGCCAGTTGAAGCCGTGGCCGGCAAAGCGTACCTGCCAATCTCCCTCGCGGAATGCGCCTTCGGTACTGGAGGCGAAGATGCAGCGTGCATGGGGCACCAGGTCGGCGACCTCGTCCTGGCTGCCCAGGCCGTTCTGCAGCAGAACCACCTCAGCGTCTTCGGCCAGGCGAGGTGCCACGCCGGCGATGGCCGGGGCGGCGTCGTAGGCCTTGCAGGCCACCAGCAGGCGATGGATCGGGCCGCGTGCCTGCGCGGTTTCGGCGGGGATGGCGTAGTGGCGGGACTGGTCCTGTTCGACCAGGGTCAGGCCGCCGGCCTGCTGGTAGGCCTGCAGCCGCTGCCCGTCACGCAGGATCAGGCGCACTGCCTTGCCCGCGCGCGCCAGGCGGCAAGCCCACAGGCTGCCCAGGCTACCGGCGCCGAGAATATGCCAGGTGCTGCTCATATGCGTTTCGCAACCCGTTATAATGAGCCCGCATTTTAACCGTCAAATCCAGCGCGCTCCATCTTCAGCCTGAGCGCGCTTTTATTTTGGGAGAACAACCATGCCTTCGTTCGACGTGGTATCGGAACTGGACAAGCACGAAGTGCAGAACGCGGTCGACAACGCCATCAAGGACCTGGACCGTCGCTACGACCTCAAGGGCAAGGGCACCTTCGAGTTCAAGGACAAAGAGCAGACCGTGATGCTCACCGCCGAGGAAGAGTTCCAGCTCGAAGCGATGCTGGAAATCCTGCGCCTGGCGCTGGTCAAGCGCAAGATCGACGTGAAGTGCCTGGAAACCAAGGACCCGTATGCCTCGGGCAAGGAAAAGAAACAGGAAGCCAAGTTCCGCGAAGGTATCGACAAGGAACTGGCGAAGAAGATCGTCGCCACCATCAAGGATGCCAAGCTGAAAGTGCAGGCCGCCATCCAGGGCGAGCAGGTACGCGTTACCGGCAAAAAGCGCGACGACCTGCAGGAAGCCATTGCGCTGCTGCGTACCAAGGAATTCGACATGCCATTGCAGTTCAACAACTTCCGCGACTGATGTGGGCATCGCCCGGAACCCCGATGGCCAAATGATGTCCATGGGGACCGGGGCTGCGCCATCGCGCGTGGCCAGTTCTACCGTGTACTTGCCGCTCGGCATCAGGAGATGAATATGGATTTGAACGCTGAAGTCGATCAGCTGGTCCGCCAATCCCAGACCTGGATCCCCTTGATCATGGAATATGGCAGCCGTGTGCTGCTGGCGCTGCTGACCCTGGCGGTCGGCTGGTGGATCATCAACAAGGTCAGCGCCCGCCTGGGCAAGCTGGTTGGCCTGCGCAACGCCGACCTGGCGCTGCAGGGCTTCATCAGCACCTTGTCGAATATCGTGCTGAAGGTGCTGCTGTTCGTCAGCGTGGCGTCGATGATCGGTATCGAGACCACCTCGTTCGTTGCCGCCATCGGTGCCGCGGGCCTGGCCATCGGCCTGGCCTTGCAGGGCAGCCTGGCGAACTTCGCCGGCGGTGTGCTGATCCTGATGTTTCGCCCGTTCCGCATCGGTGACTGGATCGAGGCGCAAGGCGTGGCCGGCACCGTCGACAGCATCCAGATCTTCCACACCGTGCTGCGCACTGGTGACAACAAGACGGTGATCATGCCCAACGGCAGCCTGTCCAACGGCATCATCACCAACACCAACCGCCAGCCGACGCGCAAGGTGGTGTTCGATGTGGGCGTGGACTACGAGGCCGACCTGCAGAAGGCCCGCAACGTGCTGCTGGAGCTGGCGCAGGACCCGCGCGTGCTGCCCGACCCGGCGCCGCAGGCGGTGGTCGCGACCCTGGGCGACAGCTCGATCACAGTGTCCTTGCGCTTGTGGACCAAGACCGCCGATTACTGGGATGTGATGTTCATGCTCAACGAGCATGCGCGTGACCGGTTGAAGGCCGAAGGAATCGACATTCCGTTCCCGCAGCGGGTGATTCGCGTGGTGCAGGAGACTGCAGCGCAGTAATACCGCGTTGAAGCCGGGGCCGCTTCGCGCCCCATCGCCGGCAAGCCAGCTCCCACAGGGTTATCACAGTCTTCAGGCCTGTGTCCCTGTGGGAGCTGGCTTGCCGGCGATGGGGCGCGAAGCGGCCCCGGCTTTTTACACTTGTTCACAGCAATACCCCGCCATTTCTGGCATATAGCCTGACCCCACCTGCCACACCCGATACGCCATCATGAAACCACTGCTGTACATCACCCCCCTGCGTGCCTTGCTGTTCGGCCTGACCCTGGCCCTGTTCGAGCTGCTCACCTACCTGGCCAGCGATGCCGTCATGCCGGCCATGCCGGTGGTGGTCGGCGACCTGGATGCCAGCCCCGAATACATTCCCCACGCCCTCAACCTGTACCTGCTGGGGGGCGTGGTGCTGCAATGGCTGATCGGCCCGTTGGCCGACCGCTATGGCCGGCGCCCGTTGCTGCTGATCGGCTGCGCGTTCTTCGGCCTGGCCTGCCTGGCCACCTTCTGGGTCCACGACATCGGCCTGTTCAACTTGCTGCGCCTGCTGCAAGGCATCGGCCTGGGGTTTGTGGTCACGGTCAGCTACCCGGCCCTGAACGAAGCCTTCAGCGAAGCCGACGCCGTGCGCATGATGGCCCTGCTGGCCAATATCGCCTTGCTCTCGCCTTTGCTCGGGCCGTTGGTGGGCACCTTGCTGTTGCAGTGGCTGGACTGGCGTTGGCTGTTCGTGGCCTTCGCCATTGGCGCGGTTGTGGCCTGGCTGCTGCTGTACCGGCTGATGCCGGAGACCTTGGGCGTGGAGCGCCGTGACGGCTCGCGCCTGGCATTCACGCCGATCCACCTGCTGCCACTGCTGGCCGGCTACGGCCAGTTGCTGGGCAACCGCCGCTTTGTCGCTGGCAGCGCGGCCCTGGGCCTGGTCGGTCTGCCGCTGATTGGCTGGATCGGCCTGTCGCCGGTGCTGCTGATCCACGACGAGGGGCTGAGCACCATGGAGTACGCCTTGTGGCAGTTGCCGGTGTTTGGCGGGCTGATCCTGGGCAACCTGATCATCAACCGCATTGCCGATCGCTATCCGTTGGCGGCGCTGGTGCGTGGTGCATTGTGGCCATACCTGGCCGGCCTGTGCCTTATGGGACTGGCGACATGGTACTGGCCGAGTGTGACCAGCGTGGTGGCGGGCATGTCGCTGTACGCGCTGGGGTTGGGCGTGGCCAACGCGGTGCTGTATCGCATGACGCTGTTCGCCAGCGAGCAGAGCAAGGGCCTGGTCTCGGCCATGCTGGGGATGATCACCATTGCCTTGCTGGGGTTGGGTGGGGCGCTGCTGGCGATGATTGGGGCCGGGACCAGCTTGCTGCACTTTGCCCTGGCGGCGGGTGTGGCGGGGGCCTTGGCGCTGTGGCCGCTGTGGTTTGTGGTGGGTGGAAGGCCTGGTGAGGGGGCTGTTGCTCAGTAAACTTTATTGCCTGCACCGGCCTCTTCGCAGCACAAGGCTGCTCCTACAGAGCTGTGATGTATCTGTAGGAGCAGCCTTGTGCTGCGAAGAGGCCGGTACAGGCAATACAAACCAGTCAGGGCCGCTCGGCCGCCGAACCTTCCTCTGCAACCGGTTTGCCCGGCCCGGCCTCCTGGCGCCACTGCAGGGCAATCAGGATCAGGGTCGGCACGCCAAGGAGGGCAGTGATCAGGAAGAAGTCGTGGTAACCGAATTTCTCCACCATGACCCCCGAATAACCCCCGATCAGCCTTGGCAACAGCAGCATGATCGAGCTGAGCAACGCGTACTGGGTAGCCGAGAACTTCAGGTTGGTCAGGCTCGACAGGTAGGCAACGAAGGCCGAGGTGGCCAGGCCGGAGCTGAAGTTGTCCAGCGAGATGGTCACCACCAGCATTTGCAAGTTCGGGCCCATGTCGGCCAGCATCAGGAACAGGATGTTGGTGCCCGCGGAGGCCGCACCGCCGATGAACAGGATCGGCATGATGCCGAAGCGCACGATCAGCAGGCCGCCAACACCTGCGCCGACCAGGGTCATGATCAGGCCGAAGATCTTGCTGACGCTGGCGATCTGGTCCTTGGTGAAGCCCATGTCGATGTAGAACACGTTGGCCATCACGCCCATTACCGTGTCCGACATGCGATAGGTGGCGATCAGGCCGAGCAACAGCAGGGCCTGCCAGCGGTAGCGGGCGATGAAGTCGTTGACCGGGGTCAGCACCGGCGCGAGGCCGCGACGGCCCAGGCTCGACAGGCACGCCCATGTCAGCAGCACATAGAGGATCAGGCGCAGGAAGGCGCGGTCTTCCAGCAGCAGGTCCAGTGGCGTTGCATCACCGGAGATGACGCTGGACCAGCCGGTATTGAACATCTGGGTGAAGCTGGCCGGTACCGATACCAGCAAGATTATCAGCACGAACACCGAGGCCAGCTGGTGCACCAGCCCATAGCGCGCTGCCGACAGCTGGGTACGCATGGGTACGGGCGGTTCGCGCATGATCAGGGTGGTGAACACGGCGGGCAGCATCATCACCGCGAACATGACGTAGGTGCCGGCCCAGGCCTTGTGCAGGTAGCTGAAGCCAGTGGAGCCGAACCACTCGGCGAAGAACAGGGCACCAGCCGTGGCCAGCAGGGCCGCCACGCGGTAGCCGGCCATATAGCTGGCGGCGAGTGCAGCCTGGCGCTGGTCGTCGGCGATTTCCAGGCGGTAGGCATCGACCGCGATGTCCTGGGTGGCCGAAGCGAAGGCCACCAACACCGCCAGGGCGATCAGCCAAGACAGATGCTGCTGCGGGTCGCACAGGCTCATGCCGACCAGCCCGATCACCACCAGCGCTTGCGACAGCAACAACCACGAACGCCGGCGCCCCAGGCTGCCGAGCAGCGGCAGGCGCCATTGGTCGAGCAGTGGCGACCACACCCACTTGAAGGCGTACGCCAGGCCGATCAGGCTGGCGTAACCAATGGTCTCGCGGGCCACGCCAGCTTCGCGCAACCACACCGAAAGGGTGGAGAACACCAGCATGTAGGGCAGACCGGCGGCGAAGCCGAGCAGCAAAAGTACCAAGGTTGACGGGCTGGCATAGGCAGCAAGCGCAGCGCGCCAGGTTTTACGGGGCATGGGCCAACATCTGCCTCAAGTTTGCGAAAACAAAACGCGCACTCTAACCGCTGTGCTCCATCGGGCGCCAGCCATGGCGCGTCATATCCACACGATTGTTGGTTACATTTACACCCTCCGCACGAAGGCGCGCCCGTTGTTCATCCCCAGACGGGGTACCCAGTGCCAGGCTCAGGCGACCGCCTGCGCCGAGCACCCGGTGCCAGGGCAGGCGAGTGTCCGCGGGCAGTTGCCCGAGGGTACGTCCGACCCAGCGTGCCGCCCGCCCAAGCCCTGCCAGTTCGGCCAGTTGGCCATAACTGACCACCTTGCCGGCCGGAACTTGGCCAAGTACCGAATACAGCACCGTCCGTCGGCCCTCGGCGGAGTCGAGGGCGTGCTCATATCCGTCAGACATCAGGCCCCCTCTGGGCTGCAGATGAAACCGGACCGGCGGTCTGGCAAATGAGAGTTGAACTCAACGGCATGCTCCCGGTCTTTTCTTGCTCTGGTCGTCGTTATCCGGATAATGCCCGGCTTTTTTCGCCAAATCGAACCTGTAGTCCGAAAATCATAGCCCGCTTATGTATTCTAGATCCTTGTTGTGCCTGCTTGCTGTTTCCCTCTGCGCCTCCCCGGTGTTCGCCGACACCGTATGGATGAAGAACGGTGACCGTCTCAGCGGCAAGATCAAAGTCTTCGACGGCGGCAAGTTGCTGCTGGAAACCCCCTATGGCGGTTCCATCGCCCTGGACTGGAAAGAGGTCCAGACCCTGGAGAGCGACCAGGAGATGCTGGTCAAGCAGGACGCCTACAGCGGTGAGCGCGCCAAGTCGCTGAAGGCCGCCGAGCCTGGCAAGGTGACCCTGGCCAATGGCGAGGCGCCGAAGACCGTGGAGCTGGCCAGCATTGAGCAGATCATGAAGCCCAAGCCCCTGGTCGAGGATTTCGTGTGGAAGGGCAACGTCGACGTGGCGCTGGACTACAAGCGCGCCGAGAACGACACCGACGACTACGACGTCGGCTTCAAGACCAGCGCCCGCCATGGCCGCTGGCGGCACAATGCCGAAGGCGAATACAACCGCGAGACCAAGGACGACGTCACCACCACAGACAACTGGAGTGCCGAGTATGCCCTGGACCGCTTCCTCACCGAGAAGTGGTTCTGGCAAGGGCGCATGGAGTACAAGCGCGACCGCATCGAAGACCTTGCTCGCCAGCGCACCGTGGGTACCGGCCCGGGTTACCAGTTCTGGGACAACGAACTGGGCGCGTTTTCGCTGGGGTCGCTGATCAACCGCACCGACTTCGAATACCAGGATGGCGCCAAGGACAACTTCTATTCTGCGGCGGTGAAGTGGGACTACACCCGCTACCTGATTGGCAAGAACGTGCAGCTGTTCACCAACGGCGAGTTCGCCAAGCCGCTGGGTGGCGTGGCCGACTATGCGCTGGATGCCGAGGTTGGCCTGCGCTACAAGGTCACTGAATGGGCCTCGCTCAACCTCAAGGCGGAGAAGGACATCATCACCGGTACCCGTGAGAGTGACCTGGACAAGACCCGCTATACCGCAGGCTTCGGCGTTACCTGGTAAATCTTTGCGGCCCATCGCGACACAGGATGTACGCGATCCCTTGTAGGAGCGGCCTTGTGTCGCGATGGGCTGCAAAGCAGCCCCATTGGCACTGGATCTGATAATGCTTATCTTGTCCCATCCAGCCCGATATCAGGAGCCGCCCCCAAGTGAGTACCAATGCCATCCGTCCCGCCCGGGAGCTGCTGCTCAAGGAATACCGCGGCGTGCTCTCGACCCATTCCAAGTCGATGCCCGGCTACCCCTTCGGCTCGGTCGTGCCGTACTGCCTGGACGCCCAGGGCAACCCGTTGATCCTCATCAGCCGCATCGCCCAGCACACGCACAACCTGCAGAAGGATCCCAAGTGCTCGCTACTGGTAGGTGAGCGCGAAGCCGAGGACGTGCAGGCCGTGGGGCGCCTGACGGTGATGGCCGAGGCGCACAAGCTGGTGGAGGAGGCCGCCATCGAGGCTGCCGCAGAGCGTTACTACCGCTATTTCCCGGACGCGGCCAACTACCACAAGGCCCACGACTTCGACTTCTGGGTGCTGCAGCCGGTGCGCCACCGCTACATCGGCGGCTTCGGCGCGATCCACTGGCTTGACCAGGTAACTCTGGCCAACCCGTTCGCCGGTAAAGCCGAGGCAAGCATGGTCGAGCATATGAACAGCGACCACGCCAACGCCATCGCCCACTATGTGCAACTGACCGAGCTGCCAAGCCATGCGCCAGCACAGATGGTCGGGGTAGACAGCGAAGGCATGCACCTGCGTATTAGCCAGGCGGTGCACTGGTTGCCCTTCCCAAGTACTTGCAATACGCCGACACAAGTCCGCGAAGCCCTGGTTTTGCTGGCTCGCGCCGACCAGTGGCCGGTTGCGACGGAAGTCGAGGGTTGAAAACCCGAGCGCACGCATCCATCTGTTGGTCTTACAGGAAGGTTCTCTTCCGACGAGGAATGCTTTGATGCGTGCTTTTCTACTGCTGTTTCTCCTGTTTCCCGTGCTGGAGCTGTTCGTCTTCGTGAAGGTCAGTGCCGCCATCGGTTTCTTCCCGGCACTGCTGCTGATCATCGCCGGCTCCGCCCTGGGTGTGCTGGTGATGCGCGTGGCCGGGCTGGCAACCGCACTGCGCGCCCGTGAAAGCCTGCAGCGTGGCGAACTGCCCGCCGAGGACATGTTTCAGGGCATGATGCTGGCCGTTGGTGGTGGCCTGCTGTTGCTGCCAGGTTTCATCAGCGACGTGCTGGGCTTGCTCTGCCTGCTGCCATTCACCCGTCATCTGGCCGCGCGCAAGATGCGCGAGCGTGCCGAGGCCCAGGCCATGCGACAACGCGCCTTTCAGGACGACCCTTTCCAGGCCCGGCCGCGTGATGGCGGGCATCGGCCGAATGTGATCGAAGGCGAGTACGAGCGCCGCGACAAGTAATAACCGGGGGGCCGCTTTGCGGCCCCAGCTTTTTGCGGGGCCAAGGCGCTAATGAAAAATTTTCTGAAGCAAGCCTTGTAATTGAATATGGCGGCCTCATGTAGTGGTCACCGCAAGGTTTCTGGTGGCAACACCAGGCATAACTCAGGTGGTTCGCCCATTGCGGGCCACCCCGGCAACGCCGGACAGCAACAACCCGCCGGTGTCGACACCGGCCGATGAAAACCACAATTTGGGAGAGATCGACAATGAAGCTTCGTCCTCTGCATGACCGCGTCGTTATCCGTCGCAGCGAAGAAGAATCGAAAACCGCTGGCGGTATCGTCCTGCCGGGTTCGGCCGCTGAAAAACCAAACCGCGGCGAAGTCGTCGCCGTCGGCACCGGTCGCATCCTGGACAACGGCGAAGTTCGCGCACTGGCCGTGAAAGTGGGTGACAAAGTGGTTTTCGGCCCTTACTCGGGCAGCAACACCGTGAAAGTCGATGGCGAAGACCTGCTGGTCATGGCCGAGAACGAAATCCTCGCCGTTATCGAAGGCTGATTTCCCCGACTTCCCGTTACTCCAAAGAATTCCAAGGATTAAACGATCATGGCTGCTAAAGACGTAAAATTCGGCGATTCCGCTCGTAAGAAAATGCTGGTTGGTGTCAACGTTCTGGCTGACGCGGTAAAAGCGACCCTGGGCCCGAAAGGCCGTAACGTGGTGCTGGCCAAGAGCTTCGGCGCTCCGACCATCACCAAGGACGGCGTTTCCGTCGCCAAGGAAATCGAGCTGAAAGACGCCTTCGAGAACATGGGCGCCCAGCTGGTCAAGGAAGTTGCTTCCAAGGCCAACGACGCTGCCGGTGACGGCACCACCACCGCTACCGTCCTGGCTCAGGCCATCGTCAACGAAGGCCTGAAAGCCGTCGCTGCCGGCATGAACCCGATGGACCTGAAGCGCGGCATCGACAAGGCCACCGCTGCCGTCGTCGCCGAGCTGAAGAACCTGTCCAAGCCATGCGCCGACTCCAAGGCCATCGCCCAGGTAGGTACCATCTCCGCCAACTCCGACAACTCCATCGGTGAAATCATCGCCGAAGCCATGGAAAAAGTCGGTAAAGAAGGCGTGATCACCGTTGAAGAAGGCTCGGGCCTGGAAAACGAACTGTCGGTCGTTGAAGGCATGCAGTTCGACCGCGGCTACCTGTCCCCGTACTTCGTCAACAAGCCGGACACCATGGTTGCCGAGCTGGAAGGCCCGCTGCTGCTGCTGGTCGACAAGAAGATCTCCAACATCCGTGAGCTGCTGCCAGTTCTGGAAGCCGTTGCCAAAGCCGGCCGCCCACTGCTGATCGTTGCCGAAGACGTTGAAGGCGAAGCCCTGGCTACCCTGGTAGTCAACAACATGCGCGGCATCGTCAAGGTTGCTGCGGTCAAGGCTCCGGGCTTCGGCGACCGCCGCAAGGCCATGCTGCAGGACATCGCCGTCCTGACTGGCGGCCAGGTCATCTCCGAAGAAATCGGCCTGTCGCTGGAAACCGCTACCCTGGAGCACCTGGGTAACGCCAAGCGCGTCATCCTGTCCAAGGAAAACACCACCATCATCGACGGCGCTGGCGCCGACACCGAGATCGAAGCACGCGTCAAGCAGATCCGTGCCCAGATCGAAGAGACTTCCTCGGACTACGACCGCGAGAAGCTGCAAGAGCGTCTGGCCAAACTGGCTGGCGGTGTTGCCGTGATCAAGGTCGGTGCCGGCACCGAAGTTGAAATGAAAGAGAAGAAAGCCCGCGTTGAAGACGCCCTGCACGCTACCCGTGCAGCCGTTGAAGAAGGCGTGGTGCCTGGCGGTGGCGTAGCCCTGGTTCGCTCCCTGGCTGCCATTGCCAACCTCAAAGGTGACAACGAAGACCAGAACGTCGGTATCGCCCTGCTGCGTCGCGCTGTTGAAGCGCCGCTGCGCCAGATCACTGCCAACGCCGGCGACGAGCCAAGCGTTGTCGCTGACAAGGTCAAGCAAGGTTCGGGTAACTTCGGTTACAACGCTGCTACCGGCGAATACGGCGACATGATCGAGATGGGTATCCTGGACCCAGCCAAAGTCACCCGCTCGGCGCTGCAAGCTGCTGCTTCGATCGGCGGTCTGATGATCACCACCGAAGCCATGGTCGCTGACCTGCCAGAAGACAAGCCAGCTGCTGGCATGCCTGACATGGGCGGCATGGGTGGCATGGGCGGCATGATGTAAGCCAGCCTTACCCCCTGCACCATGAAAAGCCCCGGTTCGCGAGAACCGGGGCTTTTTTGTTTTCCTGTGAGGGCCCTTTCCCAGCACAAGGCTGCTCCTACAGACGATCACGTACTCTTGTAGGAGCAGCCTTGTGCTGCGAAAGGGCCGCAAAGCGGCCCCTGGGTCAGGCGACGCTACGCTCGGCAGCAGGCACCTCAGCCATTCCCCGCCGATAAAGGATCAGGTAATAGGACCCCAAGCCGATCAACCAGCAGAACACCGCCGTCCACACGTTGTGCGACAGGAAATGCGCTCCCTGCATCATCCGCCCCAGCGACAGCACCGACCCGGCGACGAAGGCCACCGTCAACGCCACTCGCGCCAGCCTTGGCTTGCGATCACGCAACATGAAGAACAGCCCGAACAGGCAGAACCCGGTGGCGGCATGCCCGCCCGGCCAGCACAGCCCGGGCTTGTCGGTCGCCGGCCGCGGCTCCAGCAGCTTGCTGTAGGTTTCCTTCCCGCCAAACTGGGTCAGGCTCCACGGGCATTGCACCTGGGTCACTTTCTTCAGCGGTGTGACAAACGCCGTGGACAGGCCCAGTGCCAGCACCAGGCAGCCCAGCTCACGGCGCCAGCCGAACAGGCGCTTCCAGAAGAAGCTGGCAGCAAAGGTCACCAGCGACATCACTCCCAGCAGGATCACCCCCTGCTTGACCCTGTCATGCAGGATGTTCTCCAGCAAATAGCTGTGGCGGCCGATGAACTGCCCGGCAGCAGGGTCGAAGAACAGGTTGGCAATGTCCATGTCGACCGAGGTCAGTTCCAGCAGAATCAGGCCGATTGCGGTCGCCAGGGGTAGCCCCAGATAAAGCCAGAAATTGATCGGGCGGGGGCGATTTGGTTGCTGCATGGCGGCTCCAGGGCGCGAAAAAGATCGGGCATTGTCGGCCGCCCGCTATCCTGTGTCCGTGAAGGATCAGTGAAAAAACCGTCAAGTGCGCTGAATTTTCCCTGGGGCTGGCACCCTGCAGGCATAGGCCTTAAGCTGCGCCTGCCGCGCACCACAGCGAGAAGCGCCGCACAGGAGAAACCGATGCGCATTCTTTTGGTTGAAGACAACCGCGATATCCTGGCCAACCTGGCCGATTACCTGGGCATGAAAGGCTATACCGTCGACTGTGCCCAGGATGGCCTGTCCGGCCTGCACCTGGCTGCCACCGAGCACTACGACCTGATCGTGCTCGACATCATGTTGCCGGGCATCGACGGCTACACCCTGTGCAAGCGCCTGCGCGAAGACGCCCGCCGCGACACGCCGGTGATCATGCTCACCGCCCGCGACCAATTGGACGACCGCCTGCAAGGCTTCCGCTCCGGTGCCGACGACTACCTGCTCAAGCCCTTCGCCCTGTCGGAGCTGGCCGCCCGCATCGAAGCGGTGCTGCGCCGGGCCCAGGGCGGTGGGCGCCGCACCTTGCAGGTGGCCGACCTCAGTTATGACCTGGACACCCTCGAAGTCACCCGCCAGGGCCGCTTGCTCAAGCTCAACCCGGTCGGCCTCAAGCTGTTGGCGGTGCTGATGCAGAAAAGCCCGCACGTATTGCGTCGCGAAGTGCTGGAAGAAGCCCTGTGGGGAGATGATTGCCCTGACAGCGACAGCCTGCGCAGCCACGTGCACCAGCTGCGCCAGGTGATCGACAAGCCGTTTGAAAAACCGCTGCTGCATACCGTCCATGGCGTCGGCTATCGCCTCGCCGAGGGCCGTGATGGAGTTTAAGCAAAGCCTTGCCCAGCGCATCATCATCGCCTTTGCCCTGATGAGCGCGCTGGTGGCCGGGGCCTTCGCCTTTGGCATCGTCGGCACCGTGCACCTGGTCGAAGAGCGGCTGATTTCCTCGGTGCTGGGCGGTGACTTGCAGCGCTTGCTGCGCATGGACAGCGTCAGCGACTGGAGCCACCGCCCCCGCCCCGACCAACTGTTCTATTTCAGCGGCGGGCGCGACGACTTCGAACTTCCCAAGGACCTGCGCCACCTTGACCGCGGCTTCCACGAGGTATTCCGCGATCAACTGTCGTACCACGCCATGGTCGAGATCGTTGATGGCCGTCGCTATGTGCTGTTGCAGGACCAGAGCGACTTCGAAGAGCGCGAGCGCTTGCTGTTCGCGGTGGTGGTGGTGGGCTTCGTGCTCAGCCTGGTACTGGCGGTGATCCTCGGCTGGCTGGTGGCGCGCCGGGTGATGGCACCGGTGATCCGCCTGGCGCGCCAGGTACGCCACCGTGACCAGTTGCTGGGCCTGGCCCCGCCGCTGGCACCGGACTATGCCGCGGACGAAGTCGGCCAGCTGGCGGTAGCCTTCGACGATACCTTGGGCCGCCTGCGCGATGCGCTGACCCGCGAACGGTTGTTCACCAGCGACGTCAGCCATGAATTGCGCACACCCTTGATGGTGCTGGCCACCTCGTGTGAGCTGCTGATGGAAAACCCGACGCTGGACGCCCGCTCGCGCAGCCAGGTGGAGCGCGTGGCGCGGGCCACGGAAGAAATGCGCGAGCTGGTCAAGACCTTCCTGATGCTGGCCCGGGCACAGCGCGACGAGGGTGCGGTGGCATCGCGGGCCACCCTGCGGGAGGTGGCTGACGAACTGGTCGGGGTTTGGCGCGACACCATCGAGCAGAAGGGCCTGGCCTTGTATTACGATGGCCGCGTCAGTGCCAGCCCGGTACTGTACAACGCCACCTTCCTGCAGTCGGTAATGGGCAACCTGCTGCGTAATGCCGCGCACTACACCGACAGCGGCTACATCCGCCTGAGCCTGGAAGCCAACGGCTTCAGCGTGGAGGACAGTGGCGTGGGTATCCCGGAGGAACAGCGCGAGGCGATGTTCCGGCCGTTCGTGCGCGGCGATGAGCGGCGCGGTGAGGGCCTGGGCCTGGGCCTGTCGTTGGTACAGCGTATCTGCGATGACCAGGGTTGGCATGTCACCCTCACATCAACCTTGCCCCACGGCTGCCGTTTCGTGGTCGACCTGAGCAATACCGCGGCCAAGGGCGATCCGGAGGCTTTGGTCGAGTAATCTGTGGTAACAGGTCATTCGGCGCTCAACATATTTTTCACACCAGCATGACCTGATTCATACGCTTGCTTACCTAATGTGGGCGGAATGGAGTCAGGAGATGCCCAATGCGTAGCCCCATCAAGCTTGAATTTTCCGAGAAGTACGACAAAGAACATGCCCGCGAGTACTTTCTCAAGCACCAGGATGGCCTGGCGCGACGCCTTTCCCACAAGCGTGATGAGCAACTGGCGCGTCGTGCCTTGGCATTGGCTGGTGAGCCTGGGCTGGTCCTCGACCTGCCATGCGGTGCTGGCCGCTTCTGGCCGTTGCTGGCAGAAAAGCCCAATCGGGTGATCATCGGCGCCGACAACTCAGAAGCGATGATCGAGACAGCCTGTACCGCGCAAGCGCCAGAGGTGGTGGCACGGGTACGCCCTTTGCAGACTTCGGCATTTGCCATCGACTTGCCGGACAATTCGGTGGACAGCATCTTCTGCATGCGCTTGTTCCACCACATCGGCGAAGCGGCGCACAGAAAGACCATTCTTTCGGAGTTTCAACGGGTTAGCCGTGATAGTGTGATCCTGTCATTGTGGGTGGATGGTAATTTCAAGGCCTGGCGCCGGAAAAAACTGGAACAGCGCCGCAGGTCCAGGAAGGGCGACCAGGACAACTACCAGAACCGTTTTGTGTTACCGGCCGATACGGTCGAAGAAGAATTCCGAGCCGCCGGCTTCAGAATCCAGGAACGCCTCGATTTCCTGCCGTTCTATGCCATGTGGCGGGTATATGTATTGCGTAAGGGGTAGTGTTTGATGGCTGTAGCCCAGAGCGGGGAGTCGCGGTTCGATTTTTACTGGCGCCAGCAGGGCGAGTGGGTCGAGGAGCCTAACCAGCGTCGTGGTGGCGAGAGCGGTGTGCAACGCCTCGACGATGGCAATGGCAAGCTGCTGTATGCCAAGCGCCAGGTCGGGCATATCTACCGTAGCCTGCTGCACCCTTTCGGCCGACCGACCGTATTGCGTGAGCTCGATGCGTTGAACAGCTTCGAGCAACTGGGGGTGCGTGTACCGCGCATCGTCTTCTGTGGCGCCGAACGTGGTGCCGACAAGCAGTGGCGTGCGCTATTGGTGAGCGAAGCACTCGACGGTTTCGTCGAACTCGATACCTGGCATGCCGAAGGTGCCCGCGAGCGTTACCCGCAGGTGGTGCATGAGCGCATGCTCAAGGACCTGGCGGACAACCTGGCGCGCATGCATCTGGGGCACTGGCAGCACGGTTGCCTGTATGGCAAGCATGTGTTCGTCAAGGTGATTGGCGAGGGCGAGCAGGCCCGGGTCGAAGTCGCGCTGCTGGACCTGGAAAAATGCCGTCGGCGCATCAGCTGCCAGCGTGCGGCGGGCAATGACCTGCGCCAGCTGCGCCGCCATTCGTCGATGAATGACGCGGAATGGCAAACACTGCTCTACTTTTACCAGATGGCGTTTGGCAGCGCTGTCAAAGGGTTAGGGTAATGAAACTAGAAATAGCTCGAGCTTTGTTCCTGGTAGCTGGCCTGGCGGTGACCACCGTGGCGGTGGCTGCCTGGGAAGAGCCGAGGCCGACGGTGTTCAGTAAGGCGGAGCTGGCCGACCAGTGCGCGTTGCCGCGGGAAATGAAACCGCAGCAACAAGCCGAGGCCGCGCCGGATCAGGACCTGTTGCTGTTCCTGTTCGGCATGCGCCAGGGGTTGCGGCCGTTCGGTTGAACCCGGTGGTATATGGGAAATGCCAGAGGCCTCGCGGTTGCGGGGCCTCTGGCATTTTTGCATTTGCCTCGCCGGCCTCTTCGCGGGCTTGCCCGCTCCCACAGGTAACGCGCAAGGTTCAAGACCTGTGCGGTATTTGTAGGAGCAGCCTTGTGCTGCGAAGAGGCCAGCAGGGCAACAGAGCTTCTTCGGCAGTAGGGGCCCCTTCGCAGCACAAGGCTGCTCCTACCGGTCCTGCGCAAACCTCAAAGTCGATGCTGGCCAGGTGGGAGCGGGCGAGCCCGCGAAGAGGCCTGTTCAGGCAACCGATGTTTCCCTGGCAACCGCCTTGTGCGCCAGCAACGTGTAGATACAAGGCAACACGAACAGGGTAAACAGCGTACCAATCGACATCCCGGTGGCAATCACCGTACCGATGTCAAAGCGGCTGACCGCCCCCGCACCAGTCGCCAGGATCAGCGGTACCATGCCAAATACCATCGCTGCCGTAGTCATCAGCACCGGCCGCAGGCGAATCGCCGCGGCTTCCTCGATCGCCTCGCGCACACTCATGCCGCGCTCCTCACGTAACTGGTTGGCGAACTCGACAATCAGGATGCCGTGCTTGCTGATCAGCCCAATCAGTGTCACCAGCCCGACCTGGGTGTAGATGTTCATGCTCGATACGCCAAGGAACAGTGGCAGCAGCGCGCCACAGATCGACAACGGCACCGTCACCAGTATTACCAGTGGGTCGCGGAAGCTTTCGAACTGCGCCGCCAGCACCAGGAAGATGATCGCCAATGCCAGGCCGAAGGTCACCCACAGCGCGCTGCCTTCCTGCACGTACTGGCGCGCCACGCCGGCATAGTCGAAGGCGAAACCTTCCGGAGCCTCCTCGTGGGCGATGCCCTGTACGGTCTGCAGCGCCTCGCCCAGGCTGACCATGGGCACGCCCTGGATGATCGCCGAGTTCAGCTGCTGGAACTGGTTGAGCTGGCGCGGGCGGGCGCGGTCGGTGAGGGTGATCAGGGTGGATAGTGGCAGCAGCTGGCCCTGGTCGTTCTTCACGTAGTAGTTGTTCAGCCAGCCGGGGTTGTCGCGGTAAGGCCGCTCGACCTGGGCAATCACCTTGTAGCTGCGGCCTTCGAGGGTGAAGCGGTTGATTTCCGCCTCGCCCAGCAAGGTCGCCAGGGTGCTGCCCAAGGTGTCCATCGACACCCCCATCTGCGCCGCCTTGGCCCGGTCGATATCCACCACCACTTCGGGCTTGTCGAAGGCCAGGTCGATGTCGAGGAAGGCGAACTTGCCGGATTCCTGGGCGCGGGCCTTGATGCGCTGGGCCACATCCAGCAGTGCCGGGTAGTCGCCAGCGCTGTTGATCACGAACTGGAATGGCAGGCCCTCGCCGGTGCCGGGCAGCGACGGCAGGTTGAAGCCGAAGATCTGCAGGCCACTGATTTCTTCGAGCTTGCTCTGCACCAGCGGCAGCAGCTCCATCTGCGTGCGCTCGCGCTCGTTCCAGGGTTTGAGCAGGAAGCCGCCGATGCCGGTCTGCACGCCATTGAAACCGTTGATCTGGAACGACGAGTAATACTCGGGGAAAGCCTTGAACAGCGGGGTGAATTCGTCGGTATAGGCGTTGAGGTAATCAAGGTTGGCCGGCTGGGGTGAACTGCTCATCATGAAGATCACCCCCTGGTCTTCGTTGGGCGCCAGTTCGTTCTGGGTGAACTTCAGCAGTACCGGAATCAGGCACAGAATGATCACGGCAAACACCAGCACGACGGGCCGGCTGTCGAGGGTGGTGTGCAGCAGGCGCTGGTAGCGCACCTTCAGGCGTTCGAACAGCACGTCCAGGCGGTGGGCCAGGCCGCTGGGGTTCTGTTCCTGACGCAGCAGCAGCGCGCACATCATCGGTGACAGGGTGAGGGCAACGATGCCGGATATGATCACCGCACCGGCCAGGGTCAGGGCAAATTCCTTGAACAATGCGCCGGTCAGCCCGGTGAGGAAGCCGATCGGTGCATACACCGCCGCCAGGGTGATGGTCATCGACACCACCGGCATGGCGATTTCGCGGGCGCCCTCGAGGGCGGCGTCGAACGGCGACTTGCCTTCTTCCATGTGCCGGTGGATGTTCTCCACCACGACGATCGCGTCGTCCACCACCAGCCCGATGGCCAGCACCATTGCCAGCAGGGTCAGCAGATTGAGCGAATAGCCCATCATCTGCATGAAGAACAGCACGCCGATCATCGACAGCGGAATGGTCACCACCGGAATCAGCACCGAACGCAGGGCACCGAGGAACAGGAACACCACCACGATGACGATCAGTACAGCTTCGCCGAGGGTCTTGATCACTTCGTCGATGGAGGCCTGGATGAAAAGCGTGGCGTCATAGGCGATCGATACCTTCAGCGCCGAGGGCAGCTGGCTTTCCAGCTCGGGCATGATGCGCCGCACTTCCTTGATGACGTCCAGCGGGTTGGCGGCTGGTGTGGCCTTGATGCCGATGTACACCGATGGGGTGCCGTCGAACGAGCTGACCGTATCGTAGTTTTCCGCCCCCATCTCGACCCGCGCCACATCGCCAAGCAGCACGCGGCTGTCGCCACTGGTCTTGACCGGCAGGGCGGCGAACGCCTCGGCCGACTTCAGCTCGGTGCTGGCGTTGATGCTGGTGACCACGTATTCACCCTTCACCTCGCCGGCCGCGGAAAGGAAGTTGTAGCGGCGCACGGCATTGGTCACGTCGATGGCAGACAGGCCATAGCCCGCCAGTTTCACCGGGTCGATCCAGATGCGCATGGCGAATACCTGGTTGCCGAGGATTTCCGCTTCGGCCATGCCCGGCAGGGTCGCCAGCTTGGGCTGGATCACCCGCGACAGGTAGTCGGTGATTTGCGGGTTGCTCATCTCTTTGCTGTAGAAACTGATGTACATAAGCGCCGAAGCATCGGCGGCTTCCTTGCTCAGTACCGGGTCTTCCGAGTCCTGGGGCAGCTTGTTGCGCACTTCGTTGGCCTTGGCCAGCAGTTCGGTGAACAACCGGTCGCTGTCGGCGCCGATGCGGGCGTAGATGGAAATGATCGAGAAGTTCTGTCTGCTCACCGAGGTCATGTAGTCGATGCCTTCGGCGCTGGCCAGGCTTTGCTGCAGCGGCTGGGTGATATAGCCCTGGATGGTCTCGGCGTTGGCGCCGGGGTAGGCGGTGGTTACCGTGATCAGGGCATTTTCCATTTGCGGGTACTGGCGGATCTGCAGCTTGTTCCAGGCCTGGAAGCCCAGCAGCAGGATCAGCAGGCTCACCACGCTGGCCAGCACCGGGCGGCGGATGAACGGGTCGGTGAACGCCATGCCAGCCTCCTGTCAGTCCTTGCCCGGCGTGCCCTGTGCGGGCTTGAGGGCTTTGTCCTGGCCGATGCGGATCGCGGCGCCGGGGGTGAGCTTCAGTTGGCCGGCGGTGACCACCTGTTCCCCGGCCTGCAGGCCCTTGCTGACCACCACCACGCCGTCACGGCGCTCGCCGGTCTGCACCGCGCGCTGCTCGGCGGTGAGCTGCGGCTGGCCCTTGTCGTCGTTTAGTGGCTTGCCGTCCTTGTCCTTTTTCGGCGTTGCGACATACACCGAGTTGCCATACAGGGTGTAGGTGATGGCGCTTTCCGGCACCACCACTTGTGGCTGCGGGTTGGGTAACAGGATCAGCAGGCTGGCGAACATGCCCGGCAGCAGCTTGCTGTCCGGGTTGGCCATGGTTGCGCGCACCAGCAGGTTGCGCGTGGTTTCCTCGACCTTGGGGTTGATGGCGCTGAGGCTGGCGGGGAAGGTCTGGCCCGGGTAGGCGGCCACCTGCACCAGCACCTGCTGGCCCAGGCTGAGGTGTGGCAGGGCCTGTTCCGGTACGTTGAAGTCGACGTAGAGGCTGGATGTGTCCTGCAGGGTGGCGATCACCGTGCCGGCGGCCAGATAGTCGCCGACGTCCACTTGGCGAATGCCGATGGTGCCGCTGAACGGAGCGCTGATGCTCTTCTTGGTCTTCGATGCCTTGAGCTGGTCGACCACCGCCTGATTGCGCCGGTACTGGGCGGTGAGGCGGTCGAATTCGCCGCGGGAGATGGCCGAGTCGCCGACCAGCTGGCTGCCACGGCCGAAATCTACCTTGGCCAGGCCCAGGTCGGCCTGGGCGGTGCCGAGCAGGGCGGTTTCCTGGTCGTCGTTGAGTTGCAGCAACAGTTGCCCGGCCTTGACCTGCTGGCCTGAGTCGAAATGCAGGGCCTTGACGATGCCTTCCACTTCCAGGCTCAGTTCAACGCCCTGTAGCGCCTTGAGGCTGCCGACGGCGGGCAGGCGCTCTTGCCACGGGCGCTGTTCGGCCAAGGCGGCCGCCACGGTGATGGGCGGCTTGGGGGCAGTGAACATCTGGATCTGCTGGTAGATCGAAAAGGCTTTGTAGCCCCCCAGGGCCAGCACGATCAGCAGAACCACGGCCAACATGATGAGCATGCGGCGGCGCAGCATAGGTCCGGTTCCTTGGATGCGGTTGTTATTCGCTTAGACACGACAACGGGCGATCCTGCCCACGTGTGGATGGGGGAAGTATTGACTGTTTTTTGGGGGAAGGGGAGCGGAATGCCTGGGCCGGCCCCTTCGCGGCTAAAGCCGCTCCCACAGGGGCCGCGCAGTCAGCGGGTTGCGCTATTCCTGTGGGAGCGGTTTTAGCCGCGAAGGGGCCAGTACAGCCAACCCGAAAATCAGACGAGATGCAGGTGGTTGTCCCAGAAACCGGACGGCAGGTTCATCGGTTGCCCGACCAGTTCGGCCTTGCGGCAATCATAGAACCGGCAACGGCCCTGCCCGGAGGTGACGACAAAGCCGTCCTGTACCGCGCCCACCCCCGCGCAATCGGGCATTGGCGCATCCAGCCGCACCGCGCCGCTGTCCAGGTCCCAGACGAACAGGCGATTGGCCCGTGGCGCGGTCAGCGCGACCAGCCGCAGCTCGCTGTGGATAGCCACGCTGGCGGTGTACTGGGCCATGGCCTGCAACTGCCGCTCCGGTACCGGGAAGGCCTTGAACGGCTCGCCAGGGCGCTTGATCGCCAGCAATTCGGCGGTTTCATCGGCATCGCCCATGAACTGCTGGCAGGCGGCGATGGTGCCATCGCTGCCCACCGCCAGGTGGCGCACGCTGTTCATCTGCTGGGCCAGGGTTTCCTTGCTCAGCAGGGTGCCGTCGCGCTGCATCAGCACCAGGCTCGGTTCCATGGCGTCGAGGTTCATCTCCACCCGGCTTTCGGCTTCGGTGCGGATACCGCCGTTGGCCACGATCAGCGTTTCGCCGTCCGGCAGCCAGGCCACTTCGTGCGGGCCGATGCCGTGGGTCGGAATCTCCCCGCTGTGCACCAGGCGCTCGCCTTCGAAGCGGTACACGCCGAGTACGCCACGCCCCGGGTCGGTGGTGTCGTTCTCGGTGGCATACAGCCATTCGCCACCTTTGTGGATGACCGCGTGGCCGTAGAAGTGCCGGTTCGGCTGCGAGGTGACGGTTTGCAGCAGGCGCCCGTCGCGCAGGTCGACCAGGTAGCTTTCGGTGCCGGGACGGCGGGCGACGAACAGGGCGATCGGCAGGTCCGGGTGATGGATGATGGCATGGCAACGTTGGGCGACCTGGGTGCTGAACACCTGGGTGCCGTCCAGGCGGAACCCGACCGCATAGTGCTTGCCGTCGCCGTCGTCACGCGCCGACAGCAGCAGGGGCTCGCTGCCTTTGTTGCGGAACAGGCTCCAGCCGCCCAGGGTGAGGGCGCTGAGCAATACGCTACCGAGTTTGAGGGCCTGGCGTCGCAGCATGATCAGTCACCGTCGTTGGCATTGAAGCCCAGCTGGATGTTCAACGCCTTGGCCAGCTCGCCTTCGTGCAGGCGGTGGACGACGTTGAGGCTGTCGTAGATCTGGTTCAGGGTTTGCTGGCCAGCGTCGTCGGCCAGCAGCTCGCCCAAGGTTTTCTGGTTGTCGGCCAGCAGTTTGAGCGAGGCAGCGTAGGCGACGTCGATCTTGTCTGCCAGGGCTTTCTGATCGCTGGACAGCAAGCCGCGCAGGCCTTGGTTGTCGACCCCGACCCAGACCGCTTCGGCGGCCTTGAGGCTGGCCTCCAGGCTCTTGAGCGAGCTGTGGCTGCGCCAGGCTTCGGCCTGCAGTGGCTGCGGAATGCCCTTGCTCTGGCGGCCCATCGGCGCACCGAGCTTTTTCTTCAGGCTGTCCAGGGCGGTGACCTGGGCGCGCAGCAGGTCGGCGATGGCCTCGTGGGAGTCGGCGTAGCGCTGGTTGGGGAACTTGGTCATCTGCGAGAGCATGCCGTCGGTGCTGTTCCAGCCCTTGAGGATCTCTTCGGCCAGGGTTTTCTGGTGTTCACCGATGGCCACCAGCAACGGGCAGTAGCGGGCTTTCTGCTCGGCAGTGGCGATGTCCGGCTTGCTGTCGAACAGGATGTACTCGTAGGCCGACAGGCCACGCACCACCACGCTGGCCTTGCCCAAGGCCGCGGCATCGACCGGCTGGTCTGCGTTGACCAGCTGCTCGACCTGGCGGCCGACCAGGTTCTTCTTGTCGGGCCAGAACTGTACTTGCCAGGCGCGGTTGCCTTCGGCCAGCGGGCCGACCAGCAGCGGTTGCAGCTCGGCCCAGGCTTTTTGCGCATTGAGGAAGTCGGCACGGGCCTTGTCCAGGGTTTCCTTGCCTTCGCAGTAGGCCAGGGCGCTGGCGGCCAGCGTGCGGTCGGCTTCGACCCAGCGGCTGTAGGTGGGCAGGATCACCTGCTTGGCGATGGCAGCGGAGGTCACGGCTTGCGGGTCCTGCGGCGAGCAGGCGCCGAGGGCGAGTGCGGCGAGGCTGGTGAACAACAGTTTGGGTCGGAACATGCCCGGCTCCTTTGCGCTTTTTAAAGTGAGTTCAGGAAAGCCAGCAACGCGGCACGCTGCTCGGCATTGAAAGTGAGTACGAAATTGCGTGCCGACTCGGCCTCGCCACCGTGCCAGAGCACGGCCTCGAGCAGGTTGCGGGCGCGGCCGTCGTGCAGGAACTGGCTGTGGCCACTGACCGTTTCGCTCAGGCCGATGCCCCACAGTGGCGGGGTGCGCCAGTCCTGGCCGTTGGCGGCGAATTCGGTGCGCTCGTCGGCCAGGCCCGGGCCCATGTCATGCAACAGCAGGTCGCTGTAAGGGCGGATCAACTGGTTGGCCAGCTCCGGCTCGGCGGCATTGGCGGCTGTGGTGAACTGCGGTGTATGGCAGCCCTGGCAGCCGGCCTGGTAGAACAGGTTCTTGCCCGCCAGCACCTGCGGCGAGCCCACGTCGCGTCGGGCCGGTACGGCCAGGTTGCGCGTGTAGAAGGTAACCAGGCGCAGGATGTTGTCGCTGACCTCCTTTTCGCCATCGGCACCGTCGCCGTTGGGCGCGGCCAGGCAGTCGGACTGCGCCTGGGTGCAGTCATCGTTGGGCTGCAGGGTGGTGGTCAGGCCCATGTCGCCGGCAAAGGCATGCACGTTCTGCTGGTTGACGTTGGGCTGCCCGGCCTTCCAGCCGAAGCGGCCGACCACAGTTTTGCCCTGGGCGTCATCCCACACCCGGTTGGCCCGGCCGCGGATGCCGTCGCGGTTGCGGTCGTCGGGATCCTCGTTGGCCAGCAGGTCGGCCTCGGGGATGGCTTCGAGCAGGCCCAAGCCGATCATCGGCGGCGCCACCCGCGCCGAAAAGCGCGTGTCGGGGTGCATCACGCCATAGCCGAGCTGGGTGATCTGCAGGGCCGGCTTGCGCAGCTCGACCTGGTGGCCATCCTCGAACGACACCGTTTCGCTGGTGTAGCTGACCCGCACCTTGCCTTCCGGCGTCACGCCGGGGATGGCCATGTCCTGCAGCTGGGTGCCATAGACCGGCTCCGGCACCACGCCGAGACGTTCGACCACCTTGGCCAGGTAGGGCTGGTCGGGGATCGACAGGCGTACCAGCATCGATACGGCGTTGCTGTCGCCCGGCTCTGGCGGGTGGCCGCGGCCGTCTCGCACGTGGCAGTTCTGGCAGGCATTGGTATTGAACAGCGGCCCCAGGCCGTCACGGGCGGTGGTAGTGGACGGGGCGATCACCCAGGGGTTGCGGAAGAAACTGTTGCCTACGGCGAAATCCAGGCGCCGCTCGGGCGAGAGGTTGGCCGAGGGCAGGGAATAGGCATTGCGGTCGGTGCGCTGCACGGTGGCTTTGCCGCCCGACAACGCTTCGCCGGGCTCGGCCTGGGTGAAACGCGGGGCGTCGTCGCAGGCGGCAAGGGCAAAGGCCAGCAGCAGGGGGGAGAGTCGGGACAGCGACAAGGACATCGAAAATCCTGGGCGTGAGCGAAAAACCGGCGTGCAAGCTTAGCAGGGTGAGGGAGTTTGAATAAGAGCAATTTGCAATTGCTGGATGAAATCGGTGTCAGTTGGCCATGGTTTGTGGTTGCCTGGTCGGGCCCTATCGCCGGCAAGCCAGCTCCCACAGGTACCCCACAGCCTCTGAGCCCAGTGGGGAACCTGTGGGAGCTGGCTTGCCGGCGATAGGGCCGGAAGCAAAAAAGGCGACCCGAAGGCCGCCTCTTTCAGAACCGCTACAGCAGGATCAGAACTCGTGATCCGCGGTATCCGGGTTGAGGTTGGCAATGCCCAGCTTGCCCGCGGCCTGCTCGATCGCACCGGTCTGCTTGACCAGGGAGGCGATGGCGTCACGCACGATCTGGTTGCCGGCTGCGTTGTCGGCAGCGATCAGCTGGTCGTAGTGCTCGCCCTTGAGCGCGTGGTCGACGATCACCTGGATCTTGGCTTCGGTGGCTTCCAGGTCGGCCTTGAGGGTGGCGTCGGCAGCCGGGTCTACTTTGGCCACCAGCGACGACAGGCTCGGGCCGGTCACCTTGCTGCCGTCCGGGCGGGTGTACTCGCCCAGGTAGACGTTGCGGATGCCCTTGGCATCGTAGAAGTGCGAGTAGTGGGTGTTGTCGCTGAAGCAGTCGTGCTCGTCTTCCGGCGAGTTGGCCTCCAGCGAAACCTTCATGCGCTCGCCAGCCAGTTCGCCCAGCGACAGGCTGCCCATGCCGAACAGCATCTTGCGCAGGCCGTCGTTGACCGACTCGGCTTCCAGCTTGGCGCGGTAGTTGTCGGCAACGTTCGGTGCCCAGTTGCCGACCATCTCTTCGAGGTCCTTGACCAGCAGGTCGGTGACCGCTTTCAGGTAGGCACGGCGGCGGTCGTTGTGGCCACCGGTGGCGCCCTTGCCTTCCAGGTAGTCCGACGCCGGACGGTTGCCAGCGCCCGGGCCGGTGCCGTTCAGGTCCTGGCCCCAGAGCAGGAACTCGATGGCGTGGTAGCCGGTGGCGACGTTGGCTTCAGAGCCGCCCAGTTCGTTCAGGCTGGCCAGCTTCTCGGGGGTGATGTCCTTGACGTCGATCTTCTCTTCGCCCACCTGGATCTCGGTGTTGGCGATGATGTTGGCGTTGGCCGCCGGGTTGCCCAGGGCGTGCTCATAGCTCTTGTCGACGTAGTCGATCAGGCCTTCGTCCAGCGGCCAGGCGTTCACCTGGCCTTCCCAGTCGTCGATGATGGTGTTGCCGAAGCGGAATACTTCGCTCTGCAGGTACGGTACGCGCGAGGCGACCCAGGCTTCCCTGGCTGCTTTCAGAGTTTCGTCGTTCGGCTTGGCCAGGAACGCGTCGACTGCGGTCTGCAGGGTCTTGGCGGTGCTCAGCGAGTCGCTGTACACGGCGTAGACCAGCTCGGCGTAATGCTTGACCACGGCTTTGCCGGCGGCTTCGTCGACAGCCCCGGGCGCTGCAGCGGTGGTACTGGCGGCGGCAGGTGCCTGGGCTTGCGGCGCGGCGGCCTTGTCGTCCTTGCCTTCGCCGCAACCGGCGAGAGCGATGGCAATGGCCAGCAGACTGGCGGAGGCCAGAGGCATTCGAATCATTATTGGTTTCCTGCGTCGTGTGGTTGGACCAAGGGGTGGACGGTGCGCCGTGGCACGCGAAACGACAACATCATGCGAAAGATTTGCATTTGCTGTAAAGGGGCGGGCATGCAATTCGTGTAAATGCCGGTCACGGGCTGTAATCGGGCAGGCGGCTCAGAACATCGAAACCTGGTTTCGCTGTGCCTGCTTGAGGAAGTTGGTCAGCTCACGGGCCGACAGCGGCTTGCTGTAGTGGTAGCCCTGGCCCTCGTGGCAGCCCTGGGCGACGATGTAGGTTTCCTGTTCGGCGGTTTCCACGCCTTCGGCGATTACCTGCATTCCCAGGCTCTTGCCCAGCTGGATGATGGCGCGGACGATGGTGGCGTCGTCATCGTCGTCCAGCAGGTCCTGGACGAAGCTCTTGTCGATCTTGATCTTGTCCAGCGGCAGCGATTTCAGGTAGCTGAGCGACGAGTAGCCGGTGCCGAAGTCGTCGATGGCAATCAGTGCTCCGGAGCGGCGCAGGCTCAGCAGGTGCTGGGCGGCGGTGCTGATGTCTTCCATCAGGCCGGTCTCGGTGACTTCCAGTTCCAGGCTGCGTGGTGGCAGGCGGTAAGCCTGCAGCAGGTTGTTGACCACCCGCGGCAGCTCGTTGTGGTGCAGCTGCACGGTGGACAGGTTGACCGCCATGCGCAGGTCGCTGAAGCCCATGTCGTGCCATTCGCGCAATTGCCGGCAGGCCTGGTCGAGCACCCATTCGCCGATGCCGATGATGCTGCCGTTCTGTTCGGCCAGGGGGATGAACTGGTCCGGGGGCACCATGCCCAGCTCCGGATGTTGCCAGCGCAGCAGTGCTTCGACACCGACCACGCGGTGGTCGCGGTAGCTGATCTGTGGCTGATACACCAGGTACAGCTGGTTGCGTGGCAGGGCTTCGCGCAGGTCCTTTTCCAGTTCGCGACGGCGGCGCATCTCGCTGTCGACGCTGGCGATGTAGAACTGGTAGCGGTTGCGTGAACGGGCCTTGGCCAAGGTCATGGTCTGTTCGGCTTTCTGCAGCAGCTTCTCGGTGCTGTCGCCGTCTTCCGGGAACAGGGTGATGCCGATGGTGGCGCGCAGGCGGATCTGCTGGTGGTGGTCGAGGTCGAACGGCACTTCCAGGTCGTCGAGGATACTCTGCGCCAGTTCGGCGGCCTCGTAGGGCTGCTCGATATTGGCCTGCACCAGGGCGAACTGGTCACCGCCCAGGCGTGCCAGGGCGCCCAGTCGGCCGCTGTGGGCGCGCAGGCGGTCGGCCAGGGCCAGCAGCAACTGGTCGCCGACCTGGTAGCTGAACTGCTCGTTGATGCCCTTGAAGTCGTCCAGGCCTACGCACAGTACCGCCACGCGGTGTTGCAGGCGGCCACCGTCGACGAGGATCTTGTCCAGTTGCTGCTGCAGTTGCTGGCGGTTGGGCAGGCCGGTGAGGAAGTCGTACTGGGCCATGCGTTGCAGGCTGTTTTCCGCCTCGTGACGCAGATGGGTGTTGCGCTCGATCGAGGCCAGCAGCTGGTTGGCGGTATTTACCCACAGGCCCAGCTCGTTCTTCTCGTGGCCCTTGAGCAGCGGTAGCTGATGCTGGCTGGGGCGGTCGGGGTTGATCTGGGTGAGGTGCTCGATGATCTTCGACAGCGGTTTGGTCAGCAGCCAGTGGTAGACCAGGTACAGCACCAGGCCCATGGCCAGGGCCCGCAGCACGCCGGAAATGAAGATGATCACGGCGTTGATCAGGAAATCTTCGCCGTAGGACGAGGTGTCGAGGGTGATGCTCAGGTCGCCGTAGTATTCGCTGTAGGGGCCGCGGCCGACCAGTTGCGTGCTGTAGGTACGTTCCTGGCCGAGAATCAGGTCGGTCAGCCAGCGCATGGACATGTCCTGCAGCGGGCGGGACTTTTCTGCGAGCATGGTTTCGTTGGGGTGGCCAATGGAGGCCATGCGTACCGATTCATCCTGGAACAGGCCTTCAATCACCTGCATGCCCATTTCGCGGTCTAGGCTATATACCGCCTGGGTCGAGGGGTCGCGGAACATGTCGAGGATGCGTTGGGCATCGCTGTTCACGGCTTGGCGGGTCTTGTAGGTGTCGTAGACGATTTGCGCACAGCTGAGCACGACACCGACCGCTAGCGCCGACAGCAGCACGACCCTGAGCAACTTGACCGACAAGCTGTTCCGCAATTCCAGCTTCAATGGGGGTTTCCTTAATCCATGCGCATGGCATCATTTTGCCATCAACGATGACGATACACTATCGGCCGACCATCAGAAGTGTATCGGTTGCCTGACCCCGCAACTTGAATGCGCCGTGACAATCTTCCAGAGGTTTGATGTTAGCGTGGTATGCGGGCTGAGCAAGCGTTTTGCGGGTGGGGCGTGGATGAAAACCGTGTCGACCGCTTCGCGGGCAAGCCCGCCCCCTCAGGCATGGCACATTCCTCCAAATGGAGTAGCGCCTGTGGGGCGGGTCTGATTTGCACGCCGCTGGAGAAGCGGACGGATCCCTGCGATGAAAGGCAACCACCTGTGTACGCATGCAGACGAGCACAGCATCCGCCATCAGGCAGGCACTGTGAAGGCACGCGTTATCGGGCAGTTACAGTAGTGCGGGGAAAGGGTTATTGGCGATTGGCACTGCTGGCCGGCCATTGTTCAAGTTCGGCACAGGGCGGGGTCAGGAACATGTCCGACTGAAACCGAATCCCGCAACTGTAATCGATGATGGCAGGCGCGTTCTCGGCGGCGGCAATATTGTATTTCTGGAACGGCAACATGGCCCTGCGCACCGGCGACTGGTTGAGAATATTCTTGAATACCATGCTGGTGTCATCGGCAATCCACAGCCGACGGACTTTTCTTTTCATGTTGCCGTCAGTGAACTGGTGGCGTGCATGCAATACTCGCAAGTTGTCCATGACCAGGATTTCGCCGGGTTCCAGGCTAATGTTGGTGATGTAGTCCGGGTTGGTTGAATATTTATCCTGGATATACTGGAAGGCGGAACTGGCCCATTCCGGACTGAACGCAGTGCTGTCATACCGGTAGCGAATACGCAGTTTGTTCTCATTGACCTTTTCGAAGACAGAACAATCGATCGACAGCAGGTCATCACGGCAGTACGTGACACTGCCACTGGTCATCAGGATCCTCAGGATGTCGGGATGATTCACCAGCAGGTCATTATAAATGCGTTGCCCATCCACCAGGAAGTTGTCACCGCCAAACTGCGGTTTGGAAACGCACTGCAGAATGACGTATTTGGGCGGGGTAATCTTCCTGGCAACCCCATCGATATACGCCATGCCATTGAGGAACGAGCCATCCGTATGGGGATAGAAGTCGCTCGACAGTTCGCCGTGGTAGTCGTCCCTGAACGCTTGCCAGTCCTTGTTGATCGGATCGCCGCCGCCGACCACGCCAGTCTTGTCGGATTTGGTATGGAACTGGATCAGGCCGAACCGGCCTGCCACCGCGCGAAAGGCCTCGAGCGAATCGTCCTCGGGGTTGATTACGCAATATCCATGTTCATGAAGAAAAGTCGAGATCCCCTGGCTGTCCTTGGAATCAAACTTTTTACGCGCGATCATTTCAAACTCCTTGTTTGAATGGATGAAGCTCAGACGTTTTGAATAAAGTGGTCCACAATCATTTTCAAACCGAAGAACGTCACCCCGGCTTTAAGCAGGATGGCGCCAACACGTTGCGATATTCGGTTTCGAAGAAAGCCGCCCAGGTAGGAACCGGCGGTGGAGGCGGTGATCATGATGATGATCAACTGGGCATAGTCCATGAAGGCAAAGCCGGCAAAGACAAAGGCAGCTACTTTCAGGCCGTGCAATACACTCATCTGCATGGCGTGGGTGACGATGACCTGATCCTTGTTGATGTTCATCCTCATCAGGATCGGCTGGGAAATAAGCCCGGTGACGGCAACGAACAGTGATAGAAACGTTTGCAGGAAACCAACGATGGCAAAATTTTTCAGGACAAAGCCGAGCGAGGCGACCAGCTTGGTCCAGGTAATCGCCAGGATGAAGATGCCGAGAATCAACGACAGGTACTTTTCCGGGAAATGCCCAATGAAGAAGTAACCGATGGCTGCCCCTGAAAGGCAGCCGATGACATAACGCGGGAGAATCTCGATTTTTGCGTGCTTGTAATCGAAGGCGAAGCGGCTGCCGTTGCTGACCATCTGAATCAGGCCATGCACCGGCACAACGGCAGAAATGGGCAGGAACTGCGGCATGACTGCCAATAGGCCAATCCCGCCGCCTACGCCGATAGCGGCAGTCATCAAAGAAGTTAGAAAACTGACGCCCACCAAAACATATAGGCCAGCGGATAGTTCAAACATTGTCACTCCTGTCTGATTGACATGAATTCAAGCGGGCACTTCTGTACCGCAGTTGCTCGTTGCTGTTTGTGGCGCGCACGCAGCCACCCGACGGCGCACGGCGCGCCATCGGCGGTCGATGATTGGTTGATAGCGGGTATGTCAGCGCCTGGCTTTCAGTGCCGAGCAGCGCCTTTACGCAGCGGGCGCGCTATTTTTCCGGCAGCGCCCAGGCAATGATGCTGTCACCCAGCTTGGTCGGAATCCGGTCATGCCCGCCGACCACGGCAACAACGTACTGCCGCCCTTCGCTCATGTAGGTCAGGGGCGAAGCCTGGTTGCCGGCCGGTAGGCGCTCTTCCCACAGCAATTCACCACTTTCGCTGTTGTAGGCGCGCATGAAACGGTCGATGGCAGCGCCAATGAAGGTCACGCCTCCTGCTGTAGCCACGCCAGTGGCGTCGCTCGGAGTGCCGATTTCGAAGCGCAGTTTCGAGGCGATGCCCAAGGGCCCACTGTCATAGCCGGTGCCGAACGGGCGGCTCCAGCGCACTTCACGTGTGCGCAGGTCGATAGCGGAGATGAACCCCCAGGGTGGTGCGATGCACGGCTGTTCCAGCGCTGACATCCATGGGTCCTTGATCGCCCCGAACGGCAGACCGGCCTGGACGCGGAACCCCTGGTTATTGCCCGGCGACTCCTGGAACGACTTGGCATTGATCGCATCGAGCTGTTCGCGTGGAACCAGCCCCTGCATGTACGGCAACCGCTGGTTATTGATGATCAGCAGGCCTCGCTGCAGGTCCACCATCACCCCGCCCCAGTTCAGGCCGCCGTGATGGCCGGGAAAGATCAGGCTTTGCTGGCCGACTACCGGCGGTGTAAAGATCCCTTCGTAACGCGCCTGGCGAAACTCGATGCGGCATTGCAACTGATCGAACGGCGTCAGGCCCCAGGCGTCGGCTTCGTCCAGCACTTCCGGTCTTTTCGATGGGCGGCCCATGGTGCTCGGCATGCTTGGTGACAGCGGCTGCGTCGCCGCGGTGTAGTCTCCAGGGGCAGTGCCCTGTGGGACGGCAGCCTGCACCACGTCGACCAGCGGTTCGCCGGTGGCGCGGTCGAGGACGAACAACTGGCCCGATTTGGTCGCTTGAATGACGGCCGGGCGTGGGCCGCTGCTCGTGGGGAAATCGATCAGCGCCGGTTGTGGGCTCAGGTCGTAGTCCCAGAGGTCGTGATGGACGGTCTGGAAATGCCATTTGACCTTGCCGGTGAGCGCATCCAGGGCCACCAGTGAAGAGCTGAACTTGTCTTCCTGTTCGGTACGGGTACCGCCATAGAAGTCGCCTGCAGCATTGCCGGTGGTGATGTAGACCAGCCCCAGTTCGTCGTCGGCGGAAATCGGCGCCCATGAGTTGGGCGTGCTGAGCGTATAGGTTTCATCGGCGTCGGCAGGCGCAGTGCTGTCGGGGCGACCGAGGTCCCAGGCCCACTTCTGTTTGCCGCTGACTGCGTCGTAGGCGCGAACCACACCTGATGGCGCCGGGCGCACATCCGAATCAAGCACGCGGCCACCGGTAATGACCACACCGCGGATTACCAGTGGTGCAGAAGTGATGCCGGTGGAGCCTTTGCGGAACGTGCCCAGGCCGTCCTTGAGGTCGGCAAAGCCTGCCGTGCCGAAATCTGGGCAGGCCTGCCCGGTGAGTGCATCAACTGCACCCAGGCGGATGTCGTTGGTGCCCCAGATGATGCGTTTGGCGCATAGGCCACTGGCATTGGGTACTTCGTAGTACGAGACACCACGGCAATAGGCACCACCGTTGGCGAAATAGTCCGGGTCGACTTTCGAGTCGTAGCGCCAGTTCTCTTTGCCGGTAGTGGCGCTCAACGAAATGATGATTTGCTTGGGCGTGCAGGTATACAGCGAGTCGCCAACCTTGATTGGCGTGGCCTCGTTCAGATACTTGGTTTTTTCGCCAGGCTGTTTCACATCGCCATGATGATACTCCCAGGCCTTGACCAGGCCGGAAACGTTGCTTGGGGTAATCTGCGCCGCAGCGGAATAGTGGTTGCCGAGGTTGGAGCCGGCATAGGCGGTCCAGTTGGTCTTGTCGTGGGACGCGGCGACATTGGCGTCCGGTGAGGTCACCGTACTGCGGCTGAAGGGTTGCTGTGTATGGGCGGTGATAGCGGGCGAGTCGGCCAGGTGAACGGTGTTGGGGAAGAACAGCGGTGTCAGGATGGTGGCCGCCATCAGCAGCGGCAGCCCCCCCATGATGCTGAAATACAGTGCCTTGTTGACTTTGGCAAAGTCGCGCCGGACAAGAGGCCAGAAGGCCAGAAAGATCACACTGAGAAGTACCAGCCATGCCAGACGTGGGATATAGGCCCAGCCGTTGTAGCCGGATTCCCAGATTGCCCAGCCGTAGGTGGCTAGGGATGCTGCACCGTAGAGATAGATGCCGAGCGACTTCTTCAGGCCCATGAGTGCGGCTGACAGCAGCAATGCGGTACCCATCATTGCGTAGTAAGGCGAGCCGCCGGCACTGACCAGCGTGCTTCCCTGACAGGCCAGCGTCAGGCCAAGCAGGGCCAGCAGAATCGTGTACACCCCGAACAGCAGGCTGGAGACCCCCGTCCCGTTAGCCAACGTTCCTTGTTTCATTGCAATCATCCCTGTGTGATTCGGTGCCACAGTGCGTCCGAGCGGCGCGCATAATTGCTTATTCTTACAATTAAATACAATAAGTGGCGCGAAATTTACTCCTGGCGCTGAATCTCAGGGTGGTTTTGTATCTTGCGTAAAAAGAAGGCAATGTCTAAGCTGCCTTCCCTGATCTGAATGCGCGGGTAATGAAAGGAAGGCGGGGGAAGGGGTTACCCCTGCTGGCTTTCCAGCAAGGCATCCTGACGGGTCTTGAGCCGGCCGACTTCGTCCAGATGTTTCCAGAGAAACTGAGCGGCTTCTTCACGCCGACCGGACTCGATCAAGTCGAGCAGGTGCAGGTGCTCCAGGCATTGCGTCATCAGGCGACTGCGGTCGACGTTGGCTTTGTAGCTCATGAAGCGTCTGAGCTGGTTTTGCCGACGTATGGCATCTATGAAGAAGAGATTGCCCGAGCACTGCACGATCATTTCGTGAAACTGGGCGCCAATTTCGAACAGTTGGGCACGTGACAGCTGGTGAATTTCGCCGTCGAGCATGGCCTGCTGTTGCTCCCGGGCTTTGGCAAATGCGGCCTGGTTGACCTTGTAGCCTGGTTCGCGCAGTGCGGCCGGCTCGATGGCCATGCGGAAGCGGTAGCTCTGGATGTGGGTCTGGGCGTTGTGTACGAATTCGTTAAGGCTCCAGCCTTGCCCGGGCTTGCGCTCGACCATGGCTTCGCTGGCCAGCCGGTTGAGGACCTTGAGCAGTTGCCCGCGGGGCACGGAGTAGCGTCGCAGTAATTGGGCCTCAAAGAATTCGGCAGGGACTTCCCCGCTGAGGATGTCGTCCACCACGCGCAGGTAGAAGTCTTCGAATGGGTCGCAGGTGGACGGTACAGTGGTTTCCTGGATCTGCCCGGCGTCCTGTTTCAGAAAGTAGCCGCGATTGGGCTCCTGCACCGCGATGTTCCACTCGGCGAGCAGGGCAAATACCCTGCGAATGGGGGAGCGGGAGACATCGAAGGCTTGGGCGAAGGTCTGCTCGCGCAATGGCTCGCCGGCCTTCATCGACCGGGCGCGGATCATCTCGATGACGCGAGGGGCCAACTGCAGGGCGAGATCTTTCTTTATCACAGGCTGTATTCCGAATGGTTATCTTCAGTCGATCCAGCAGATTCGGGTCGGACTGGGGCAGGAAAATACCACACACGGATGGATCTATACGCATGCTCAAATTCAATGCTCATCTCGGCTTCCAGTTCAATGAACTGCCTTTTCTGCAGCGTATCGAAGCCGCTGCCGCCGCCGGATTTCGCGCGGTGGAATTCCCGTCACCCTATGAATTCGACGCGAGTTTGTTGGCTGATCAACTGGCGCAATATGGGTTGCCATTGGTCCAGTTCGCTGCGCCGGCTGGCGTTTCCAAGGGTATTGCCGCGGTGGCGGGCAAGGAGCCCGAGTTCCGTGACGGGTTACGCCAGGCCGTCAGCTATGCCCGCGCACTGGCGTGTGCGGATGTGCACCTGATGTCCGGGGTAACCCACGAGGATGGCGCCGACAAGGTGTATGCGAGCAACCTGGACTATGCCGTGAAGTATTTTGAGGACCAGGGGCTGCGGCCATTGATCGAGGTGATCTGCACGCAGGCAATGCCGGGGTATTACATGTCCGATTTCGGCAAGGCGCAGCAGGTACTGGAGGCGCATCCCGATATGGGGCTGATCCTTGATCTTTATCATGCACAGTTGCTGACCGGAAATGCTGCCGATGTGCTGGCGCAGTTCTTTGAACGGACGGTGCATGTGCAGGTGGCCGACTGCCCGGGGCGGCATCAGCCGGGGACGGGCCAGATGGATGTTGCAGGGTTGCTGGCGGCGCTGGAGCAGCGCGGGTATGCAGGGTGGGTTGGATGTGAGTATCGGCCTACGGGTGCCACTGTAGATAGCCTTGGCTGGCTTGATCGGTACGTTTCCTGAAAATACGGCGTTCTGGCCCCTCGTATGCCCCGAAAAAAATCCGATACCAGAGGACTGGCATCGGATTTTCGAAGAGCCCCGGCGTGGCGCCGGGGTTCTGTCTCAAGGCTGGATGACTCAGGCCTTGAAGGTCTTGCCTTCGAACTGTTCGGCAACGAAGGCCCAGTTGACCAGGTTCCAGAACGCCTCGACGTACTTCGGACGCAGGTTGCGGTAGTCGATGTAGTAGGCATGTTCCCAGACGTCGCAGGTCAGCAGCGGGGTGTCGCCGCTGGTCAGCGGGCAGCCGGCGCCGATGGTGCTGGCCAGGGCCAGGGAACCGTCAGCCTTCTTCACCAGCCAGCCCCAGCCGGAACCGAAGGTGCCAACCGAAGTCTTGGTGAACTCTTCCTTGAACTTGTCGAAGGAACCGAAAGCGGCGTTGATGGCGTCAGCCAGGGCACCGGTCGGCTGGCCACCGGCGTTTGGTGCCAGGCAGTTCCAGTAGAAGGTGTGGTTCCAGACTTGAGCGGCGTTGTTGAAGATGCCGCCCGAAGAGCTCTTGACGATCTCTTCCAGGGTCTTGCCTTCGAATTCGGTGCCTGGGACCAGGTTGTTCAGGTTCACGACATAGGTGTTGTGGTGTTTGTCGTGGTGATACTCCAGGGTTTCCTTGGAGATGTGCGGCTGCAGGGCATCGTGGGCGTACGGCAGCGGCGGCAATTCAAAAGCCATGGTGGATCTCCTGATTCAGGTCTGTTTGCGGTTTGCGCAAGGCCGATCACGGGCGGCCCGATGAGCGTCGGCGAGTTTGTACTCTTTGCGACGCAAGGGCTGGATCATAGCACCGGGCCCGGCGCATAACCACGCAACAAAGATAGGGAATAGAGGTTCCAGAGCGGTTGGGCTGTGCCGACCAGTGGCGTCAGCTATTGCCTGCAAGGGCCTCATCGCCGGCAAGCCAGCTCCCACAGGGATATCACCGCCCTCAGGCCTGGTGACATCTCTGTGGGAGCTGGCTTGCCGGCGATAGGGCCCTTGAGGTCAGTTGAAGATCAACTGCGCCGCCACCGCGAACATCATCACCGCCACCATCAAGTCGAGCATGCGCCAGGTCGCCGGCCGGGCCAGCCACGGCGCCAGCCAGGCCGCACCGATCGCCAGGGTCGAGAACCACAGCAGCGAGGCGCTGGCAGCGCCAGCCACGTAGGCGCCAGGCGCAGCCTGCTGGGCGCCCAGCGAGCCGATCAGCAGCACCGTGTCGAGGTACACGTGCGGGTTCAGCAGGGTCACCGCCAGTGCACTGAGCAACACCGCGCGGCGTGAGCGCGCACCCTGGCCCTGCTGGTGCTGCAGGCTCTGCCTGGAGCAGGCGCTGCGCAACGCCTTGGCGCCGTACCAGATCAGGAACACCGCGCCGCCCCAGCGGGCGATCGCCAGCAAGGTCGGGTTGTGCGCCAGCACGGTGGCCAGGCCGAACACTCCGGCAGCCACCAGGATGGCGTCACAGACGATGCACAGTGCTGCCACCGGCAAATGATGCTCGCGGCGCAAGCTCTGGGCGAGGACGAAAGCGTTCTGTGCACCGATGGCCATGATCAGGCCGAAGGCCACGAGCATGCCGTTGAGATAGCTTTGCCACATGGCACGCTCTCCAAAGCGTCTAAAAGATGCTGGCCATTGTGATGAACCACGCTGTATAAGAAAAACAAATAGAGCTGATCCGTCATTAGGAAAATCGATGTTCGACTACAAGCTGCTGGCCGCCCTCGCCGCCGTGATCGAGCAGGGTGGTTTCGAACGCGCGGCGCAGGTGCTGGGCTTGTCGCAGTCGGCCATTTCCCAGCGCATCAAGCTGCTCGAGGCGCGGGTCGGCCAGCCAGTGCTGGTGCGTGCCGCGCCGCCAAGCCCCACCGAAGTCGGCCGCCAGTTGCTCAACCATGTGCAGCAGGTGCGCCTGCTTGAGCGCGACCTGCAGCGCCAGGTGCCGGCGCTGGACGAGGAGGGCATGCCGGAGCGCTTGCGCATCGCCCTCAATGCCGACAGCCTGGCCACTTGGTGGGCCGGTGCGGTGGGTAACTTCTGCGCGCAGCAGAATGTGCTGACCGACCTCGTGGTGGAAGACCAGGAAGTGGGCCTGAAACGCATGCGTGCGGGCGAAGTTGCGGCCTGCCTGTGTGGCAGCGAGCGGCCGGTGGCCGGGGCGCGCAGCCTGCCACTGGGTGCCATGCGCTACCGGGCGCTGGCCAGCCCCGGGTTCATGGCGCGGCATTTTCCGCAGGGCTTCGCCGCCAGCCGCCTGGCCCGTACCCCGGCGATCGTGTACGGCCCGGACGACTTCCTGCAACACCGCTACCTGGCATCGCTGGGCATCGAGGATGGCTTCCTGCACCACTTGTGCCCGTCGTCCGAAGGCTTCCTGCGCATGACCGAAGCCGGCCTGGGGTGGGGCCTGGTGCCCGAACTGCAGGCCCGCGAGCAACTGGCCAGCGGCCAGCTGGTGGAAATCTGCAGTGATACCCCCATCGATGTGCCGCTGTACTGGCATCATTGGCGCAATGGCGGGCAACTGCTCGCGCAACTGACCGACCACCTTCGGCACACCGCACGGCAATGGCTGGTGCCCTTGTAGCCACGGCTGGCGTCAGTTGCATCTGAAATCTGGCAAGACGGAGTCTTACATGCGAATTCTGGTCACCGGCGCGAGTGGCTTCATTGGCGGGCGCTTTGCACGCTTTGCCCTGGAGCAGGGCCTGGACGTGCGGGTCAGCGGCCGTCGAGCCGAAGGGGTCGAGCACCTGGTCAAGCGCGGCGCCCAGTTCATCCCCGGCGACCTGGGGGATGCCGAGCTGGCCCGCCGCCTGTGCCAGGGCGTCGAGGCGGTAGTGCACTGCGCCGGCGCAGTGGGCAACTGGGGGCGCTACCAGGACTTCTATCAAGGCAATGTGGTGGTCACCGAAAACGTGGTCGAGGGCTGTTTGAAGGAGCACGTACGGCGGCTGGTACACCTGTCGTCGCCGTCGATCTACTTCAATGGCCGCTCGCGCCTGGAAATCCGTGAAGACCAGGTGCCGCGCCGCTTCCACGACCACTACGGGCAGACCAAGTACATGGCCGAGCAGAAAGTGTTCGGTGCCCAGGAGTTCGGCCTCGAGGTGCTGGCGCTACGCCCACGCTTCGTCACCGGCGCTGGCGATGCCAGTATCTTCCCGCGGCTGATGCAGATGCAGAGCAAGGGGCGCGTGGCGATCATCGGCAACGGCCTGAACAAAGTCGATTTCACCAGCGTGCACAATCTTAACGAAGCGCTGCTCAGTGCCCTGTTCGCCGATGACCGGGCGCTGGGCCAAGCCTATAACATCAGCAACGGCCAGCCGCTGCCGCTGTGGGATGTGGTCAACTACGTGATGCGCCAGATGCAACTGCCGCAGGTTACCCGTTACCGTTCCTACGGCCTGGCCTACAGCCTGGCCGCGCTGAACGAGGCGGCCTGCATGTTGTGGCCGGGGCGCCCGCAACCGACCCTGTCGCGCCTGGGGATGCAGGTGATGAGCCGCGATTTCACCCTGGATATCAGCCGCGCCCGACAGTACCTGGACTACCAGCCCAAGGTCAGCCTGTGGACGGCATTGGATGAATTCTGTGCCTGGTGGAAGCACCAGCCGCCGGGGCAGTAAAGCCGGCCGGCCGACAATGGTCATCAACGCGCCGCGCTGGCGGTTTATACTCGTGCCTCTTTGCGACTACCGCGGTTGAATGTATCCATGCGTAACCATGCTCACGATGACTACGATGACGTGCCTAGCCTGCGGGCGGGCACCCATGACGATGACGAACTGATGCCGGCGCACGTGGTGCGCAACCGCCAGAAGGCCGCTCGCGGTGCCAGCACGGCGCCGCTGTGGGCATTGCTCGGGGCCTCGTTCATCGCCTTGGCGGGCCTTGGCTGGTGGAGCTTCCAGCAGATCTCGCTGATGGAGCAGCAGCTGGTGGCGACCCAGGAAAGCTTCGCTCGCATCAGCGAAGAGGCTGCCGGGCGCCTGCAGGCGATCAGCGGCAAGGTGGCGGCCAGCGAATCCGGCGCCACTACCAACAGCGAGGCGTTGAAGCTGCAACTGCGTCAGTTGCAGCAGGGGGTGGCCGGGCAGACCGGCGACCTGGGCAAGCGCCTGGAGCAGGTACTGGCTGATACCCGCGAACAGCAGAAGGCCGTGACCCAGCTGCAAACCCAGTTGCAGACGCAACTGAAGGCGGTGAATGGCGAGCTGGCCGCATTGCGCTCGGGCCAGGTCGATGGTGGCAAGCTGGATACCCAGTTCAAGGGCCTGAACGAACAGGTTGCTTCGCTGAAGGCCGCGCAGGTGGATGGCGCCAAGCTGGATGCGCAGCTCAAGAGCCTGGGCAGCGAGGTTGCTGCGCTGAAGAAGCAGGGTAACCCGAGCGCGGCCATCCAGGACCTGGAGCAGGACATTCTGGTGCTCAAGAGCCAGATCGATAACCGCCCGGCCGCGGCGGCGTCCAGTGGTGCTTCGGTGCAGGAATTCGACGCCTTCCGGGCGCAGACGACACGCAACCTGAATACCTTGCAGAGCCAGATCCAGAACCTGCAGCAGCAGATCAATGCCCGGCCGTGACATTGCAGGGGAGGGCTTTGCCCTCCTATCGCGACACAAGGCCGCTCCTACAGGAAATCGCGTTCCCCTGTAGGAGCGGCCTTGTGTCGCGATAGGGCCGCAAAGCGGCCCCGGCGATTTCAGTTACAACCGCGGATAGTCGATGTACCCCACCGGCCCCTTGCCATAGAAAGTCTCCGGCCGCGCCTCGTTCAACGGCGCATCCGCCGCCAGCCGCGCCGGCAGGTCAGGGTTGGCGATGAACGGCACGCCAAACGCCACGGCGTCGGCCTTGCCGCTGGCTAGGGCGGCATTGGCACTGGCCTTGTCAAACCGCTCGTTGACGATGTACGGGCCGCCGAACGCTTCCTTGATCAGCGGGCCGATACTGTCATCGGCTTCCTTTTCCCGCGAGCAGATGAAGGCAATACCACGCTTGCCCAGCTCACGGGCCACGTAGGTAAAGGTTTCGGCACGGTCGGCATCGCCCATGTCATGGGCATCGGCCCGCGGCGCCAGGTGCACGCCCACGCGGTTTGCGCCCCACACCTCAATGGCCGCATCGGTCACTTCCAGCAGCAGCCGCGCACGGTTTTCCAACGAACCGCCGTAGCGGTCGGTGCGCTGGTTGGTGCTGCTCTGCAGGAACTGGTCGAGCAGGTAGCCGTTGGCGCCGTGGATTTCCACGCCATCGAAACCGGCAGCCTTGGCATTCTCGGCACCGCTGCGGTAGGCCTCGATGATGTCGATGATTTCTTCGGTTTCCAGCGCGCGTGGGGTGGGGTAGTCACTGAGCGGGCGCACCAGGCTTACATGGCCCTTGGGCTGGATCGCGCTGGGGGCCACCGGCAGCTCGCCGTTCAGGTAGCTGGGGTGGGAGATGCGGCCAACATGCCACAGCTGCAGGAAGATGCGCCCGCCGGCGGCATGCACGGCCTTGGTCACGTTGTTCCAGCCACGCACCTGTTCGTCGTTCCAGATACCAGGGGTATCCGGGTAGCCGACGCCCATGGCGCTGACCGAGGTCGCCTCGCTGAGGATCAGCCCGGCGCTGGCGCGCTGTACGTAATACTCGGCCATCAGCGCGTTGGGCACGCGGCCTTCGTCGGCCCGGCAGCGGGTGAGCGGGGCCATGATGATGCGGTTGGGCAGTTGCAGGTCGCCCAGGGTGATCGGATCGAAAAGCGTGGTCATTACGGTTACCTGCCTGTTCAGAGTGCTTGGCGCAGTTGTTCGAGAAACGCCTGGATGGTGGCTTCGTTGCGTTTGAAGAAATGCCATTGGCCGATCTTCTGGCTGCTGATCAGCCCGGCGCGCTGCAAGGTGGCCAGGTGGGCGGAGACGGTCGACTGCGACAGACCGCAGCGTTGGTCTATCTGCCCGGCACATACACCGTTCTCGGTGCTGTGGTACTGGTCGGGGAATTGTGTCGCCGGGTCCTTCAGCCAGCTGAGGATTTCTCGCCTGACCGGGTGGGCCAGCGCTTTTATGATTTCGTCGAGATCGATAGGCATGGGTTGAGGCTCGTTGTAGCGGTATATCGCGATAGAACGAAATGTAAATCGTGGTTTCCCGATATACAAATATGAAGAGGTTCTGAGCTGAGCACGAATCGATATATCGCGTTATAACGATATATTGGCCGGCGGTGCTAGACTGCGCTCATGAACTACCTCGCACACCTGCACCTTGGCGGCCCGGCGCCGCACCAACTGCTTGGCAGCCTGTATGGCGACTTCGTCAAAGGCTCGCTGGAAGGGCGCTTCCCGCCAGCGCTGGAGACGGCCATCCGGCTGCACCGGCATATCGACAGCTATACCGACCAGCACCCGTTGGTGTTGGCGGCTCTTGCGCGTTTTCCGCGTGAGCGGCGGCGCTTTGCCGGCATCGTCCTGGATGTGTTTTTCGACCATTGCCTGGCCCGGCATTGGCAGGATTATGCCGAGCAGCCGCTGGAGCAGTTCACCGGGGACTTTTATCGGGTATTGCTGGCGGAGCCCGAGTTGCCGGGGCGGCTGGCGCGGATTGCGCCGTTCATGGCTGCGGATGACTGGCTGGGGGCGTATGGCGATTTTGCCACGCTGGAGCAGGTGTTCAACGGTATTGCCCGGCGCTTGTCGCGGCCGGAGGGGATGGTTGGGGTGATGGGGGAGCTGGAGCGGCTGTATGAGCCATTGCTGGCGGACTTCAGGGAGTTTTATCCACAGTTGCAGGCGTTTGCGGCGGCTGGCCGGTTGTCTGACAGTTAGTCCTGCGCTGGCCTCTTCGCGGGCAAGCCCGCGAAGGGGCCGGTACTGGCAGTGCAAGAGTTCAGGCAGCCCGCGCCTGCCGCCGTGGCGCCAGCTCGACTCCTTCAACCCCGAACAACGCCAGGTGAATCGCCTGCTGCGCCTGCAACGCCAGCACCGCTCGCTCCTTGCCCACGCTGCCGATCGGCTGCAGCAGGTGAATGCATACCTCGCCCCGCGGCAGGGCAAACAGGCGCATCAGGTGCGACACCAGGTCATCGTCACCAATGAACGGTGCAATCGGGTCGATCTGGCCATCGCGCAGGTACTGGATGGCGACCGGCTGCACCGCCACGCCACGGTCGATGGCACCTGCCAGCAGGCGACCATGGAAGGTGCGCAGGGTACGGCCACTGGTGGTGGTACCCTCCGGGAAGATCAGTAGCGGCCGGGAAAGACCCAGTTGCCCGGCGATCTGCTCACGCAGGCGCTGGCTGTCGCCCCCGCCACGGCGGATGAACAAGGTGCCGGCCTTTTCCGCCAGCCAGCCGGCCACCGGCCAGTGCCGCACTTCGGCCTTTGACAGGAACGACAGCGGCAGCAGCATGCCAAGCAACGGGATATCGGTCCAGGACACGTGGTTGCTGACCCACAGCATTGGCCGTTGGGGCAGCTCTCCGATCACTCGCACATCGAAGGGAAGGGCCGCGACCAGGCGCTTCATGAACAGGCAGGTCCAGCGCTGGCGGCGCTCGATGGGCGCCTTGAACCCCAGGCGTTCGCCCAGGGCGATCACGCTGGCCATCAGCATGCCCAGCAGCAGTACCAGCAGCAGTCGAGTCAGGCGGGCCATTACCCGCAGCTTCGGCATCAGACCGCTGCCTTGAAGTGGCGGGCGTAGCGTGGGCACAGTTCGTCGCGCTTGAGCAGGATGAACACATCGGCCACCTGGAAGTCTTCGTCCCAGCACGGCTCGCCGCAGATCTTCGCGCCCAGGCGCATGTACGCCTTGAGCAGCGGTGGCATCTCGGCGATGACGTTGTTCGGCAGGGCCAGGTTGGGCAACGGGTTCTTCGGCTCGGCGCGCAGGTGCTCGGTGCACAGGTAGCGGTCACGCAGGCGCTGCATCACCGCGTGGGCCTGCACCCCGCCATCCTGCATGGGGATGCTGGCGCAGCCCATCAGGTAGCTGTAGCGGCCTTCGTTGAGCACTTCGGCCAGTTCGCCCCAGAGCACGGCGATGGTGCCGCCGTTGCGGTAGTCGGGAGCTACGCAGGTTCGGCCCAGCTCCAGGATCGGGCCCTGCAGCTGCAACAGGCCGTGCAGGCTGAATTCTTCTTCGCTATAGAAGCGGCCCAGGCTGCTGGCGGCCTGATGGTCGAGCAGGCGGGTGGTGGCAACCAGCTCGCCGGTGCTCAGGTCGCGTACGCCAATGTGGCGGCAGTGCACGTCGTAGTCGTCCATGTCCAGGCCTTGCTCGGCTCCTTTGAGCTTGGCCTTGAATTCGGCGCTGAACACTTTGTAGCGCAGGGCCTGGGCTTCCTGCAGGGCCGCGGCGCCAACCAGGCGTTCGGCTTGCAGACGGCGTTCGGTGCTGTTGTCGCCAGCGTGAGCGATCCGAGTCATTACGAGTCTCCATAAGCCAGCCATGAAGGGTTGCGGCCGGTCGGCTTTGTTGTGCAAAGTCAGCCTAGGTAGATGGGGTGTCACCCCTGTGAATCTTTGGTGATGCTTGCGTGACACCCCCTGAGCCACAACTGAAAGCCCTTCAGCAAGGAGCCGACCGATGGCCTGGTTGCAACGACTCAACGACCCGCTTCGCCAAGCGCTGGCGGGCACCCTGGGCGAAACCTATGCCGCGCTGCTCGAGCGCCTTGGCCCGGTTGCCCCGTTCGAACTGGCGGTGCTCGGCGGGCGCGCGATGGCCACCCCCGGCCTGGCCTTCCTGGTCGGCTACCAGGCCGCCTTGCGCGTGCTGTGGCCCAGTGCTCCACCCAGCCTCGGCGCCCTGTGCGCCACCGAACGGCGCAGCGTGCGGCCGGCGGACATGCGCACGCGCCTGGACGGCTTGCGGCTGACCGGCAGCAAGGACTTCGTCACTGCAGGCCTGGAGGCGGAATGGCTGCTGGTGGCGGCGCGCTGCGAGGCGACGGGCGCGGCGCCGCAGTTGAACCTGGCGGTGGTCTACCCCGGGGAGCCAGGTGTGACGCTGGAAGCGCTGCCGACGCTGCCGCTGATGCCGGAGGTAGGCCATGGGCGACTGGTGCTGGAGCGCGCGGCGTGCGAGTTGTTGGCCGGTGATGGTTGGGATGCCTATGTGAAGCCGTTCCGTTCGCTGGAGGACTTGTATGTGCTTACGGCGTTGACGGCCTGGTTATATGGCGTGGGGCAGGAGTGCGCCTGGCCGCAGGCCTTGCGCCTGCAGTTGCTTGGGCTGCTGGCCGGGTGTGCCGAAGGTAGCCGGCAGTGCGCCGATAGCGTTGGTTGCCATTTGTTGCTGGGGGGATTGTTTGCACAGTTCCAGGCGCTGCGAGGGGAGATCGATGCTGCGTTGGCGGCGGGGCCGGCGCAGTGGGCGCAGATCTGGCAGCGTGACCAGGGGGTGATGGCGCTGGCGGCGGCGGCGCGGGAGAAGCGGCTGAACAAGGCTTGGGCTGCTGCGGGATTGTCATGAATGCCTGATAGGTTTGTGTGATCCGATGAATCCTGGGGCCGCTGTGCGGCCCTTTCGCGACACAAGGCCGCTCCCACAAAAGCAAGAGCAGCGCTGTTCCCTGTGGGAGCGGCCTTGTGTCGCGAAAGGGCTGCGCAGCAGCCCCAAAATTGCGAGCCTGAAACGGGATGCTGAAAAGTCTGCTGCTGCTTTTTTGCATGGCTACGGGAACCGCCAAAGCCGAGGTCTGGCCAACGCCGGACTGGCCAATCGACAACACCCCCCTCGACTGGCAAGCCGTCGACGCCTACGCCTTCCCCGCACGCACAACCCCCGAACGCAGCGGCATCCGCACCGACGCCCTGCTGATCATCCGCGACGGCCGCATCCTCCACGAACGCTACGCCGCCCCCAGCACTGCCGCCACCGCCCACCTCACCTGGTCGATCAGCAAGAGCGTACTCGCCACGCTATTGGGCGTAGCCCAGGGCGAAGGCCGCTTCCAGCTGCAGGACTCGGTGACCCGTTTCTACCCGGCCATGCACGCCCATCCCGGCGTGCGCATGGCCGATCTGCTGCATTGGGCCAGCGGCCTGGACTGGCAGGAAGACTACGAGTACGCCCCGCTCAAGTCCTCGGTGGTGGCCATGCTGTATACCCGTGGCCGCGAGGACATGGCGGCCTACACGGCGGCGCGGGAAGCGGTGGCCAGCCCGGGCCAGCGGTTTCTCTATTCCAGTGGCGACAGCAACCTGCTGGCCGCGGCGTTGCGCGGCATGCTCGATGCCGGTCAGTACCCCGACTACCCCTGGCATGCGCTGTTCATTCCGTTGGGGATCGACAGCGCGGTATGGGAGCGGGACCGCGCGGGTACCTATGTGGGTTCGTCCTACCTGTACCTCAGCGCTCGCGACCTGGCGCGCATCGGCCTGCTGATGCAGCGCGACGGGCGCTGGCAGGATCGGCAATTGCTGCCCAAGCCCTGGGTGGCTTTCAACCGCACGCCGTTTGCCGAAGCCGAAGCACTGCCCGGCGAGGCCAACCCCGGTGGCCACTGGTGGCTCAATCAGCCGCTGGTCGGCGCTGCCCGGCCTTGGCCGAGTGCTCCCGCGGACACCTACGCAGCCCTTGGCCACTGGGGCCAGGCGCTGTACGTGCTGCCCGCGCAAAAGCTGGTGATCGTGCGTTACGCCGATGACCGCGACGGCAGCTACCAGCACGATGAACTGCTCAAGCGGATACTCGCGGCGCTGGCTGGAGAGGGGGCATGAAGCGGGTGCTGCTTGTGGTGTTGCTGGGGCTGGTGTACTGGGCCTGGCACGAGCGCCAGGCCCTGGCGGACTTCCCCGGTATCCTTTCGGCCTACTCGGCCAAGGAATATTGCTCGTGCCGCTTCGTCATGGGGTTCGAGCCAGCGTATTGCCAAGGCTACGTGAAGCAATGGCTGCCGCTGAGCCTGCTGGAGGAAGACAGCCAACAGCGGCAGGTCACCGCCGAAGGCCTGGGCCGTCGCAACCAGGCTGCCTGGCAAGGCCCGCGCGAGGGCTGCCGCTTGCTGCCGTGAAGGCGGGCGGGTAAGGTTGGCGGCCTGGTTTCACGAGATCTGTCATGTTCAAGCTGCCCCGCCTGCTGCCCGCCTTGTTGCTGGCTTTTTGCCTGCCCGCCCACGCCAACTGGCACCTCGATGGCGAGTCTTCGCGCCTTTCGTTCATTACCGGCAAGAACGGTAACACCGCCGAGGTGCACCGCTTCCTGGTGCTGCATGGCACGGTCGACCGCAAGGGAGTGGCCGGGTTGAGCATCGAGATGGACTCGGTGAGCAGCGGTATTCCGCTGCGTGATGAACGCATGCGCGAGGACCTGTTCGAGGTCGAGCGCTTTGCCGAAGCCAAGGTGCAGGCGCAACTGGACCTACGGCCGATCAACGACCTGGCCAACGGTGCCCAGATCGAACTGCGCCTGCCATTGACCGTGACCCTGCATGGCCAGTCGCACAGCTACAACGCCCTGCTGCTGGCCACCCGCCTGGACGAGCGACGCTTCCAGGTGGTGACCCTGGAGCCCTTGGTGCTGCGCGCCGAGGATTTCGGCCTGCTGCCGGGGCTGCAACGCCTGCGCAAGTTCGCCGGGCTCAAGTCCATCAACCCGTCGGTGCCGGTTAGCGCGGTGCTGATCTTCACCGCCCGCTGACATGCCGGGGCCGGTCTTTCCCTGGCGGGATGGCAACCAGTTCGAACTGCTGATCGACGGCCCCGAGTTTTTTCCGCGCATGCTCCTGGCGATCATGCGCGCCGAATTCCAGGTCGACCTGGAACTGTACCTGGTCGAGGCCGGTGACTGCGCGGATGCGGTGGTCGAAGCGCTGGAGCAGGCTGCCCGACGTGGCGTGCGGGTGCGCTGCCTGTTCGACGACTATGGCTCGCTGGCCTTCAACAGCAAGTTGCGTCAGCGCCTGCTGGACGCAGGTGTGTACCTGCGCTGGTACAACCGCCTGCGCTGGAAGCGTGGCTTGCGCAACCTGTACCGCGATCACCGCAAGTTGCTGCTGGTGGACGAACGCTGGGCAGTGGTGGGCGGCACGGGCGTCACCGACGAGTTCTGGACGCCGGGCGAGGCGACCAGTGAATGGCACGAGGTGATGGTGCAGATGCAGGGGCCGGTGGTAAGCGACTGGCAGTTGCTGTTCGACCGCCAGTGGCACGCCAACAACCGTCGCACAGCCTGGCGCCCCGCCGAGGGCTTTGGCCTGCCGCGCCTGCCCAAGGTGCCTGCACAGGGGCAGGGCATGGGCCGGGTAGCCTATGCCGACGCCCGCCAGCACCAGGACATCCTGCATTCGCTGGTGCGCGCGATCAACAGCGGCAAGCAGCGAGTGTGGCTGGCCACGCCTTACTTTCTGCCGACCTGGAGCGTGCGTCGGTCGCTGCGCCGGGCTGCCGGCAAGGGGGTCGATGTGCGGCTGCTGCTGACCGGGCCGCGCACCGATCATCCATCGGTACGTTACGCCGGGCATCGCTATTACCCGCGTCTGCTGCGCGCCGGGGTGCGTATCTACGAGTACCAGCCGTGTTTCCTGCACCTGAAGATGGTGTTGATCGACGATTGGGTCAGTATCGGCTCATGCAACTTCGATCACTGGAACTTGCGCTTCAACCTCGAGGCCAATATCGAGGCACTCGACCCGCCGCTGACGGCTGCCGTGCAGGCCAGTTTCGAGCGTGATTTCGCGTTGAGCGAGGTGGTCGACCTGGGCCACTGGAATGCCCGGCCGCTGTGGCGCCGGGTGAAGCAGCGGTTGTGGGGGTGGCTGGACCGGTTGGTGGTCAACTTGCTCGACCGTCGCGACTGAGACCAGCTATCGTGCAGTGATTGGCTCAAGGCAATCGAAGGAGTGGGTGCGATGACGGCAAAGAAAATTCTCATGTTGGTCGGCGACTACGTCGAAGATTACGAAGTCATGGTGCCGTTCCAGGCGCTGAGCATGGTCGGGCACACGGTGCATGCGGTATGCCCGGAAAAGGTCGCGGGGCAGACGGTGCGTACCGCGATTCATGATTTCGAGGGCGAACAGACCTACAGCGAAAAGCCGGGGCACAACTTTGCCTTGAATTATGACTTCGTGCGTGTACGGCCCGAGAGTTACGACGCGCTGCTGATCCCGGGTGGTCGTGCACCGGAGTACCTGCGCCTGGATGAGCGGGTGCTGGAGCTGGTGCGGGCGTTCGACCAGGCCGGCAAGCCGATCGCGGCGGTTTGCCATGGTGCCCAGTTGCTGGCGGCGGCCGGCGTGCTGGAAGGGCGCGAATGCAGTGCGTACCCGGCGTGCGCCCCGGAAGTGCGCTTGGCGGGCGGGACATTCATCGATATCGCGGTGGACCAGGCGCATGTGGACGGCAACCTGGTGACGGCACCGGCATGGCCGGCGCATCCGGCGTGGTTGGCGGCATTCCTCAAGGTGCTTGGTACCCGTATTGCCTGATACGGCCTTATCGCCGGCAAGCCAGCTCCCACAGGTTTAGCGAAGGTTTCAAGACCTGTGGAGTACCTGTGGCAGCTGGCTTGCCGGCGATGAGGCCAGTGCAGGCAACACAGCTCAACCAGGCTTAACCCACCTGCTCGACCCAGTCATTGAGGTTGTAGTAGTTGGTCACCCGGGCAATCTTCCCGCAATGGATATAGAAGAACGCCCCTGCCGGCAGCACATAGGTCTGCCCGTTGGCCGCCGGCAACCCTTCGTCATCGGCCAGATATTCCCCATGCACGGTGAACTCCGCCGCCGCGCGGCTGCCGTCGGCGTTCTGCATCACCACGATATCGGCCAGGCGCTCGCGGTAGCAGCGGTTCATCTTGTCCATGAACGCTGCAAACCGGGCCTTGCCCATCTGCCGCTCGCCCTGGTTGATGTCGTGGATCACATCCTCGCTGAGCAGGGCGAGAAAGGCCGGCATGTCGCCCGCATTGAAGGCGGCGTAGTAAGCATTTACCAGTTCGGTAGCGGTCATGGAACAATACCTGTCGTGGAGGGAAAAGGCGGGTCGTCGCTCCGGATGATAGGGTTTCCCCTCAAGCCCGGCTTAGCCGAGCGCGTCATCCACATCGACAAAACGACCGCCAAGCATGGAAATACGCCTGTTGCACGGCGCCGCTATCGCGCCTTACATCGATGACCTCGCTCGCCTGCGCCTTACCGTGTTTCGCGAGTTTCCCTACCTTTACGACGGCACCCCGGAGTACGAGGCCGACTACCTGGCCACTTATGCCCGCTCCGGGCGCAGCCTGGTGGTGCTGGCGCTGGACGACGGCAAGGTGGTCGGTGCCTCCACCGGCCTGCCGCTGGTGGATGTCGCCCCCGAGTTCCAGCAGCCGTTCCTGGCCCAGGGGCGCGACCCGGCCAGCGTGTACTACTTTGGTGAATCGGTGGTACTGCCCGAGTACCGTGGCCAGGGCCTGGGGGTGCGCTTTTTCATCGAGCGCGAGTCCTACGCACACAAGCTGGCCGAGTTCGACTATTGCGCGTTCTGTGCGGTCGAGCGGCCAGGTGTGCATCCGCGGCGGCCTGCGGACTACAAGCCGTTGCATGGCTTCTGGCGTAACCGCGGCTTTCTGCACGACCCGTCGCTGCGCACCAGCTACGCCTGGCGCGACCTGGACGAGCAGGAAAGCTCCGACAAGCTGATGTCGTTCTGGCTCAAGGAACTGCCGATATGATCCGCCTGGCGGCCTGCCAGTACGCCATCGAGCTGCATGAAACCTGGGAGGCCTACGCCGATCATCTGCAAGCCCTGTGCGCCGAGGCGGTGGACGCGGGGGCCCGCTTGCTGCTGTTGCCGGAGTACGCCGGCCTGGTGCTCAGCGGGCAGCTGAGTGCCGAGCAGCGGGGTGACCTGAAGGCTTCCATCGCCGGTATCCAGCCGCTGATCGAACCCTGGAGGGCCTTGTGCGAGAGCCTTGCCCGGCGCTGGGGTATCTACCTGCAACCGGGTAGCGTACCGGTGCTGGACAGCGATGGGCGCTACCGCAACCGTGCCTGGCTGTTCGGCCCCCAAGGTGTGCTGGGCTACCAGGACAAACTGATGATGACCCGTTTCGAACGGGAGCAATGGGACATAGCCGCGGGCCAGGGGCTGCAGGTGTTCGACACTGAACTGGGGCGCCTGGGCATCCTGATCTGCTACGACAACGAATTCCCGATGCTGGCGCGGCGCCTGGCGGAGGGTGGTGCCGACCTGATCCTGGCGCCGAGCTGTACCGACACCGAGGCGGGTTACCACCGGGTGCGCATCGGTGCCCAGGCGCGGGCGCTGGAGAACCAGATTGCGGTGTTGCAGAGCCCCACGGTCGGGCTGGCGCCCTGGTCGCCGGCGCTGGACGAGAATATCGGCCGGGCAGGGCTGTTCGTGCCGCCGGATCATGGGATGCCGGGGGATGGGGTGGTGGCCTTGAGTGAAGAATCGAGCCCTGCCACTAGTCAGTGGCTGGTCTGTGAGGTGGACCTTGAGGAAGTACGGCGGGTGAGGCGGGAAGGGCAGGTGTTTACCCGCAGGGACTGGCCGGAGCAGTTTGACCGGATCTGCCCCCTGTAGGAGCAGCCTTGTGCTGCGAATGGGCCTGTGCTCACCCAAATATCTGTGGGTGACACAAGGCCTCTTCGCAGCACAAGGCTGCTCCTACAAAGAGCAGGGCCGTGACGCTTTTGCAGCAGATTTACTTCACTTCGACTGCCAGGCTCTGGGCAATCTTGCTCTGCCACAGGGCAGGGCCAGTGATGTGTACCGACTCACCGTTGCTGTCCACGGCGACGGTCACCGGCATGTCCTTGACCTCGAACTCGTAGATCGCTTCCATGCCCAGCTCGGCGAAGGCCAGGACCTTCGACTTGCGGATGGCCTGGGCCACCAGGTAGGCAGCACCGCCGACGGCCATCAGGTACACGGCCTTGTTGTCCTTGATCGCTTCGATGGCGGCAGGGCCGCGCTCGGACTTGCCGATCATGCCGAGCAGGCCGGTCTGCTCGAGGATCTGGCGGGTGAACTTGTCCATGCGGGTGGCGGTGGTCGGGCCGGCTGGGCCTACCACTTCGTCACCGACCGGGTCGACCGGGCCAACGTAGTAGATGAAGCGGCCTTTCAGGTCCACCGGCAGCTCTTCGCCACGGTTGAGCATTTCGACCATGCGCTTGTGCGCGGCATCGCGGCCGGTCAGCATCTTGCCGTTGAGCAGGATGGTTTCGCCCGGCTTCCAGCTGGCGACTTCTTCCGGGGTGATGGCGTCGAGGTTGACGCGACGGGCGCTCGGGCCAGCTTCCCAGACGATTTCCGGGTAGGCGTCCAGCGACGGCGCTTCCAGCTCGGCCGGGCCGGAGCCATCGAGCACGAAGTGGGCGTGGCGGGTGGCGGCGCAGTTGGGGATCATGCACACCGGCAGCGAAGCGGCGTGGGTCGGGTAGTCCATGATCTTGACGTCGAGCACGGTGGTCAGGCCACCCAGGCCCTGGGCGCCGATGCCCAGCTGGTTGACCTTCTCGAACAGCTCCAGACGGATTTCTTCCAGGCGGTTCTGCGGGCCACGGGCTTTCAGTTCGTGGATGTCGATGGACTCCATCAACACTTCCTTGGCCATGACGGCGGCCTTCTCGGCGGTACCGCCGATGCCGATGCCGAGCATGCCAGGCGGGCACCAGCCAGCGCCCATGGTCGGGACGGTCTTCAGTACCCAGTCGACGATCGAGTCGGACGGGTTGAGCATGGCCATCTTCGACTTGTTCTCCGAGCCGCCGCCCTTGGCTGCGACATCGACCTCGACCTTGTCGCCGGGGACGATGGAGTAGTGGATCACTGCCGGGGTGTTGTCCTTGGTGTTCTTGCGGGCACCGGCCGGGTCGGCCAGGATCGAAGCGCGCAGGACGTTTTCAGGCAGATTGTAGGCGCGACGCACACCTTCGTTGATCATGTCGTCGACGCTCATGGTGGCGCCGTCCCAGCGCACGTCCATGCCCACGCGGATGAACACGGTGACGATACCGGTGTCCTGGCAGATCGGGCGATGGCCAGTGGCGCACATGCGCGAGTTGATCAGGATCTGGGCGATGGAATCGCGCGCAGCAGGCGATTCTTCACGCAGATAGGCCTCGTGCATGGCCTGGATGAAATCGACGGGGTGGTAGTACGAGATGAATTGCAGGGCGTCGGCGACGCTCTGAATCAGGTCGTCTTGCTTGATCACGGTCATGCAGCGCGCTCCTCTTAAAGACGGGAACATTCATTACGGCGCTCGACGGTGCCGACCAGCGTGTCGAAGCGCCTTGCAAGGCGCCGGCAGGTCAGGCCGACGGAAAAAGGCGCGGCAGTATAGCGCGCATCCGTGCCGGGCACACCTGCGGTCGGTCTGGACCATGGTCGGCAGTGGTTGGGCATCCTTTTTGCTGCCGTTGCGTGCTTGGCTTAAAGTGCACTGTGATATGTGGAGAAAGACCGACCATGCCCGTACTTTGCGTGGGCGAGCGCCGCTGGGCGGTGCCGACCGGCAGCAACCTGCTCGATGCCTTGAACGAGGCCGGGCTGAACGTACCCTACAGTTGCCGCGCCGGCAGTTGCCATGCCTGCCTGGTGCACTGCCTGGGCGGGCAACCGCTGGATGCCATGCCCGAGGCCCTGGCGCCGGACAAGCATGCCCAGGGCTGGCGGCTGGCCTGTCAGTGTCGGGTAGTCGAAGATCTGCGCGTGGCGCAGTTCGACCCGCAGCAGGATGGCCTGCCGGCGCAGGTCTGTGCCCTGGACTGGTTCGGCGATGTGCTGCGCGTGCGGCTGCGGCCCGAACGGGCAATGCGTTACCAGGCGGGGCAGCATGTGGTGCTGTGGAATGGCGCGGTGGCGCGGCCTTACTCCTTGGCCAGCTTGCCGGGCGAAGATGATTTCCTCGAGTTTCATATCGACTGCCAGCACCCCGGCGCCTTTTGTGACAAGGCCCGTGGCTTGCAGCTGGGTGATGTGCTGCGCCTGGGCGAGCTCAGGGGAGGGGCCTTGCACTACGACCCGGACTGGCAACAGCGGCCGCTGTGGTTGCTGGCGGCGGGGACCGGGCTGGCGCCGTTGTGGGGCATCTTGCGCGAGGCTCTGCGGCAGGGGCACCAAGGGGAAATCAGGGTCATGCATGTGGCGCGCGAGGACGCTGGGCATTATCTGGCCGAGCCGTTGCGCAAGATGGCGGATGTGAGTGTCGAGTTGGTACTGGCAGAGCGGCTGGATGAAGCGTTGGCCGGGTTGCGGCCGTCATCGCGGCAGACGGTGGCGCTGGTGTGCGGGGCGCCGGGGAGTGTCGAGCGGTTTGCCCGGCGGCTGTTCATTGCCGGGGTGCCACGGGGGCAGGTGTTTGCCGATGTGTTTGTCGAGCATGCCTGAGGCATTTGTGTAATCTGGGCTGGCCCCATCGCCGGCAAGCCAGCTCCCACAGCATTGCAACAGACCTGGGCCTGCGCGGTACCTGTGGGAGCTGGTTTGCCGGCGATGGGGCCGCAGTGCGGCCCCGTTTGGAGCAGATCAACCGACCAGCGGATCACCGACATGCAGGATCTTCATGCCATTGGTGCCACCGATGGTGTGGTAGCTGTCACCCTTGGTCAGGATTACCCAGTCACCTTGCTCCACCAGGCCACGCTTGAGCAGTTCGTCGACCGCTGCCTGACTCACCTTGTCGGCCGGCAGCGAGGCCGGATCGAAGGCGATCGGGTACACGCCGCGGAACATGTTGGCACGGGCCTGGGTAGCGCGGTGCGGCGACAGGGCGAAGATCGGCACGTGCGAACGCAGGCGCGACATGATCAGCGGGGTGTAGCCACTCTCGGTCAGCGCAATGATCGCCTTCACGCCCGGGAAGTGGTTGGCGGTGTACATGGCCGCCAGCGCGATGCTCTCGTCGCAGCGCTCGAAGGTAGTGTGCAGGCGGTGGCTGGACTTCTGGCTGGTCGGGTGCTTTTCGGCACCCAGGCAGATGCGGGCCATGGCCTGGACAGCTTCGATCGGGTAGGCACCGGCGGCGCTCTCGGCCGACAGCATCACCGCGTCGGTGTTGTCCAGCACGGCGTTGGCCACGTCGGACACTTCGGCACGGGTCGGCATCGGGTTCTGGATCATCGACTCCATCATCTGGGTCGCCACGATCACCGCCTTGTTGTTGCGGCGGGCGTGCTGGATGATCTTCTTCTGGATGGCGATCAGCTCGGCGTCGCCGATTTCCACGCCCAGGTCGCCACGGGCGACCATGACGGCGTCGGATGCGAGGATCAGCTTGTCGAGGGTCTCGTCGTCGGCCACTGCTTCGGCGCGTTCGATCTTGGCCACCAGCCAGGCGCTGCCGCCAGCTTCGTCACGCAGCTTGCGCGCGTATTCCATGTCGCTGGCGTCACGCGGGAAGGACACGGCCAGGTAGTCCAGGTCCATTTCCGCGGCCAGCTTGATGTCGGCCTTGTCTTTCTCGGTCAGGGCCGGTGCGGTAAGGCCGCCACCTTTACGGTTGATGCCTTTGTGGTCCGACAGCGGGCCACCGATGATCACCACGCAGTGCAGGGCATCTGCGGTGGCGGTCTCGACGCGCATCACCACGCGGCCATCGTCGAGCAGCAACTCGTCACCAACGCCGCAGTCCTTGACCAGGTCGGGGTAGTCGATACCGACGATGTCCTGGTTGCCTTCGGTCAGCGGGTGGGCGGTGGAGAAGGTGAACTTGTCACCGATCTTCAATTCGATACGCTTGTTGGCGAACTTGGCGATGCGGATCTTCGGACCCTGCAGGTCGCCCAGCAGTGCAACATGGCGGCCGTTCTTGGCGGCGATGTCACGGATCAGGCGCGCGCGGGCCTTGTGCTCGTCCGGAGTGCCGTGGGAGAAGTTCAGGCGTGCCACGTCCAGGCCGGCGAGGATCAGCTGTTCGATCACTTCCGGCGAGTTGCTGGCGGGGCCAAGGGTGGCGACGATTTTGGTACGGCGGATGCTCATGCACAGACTCCTATAGTGAAGCGCAGCGAAAGGCTACTCCTGAATCTCGCTGTAGTCATTGTTCCGTTGCACTACCTGCGACCGAGGCAGGGTGGCATTTGAACGGGCAGGGCATCATTGCAAAAGGGTGTGAAGATTTGCCGGCAAAGGCCGATACACTGGCATCAAAGGAGACCCCCATGCGAGCCCTGATCGTTTTAGCCCTGGCGGCCAGCGCCGTCGGTTGCACCCGCTGGTCCATGGACCACCACCTGAACAATGCCTACCGTGCCTACGACCGTGGCGATTGCGCGCGGGTCATGCTCGAGCTGTCGCAGGTCGACCGCACCAGCCGTGCACGACCGTTCATCCACCCCGAGGTGTCGCTGCTGCGCGGCCAGTGCCTGGAGCGCCAGGCCTTGTACGTGGATGCGGCGCAGACCTACCAGTACCTGATCCAGCAGTACCCGGGCAATGAATACGCGTATCGTGCCCAGGCACGCCTGCAGACCCTGGAGAAACTCGGCCATTTGCGCGGCACCGAAGCCGCCGTGGCGAACCCGGTGACCGCCGCACCTTGGCGTTAACACCAAGGTGTGATTTATTTCACGGGATTTGCCGCGCGCGCTGCGCTAATCTGTAACTCAGTTGTTACAACAACCGCCAGTTCCACGTATTCCTGGCATCGGATACGGACTGCACTTGCGATCATGTTCAACAAGCGCCACATCGAACGCCATCAGCTGCCTTGTGTTCTCAAGGTGTTCAACCGCATTACCGGTCAGGCCATCGGCCAACTGGGTAACGCCTCTGAAGACGGGCTGATGTTGATAAGCCAGCTACCTGTGCTGGTCGGGCCCGACTATGATCTGCAATTACGCCTGCCGCTGCTTGGTGGCGGGCATCAATTCGTCAACCTTACCGCCAGCTGCCTGTGGTGCCGTGAAGACCAGACGCCCGGGCACTACGATTCCGGTTTCATGCTGCTGCAGGCCCCCCGCGAGTACGATGAATTCGTCCGTTCGTTGCGCGACTATTTCAGTTTCCGCCCCGCCAACGCATCTGCCTGAGCCTGCTGAGCCCCGGGCCCAGCTTCTGGAATCGCGCTAGAATCGGGTCGACCTCGATACAGGACGACCCCGTGACCTCCAGCATTTTCTGGCACGACTACGAAACCACCGGCATCAACCCGCGCTGTGACCGGCCGTTGCAGGTTGCCGGTGTGCGCACCGACTTTGACCTCAACGAAATCGACGAGCCGATCAGCCTTTATTGCCGGCCCTCCGACGATATCCTGCCGCACCCGGCCGCCTGCCTGGTGACTGGCATCACCCCACAACTGCTGGCCGAGCAGGGTTTGTGCGAAGCGGAGTTCATGACCCGGGTGCACGCACAACTGGCGCACCCTGGTACCTGTGGCGCCGGCTACAACACCCTGCGCTTCGACGACGAAGTGACCCGCTACAGCCTGTACCGCAACTTTTTCGACCCTTATGCCCGAGAGTGGCAGGGCGGCAACAGCCGCTGGGACCTGATCGACATCGTGCGCACGGCCTATGCACTGCGCCCGGACGGCATCGAGTGGCCGCAGCAGGACGGGCGCACCAGCCTGCGCCTGGAGCTGCTGAGCAAGGCCAATGGCATCGACCATGGGCATGCCCACGAAGCGCTTTCCGACGTGCGGGCAACCATCGCCCTGGCCCGCCTGATCCGGCAAAAACAGCCCAAGTTGTATGACTGGCTGTTTCAGTTGCGCAGCAAGCATAAAGTGATGGAGCAGATCCGTTTGTTGCAGCCACTGGTGCATATATCCGGGCGCTTCTCGGCGGCACGCAATTACCTTGGTGTCGTATTGCCGCTGGCCTGGCACCCGCGTAATCGCAATGCACTGATTGTGTGCGACCTGCATCAGGAAACCCTACCGTTACTACGGGAAAGTGCTGAAGTTCTACGCCGGCGTTTGTATACCCGCCATGAAGAACTGGCCGAAGGCGAATTACCCGTGCCGCTCAAATTGGTGCAGGTCAATCGCTGCCCGGTAGTGGCGCCACTTTCGGTATTACGCCCGGCCGATCAACAGCGGTTGGGTCTGGACTTGACGTTGTTACAATTGCGCGGCGAAGAATTGGCCGAGCAACAGGCGCAATGGCAAGACAAGCTGGAACACATCTACGGCAAGGAAGACTTCGCCCCGAGTGAAGACCCGGAACAACAGTTGTATGACGGTTTTCTGGGGGACCGTGACCGCCGCTTATGCGAGCAAGTTCGTGCACTGGAACCGGCGCAGTTGAGCCATGGGCAGTGGATGTTCGATGACCTGCGCTTGCCTGAATTGTTGTTCCGCTATAGGGCACGCAACTTCCCCGAGACCCTGACCGGCGAAGAGCGGCAACGCTGGTTCAGCTTCTGCCAGCAGCGCCTGAGCGACCCGCAGTGGGGCGCGCCGAATACGCTGGGCGACTTCGAACAGGCGCGGCAGCAGGCCTGGGAGGGCGCTGACGATGCGGGGCGGCGGGTGCTGGATGCCTGGCAGGTACATGCCCGGCAATTGCAGGCACAGTATGCAGTTGGCTGAGCGCTGACACAAAACGCGGACAAACAAAAACGCCGGCAATATGCCGGCGTTCTTGTTGCGATAAGCAGCAGGCGTGTGCGGACAATCAGTCCAGCAGGGTCGCCCAGCTTTCAACCACATCGCCACCCCACTTGGCTTTCCATTCTTTCAGGGTCTTGTGGTTGCCGCCTTTGGTTTCGATCACTTCATTGTTGTGCGGGTTCTTGTATTGCTTGACCTTGCGTGCACGCTTGGTGGCGGTAGTCTTGACCGCACCACGAGGTGCCTTGCTCAGTTTCGACTCTGGGTCGAGCAGGGCAATCACGTCGCGCAGCGACTTGGAGTATTCGCCCATCAGTGTGCGCAGTTTGCCTTCGAACTCCAGTTCTTTCTTCAGCTTGTCATCCTGCGACAGGTTGGCCAGGCGGGCCTGAAGTTCCTTGATGGCTTCTTCGGTAGCGCGGTACTCGTTGATCAGGGACATGGAGTGTTCCTTAATGCGTGTTCAGAAATGTGTGGGGCAATAATAGACAGGCAATACTCGCAAGTAAACATATTGTTGGGCAATTAACTGTTAACTAAGCTGTGACAACCATTTCTCTAGGTGAACAAAAATTTACAATTAACCCTGCATTTCGTCATGTCTGTCAGAGAATGCCGGCAGTGCATCTCGTCAGGAACACAGGCCACGGCCGCTGCGATCATTACTGCGTTTTTCCTGGCGGGCCGCTAGAATGAGCGCCTTTGCGAAGTTCTGGAGTCTCATTCATGCGCACCTATCGTCTGGTGATCGCCTGCCCCGACCGTGTTGGCATCGTGGCGAAAGTCAGTAATTTCCTGGCCTTGTACAATGGCTGGATCAACGAAGCCAGCCACCACTCTGATGAGCAGAGCGGTTGGTTCTTCATGCGCCATGAAATCCGCGCCGAATCGCTGCCGTTCGGTATCGAAGCCTTCCGTGAGGCGTTTGCGCCTATCGCCGAAGAGTTCTCCATGACCTGGCGCATTACCGACTCGGCGCAGAAAAAGCGCGTGGTACTGATGGCCAGCCGCGAGTCGCACTGCCTGGCCGACCTGCTGCACCGCTGGCACACCGATGAACTGGACTGCGAGATCCCTTGCGTGATCTCCAACCACAACGACCTGCGCAGCATGGTCGAGTGGCACGGTATTCCGTTCTTCCATGTACCGGTCGACCCCAAGGACAAGGCACCGGCCTTTGCCGAAGTTTCGCGCCTGGTGCAGGAGCATGCCGCCGACGTGGTGGTGCTGGCCCGCTACATGCAGATCCTGCCGCCGCAGCTGTGCCAGGACTATGCTGAAAAGGTGATCAACATCCATCACAGCTTCCTGCCGTCGTTCGTCGGCGCCAAGCCGTATCACCAGGCGGCCCTTCGCGGTGTGAAACTGATCGGCGCGACCTGCCACTACGTTACCGAAGAGCTGGACGCCGGCCCGATCATCGAGCAGGACGTGGTACGTGTCAGCCATGCCGACAGCATCGATGACATGGTCCGCTTTGGCCGTGATGTGGAGAAGATGGTGTTGGCCCGTGGCCTGCGTTATCACCTGGAAGACCGGGTGCTGGTGCATGGCAACAAGACTGTGGTGTTTGACTGACAGAGTCGGGTTGGCGGTGAGATCTTGGGGCTGCTGCGCAGCCCTTTCGCGACGCAAGGCCGCTCCCACAAGGGTATGGTGTACCCCGTTCCATGTGGGAGCGGCCTTGTGTCGCGAAAGGGGCGCAAGGCGACCCCGGCAATCCTGAGGGATACGCAATGGCCAAGACCCGCAATAACCCCACTGCCTCACCCCCACCCACCCTCGGTGAAGGCTGCCTGGCCCGCTACGATCCCGAAGCCCTGGCCGATACCGATGGCACCGATTTCCCTGGCGCCGCGGAACTCTGGCAGCAGCTCAACCCGCCTGACGCCGCCAGCGATCCAGCAGCGGGCGCGCCAGCAGGCACACAAACACCGGCCCACCCGCCAGCAGATAAAAGTAGTAAGTGACCGCCCGCCATATCAGGATCGCCGCAGCCGCGGTCGAACTGCCCACCAGTGGCGTCAGCAGGCTGGCCGAAGTCAGCTCGGCGGCGCCGGCACCACCCGGCAACAGGCTGAACTGGCCAGCACTGAGCGACAGCATCTGCACAAGGAAGCTGGGGATCCACGCCAGGTCTACCCCCAACCCCCTCAATACCAGGTACAACACGCTGTAGCGCAGGCCCCAGTGGGCGCAGGTCAGGGTGAACACCAAGGTCAGCGTACGCTTGGGCAGGCGCCAAGTCTGCGCCAGTGCATCGATGAAGCGTAGCAGTTTGCGTGCCCAACGCCGCTTGCGCTGGCGGCTCATGCCCAGGCGGCGCAGCAACCTGCCGTTCACGCGCATCACCGTGCGCCGGTAGCGCAGCAGGCCGATCACTCCGGCCAGTGCCGTGCACAGCAGCAACGCGCTGCCCAGCAACATGCTCTCCTGGCTGCGGCCCAGGCTGTGGAACAGTGCATAACCGGCAATAGCCAGCATCGCGCAGAAAAAGAACACCAGGTCGTTCAGCTGATCCATGGCAAACACCGCGCCGCTGCGCGCCGGGCCTATCCGGTCACGTGCCAGCAGGGCCATCAGGGTCAAGGGGCCGCCGCTGCCGCCGGGGGTGGTACAGATGGCGAACTCGGTAGCCATCACCACACCCAGGCTGCGCAGGCGCCCAAGCCTTGCTCCTTGCTGGCCGAGCAACAGGCGCAAGCGGATGGCGTTGATGACCCAGCAAAGCAGGATCATGCCCAGCAGGGTCAGCATGAGGCTGGGGGCGAAGCGCTGCAGCCTCGGTAGCAGCTCGCTGCCACCGAGCAGTGCCGGTACCAGCATGGCACCCAGCAGTGCCAGGGCCAGCCAGGCCAGGCGGTTCATACGCTGGCCTGGCGGTCGAGCCAGGTGGATTTGGTCAGCGGCTCTCGGCCCTGTGCCAGTAGCGTGTGCAAGGTGTTCAGCCAATAGTCGCGGGACGCGCGATGGCGCATGTCCACCGGGTGCAGGCCCAGGCGCAGGGTCTGGGCGTCGCGCCAGCGCCGGCATTGCCAGTCGCACAGCACCCGTGACAGGCCACGGCGCCAGGCGCTGCGTGCACTCCAGACAAGCCCTGGGGCCTTGATCGCGGTGAAGTCCGGTAAACGATACAGGTGCTGTGGCGTGCTGGTGTAGCGCAGCGGCAGACGGCGCAGTGCCTGGCGGGTGCCTTCGCTCATCAGCCAGGCAGGCGCGACGAAGCCTGCCACTGGCCAGCCCTGCTGGGCGAACAGTGCCAGGCCGTGCTCCAGTCGTTGCAGGGCCTGCTGCTGGTCAAGGGCGTAGAATTCCCCTTCGTGGGTATAGATGCGGCGCATGAAGTATTCGCCGGGTGTGCGCGGTGGTGGCCCGCTGTCGGCATGGTAGAAGCCGTGCAGGGCAAGCTCGTCGCCCTGGGCCAGGCGCCGTTCGAGCAAGCGGCAGAAGGTAGGCGAGCGTTGCAGCGGGTTGCGGTGGTGAAAGTCCGGCACCACCAGCCAGGTCATGGGGATGCCGCCGATGGCGTCGACGGCCTGGACGAAGGGCTGGTAGTCGGGCCAGGTCTCGGGCGCGACATCGTGCAGCACCAGCATCAGGCTGCGCGATGCCGGTAGCGGCTCAGCCATGGGCACGTACCTGTGGCTGGTGGCCGAGCACAGCCTGGTAGTGTTGCAGCAGGCCGGCGACGACGTTGTCCCACGAATAGTGCTGCTCGGCATGGCGACGGGCCTGTAGCCCAAGCGTGCGCACACCGGCTTCGAACGCCTCTTGCACGGCCGTCGCCATGGCCTGGCTATCGTTGGGGCGGCACAAGCGCCCGCATTGTTCGTTGACGATTTCGCCGAAAGCACCTGCGCGCACGGCCACTACCGGCGTGGCGCTGGCCATCGCTTCGAGAATGACCAGGCCGAAGGTTTCCTGGTCACCGGCATGCACCAGCAGGTCGGCGCTGGCCATCAGCCGGGCGACTTCCGGTGCCGGGCAGAAGTGATCGATCACACTGACGTTCCGCGGTACGTTGGCCGGCATGTTCGAACCCACCAACAGCAAGTGGTAGGGGTGGCCCAGGTGCTGCATGCAGTCGAGCAGCACCGGCAGGTTCTTTTCTCGCGAGCCACGGCCGGCGTAGATCAGCAGGCGACTGGTTTCGGCAATACCCAGTTCGGCACGCAGCTGCGGGTCGCGCTGGTTGGGGTGGAAGGTGGCCAGGTCGACGCCCAGGCGCTGCACGTGCACATCGCGCACGCCCAGGCGGCGCAACTTGTCTGCCATGACCTGGCTGGGGGCCAGGACCCGGTCGAAATTGCCGTACAGCTTGCTGACATAGGCCTCGACATTGGGGGTGAACCAGTTGCCCATGCGGTTGCTGACCAGCAGCGGCAGGTCGGAATGGTAGAAGCCGATTACCGGCACATCGAGCTTGCGCCGCGCTTCCAGTGCAGCCCAGGCGGTCAGGTAGGGGTCGCCGACTTCGATCAGGTCGGGCTTGAGCCTGCGCAGCACATTGCACCAAGGGGCCAGGCGTACCGGGAAGCGGTAGCCATTGCCGAACGGCAGTGGCGGTGCGGGCACTTGGTATATGCCATCGGCGTGCTGGGCGCTGGCACCGGGTATCAGCAAGCTGTGGCGGACGCCCTGGATGGCGTCGAGGCGGTGGTGTTTGGCATCAAGATAGGTACGTACGCCACCACTGGCGGGGGCGTAGAACATGGTGATGTCGGCGATGTGCACGATCAGCATCCCTCCGGGATCGTCTTCGGGTCTGTCATCCGGCGTTAACGGGCCGGCGATGACGCGCCTAAAGGTTGACCTATCAGAAGGATAGTTTGTTCGATCGGGGTTGGGTGGGGTTGGGAAGAGGGTAGGCTGCACAAGCGTTGTAGGAGCAGCCTTGTGCTGCGAAGGGGCCAGAGAAGGCAACACAGTTGTATTGCCTGTACTGGCCTCTTCGCAGCACAAGGCTGCTCCTACAAAGAGAGGAGTAGCACTTGTCAGATGCGGAAGCTGCCCACCAGGTGCTTCAGGCGGCCGGCCTGCTGCTCCAGGTCGGAGCAGGCGCGCAGGGTGGCCTGCAGGTTTTCCACGCCCTCCTGGTTGAGCATGTTGATTTCGTTGATGTCCATGTTGATCGCTTCGACCACGGCGGTCTGCTCTTCGGTGGCGGTGGCTACCGACTGGTTCATGCCGTCGATCTCGCCGATGCGCACGGTAACGCTGTCCAGCCGTTCACCGGCCTGGTTGGCGATCTGCATGCTGTCCTGGCTGTGGCGCTGGCTCTGGTCCATGGTCTCGACCGATTCGCGCGCACCGACCTGCAGTTCTTCGATCATGGTCTGCACCTGTTGCGCCGACTCCTGGGTGCGGTGCGCCAGGTTGCGTACTTCATCGGCGACCACGGCAAAACCACGCCCGGCTTCACCGGCACGGGCCGCTTCGATGGCCGCGTTCAGCGCCAGCAGGTTGGTCTGCTGGGAAATGCTGGTGATCACCTCAAGGATCTGACCGATGTTGACGGTCTTGCTGTTCAGCGTCTCGATGTGCGCGCTGGAAGTGACGATCAGGTCGGACAGGCGGTTCATTGCCGCAATGTTGCGTTCCACCACCTGCTGCCCTTCTTCGGCCAGCAACCGCGCCGAACTGGCGTGCTGCGAGGCCTGGGCGGCGTTGCCGGCAATTTCCTGGGCGGCGGCGCCCAGTTCGTTGATGGCGGCGGCCACGCTGTTGGTACGGTTGGACTGTTCGTCGGAGTTGGTCATCGACGAGTTCGAGGCACTGATGACCCGCAGGGCAACTTCGTTGACCTGCTCGGTGGCCGAGGACACTTCGCGGATCGAACTGTGTATACGTTCGACAAAACGGTTGAAGGCGCTGCCCAGGATGCCGAACTCGTCATGGTTGTGGATGCGCAGGCGCTTGGTCAGGTCGCCTTCACCCTCGGCAATATCTTCCATGGCACGGGTCATGGTGTGCAGCGGCTGCATCAGCACGCGGATCAGCAGCCCGAGCAGGCCGATGATGATCACCACCGCCACCAGCGTGGCGATCACCGCTGACGTGCGGAAGGTGCTCAGCATCGAGAAGGCCTTGTCCTTGTCCACCGACAGGCCGATGTACCAGTTGGCCGACGGCAGGCCGGTGATCGGGGTGAAGGTCAGCAGGCGGGCCTGGCCGTCGCTCTGCACTTCGGTCAGCTCACCGCTCAGTTTCGGCGTGTGCTGCGGGAACAGGTCCGACAGCGACTTCATCACCAGGTCTTTGTCCGGGTGCACCAAGATCTTGCCTTGATCGTTGACCAGGAAGGCATAGCCCATGCCGCCGAAGTTCAGCGAGTTGATGATCTGCACCAGGCCGTCCAGGGCCAGGTCGCCACCGACGACACCGACACTGCCGGACACTTTGTTGATGATGCCGATGACCATCCTGTTGGTGGCCATGTCGATGTATGGCTCGGTCAGGATCGGGCCTGCGGCGTTCATGCCGTCCTTGTACCAGGGACGGATACGTGGGTCGTAGCCGTCAGGCATCTTCGTGTCAGGACGCACGCTGAAGCCACCGTCGACCTTGCCCACGTAAACCGTGAGAAAGCTCGAGATCAGCGCATTCTGGCCCATCAGGGTTTCGGCGTTGGTCGGGTCCTGGGCTATGTTCTGTGCCAGGTTTTCCACCAGCTTGATACGGCCTTCGAACAGGTTGCGGATATTGGTCGAAGTGGAAGCGCCCATTTCAGCCAGATAGTTCTCGAGGTCCTCGCGGATCGCATTACGCTGGAGGTAATCGTTGTAGAGCGTGAAAAGGCTGAAGGCGAGTATCACGATCAGTGATGCTGCCAAAAGAATCTTGTGGCTGAAACGAAGGCTTTTGTTCATGGCGTAATCGGTTCCGCTAAGGTTTCATATCAGGCGTTTGCACGCGTGGAGTCGCAAAGCAGTGCAATATCCCGAAAAGTCCCTTTTCGGTTGTTCCTCTCTATTAAGGCGAATATCACCCACAGGTATCGGCCGAATTACGGTAAAGCTTGAGCAGAGGATTTAAGAGATGTCGGAAATTTCGACCATCGTTGTAGGTGCTGGCCCGGATGGCCAGCCGGTTGGGCAAGCTATGAGGTTGGCCAACCGCCATGGCCTGGTAGCGGGCGCTACGGGTACTGGCAAGACCGTCACCTTGCAGCATCTGGCGGAAGCGTTCAGTGACGCGGGGGTTGCGGTGTTCGCCGCCGATGTCAAAGGCGACCTGTGCGGCCTGGGCGCTGCTGGTGCGCCGCAAGGCAAGGTGGCCGAGCGCATCGCCGGCATGCCCTGGCTGGGGCACAGGCCCCAGGCTTACCCGGTGAGCCTGTGGGACATTGCCGGGCAGTCCGGCCACCCGCTGCGTACCACCCTCAGTGAAATGGGGCCGCTGCTGCTGGGCAACCTGTTGGAACTGACCGACAGCCAACAGGCGGCGCTGTATGCGGCGTTCAAGGTAGCCGACCGTGAAGGCCTGCTGCTGCTGGACCTCAAGGACCTCAAGGCGCTGCTCGCGCACCTGAAGGACAACCCGCAACTGCTGGGCGAAGACAGCGCGCTGATGACAACGGCCTCCACTCAGGCGCTTTTGCGCCGGTTGGCGACCCTGGAGCAGCAGGGCGCCGAGGCGTTGTTCGGTGAACCGGGGTTGCAGCTCGAGGACCTCCTGCGGCCAGACCCGGATGGCCGTGGGCGTATCCACCTGCTGGACGCCAGCCGGTTGGTTCACGATGCACCGAAGGTGTACGCGACCTTCCTGTTGTGGCTGCTGGCCGAGTTGTTCGAGCAACTGCCCGAGCGCGGTGATGCCGATAAGCCGGTGCTGGCGTTGTTCTTCGATGAAGCGCACTTGTTGTTCAACGATACACCCAAGGCATTGCAGGATCGCCTGGAGCAGGTGGTGCGGCTGATTCGTTCCAAGGGCGTGGGTGTGTACTTCGTCACCCAGTCGCCGGGGGACTTGCCAGATGCGGTGCTGGCCCAGTTGGGCTTGCGCATTCAGCATGGCTTGCGGGCGTTTACCGCCAAGGAGCAGAAGTCGCTGCGGGCGGTGGCTGATGGCTTCCGCCCCAACCCGGTGTTCGACACCCTGGCGGTGCTGACCGAACTGGGTATTGGCGAGGCGCTGGTGGGGACACTGGAAGAGAAGGGCACGCCAGCGATGGTGCAACGTGTGCTGATTGCACCGCCGCAGTCGCGTATCGGGCCGTTGAGCGCGGCTGAGCGCAGTGCGCTGATTGCCAATTCGCCGCTGGCGGGGCGTTACGACAAGCCGGTGGACCGTGAGTCGGCCTATGAGATGCTGACCCAGCGCAAGGGCGAGCCGGTGGAGCCCGTGCCGCAACCCAAGGCGGATGAAGAGAGCTTTGCCGACAAGGCTGGTGAGTTCTTGCAGAGTGCGGCAGGGCAGGCAATCAAGTCGGCGGTGCGCCAGGCGGCCAACCAGTTGGGGCGGCAGTTGGTGCGTGGGTTGATGGGGTCGTTGCTGGGGGGCAAGAAAAGGTAGGTTGCCTGTACCGGCCCTTTCGCCGGCAAGCCAGCTCCCACAGGTACTGCACAGGCCTTGCGGGCGGTGCAATACCTGTGGGAGCTGGCTTGCCGGCGATAGGGCCGGTACAGGAATGACACCTATGAAAAAGGCGCCCGTCAGGCGCCTTCTTCTTATTGCGGTATCACTCAGCCAATGGCTTTGGACGCCAGCCAGAACAGGCCGGCCGCCAGGCCCATCGACGCAGGCAGGGTCAGTACCCAGGCCAGCAGGATGGTCTTCACGGTGCCGCCTTGCAGGCCGCTCTTGTTGGCGACCATGGTGCCGGCCACACCGGACGACAGCACGTGGGTGGTCGATACCGGCAGGGCGAAGATGTTGGCCATGCCGATGGCACAGGCCGCGGTGATCTGTGCCGACATGCCCTGGGCATAGGTCATGCCCTGCTTGCCGATCTTCTCGCCAACGGTCAGTACCACGCGCTTCCAGCCGACCATGGTACCCAGGCCCAGGGCCAGGGCGACGGCCACGATCACCCAGAACGGGGCGTACTCGGTAGTGGCGGTCAGGTCTTTGCGCAGTTTTTCCAGATCGGCCTTTTCACGGGCTTCCAGACCTGGCAGCTTGCCGACCTTCTTCGCCGTGTCGTCCAGGCACAGCAGGTAGCGGCGCACTTCGACACGCTTGTCGGCACTCAGGCTGTGGTAGTCGGTCACGCCCTGCAGCGAGGACTGCAGCGCGGCAATGGTCGGCTCGGTCTGCTGCGGGTTGCAGCTGAACTGCTCCGGCAGGTCGCTGGACTTGGCCTTGCCCAGTGCCAGGAACTCGCCCAGGGTGGCGGCGTTGCGCTGGTAGAACTGGCTCATGTGCAAGGTGGCGTCGCGGGTACGCTCGATCTGGTAGGTGGTGCTGTTCAGGTCGAGGACGAATTTGGCCGGGACGATACCGATCAGCACCAGCATGATCAGGCCGATGCCTTTCTGGCCGTCGTTGGAGCCGTGCACGAAGCTCACACCCATGGCCGAAACCACCAGTACCAGGCGGTTCCAGAACGGTGGGTGCTTCTTGTCGTCGAGCTTGCGGCGCTGCTCGGGGGTCTTGTGCATCTTCGACAGCGGGCGCCACCACTTGAGGCCGATCAGCACCATAGCGGCAACGGCGAAGCCGGCCATCGGCGAGACCACCAGCGACATGGCGATGTCGATAGCCTTCTGCCAGTTGACACCGTCGCCCAGCGGGATGTCGTTGATCAGGGCGTTGGCCAGGCCGACGCCGAGGATGGAGCCGATCAGCGTGTGCGAGCTGGAGGCGGGGATACCGAAGTACCAGGTGCCCAGGTTCCAGGTGATGGCCGCAGCCAGCAGCGAGAAGACCATGGCCAGGCCGTGTCCGGTGTTCACATTGATCAGCAGCTCTACTGGCAGCAGGTGCACGATGGCATAGGCCACCCCGACACCGCCGAGCAGAACGCCAAGGAAGTTGAACACGCCGGAGAAGAACACGGCGAGGTGCGGCGGCATGGCTTTGGTATAGATGACGGTAGCTACCGCGTTGGCGGTGTCATGAAAGCCATTGATGAACTCGAAGGCGAGCACGAAGGTCAAGGCGAGCAGCAGGCTCACCAACACCCAGGCATCCAGTCCGCTGAATAATTCGATCATGAAGGTTGTCTGGCGGTCTTAGGGGGGCGGGATTATGCCAGAAAACGTTGGCAATCGATGCATTTGCGACAGACCGACGGCAATCTTCCTGACGCGAGCGTGATGTGCACGGTGCGACGTGCCGGCAGGGAAATATCCGCTAAAGCGCGTAAAAGCTGGCGAAAACCGGCAAAAAGCTGGAAAAAAAGCCGCTTCGCTTCTTTTCAAACGGTCGTATGAAATTTGTGTAATTCCATTTCACCTTCGGCCGGACAGTAAAGATCGACCGCGCCCGGGCTGGCCGGGCGACGACGCGCTGGCGTGGTCCCAGGTCAGGGAGTGTCGCTGCGCAGTTCCTTTTCCATACGTTCCAGTTCCTGGCTGAAGGCCTGGTCGCGCACGCTGGCGCGCTTGCGCCAAGGTTTGCGTTCCGGATCCGGTTGTGCGGCGTAAGTGGTGACTTCGCCACCATAAACATCCTTGTAACGTTCAGCCTGGCGCTCGAGTTCCGCGCGCAGTTCATCTTTCGTCACAGTAGTACCTGAATTAAGTTAAGTTTGATGACAGTTGTTAAGCGTTGTGCAGCGTGCACATGCCTTGCTGGCCGCAACGGCTTGATACAGCGGAGGGTTCCATTACCACGGCATCGTCGAGGCCTGCGCAATCGATTATAGCAATCGATATTCGCCGGACATCGTAATTTACCCAACCCTGACATCACAAGACGCAAGTAATGGAATGCATTCGATGACAGTTTGGGCCTTTCGTACAAGTTTGAAAGGCAATACGGACAAAAGTTCGTTGCAGTGCAGCAGCGGGACAGTCGACCGGGAGGGTAATGAAAAACGGCCTCGCCAAAAGGCGAGGCCGTTGCCTGGGGACTTCTACGGTGGGTACCTGACCAGTCTCTCCAAAGAAGCCACAAGTGGCATGAGAAAGGTATAAGTAAAAGTGTCAGCGGTCAATTGCGATTATCGGCCGTTTGTTCGATAATCGCACGAGTGGGCGTTTTTTTTTGAGGTGTGCGATGAGTGACGAAACCTTGGCCAGCGATTCCGTCAATCCAGAGTCGGTCAACCTGGAGCAGGGGCGACCTGCCTCGGCAGCCCTGGCACCACCGATCGTGGCGTCACCGGCCAAGCGCATCCAGGCCTTCACCGGCGACCCGGACTTCATGACCTCCCTGGCGCGAGGCCTGGCAGTCATCCAGGCCTTTCAGGAACGCAAGCGCCACCTGACCATCGCCCAGATCAGCCACCGCACCGAAATCCCCCGTGCTGCGGTACGCCGTTGCCTGCACACGTTGATCAAGCTGGGTTACGCCACCACCGACGGGCGCACCTATTCGCTGTTGCCCAAAGTGCTGACGCTGGGGCATGCGTACCTGTCGTCGACGCCGCTGGCGATTTCCGCCCAGCCTTACCTGGACCGCATCAGCGACCAGCTGCACGAGGCGGCCAACATGGCCACGCTGGAAGGTGACGACATCCTTTATATAGCCCGTTCGGCGACCGTGGAGCGGTTGATTTCGGTCGACCTGTCGGTGGGCGGGCGCCTGCCGGCCTATTGCACATCGATGGGGCGTATTCTGTTGGCGGCCATGGACGACACCAGCCTGCGTGAATACCTGGAGCGTGCCGACCTGAAGGCGCGTACCAGCCGTACCTTGCACGACCCCGAGTCGCTGTTCGCCTGTATCCAGCAGGTGCGTGCCCAGGGCTGGTGCGTGGTAGACCAGGAGCTGGAGCAGGGGCTGCGCTCGATTGCGGTGCCGGTGTATGACGCCTCGGGGCAGGTGCTGGCGGCTTTGAATGTGAGTACCCATGTCGGGCGGGTGACGCGCAGTGAGCTGGAGCAGCGGTTCTTGCCGATCCTGCTGGCGGCCAGCCGGGACCTATGTCATCAGTTGTTTGGTTGAGCCCCGAAGGGGCGCACAGCGCGCCACTTTCAAATTTAGAACAGGCAAAACCCTTTCCTGTGCGATAAACGCACAGTGTCGTTCGCGGTGAATTGCGCCGCCTCCGCTCGCTGATTAATGTCTCTCGCAACGGTCGGCTGTGCCGACCGAACAAGAAAAACATAAGAGGCACTTAACATGAATACTGTCCCCTCGCTGCCGCGGCCGCACCCGCGCGCAGTACCGTTATATCCAGGCTGACGCCGGCTGCATCCCCAAATCATCGTCCTCTGTACCGTTTGATCGCGTGCAGTGGGCTGGCTGTGCCCCTCATTCTGGAAAACAATAATGAATCAAGCGCAAACCAACGTCGGCAATAGCCTCGACGTCCAGTCGTTCATCAATCAGCAGCCGCTGTCCCGCTACCAATGGCGGGTGGTGTTGCTGTGCTTCCTGATCGTCTTCCTCGATGGCCTGGACACCGCCGCCATGGGCTTCATCGCCCCGGCCCTTTCGCAGGAGTGGGGGATAGACCGCGCCAGCCTCGGCCCGGTCATGAGTGCTGCATTGATCGGTATGGTTTTCGGTGCCCTCGGCTCCGGCCCGCTGGCGGACCGTTTTGGCCGCAAGGGCGTGCTGGTGGGCGCAGTGCTGGTATTCGGTGGCTTCAGCCTGGCCTCGGCCTATGCCACCAACGTCGATCAGTTGCTGGTGTTGCGCTTCCTGACTGGCCTGGGCCTTGGTGCAGGTATGCCCAACGCCACCACGCTATTGTCTGAATATACCCCCGAGCGCCTCAAGTCGCTGTTGGTGACCAGCATGTTCTGCGGCTTCAACCTGGGCATGGCCGGTGGTGGTTTCATTTCCGCCAAGATGATCCCGGCCTACGGCTGGCACAGCCTGCTGGTGATCGGTGGCGTGCTGCCGTTGCTGCTGGCGCTGGTGCTGATGGTATGGCTGCCGGAGTCGGCGCGGTTCCTGGTGGTGCGCAATCGGGGTACCGACAAGGTGCGCCAGACCTTGTCGCCCATCGCGCCGCAGGTGGTGGCCGAGGCGGGCAGTTTCAGCGTGCCGGAACAGAAGGCGGTGGCCGCGCGCAACGTGTTCGCGCTGATCTTCTCCGGTACCTACGGCATGGGCACCATGCTGTTGTGGCTGACCTACTTCATGGGCCTGGTGATCGTCTATCTGCTGACCAGCTGGTTGCCAACCTTGATGCGCGACAGCGGCGCGAGCATGGAACAGGCTGCCTTCATCGGCGCACTGTTCCAGTTCGGTGGCGTGCTGAGCGCCGTCGGTGTGGGTTGGGCCATGGACCGCTTCAATCCGCACAAGGTGATCGGAATTTTCTACCTGCTGGCCGGGGTGTTCGCCTACGCCGTGGGGCAGAGCCTGGGCAACATCACCGTATTGGCCACGCTGGTGCTGGTTGCCGGCATGTGCGTGAACGGCGCCCAATCGGCGATGCCTTCGCTGGCAGCGCGCTTCTATCCGACACAGGGCCGCGCCACAGGGGTATCGTGGATGCTGGGTATCGGCCGCTTCGGTGCGATTCTCGGGGCCTGGAGTGGTGCGACGCTGCTGGGGCTGGGCTGGAACTTCGAACAGGTGCTCACGGCATTGCTGGTGCCGGCGGGGCTGGCGACCGTGGGTGTGATCGTGAAAGGGCTGGTGAGCCACGCTGACGCGACCTGAAGCCCGAGGGCCGCTGTGCGGCCCTTCGCAGCACAAGGCTGCTCCTATAAAGGCGACGCCGCCCCCTGTAGGAGCAGCCTTGTGCTGCGAAGAATTCGACACGGTAGTGAATGAATAGCAGGACAACAAATTGTTCGATAATCGCACAGATAGTCGATTATCGGATTGTAAGCCACCCACCAGTCTCCTTAATCTGAGCTCACCGAAGCACCCTGACCAGGAGTCTCCAAATGGCTGCAATTCTCCCGCTTCACGAAGCCGTGAAGCAGTTCATCCAGGATGGCGATACCGTCGCCCTCGAAGGTTTCACCCACCTGATCCCGACTGCCGCCGGCCACGAGATCATCCGTCAGGGCAAGCGCGACCTGACCTTGGTGCGCATGACTCCGGACCTGATCTACGACCAGCTGATCGGCGCCGGCTGCGCCAGCAAGCTGATCTTCTCCTGGGGTGGTAACCCAGGTGTCGGCTCGCTGCACCGCCTGCGTGATGCCGTCGAGAAGCAGTGGCCACACGCCATCGAAATCGAAGAACACAGCCATGCCGACCTGGCAAACGCCTATGTCGCCGGTGCTTCTGGCCTGCCGTTCGCCGTGCTGCGTGCCTACGCCGGCTCCGACCTGCCGAAGGTCAACCCGCTGATCAAGAGCGTCACCTGCCCGTTCACCGGTGAAGTGCTGGCAGCCGTGCCGTCGGTGCGCCCGGATGTGACCGTGATCCACGCGCAAAAGGCCGACCGCAAAGGCAATGTGCTGCTGTGGGGCATCCTCGGCGTGCAGAAGGAAGCCGCCCTGGCCGCCAAGCGCTGCATCGTCACCGTCGAGGAAATCGTCGACGACTTGCAGGCCCCGATGAACGCCTGTGTGCTGCCGACCTGGGCCCTGAGCGCGGTATGCCTGGTACCTGGCGGTGCGCACCCGTCCTATGCCCACGGCTACTACGAGCGTGACAACCGCTTCTACCAGGCCTGGGACCCGATCGCGCGTAGCCGCGAATCGTTCACCGCCTGGATCGACACCTACATCCGTGGCACTGCCGATTTCAACGAATTCAAGGCCAAGCTGGCCAGCACTGCGGAGGCCGCACAATGAGCTACTCCACTTCCGAAATGATGACCGTCGCTGCAGCACGTCGCCTGCGCAACGGTGCTGTGTGCTTCGTCGGCATCGGCCTGCCGTCCAAGGCTGCCAACCTGGCGCGCCTGACATCGTCGCCAGACGTGGTGCTGATCTACGAATCCGGCCCGATCGGCGCCAAGCCAAGTGTGCTGCCGCTGTCTATCGGCGACGGCGAGCTGGCCGAAACCGCTGACACCGTGGTGCCGACCGGCGAGATCTTCCGCTACTGGCTGCAAGGTGGGCGCATCGACGTCGGCTTCCTCGGCGCTGCCCAGGTCGACCGCTTCGGCAACATCAACACTACCGTCGTCGGTGATTACCACGCCCCGAAAACCCGCCTGCCAGGTGCTGGTGGTGCACCGGAAATCGCTGGTTCTGCCAAGCAGGTACTGATCATCCTCAAGCAGTCGCCGCGTGCCTTTGTCGACAAGCTGGACTTCATCACCTCGGTTGGCCACGGTGAAGGCGGCGACTCGCGCAAACGCCTTGGCCTGCCAGGCGACGGCCCGGTCGGCATTATCACCGACCTGTGCATCATGGAGCCGGAAGCCGGGACCCACGAATTCGTCGTCACTGCGATCCACCCGGGTGTGACCCGCGAGCAGATCATCGCCGCCACTGGCTGGGCGATCCGCTTTGCCGACGATGTGCAGACCACCGCCGAACCGACCGAAGTCGAGCTGTCCGCTCTGCGTGACCTCGAAGCCCGTACCGCCGCGGCCCATGGCCAGGTCGCAGGAGAAGCTTGATGCGCGACGTATTCATCTGTGACGCCATTCGCACCCCGATCGGCCGCTTCGGTGGCGCCCTGGCCGGCGTGCGGGCCGACGACCTGGCCGCCGTACCGCTGAAGGCGCTGATCGAGCGCAACCCGACCGTGCAGTGGGATCAGGTTGACGAAGTGTTCTTCGGCTGCGCCAACCAGGCTGGTGAAGACAACCGCAACGTGGCACGCATGGCGCTGCTGCTGGCCGGCCTGCCGGAGAGCATTCCGGGTGTCACCCTGAATCGCCTGTGCGCGTCGGGCATGGATGCCATCGGCACTGCCTTCCGCGCCATTGCCAGCGGCGAAATGGAGCTGGCGATTGCCGGCGGCGTCGAGTCGATGTCGCGTGCCCCGTTCGTCATGGGCAAGGCCGAAAGCGGCTATTCGCGCAACATGAAGCTCGAAGACACCACCATCGGCTGGCGTTTCATCAACCCGCTGATGAAGAGCCAGTACGGTGTGGACTCCATGCCGGAAACCGCCGACAACGTGGCCGACGATTACCAGGTTTCGCGTGCCGACCAGGACGCCTTCGCCCTGCGCAGCCAGCAGAAGGCAGCTGCGGCCCAGGCCGCCGGCTTCTTCGCCGAAGAGATCGTGCCGGTGCGTATCGCGCACAAGAAGGGCGAGACCATCGTCGAGCGTGACGAACACCTGCGCCCGGAAACCACGCTGGAAGCCTTGACCAAGCTCAAGCCGGTCAACGGCCCGGACAAGACCGTCACCGCTGGCAATGCCTCGGGCGTGAACGACGGTGCCGCGGCGTTGATCCTGGCTTCGGCCGAGGCTGTGAAGAAACACGGCCTGACCCCACGTGCCCGCGTACTGGGCATGGCCAGCGCCGGTGTTGCACCGCGAGTGATGGGCATTGGTCCGGTGCCGGCAGTGCGCAAGCTGACCGAGCGCCTGGGTGTGGCGGTGAATGATTTCGATGTGATCGAGCTCAACGAAGCCTTTGCCAGCCAAGGTCTGGCGGTGCTGCGTGAGCTGGGTGTGGCCGACGATGCACCGCAGGTGAACCCCAACGGCGGTGCCATCGCCCTGGGCCACCCGCTGGGCATGAGCGGTGCGCGCCTGGTGCTGACTGCGCTTCACCAGCTGGAGAAGAGCGGTGGGCGTAAGGGCCTGGCGACCATGTGTGTGGGCGTAGGCCAAGGTTTGGCGCTGGCCATCGAGCGGGTTTGACTTGTACCGGCCTCTTCGCGGGTAAATCCGCTCCCACAGGGGGAACCACGCCTCCCGCTGTGGGAGCGGGCTTGCCCGCAAAGAGGCCGGTCCTGCCAGACTCAAGGCCAGTTGCCAGCCAGATAGCGGAACGAGTGTGTTACCAGGTGTGTCTAGAATTACCTGCGACCCTCCAGGAGTAAACTCACCATGACCTCAACCTATTACACCGGCGAAGAACGCAGCAAACGCATCTTCGCTATCGTTGGTGCCTCTTCAGGCAACCTGGTGGAATGGTTCGACTTCTACGTCTATGCCTTCTGCGCGATCTACTTTGCCCCGGCTTTCTTCCCCTCCGACGACCCCACCGTGCAGTTGTTGAACACGGCAGGCGTGTTCGCCGCGGGCTTTCTGATGCGCCCCATCGGTGGCTGGATCTTCGGCCGCCTCGCTGACCGCCATGGTCGCAAGAATTCCCTGATGATCTCGGTGCTGATGATGTGCTTCGGCTCCCTGATGATCGCCTGCCTGCCTACCTATGCCAGCATCGGCACCTGGGCCCCGGCGCTGCTTTTGCTGGCCCGGTTGATCCAGGGCCTGTCGGTAGGCGGCGAGTACGGCACCACCGCCACTTACATGAGTGAAGTAGCCCTGCGCGGCCAGCGCGGTTTCTTCGCCTCGTTCCAGTACGTGACCCTGATCGGCGGCCAGTTGCTGGCGGTGCTGGTGGTGGTGATCCTGCAGCAACTGCTCACCGAAGAAGAGCTGCGCGCCTGGGGCTGGCGCATTCCGTTCGTGGTCGGTGCCATTGCCGCACTGATCTCGCTGATGCTGCGCCGCTCGCTGCATGAGACCAGCAGCGCCGAAACCCGCCAGGACAAGGATGCCGGCACCATCAAGGGCCTGTTCCGCGACCATGCGGCGGCCTTCATCACCGTGCTCGGCTATACCGCGGGCGGTTCGCTGATCTTCTATACCTTCACCACCTACATGCAGAAGTTCCTGGTCAACACCGCTGGCATGACCGCGAAGAACGCCAGCTATGTGATGACCGGTGCGCTGTTCCTGTTCATGGTGCTACAGCCGTTCTTTGGCATGCTCTCCGACCGCATCGGTCGGCGTAATTCGATGATGCTGTTCGGTGCCCTGGGGACGCTATTTACCGTACCGTTGCTGATGGCGCTGAAAACCGTGAGCAGCCCGTTCATGGCCTTCGTGCTGATTACCCTGGCGTTGTGTATCGTCAGTTTCTATACCTCGATCAGCGGCTTGGTGAAGGCCGAGATGTTCCCGCCGCAGGTGCGCGCACTGGGCGTGGGCCTGGCCTATGCAGTGGCGAACGCGGCGTTCGGCGGTTCGGCCGAGTACGTGGCCCTGGGCCTGAAGACCCTGGGCATGGAAAACACTTTCTACTGGTACGTGACGGCGATGATGGCGATTGCCTTCCTGTTCAGCCTGCGCCTGCCGAAGCAGGCGGCCTACCTGCACCACGATAATTAAGGACGTGGCATGACCAACCAACTGTTCGACGCCTACTTCACCGCACCGGCCATGCGCGAGATCTTCTCCGACCGTGGCCGCCTGCAGGGCATGCTCGATTTCGAGGCGGCGCTGGCGCGTGCCGAGGCGGCTGCCGGGCTGGTCCCGCATAGCGCTGTAGCGGCCATCGAGGCGGCGTGCCACGCCGAGCGCTATGACGTTGGCGTGCTGGCCAATGCCATCGCCACTGCAGGCAACTCGGCGATCCCGCTGGTGAAGGCGTTGGGCAAGGTGATTGCCAGTGGCGTGCCCGAAGCCGAGCGCTATGTGCACCTGGGCGCCACCAGCCAGGACGCGATGGACACTGGCCTGGTCCTGCAGCTGCGTGCTGCCCTCGACCTGATCGAAGCCGACCTCGGCAAGCTGGCCGATACCCTGTCCCGTCAGGCCTTGCAGCACGCCGACACGCCGCTGGTGGGGCGCACCTGGCTGCAGCACGCCACCCCCGTGACCCTGGGCATGAAACTGGCCGGTGTGCTGGGCGCCTTGACCCGTCACCGCCAGCGCTTGCATGAGCTGCGCCCACGCTTGCTGGTGCTGCAGTTCGGCGGCGCCTCGGGTAGCCTGGCGGCGTTGGGCAGCAAGGCGATGCCGGTGGCCGAAGCCCTGGCCGAGCAGCTCAAGCTGACCCTGCCCGAGCAGCCCTGGCACACCCAGCGCGACCGCCTGGTGGAGTTTGCCTCGGTACTAGGCCTGGTCGCTGGTAGCCTGGGCAAGTTCGGCCGCGATGTCAGCTTGCTGATGCAGACCGAGGCGGGGGAACTGTTCGAGCCTTCCGCGCCGGGCAAGGGTGGGTCTTCGACCATGCCGCACAAGCGCAACCCTGTCGGCGCCGCGGTGCTGATCGGCGCCGCGACCCGCGTGCCGGGGCTGGTTTCGACGCTGTTCGCCGCCATGCCCCAGGAGCATGAGCGCAGCCTCGGCCTGTGGCATGCCGAATGGGAAACCCTACCGGACATCTGCTGCCTGGTCTCTGGTGCGCTGCGCCAAGCCCAGGTGATTGCCGAGGGCATGGAAGTAGATGCCGCGCGCATGCGCCGTAACCTCGACCTGACCCAGGGCCTGGTGCTGGCCGAAGCGGTGAGCATCGTCCTCGCCCAGCGCCTGGGCCGCGACCACGCCCATCACCTGCTGGAGCAGTGCTGCCAGCGCGCTGTGGCCGAACAGCGCCACCTGCGCACCGTGCTGGGTGAAGAGCCGCAGGTCAGTGCCGAACTGTCCGCCGAAGAACTCGATCGCTTGCTCGACCCTGCCAATTACCTGGGCCAGGCCCGCGTCTGGGTGGCGCGCGCCGTGTCCGAACATCAACGTTTCACTGCCTGAAGGAGACCGCTGTGGCGCACTTGCAACTGGCCGATGGCGTTTTGAATTACCAGATCGATGGCCCGGAAAACGCCCCGGTGCTGGTCCTGTCCAACTCGCTGGGCACCGACCTGGGCATGTGGGACACACAGATACCGCTGTGGAGCCAGCACTTGCGCGTGCTGCGCTACGACACCCGTGGCCACGGTGGGTCGCTGGTCACTGAAGGCCCCTACAGCATCGAACAGCTGGGCCGTGACGTGCTGGCCCTGCTCGATGGCCTGGATATCGCCAAGGCGCACTTCGTCGGCCTGTCGATGGGCGGCTTGATCGGCCAGTGGTTGGGCATAAACGCCGGCGAGCGCCTGCACAGCCTGACCCTGTGCAACACCGCCGCCAAGATCGCCAACGACGAGGTGTGGAACACCCGTATCGACACCGTGCTCAAGGGCGGCCAGCAGGCCATGGTCGACCTGCGCGATGCCTCCATCGCCCGCTGGTTCACCCCGGGCTTCGCCCAGGCCCAGCCAGCGCAGGCCCAGCGCATCTGCCAGATGCTGGCGCAAACCAGTCCGCAAGGTTATGCCGGCAACTGCGCGGCGGTGCGTGATGCCGATTACCGCGAGCAACTGGGCCGTATCCAGGTGCCGGCGCTGATCGTTGCCGGTACCGAGGACGTGGTGACCACTCCGGAGCACGGCCGCTTCATGCAGGCCGGTATCGCGGGTGCCGAGTACGTCGACTTCCCGGCGGCGCACCTGTCCAACGTCGAGATCGGCGAGGCGTTCAGCCGCCGAGTGCTCGCCTTCCTGCAGGCTCACTGAGGATACCGCCATGGACGAGAAACAACGTTACGACGCCGGCATGCAAGTACGCCGCGCAGTGCTTGGCGATGCCCACGTGGACCGCAGCCTGGAGAAGCTCAACGACTTCAACGGCGAGTTCCAGGAGATGATCACCCGCCACGCCTGGGGTGACATCTGGACTCGCCCTGGCCTGCCGCGCCATACCCGTAGTCTGATCACCATCGCCATGCTGATTGGCATGAACCGCAACGACGAGCTGAAGCTGCACCTGCGCGCGGCGGCCAACAACGGCGTGACCCGCGACGAAATCAAGGAAGTGCTGATGCAGAGCGCGATCTATTGCGGCATTCCGGCGGCCAATGCCACCTTCCACATGGCTGAGTCGGTGTGGGATGAGCTGGGTGTGGAGTCGCGACAGCAGTAATGGCTGTACCGGCCCAATCGCCGGCAAGCCAGCTCCCACAGGGATTGCATCAGGCTTGAGGGTAGTGCAGTTCCTGTGGGAGCTGGCTTGCCGGCGATTGGGCCATGGAATGTTTACATGGCCGCATTCTTCTGCCGCATGGCCACTGGGCCGGCGTTGCTTTCTACGGCTTGCTTCAGGGCCGGGCACAGGCCGAGCATGAATGCCGCTTCTGCCACCACGAACAACGGCCCGATGATCAATCCGCTGACATCGTCGACAAACGCCGGTTTGCGGCCTTCGTAGTAATGGCCGACGAACTGGATGATCCAGCCCACCACGAACGCTCCCAGCCCGGTGCCGAGCCACAGCGCTGTCGTCTGCATCGCCAGCACCTGGCCGACCCACAGGCATAGCCCAAGCAACAACCCCATCACCAGGCCGAAGCGCAGGTCCAGGCGCAGGTAGAACCAGACCGAGGCCGCCGCCGCAGGCAGGGCAGGGGACAGCCACATGCCGGCTACCTCCCAGCCTGGGCGCGACAGCAGGATAGTGACCGCCAGCACGATCATCGGGATGCCGACGAAGTGGGTGGCGATGTTGCGTGGGTCGCGGTGGTAGCTGGCGTATTGGCTCAGGTGGTCGACGAGGGTTTTCATTGTTGTGCCTCCCTGGTTGCCTGATCGAGGTGTATTGCTGTTCCGGCCTCTTCGCGGGTAAATCCGCTCCCACAGAGTCACTACAACTCCTGAGGGCTGCGCTGGACCTGTGGGAGCGGGTTTACCCGCGAAAGGGCCGGTACAGGCGACCGATATAGCTCAGGATAGCCCGCCCCTGCCACCATCATCAGCTCAGCGAATGGCAGCAGCCCGCACTGGCATATCCAGCCCCACCAGCGTCTCGATCATCGCTCGCGCCGCCGGCGACAGCCGGTAACCGCTGCGGCTGACCACGCCACAGCGCACACTCAGCACTTCCAGCGCCGGTGGCAGGTTGCGCCAGTGCAGGCGCACCAGCCGGCCGCTGGCCAGGTCTTCGGCAACTGCTTCCTCGCTGGCGGTGCCGATGGCATCGCTGGCTTGCACCACACTGCGCAGCACGGCCAGGTGCTCGGTTTGCAGGTGCGGGGTGAAATCGCTGCGCCCGCTCAGGTTGGCCAGGCGCTTGCGCACACCGGGGGCGAGCAGGGCGCTGGCCAGCGGGTAGCTGAACAGGTCGTTGGTCGACAGGCTGTCCTTGGCCAGCAATGGGTGCCCCGGGCGGCAGAAGAACAGGCCGGGGCGCGTTGAAAGGGGCTCGGTGTGAAAGTTGGGATCGGCTTCGAACGGTCGGATATCGTCGACGAAAAATTCGATCTGCTCGCGGCGCAGGGCCTGGCCGAGGCGTTCGGCGTTGTCTACCAGCAGTGAGGTGCGGATGCCCGGGTGGCGTTCGAGAAAGTGGCGCAGGGCATCGGGCACCAGGCGCACGGCCAGCGCCGGGCCGCTGCCGAAATGCAACTCGCCGGCGTCGAGCTTGGTCATCTGCAGCACTTCGTTGCTCAGCTGCGCGGCACCTTGTACCAGGCGCCGGGCATGTTGCAGCACCACCAGGCCTTCGGGGGTGGGCGGCAGGGCTTTGCTGGCGCGGTCGACCAGTGGGCAGCCGAAGCTGTGTTCCAGACTCTGTATGGCACGGCTGAAGGCGGGTTGGGTGATGCCCATGGCCTCGGCGGCACGGACGAAGCTGCGGTATTCGGTGAGGGCGATGAAGTAGCGCAGCTGACGGAGGTCCATGTCATAGCTCTGGGGCGGGGATCAGGGGCCTATTCAAGCGGTTGCTGCATATGTCGTCAAAGAAGGTTTATTGATTTGTTTATAGCTTAGGGTTATTTGTTTTAGCTTCTGGCCTCTTCGCGGGCATGCCCGCTCCCACAGGGACCGCACAGGTTTCAAGGCTGGTGCGGTCCCGCGAAGAATTCAGAGGAGATTCAGCGGGTAACTCAGGATCAACCGGTTCTCATCGAACGAGTTGGTGCTGAAGTCCCGGCGCATGGTGGAGTTGCGCCACTTCACCGACAGGTCCTTGAAGCTGCCCGACTGCACCACATAGGCCAACTCGGTTTCCCGCGCCCATTCCTTGCCATCGTCCACACCGCCTGCGGTCACGTTGTCACCCTTGATGTAGCGGTTCATCAGGGTCAGGCCTGGCACGCCGACGGTGGCGAAGTTGAAGTCATGGCGCACCTGCCATGAGCGTTCCTTGGCGTTGTCGAAGCTGGAGTTGTAGCTGTCGTTTGCCAGAGTGCCGCCGCTGGTGCCGTTCACCCGCATCCAGGCGTCGTCGCCGCTGACTTTCTGCAGGCCGACGTAGATGGTGTGGCCCTGATAGCGTGCCGAGAGCATGGCCGAGGCGGTGCGGTTGTCCAGTTCGCCAGCGCGTTCGGCGCCGTCTTCCTTGCCGATGAAGTAGCCCAGGTTGGCGCCCAGGGTCCAGTCGCCCAGGGGTTGGCTGTGCACCAGGTTGAGGTACTGCTGGCGGTAGATGTCCTTGAGCTGAGCATTCCACAGGCCGATCATGGTGCGCTTGTCGTTGAAGGTGTATTCGCCGCCGCCAAAGTTGAAACGGTCGGAGGTGAACGCTGCCTTGCCGTTCATCGACATGTCTTCCATGCTGGCGTCGTTGCGCGGGCTGTTGCCGCGGAACTGGCCGGCGTACAGGGTCAGTCCGGCGATTTCCTTCGAGGTCAGCTGGCCGCCGCGGAAGGTCTGCGGCAGCGAGCGGCCATCGTCCGAGCGCAGGATCGGCAGTACCGGCATCCATTCACCCACTTTCAGCTCGGTTTCGGACAGCTTGGCTTTCAGTGCCACGCCCAGGCGGCCGAAGTCATCGGCCGGGCGGCCATCATCGTGCACCGGCAGCAGGTGGGTGTTGGTGGTGCCTTTGCCGCCGTCGAGCTTGACCGAGTACAGGCCCAGTACGTCCACGCCGAAACCGACGGTGCCCTGGGTGAAGCCGGAGCGGGCGTCGAGGATGAAGCTCTGCGTCCACTCCTCGGCCTTGGCCTGCGGGTGGGCCGGGTCGACGAAGTTGCGGTTGATGTAGAAGTTGCGCAGGTTGAGGGTGGCCTTGGCGTCCTCCAGGAAACCACCTTCGTCGGCGGCGAACACGGGGAGTGCGCAGGACATGGCCAACAGGCCGGGCAGCAGCTGGCGTGCGGGTTGCAAAGTGCTCATCTGTCGTGGATCTCTTGTTTTTATGGGCGAGCCGATACGCTGCAGGATGCGGCCTGCAGGTGCGGGTCTTTTGGGATGAACCGGGGCAACGTTGCGTGGGGAGGATGGTGCGGGGTAGGGCAGGGGTGAGGCAATTCGCCACAAACGGAAACGGGCGATAATCGAACGGAATGTTCTGGTTGGTTAATTGTTTTTCCTGTGCTGGCCTCTTCGCGGGCGAGCCCGCGAAGAGGCTGGTCCAGGCAACACAAAACAAAAAGCCCACCGCGAGGGTGGGCTTGATGCTTTGACAGCTTCAATCAGCTCTTCGGTGCTTCCACCGCTGCCTGCTGGTTGTTGGCCTGCCCGGTCTGCTCGTACCAACCACCGCCAAGCGCCTTGTACAGGTTGACCTCGCTGGTCAGCTGCGACAAGCGGTCGCCGATCAGTGCCTGCTGGGCGCTGAACAGGTTGCGCTGCGCGTCGAGGAAGGTCAGGTTGCTGTCGATACCGATGCGATAGCGGCGTTCGGCCAGGCGGTAGTAGTCCTGGTTCGCCTGCACCAGGTCGCGTTGCGCCTGCAGCTGCTCTTCGAAGGTCTTGCGCGCCGCCAGGCCATCGGAGACTTCCTGGAACGCGGTCTGGATGGTCTTTTCGTACTTGGCGACGTTGATGTCCTTCTGGATCTTCGAGTAGTCCAGGCTGGCCTTCAGGCTGCCGGCGTTGAAGATCGGCAGGTTGATCTGCGGCTGGAACAGCCAGGTGCCCTGGCCGCCCGAGAACAGGTGGCCCATGTCGGGGCTCAGGCTGCCAGCATTGGCGGTCAGGCTGATGCTCGGGAAGAACGCTGCGCGGGCCGCGCCAATGTTGGCATTGGCGGCCTTGAGCAGGTGCTCGGCTTCCTGGATGTCCGGGCGACGCTGGAGGATGTCCGACGGCAGGCCGGCCGGTACTTCGGCCAGTTGGTCGGCATTGAGCTCCAGCGGCTTGGCCAGGTCGGCGGGAATGCCGGTGCCCAGCAGCACGGTCAGGCTGTTGACGTCCTGGGCGACCAGGCGCTGGTACTGCGAGTACTTGACCCGGGCGCCTTCCACGGCGGTACGCGCCTGGCTGACGTCGAGTGCCGAGGCTACGCCGACTTCGTTGCTGCGACGGGTGAGGTTGTAGCTTTCCTCGTAGGTCTTCAGCGTTTCTTCGGTCAGCTTGAACAGCGCCTGGTCGGCCTGCCAGGTGTAGTAGGCGTTGGCCACGCTGGCCACCAGGCTGATCTGCGTGGAGCGACGCGCCTGTTCGCTGGACAGGTAGGTTTCCAGGGCCTGCTCGGTCAGGCTGCGTACGCGGCCGAACAGGTCCAGCTCATAGGCGCTGACGCCCAGGGTGGCCGAGTACTGGCTGGTGATGCCCGCTTCGCCCGTCTGCGACATGTTCGCCGGTACGCGCTGGCGGCTGCCGCTACCGTTGGCCGAAACCGCAGGGAACAGGTCGGCACGCTGGATGCGGTACTGCGCACGGTAGGCGTCGATGTTCAACGCGGCAACGCGCAGGTCGCGGTTGTTCACCAGCGCGGTCTGGATCAGCTGCTGCAGGGCCGGGTCGTGGAAGAACTGACGCCAGCCCTGTTCGGCGGCGGCAACCTCCGCCGACTGCGTCGGCGAGTAAGCCGGGCCTTGCGGCCACTGCGCAGCCACCGGCGATTCCGGGGTCTGGTAGTCAGGGATCAGCGAGCAGCCGCCAAGAATGAAAGCGGTTACTGCCAGGGACAACAAAGACTTGGTCATTGCCCAGCCTCATAACGTGGAGTTTCAGGGGTGACGTCTTTTTCCGGCTCTTTGCTGCCGAACAGTGACGACACTGCGACGAAGAACAGTGGTACCCAGAAGATAGCCAGCACGGTCGCACTGATCATGCCGCCGATCACGCCAGTACCGATGGCATGCTGGCTGCCGGCGCCGGCGCCGCTGGCGATAGTCAACGGTACCACGCCGAGGATGAACGCCAGCGAGGTCATGATGATCGGGCGCAGACGCATGCGGCACGCCTCGATCGCCGCGTCGTACAGGCTGCGGCCTTGCTCGTGCAGTTCCTTGGCGAACTCGACGATCAGAATGGCGTTTTTCGCCGCCAGGCCGATGGTGGTCAACAGGCCGACCAGGAAGTACACGTCGTTGGACAACCCGCGCAGGCTGGTGGCGATCAGGGCACCGATGATACCCAGCGGTACTACCAGTACCACGGCGATCGGGATCGACCAGCTTTCGTACAGTGCTGCCAGGCACAGGAACACGAACAGTACCGAGAGGGCGAACAGTGCCGGCATCTGCGAACCGGAGAGTTTTTCCTCGTAGGACATGCCGGTCCAGGAGAAGCCGATGCCGCTTGGCAGTTCGCCAGCAATGCGCTCGACCTCGGCCATGGCTTCACCGGTGCTGTAGCCCGGGGCCGGAGCACCGAGGATTTCCATTGCCTCGACGCCGTTGTAACGCGACAGCTTCGGCGAACCGTAGGTCCATTCGCCCTTGGCGAAGGAGGAGAACGGCACCATTTCGCCGGCGCCATTGCGCACGTACCACTTCTGCAGGTCTTCCGGGCTCATCCGCGCGTTCGGCTCGCCCTGGATGTACACCTTCTTGACCCGGCCACGGTCGATGAAGTCGTTGACGTAGCTGGCACCCAAGGCAATCGACAGGGTGTTGTTGATGTCGGCGATGGTCACACCCAGGGCGCTGGCACGCTCGTCATCGATGGTCAGCTGGTACTGCGGCTCGTCGTTCAGGCCGTTCGGGCGCACGGCGCTGAGGATCTTGCTCTGCGCGGCCTTGGCCAGGAACTGGTTGCGCGCTTCCATCAGCTTGGTATGGCCGACACCGCCGCGGTCCTGCAGGAACACGTCGAAGCCGGTGGCGTTACCCAGTTCGAGCACCGCAGGCGGGGCAAAGGCGAACACCATCGCATCGCGGAAGGTGAAGAAGTGCTGCTGGGCGCGCTGGGCAAGGGCGAACACGCTGTTTTCCTTGGAGCGTTCATCCCACGGCTTGAGCATGATGAATGCCATACCCGAGCTCTGGCCACGGCCGGCGAAGTTGAAGCCGTTGACGGTGAACACCGAAGCCACGGTGTCGGCCTCTTCGCTGAGCAGGTACTCACGCATCTGGTCGACCACCACCTGGGTGCGCTCGGCACTGGAGCCGGCCGGGGTCTGTACCTGGGCGAACAATACGCCCTGGTCTTCTTCCGGCAGGAACGCGGTAGGGATGCGGGCGAACAGCCAGATCATGCCGACCACGATCAGCGCGTAGGCCAGCAGGAACGGTACCTTGTTGCGCAGGATGGCGCCCACGCTGCGCTCGTAGCCGGTTACGCTGCGGTCGAAGTTGCGGTTGAACCAGCCAAAGAAGCCGCGCTTGGCCACATGGTGCTCGCCCTTCTTCAGCGGCTTGAGCATGGTGGCGCACAGGGCCGGGGTGAAGATGAGCGCCACCAGCACCGACAGGCCCATGGCCGAGACGATGGTGATGGAGAACTGCCGGTAGATCACACCTGTGGAGCCGCCGAAGAACGCCATGGGCAGCAGTACCGCCGACAGCACCAGGGCGATACCCACCAGGGCACCCTGGATCTGCTCCATCGAGCGCTTGGTCGCTTCCTTGGGCGGCAAGCCTTCCTCGGACATCACCCGCTCGACGTTCTCCACCACGACGATGGCGTCGTCCACCAGCAAGCCGATGGCCAGGACCATGGCGAACATGGTCAGGGTGTTGATGCTGAAGCCGGCAGCGGCAAGGATGCCGAAGGTACCCAGCAACACAACCGGTACGGTCATGGTGGTGATGATGGTGGCGCGGAAGTTCTGCAGGAACAGGTACATCACCAGGAACACCAGGACCACGGCTTCGATCAGGGTGTGGATAACGCCACTGATCGATTCGGTGACCACCGGAGTGGTGTCATACGGGAATACCGCTTTCACCCCAGGCGGGAAGAACGGTTCCAGGTCGGCGATGGTCTGGCGCAGGGCCTTGGCGGTGTCCAGGGCGTTGGCACCGGTAGCCAGTTTAACTGCCAGGCCGGAGGCCGGCTTGCCGTTGAACTGGGCGCTGACGGCATAGTTTTCACCACCCAGGCCAACCTGGGCGACATCACCCAGACGCACCTGCGAACCGTCGCTGTTGACCTTGAGCAGGATTTTCTCGAACTGCTCGGCAGTCTGCAGGCGGGTCTTGCCGATGATGGTAGCGTTCAGCTGGGTACCCGGCATGGCCGGCAGGCCGCCGAGCTGGCCGGAGGATACCTGCACGTTCTGCGCGGCCACGGCGGTCTTGACGTCGACCGGGGTCAGCTGGAACTTGTTCAGCTTGGCCGGATCGAGCCAGATACGCATGGCGTACTGCGCACCGAACACCTGGAAGTCACCCACACCCGCGGTACGCGAGATCGGGTCCTGCATGTTGGAGACGATGTAGTTGGCCAGGTCGTCCTTGGTCATGCTGCCGTCTTCGGACACCAGGCCGATCACCAGAAGGAAGTTCTTCACTGCCTTGGTGACGCGGATACCTTGCTGCTGCACTTCCTGCGGCAGCAGCGGGGTAGCCAGGTTCAGCTTGTTCTGCACCTGCACCTGCGCGGTGTCTGGGTTGGTGCCCTGCTCGAAGGTGGCGGTAATGGTCATGCTGCCGTCAGAGTTACTTTCCGACGACACATAACGCAGGTTGTCGATACCGTTGAGCTGCTGCTCGATCACCTGTACCACGGTGTCCTGTACGGTTTGCGCCGAGGCGCCCGGGTAGGTCACGGCGATGGCGATGGCCGGCGGCGCGATGCTGGGGTACTGGTTGATCGGCAGCTTCAGGATCGACAAGGCGCCGACCAGCATGATCACCAGGGCGATCACCCAGGCGAAGATCGGGCGATCGATAAAGAACTTCGACATGGTTTACTCCGCTTTGGCGTCTGCTTTCGCCGCGTTGGCCTGAACAGGGCTGGCCGGCTTCTTGACGTTGGTGGCTTCGCTGACCTTGACCTCGACGCCCGGGCGCACGTACTGCAGCCCTTCGGTGATCAGGCGGTCACCCGGGTTCAGGCCTTCCTCGATCAGCCAGTCGCTGCCCAGGGTACGGTTGGCCTTGAGCTGGCGCAGTTCGACCTTGTTCTCCTGGTTGACCACCAGTGCGGTCGGCGCGCCTTTCAGGTCGCGGGTCACGCCCTGTTGCGGGGCCAGGATGGCGTTGGCGTTAACCCCGGCCTTGAGCCGCGCATGCACGAACATGCCTGGCAGCAGGGTGTGATCGGGGTTGGGGAAGAGGGCGCGCAGGGTGACCGAGCCGGTGGTCTCGTCGACCGCGACTTCGGAGAACTCCAGGCGGCCTTCCTGCTTGAACAGGCTGCCGTCTTCCAGCACCAGCTGCACCGAGGCGGCGTTGTCGCCGGCCTTCTGCAGCTGGCCGCTTTCCAGGTCACGGCGCAGCTTGAGGAGTTCGGCGGTGGACTGGGTGACGTCGACGTAGATCGGGTCGAGTTGCTGGATGGTGGCCATGGCGTTGGCCTGGCCATTGCTCACCAGTGCACCTTCGGTGAACGAAGAACGGCCGATACGGCCGCTGATCGGTGCCAGGACCTTGGTGTAGCGCAGGTCGATCTGCGCGCTTTTGAGCGAAGCCTCGGCCTGCAATCGTTTGGCATTGGCGTCGTCGTATTCCTGCTTGGAGACAGCTTGTTCGTCGATCAGCTGCTTGTAGCGCTCGGCCAGCGAGCGGGTGGCCTGCAGGTTGGCCTGGGCATTGGCCAGGTTGGCTTCGTACACGGCAGGGTCGATCTGGTACAGCTGCTGGCCTTCCTTGACCTCACTGCCTTCCTTGAACAGGCGCTTGAGGATGATGCCGTTGACCTGCGGGCGCACTTCGGCGACGCGGTAGGCAGTGGTACGCCCCGGCAATTCCGAGGTCAGGGTGAAGGCTTGGGGCTGGATGGTCACGACGCCGACCTGAGGAGCCTGCGCCGCTGGCGCTGCTTCTTCTTTCTTACAGCCACTGAGCAGGGTTGCCAGGGCGACGGCGGAAACCAGAGCGGTAACGGCTGGCTTGAATTGCATGAGGATCCTCGGGTCGCTGGAGCTGGGAGACGCTCAAGAGTAATGGAAGAGTCTTGATCTGGAAAAATTGCTATCCGGTGGATAAATAGCTTGCTAAGGAATATACTTACATTCATGGTTGTTTGTAAATACCGCTGGGTTGTACTCGGGTACTGCCACAGCTCTTGATTAGCTCCCCCGCGAGGCACCCTGCAGAGGTGCCCCCGGAGTGTTCCCCGCACGCGCCGCGCGTTCGGGGCAAATGAGGTTTGTACTGCCATGGTCCGTCGAACCAAAGAAGAAGCCCAGGAAACCCGCGCCCAGATCATCGAGGCGGCGGAAAAGGCCTTCTACAAGCGCGGGGTTGCGCGAACCACCCTGGCCGACATCGCCGAGCTGGCGGGTGTGACGCGAGGAGCGATCTACTGGCACTTCAACAACAAGGCCGAGTTGGTGCAGGCGTTGCTCGACAGCCTGCATGAAACCCATGACCATCTGGCGCGGGCGAGCGAAAGCGAGGACGAAGTGGACCCGCTTGGCTGCATGCGCAAGCTGTTGCTGCAAGTGTTCAACGAGCTGGTGCTCGATGCCCGAACCAGGCGTATCAACGAAATCCTGCATCACAAGTGCGAGTTCACCGATGACATGTGTGAAATTCGCCAGCAGCGCCAGGCTGCTGTGCTGGATTGCCACAAGGGCATCACCCTGGCGTTGGCCAATGCCGTGCGCCGGGGCCAGTTGCCAGGCGAGCTTGATGTCGAGCGCGCGGCGGTGGCCATGTTCGCCTATGTCGATGGCCTGATCGGGCGCTGGCTGTTGCTGCCTGACAGTGTCGATTTGTTGAAGGATGTCGAAAAATGGGTCGACACCGGGCTGGATATGCTGCGCTTGAGCCCGGCTCTGCGCAAATGACACTTTGTTAAGGATTGTGAGGGAGTGTTACCCCTTTGTGTTAAGGGGGGATTAATGCTTCCGGATGACCTTGAACAAATCACAGATCCTGTGGGAGCGGCCTTGTGTCGCGATAGGGCTGCGCAGCAGCCCCGGCAATTTGTGCATCACTGCTGAAATCCTGGGGCCGCGTCGCGGCCCTTTCGCGACACAAGGCCGCTCCCACAGAGATCGCGTAGCTTCTAGCGTCCGCGCAGTTGCCGGTCGGGCAATGCAAACGCTGCAAACAGTCCCAGCACGGCTACCCCGGCACTCCCCATCAACAACTGCCGGAACGTCTCGAGCAACCGCCCCTGTGTCACCAGGTCCACTTCACCGGCCTTCAGGCTCCCCAGCAACGGATTACCCAGCGACTCGAACCCGCCCTGGTGCAGCAGCGCCAGCAGCAGGCTGGACATGCACGCCACCCCCATGGCCCCACCTAGCGAGCGGAACAGGTTGGTGGTGCTGGTGGCCACGCCGATGTCCTTGCTGTCCACCGCGCTTTGTGTGCCTACCAGCGAGGTCGGGAACTGCAGCCCGCAAGCGATGCCGGTCAGCAGCATGAACAGTGCACTGAGCAAGGCCGACTGCGGCGGGGTCAGCGCCATGGCGAAAATGGCCAGTGGCATCAGCAGTGCGCCGGCCAGGATCTGCGGCTTGTAGCGCCCGGTCAGGCTGGTCATGCGCCCGCCGGTGAAGGCACCCATGGGCAGCCCCATCACCAGCGGCAGGAGGTGCAGGGCAGCACTGTCGGCGCCGGCACCGGTGATGCCCTGGTAGCGCAACGGCATAAGCATGGTCAGGGAGATCGACTGGAAGCTGGCGAAGAAGATCACGCCCCAGCACAGCACCGCCACGCGGTTGCCGAACAGGCCGAGTGGCAGCAGTGGATCCCGGCAGCGGCGTTCATGGGCGATGAACAGCACCAGGCCCAGCGCGGCGCAGGCGAACAGGGCCAGCACGGCCGGGTCGGCCCAGGCGTGGCCCTGGCCGACCAGGGTAATGCCCAGCAACAGGCTACCCAGGCCGAGGATCAGCAGCACGGCGCCAAGGTAGTCCACCTGCGCCTCGCGGCGCTGCGCCGGCATGCCGCCGAGGGCGCGGCGGATCGCCCACAGTGCAACCAGCCCCAGCGGCAGGTTGATCCAGAACACCCAGCGCCATGACAGGTATTCGGTCAGCCAGCCGCCCAGCACCGGGCCGGCGACACTGGCCACCGCGTACATGCTGCTGAAGTATCCCTGGTAGCGGCCGCGCTCTCGTGGGGGTACGAAGTCGCCGATGATCGCCTGGCTCACCGAGACCATGCCACCGGCACCAATGCCCTGCAGTACCCGGGCCAGCACCAGCTGTTGCATGTCCTGGGCCAGGGCGCAGGCGATCGAGGCCAGGGTGAACAGGCTGATGCCGGTGAGGATCATCCGGCGCCTTCCGTACAGGTCGCCCAGCTTGCCGTAGATCGGCACGGCGACAGTCATCGCCACCATGTAGCCGGAGATGACCCAGGCCAGCAGGCCGACATCGTTGAACTGCGCCGAGATCGCCGGCAGCGAGACAGCGACGATGGTCTGGTCCAGGGCGCCGAGGAAGATCGCCAGCATCAGGGCGGTGAGCACGTTGCGCAGGGTGGTGGGGGGCAGGGCGGCGGTCACGGGGATACCTTGTTTATCGGTTGAGGCCTCTTCGCGGGCACGCCCGCTCCCACAGGTACAACACAGGGCTTGAAGGCTGTGGTGTACCTGTGGGAGCGGGCGTGCCCGCGAAGGGGCCCCGAAATTGTAACCTGAGTTAGGTAGCTTCCTATCCACTATCTGCATCCCCTATGCAAGATCGGCATTGGCGCATTCATTCAGTGCTGCATGGCTGCGTGATATCGTTGGTATGCCACAGAGGCCGAAAATCGGGGGTTTGCACCAGCTTGGTGCAACATTATGCCGCAGGTTTTTGCGCCGCTGTCTCCCACACCTTTTATTCCTCTGCCTGCATGTCGAGCATGACCGCCCAGATGGCGACGGTTGGAACAGGCCAGGTAGACCCGATTACAGGGGTCGGTAGTTACCGTTCGAATTTCAACTTATTTTGCGGAGTGATCATGCCCAAGGCTTCCCATCAAGATCTGCGTTTTGCCTTCCGCGAGCTGCTCGCTTCAGGTTCCTGTTATCACACCGCATCGGTGTTCGACCCGATGTCGGCACGCATTGCCGCAGACCTGGGCTTCGAGGTCGGCATCCTCGGTGGCTCCGTCGCTTCGCTGCAGGTACTGGCTGCACCGGACTTCGCCCTGATCACCCTCAGCGAGTTCGTCGAGCAGGCCACCCGTATTGGTCGTGTGGCACAACTGCCGGTGCTGGCTGACGCCGACCACGGCTATGGCAACGCGCTGAACGTCATGCGCACGGTCATCGAACTGGAGCGCGCCGGCGTGGCTGCGCTGACCATCGAGGACACCCTGCTGCCTGCCCAGTTCGGGCGCAAGTCCACCGACCTGATCCCGGTTGAAGAGGGCGTCGGCAAGATCCGTGCGGCGCTGGAGGCACGGGTCGATTCGTCGCTGTCGATCATTGCCCGGACCAACGCTGGCGTGCTCACCACCGAAGAAATCATCGTGCGTACCCAGAGCTACCAGAAGGCCGGAGCCGATGGCATCTGCATGGTGGGGGTGAAGGACTTCGAGCAACTCGAGCAGATTGCCGAGCACCTGACGGTGCCATTGATGCTGGTGACCTACGGCAACCCGAACCTGCGTGACGACGAGCGCCTGGCACGCCTGGGCGTGCGCATCGTCGTCGATGGTCACGCGGCCTACTTTGCCGCCATCAAGGCCACCTACGATTGCCTGCGGCTGCAGCGCGGCCAGCAGAACAAGTCGGAAAACCTCAGCGCCACCGAACTCTCGCACACCTACACCCAGCCCGAGGACTACATCCGCTGGGCCAAGGAGTACATGAGCGTCGAGGAGTGACAGTGCCATTCCTGTAGGAGCGGCCTTACAAGTCCTGATCCCACTCCGGTTCGTCCTTGAACCGCTGCACAAGAAAATCCAGCATGCTGCGCAAGGTCGCCGGCATGTGCTTGCGTGAGGTGTATACCGCATTCAGGTTCAGCTCGCGTGGCCTGGCTTCGGGCAGCAGGCGCACCAGTTCACCCCGGCGCAGGGCCTGCGCGGCCTGGTAGGTCGGCAGCATGGCGATACCTGCGCCGGCCAGCGCCGCCTTCTGCAGTGTCATCGCCTCGTTGGCACTGATGTTCCCCGCCACTGGCACGGCGACTTGCTGGCCGGCTACCTCGAAATGCCACAGGCTGTGGCCGAAGTAGGCATGTGTCAGGCAGTTGTGCCGGCTCAGTTCCTCGACCCGTTGCGGCGTGCCGTGCTCGCGCAGGTAGGCCGGTGCCGCACACACAGCCGAGCGGCATACGCTCAGGCGCCGGGCGATCAGGTTGGGGTCCAGGTCATTGCTGGTGCGTATGGCCAGGTCGATGCGCTCGTCCACCAGGTTGACCGTGCGATCGAGCATCTGTAGTTCCACCTTCACCCCAGGGTAGCGTCGGACGTAATCGGCCACAGCATCCACCAGTTGGGCCTGGCCGAATGAGGTGCTGACGCTGATGCGCAGCGCGCCCTTGGGCGCGTCATCCGGCTGCTGCACCGCGGCCTGCAGGTCGCCAGCCAATTCCAGCAATTGCCGGCAGCGGGGCAGGGTTTCCTGGCCGGCGGCGGTGAGGCTGAGCTTGCGTGTGGTGCGCTGCATCAGTCGTGCGCCAACCCAGTCTTCCAGCTCTGCCAGGTAGCGCGAAACCACCGGCCGGGACAGTTGCAGATGATCCGCCGCCGCCGACTGGCTGCCCAGGTCGACGACGGTGACGAAAACGCGCATGGCGTTGAGACGGTCCATGATTTGCCCGGTTTCAGAAACAAACTATGTTCGAGCATCGCATTTTTTGTCACGGATTGGGCAACTAAGCTGTTGGGCATTGTTCATCTGACGGGCGTTTGCGATGTCTCTTTTCACTCCTCTGCGTGGCCTGCTGCTGGCCTGTGTGACCCTGGCCGGCCCGGCGCTGGCTGCCGACCCCTTGCGGCTGGAGGTTTACAACCCCGGGCATGAGGCGATCTTCCCGGTCAGTTCGGTGATCGTCAGCGGCGAGCACGACGCCATCCTCGTCGATGCCCAGTTCGGCAAGGCCCAGGCCGAGCAGCTGGTGCAGCGCCTGCGGGCAGGCGGCAAGCAGCTGACCACTATCTACATCAGCCATGGCGACCCGGACTACTACTTCGGCCTGGATACCCTGACCCAGGCCTTCCCGGACGCCAAGGTGCTGGCGTCGGCCGCCACGGTTGCCCATATCCGCCAGACCATGGATGCCAAGCTGGCCTACTGGGGCCCGCAGATGGGCGCGGACAAGCCGGCGCGGTTGGTGCTGCCACAGGTGCTCGAAGGCAACCGCCTGACGCTGGAAGGGCAGGACCTTGAGGTGGTCGGCCTCGACGGCTCGCAACCTGACCGCAGTTTTGTGTGGATCCCGTCGATCAAGGCGGTGGTCGGTGGCGTGGTGGTGTCGGAGAACATTCATGTGTGGATGGCCGACACGCAAACGACCAAGTCCCACGCCGACTGGCTCGGCACCCTGGCGCACATCGAAGCGCTGGCGCCGCGTACGGTCATCCCCGGACATTACCTGGGGGGCAGCAGTCGATCGCTGGAGGCCGTGCATTTCACGGCGAACTACATTCGTGACTTCGATGCCGAGACCGCCCAGGCGAAAGACGCCGGTGCGTTGATCGCGGCGATGAAGCGACGTTACCCGAGCCTGGCCGATGAAAGCTCGCTGGAGCTGGGGGCCAAGGTCGCCAAGGGCGAGATGAAGTGGTAGTTCCGTTCAACTGATGGAGAGTATCCCATGAGCAAGATTGCAATCATCGGTGCCACCGGCCGCGCTGGCAGCCAGTTGCTGGAGGAGGCCCTACGCCGTGGTCACAGTGTGCTGGCCATCGCCCGCGACCCGTCGCGGTTGCAGGGGCGGGAGGGGGTGACCGTCAAGGCGCTGGATGCCAAGGACAGCGCAGCCCTGCAAGCGGCGGTCGCGGGTGTGGATGCGGTGCTGAGTGCGGCGCATTTCTCGACCATCGAGCCACACGCCATCATCGAGCCGGTCAAGCGGGCCAGGGTCAGGCGCCTGCTGGTGGTAGGTGGGGCCGGCAGCCTGTTGCTGCCGTCTGGGCATCGGGTGATCGACAGCCCGGACTTCCCCGAGGCATACAAGGCCGAGGCCACTGCCGGGGTGCGTTTTCTGGAAGCGTTGCAACGGGAGCCGAACCTGGACTGGACCTTCCTGTCGCCGTCGGCGGAGTTCGTTGAAGGTGAGCGCAGCGGGCATTACAAGCTGGGCAAGGATCATCTGTTGATCGGCGCGGATGGCAAGAGCTGGATCACCTTTGCCGATTACGCGATTGCCATGCTCGACGAACTGGAAAAGCCGGCGCATTCGCGGCAGCGTTTCACTGTCGGCTATTGAGTCGCCTGCTTCGCGGGCTGGCCTGGTGTTCCAGCCAATCCAGCAACTCCCCCAACCCCGCCGGCAAGCTCTTGGCCTGGCTCACCAGGTAATACCCCTTGCCGGTCATCACCTTCAGCGCAAACGGCATGCACAACCGCCCCCCGCGCAAGTCATCGCCGATCAGCGACCAGTCGCCGATGGCCACACCGGTGCCCTGCGAGGCCATGGCCATCGCCATGTCCAGCGTTTCGAAATGCTGCTTCGGCCCTTGAGTGCCCAGTGTCACCCCCGCTGCCTGCAGCCATAACCGCCAGTCATGCTCATTCCGCGAGGGGTGCAGCAGCATGTGTCGCGCCAGGTCCTCGACCTGCTGCAACGGCACCGGCCCCTCGCGCAGTGACGGCGCACACACCGGCGTCAGCTGCTCATCGAACAGCTTGCGCACGCGCAGCCCATGGTTCGGCGCATCGCCATACACCACCGCCGCATCGAAACCCTCGCGGCGAAAGTCCACTCCATGTTGCACCGTGGTGGTCAGCTCCACCGGTACATCCGGCCGTAGCGCCTGCCATTCCATCAGGCGTGGCAGCAGCCAGCGCATCACGCAGGTCGGTGCCTTGAGCTGTAATGTAGCGCTGCGCCCACCCACCTCGCGCACCCCTTGTTCAATCAGCGCAAATACCTGTTGCACCCTTGGCAGCCAGTCCTGGCCTTCACGGGTCAGGCTCAACCCACGGGCCTGGCGCTGGAACAAGGCATAGCCCAGATGCTCTTCGAGGGCCGCGATCTGTCGGCTTACGGCGCCCTGGGTGATATGCAACTGCTGCCCGGCACGGGTGAAATTGCAGTGCTGGGCGGTGACCAGGAAGGTATGCAGGGCGGGCAGGGGCGGGAGGCGTTTCATTGTGCTGAGCCATGATTGCAGAACATGGCTAGTATGTGTTTTTTTGCATTGTGGCGATAGCCGTGGCTGGGTCCAATAGGGGCATAACCCAACCAAGATTCACGGTGAAACCCAATGTCGACCTGCGGCGAAGTACTGGTAAAACTCCTTGAAGGCTATGGCGTTGACCATGTCTTCGGCATTCCTGGTGTACATACCGTGGAGCTCTACCGCGGCCTGGCCGGCTCGTCCATCCGCCATGTCACCCCGCGCCACGAGCAGGGGGCCGGGTTCATGGCCGACGGCTATGCGCGGACCCGCGGTAAACCGGGGGTGTGCTTCATCATCACCGGCCCGGGGATGACCAACATCACCACCGCCATGGGCCAGGCCTATGCCGACTCGATCCCGATGCTGGTGATTTCCAGCGTGCAATCCCGCGACCAGCTGGGCGGTGGCCGTGGCAAGCTGCATGAGTTGCCCAACCAGGCCGCGCTGGTGTCGGGTGTGGCGGCGTTTTCCCACACCCTGATGAGTGCCGATGACCTGCCGCAGGTGCTGGCTCGGGCATTCGCCGTGTTCGAAGGCGCCCGACCGCGCCCGGTGCATATCGAGATCCCGCTCGACGTGCTGGTCGAACCGGCCGATCACCTGCTGCCGGGGCGCGTGGTGCGCAGTACCCGGGCAGGGGCAGCGCCGCAGGCCGTGGCGCAGATGGCCGAGCGCCTGGCCAATGCAAGGCGGCCATTGATCCTGGCCGGGGGCGGTGCATTGGCCGCGGGCGCTGCGCTGGCGCGCCTGGCCGAACAGCTGCAGGCGCCGGTGGCGCTGACCATCAATGCCAAGGGGCTGCTGCCGGCCAGCCACCCCCTGCAGATCGGCTCGAGCCAGTCACTGCCAGCTACACGGGCGCTGGTGGCCGAGGCCGATGTGGTGCTGGCGATCGGCACCGAACTGGCCGAAACAGACTATGACGTCACCTTCAAAGGTGGTTTCGAGATCCCGGGCAGCCTGTTGCGCATCGACATCGACCCGGACCAGACCGTGCGCAATTACCTGCCGGCGCTGTCGCTGGTGGCCGATGCCGAACTGGCCGCCGAGGCGCTGCTCGGTGCCTTGCAGGCGCTGCCGCAATCCGTGCGTGAGAGCACGTGGGGCGAGGCCCGGGTGGCCAAGCTGCGCCAGGCACTGGCGGCGGGTTGGGACCAGCCGACCTTGAGCCAGACGCGTCTGCTGAGTGCGATTCTCGAGCGTCTGCCCAATGCCATTCTGGTGGGCGATTCGACCCAGCCGGTGTACACCGGCAACCTGACCCTGGACATGGACCAGCCACGCCGTTGGTTTAACGCTTCGACCGGCTACGGCACTTTGGGTTACGCATTGCCGGCGGCCATGGGCGCCTGGCTGGGCAGCGCGGAGCAGGTCGGTGAGCGTGCCCCTGCGGTGTGCCTGATTGGTGATGGCGGTTTGCAGTTCACCTTGCCGGAGCTGGCCAGCGCGGTGGAAGCGCAGGTGCCGCTGATCGTGCTGCTATGGAATAACCAGGGGTACGAGGAAATCAAGAAGTACATGGTCAACCGGGCCATCGAGCCAGTCGGGGTGGATATCCATACGCCGGACTTCATCGGTGTGGCGCGGGCCCTGGGCGCGGCGGCGGAGCAGGTGGCAGATGTGGCGCAGCTGCAGGTGGCGTTGGGGCAGGCAGTGGAGCGCAAGGGGCCGACCTTGATCCAGGTTGACCAGAATCAGTGGCAGGGGGCTGTGTTGGGTTGAGGTGAAGCTATTGTCTGTACCGGCCCTTTCGCGGGTGAACCCGCTCCCACAGGTACTGCACAGTTATCAATATCTGTGCAAAACCTGTGGGAGCGGGTTTACCCGCGAAGAGGCCGGCACAGGCAAAGCCAAACTCAGCCAGCAGTCGCCCGCAACCTGGCCACATCACGAATCGGCGGCGCGCCATACAGCCGGCTGTATTCACGGCTGAACTGTGACGGGCTTTCATACCCCACCCGGTAGGCCGCCACCGCTGCCTCGAGGCCGTCATTGAGCATCAATCGCCGCGCCTCCTGCAGGCGCAGTTGCTTCTGGTACTGCAACGGGCTCATCGACGTCACGGCCTTGAACCGGTGGTGCAAGGTCGAGGTGCTGAGGTTGACTTCACGCGCCAGATCCTCGATGCGCAAAGGCCGCTGGTAGTTCTGGTTGAGCCAGGTGATGGCCTGACAAACGCGGTGGGTCTGGCTGTTGGCCAAGGCAATTTCGTACAACCGATAGCCCTGCGGCCCTCGCAGCAGACGGTACAGAATCTCCCGGCGGAACAGCGGCGCCAGCATCGCGATGTCGCGCGGGGTGTCCAGCAGGCGTATCAGGCGCAGCAAGGCGTCGAGCAACGCGGCGTCGGTTCTCTCCACATACAAGCCACGACCGGAAGGCCGGTTGGGCACCAGCATCGGCCCGCTTTCGGCGATCAGCTGGCTGATTTCGGCTGGGTCCAGGTCCATGCGCAGGCCAAGGCTCGGGTGCTCGGGGCTGGCGTCGAGCTTTACGCCGCTAAGCGGCAAGGTTACCGAGACCACCATGTAGTGCAGCGGGTCGTAGGCGTACTGCTCGTCACCCAGGAACAGGCTTTTGCTGCCCTGGGCGAGGATGCACAGCGCGGGTTGCGCCAGGGTCGGTACCGAGCGCACGTTTTCGGTGTAGCGCACCAGGTACAGGTCATCGATGGCCGATGCCGGGCCATGAGGCTCCCCGGCGTGGCGGCGGATCAGCTCGGCCAGCTCCTGGCGTTGCAGTTCCAGGCTTGGGTCGATGGACGTGGCGATGGTCATGATGGCTTTCCTCTGCTGACCGACGCAGCATAGGTTTGGGCAATGGCGGGCGCTAGTCAAAAGCTGCACGCCGATTGCCTGATCCTGCCGCGCTGCAGGATCAGGCAATCGGCGAGCAGTAATGGCCTAACGCGTCGCGCGGGCGAGGCCCTAACCTTGGCAGCCTGGCTTTTTCGTCCGCCTGCTTCAAGGAGATTGTGCAATGACCCCGACACAACCGGTCACCCACCTTGCTTTCATCCGTGCCAGCAGCGGGCGCTCGGCGGAGCTGGGCGCGCGCCTGCGTGACCTGCTCGAGCCCTCGTTGCGGGCACCGGGCTGCCTGAGTTTTTCGGTGCAGCGTTCGCAGGCTGATGCCGATTTATGGTTGCTCAGTGGCAGCTGGCAAGACCAGCAGGCGATGAGTGGCTATTTTGCTTCGCCGACACTGGAAGTGTTTGGTGAGTTGGTGCAGGAACAGGTGGTCAGTAGCCTGGATCTGCATACCTTTGATTGAGGTGTTGCCTGTTCTGGCCTCATCGCCGGCAAGCCAGCTCCCACAGGTTTATCGCAGGTTTCGAGGGCGGTGCAGTACCTGTGGGAGCTGGCTTGCCGGCGATAGGGCCGGTACAGATGAATAGGGTAAGATGCTGCCCTTGATCAACCAGGTAGATAGCAACATGGCACGTAGAGAATTCCCGCATTTCGAAGCGGTTTCGGCGATGGTCCCGGTGGAAGGTGGCGGCTACAACGCGGCCATCGCGGTCAAGGCCCTGGGCATGGGTGGCGCGCCGCGCTTTCACAAGATTCTCGACGGCCAGGTGTTCCAGGGCGCCGTGGCCGCCGACGAAGCGGCCACGGCCGAGCTGCAACGCCTGCAGGGCGTCAGCGAAGAGGGTGAGCTGATCTGGTGATCAGGCCGGTGGGCGGGCCATCTTGAACAGGTTGCCCAGCTCGAAATAATCTGCCGGGCCACCACCACGCAGGATCGGCTCGGCGGCAGCGGTATCGTAGATGCCGTTCTTCAACAGGTGCTCGGCAATGTGCACCGCCACCACTTCACCCAGGATCAACCAGCTGGGCACCAGTTCCTGGTCGGCCCGCTTGAGCTGGACGATCTGGCTGACCTTGCACTCGAAGGCCACTGGGGTTTCGCCGACACGCGGCACATTGACGATGCTCGATGGCGTGGCGGTTAGGCCGCTCAATTCGAATTCGCTTACCTCGGCGGCAACCGGTGCGCAGCTCTGGTTCATCTGCTCGGCCAACGTGCGAGTGGCGAGGTTCCAGACGAACTCGCCGGTCTGCTCGATGTTGTTCAGGCTGTCTTTGCGCCCGACGCTGCAGAAACCGATGATTGGCGGGATGTAGTTGAAGGCGTTGAAGAAGCTGTAGGGCGCCAGGTTCAGGCGGCCTTCGCGGTCGTGTGAGGAGATCCAGCCGATAGGGCGGGGGCCGACGATGGCGTTGAACGGGTCGTGGGGCAGGCCGTGGCCTTTTGCGGGTTCGTAGTAATACATCTGTGCTGGGCTTGCTGGCCCTACCTCCTGGTGGACAAGGCGCCTAGTGTGCCAAGCCTGTGCCCGCCTGCAAATGATCAAGCCCGGCCGAAGCCGGGCTGGGTACTCGCATCAGGGATCAGCTGATGCGGTGGGCGTTGGTGCGGTTGAAGCCGTCTTCGGCGAAACGCTGGCCACCAGTGCGGTCGAAGCCGTCTTCGGCGAAGCGTTGACCACCAGTGCGGTCGAAGCCGTCTTCGGCGAAGCGTTGACCACCAGTGCGGTCGAAGCCGTCTTCGGCGAAGCGCTGGCCACCGGTGCGGTCGAAGCCATCTTCAGCGAAGCGCTGGCCGCCAGTACGGTCGAAACCATCTTCAGCGTAGGCAGCGGATTGGCTCTGGGTCGCTGCGAAGGTGTGGGCGTTGGTGCGGTTGAAGCCATCTTCGGCGAAAGCGCCAGCAGCGAAAACCGAGAGGGCCAGGGTGAGGATCAGTTTGTTTTTCATGGTCGTTGCTCCAGGGGTTTTTGAGGTTGTTTTGTTTCTATGGGTTTAATCCTACGCTTATTAATTTGATTAAAAAGCGCGAATAGCAGTTCTTAAAAATCGAATAGTTCGATATGTGTTGGCGTGCATCTTGTGGCTCGGGCAGCGGTTCTGGCTCAGGATGTGCCCGCCCATGCGCCGACGTTCTGCCAGCCATTTCAGCTTGAGGCGGTGGAATTAATGGGGCGTTAAGGATGAAAAATTTGTCATTGAAGGCTGCTGAACGCATTTTTCATACATCACCAACCGATTTTTCAAATGCTGTTCAGCACCATCGCCGCACCTCAAACCGGAGCGGCACAACAATGAACAAACTTCCGCAAATCACCTTGGCCTTCTGGGTCATGAAGATCTGCGCTACCACCCTTGGCGAAACGGCGGGGGATTTGCTGTCGATGACCCTGAACATCGGCTATGCCCTCAGTTCGTTGCTGCTTATCAGCGTGTTCCTGCTGACCTTGCTCGGCCAGCTGTACTCGCGCCGCTACCACCCGATGCTGTACTGGCTGGTGATCCTCTCCACCAGCACCGCAGGCACCACCATGTCCGACTTCATGGACCGCACCCTGGGCCTGGGCTACGCCGCGGGTTCGGCCATCCTCATCGGCATCCTGCTGCTGACCTTCCTGGTATGGCGCCTGAGCGGCAACCCGCTGGATGTCACCCGCATCAAGAACCGCACGGGCGAATTGTTCTACTGGGTGGCGATCCTGTTTTCCAACACCCTCGGCACGGCGCTGGGCGATTACCTGGCCGATGACTCGGGGCTCGGTTTTGCCGGTGGCGCACTGTTGATCGGCAGTGCCATCGCCATGGTAGTGGTGGCCCGCTACTGGACACGCATCCCTGGCGTGGTGTTGTTCTGGGTCGCGTTCGTGCTTACCCGCCCGTTCGGCGCCACCTTGGGCGACTTCCTCACCAAGCCCCACGAGAAGGGCGGTTTGGACTTCGGCACGGTCGGCTCTTCGGCGGTGCTGGGAGGGGTGTTGTTGGTACTGGTGCTGATGGCCACCTGGTACCAGCGCCGTGAGCCGCGTCAGGCGTTGGAGATGTCCTGAGCCTGCTTTCCGATACCAGTAAGCCGATTAATTGGGCTATTCGGCTCACATGGTGAGCCGAATAGGATTTCTAATCGGCTCATCAGAAGGCTTCGGAGGTATGGCTTGATGTTTGCGCTGTTGCTGAAATCAAGCGCCGTCCGCGCGGTGCGTCTCGCATGCGCTGGAGCCCTCAAACCGTACACCTGGATTGCATGACGCATTCGCATGTATGAAAAAAGGCGCCCCGACAACGGGGCGCCCTTCTTGATTACCGCAAGCTCACACTCACTCAGTGGTAATCCGCGAGTGCTGCTTGGTGTCCTTCATGGTTGCGTAAACCAGCAGCGAGCAGGCGATGCAGGCGGTCACGTACCAGTAGAAGCCACTCTCCATGCCGGCGCTCTTGAACCACAGGGCCACGTACTCGGCGGTGCCGCCGAAGATTGACACGGTCAGCGCGTACGGCAGGCCCACGCCCAAAGCGCGGATTTCGGTGGGGAACAGCTCGGCTTTGACCACGGCGTTGATCGAGGTGTAGCCGCTGACGATGATCAGCGCCGCCATGATCAGGAAGAACGCGCCCCACCAGGTCTGGATGGTGTGCAGGGTGCTGAGGATCGGTACGGTGAACAGGGTGCCGAGCACGCCGAAGGCGATCAGGATCGGGCGTCGACCGATCTTGTCGGACAGGCCGCCGATCACCGGCTGCAGGCACATGAACAGGAACAGCGTGGCGGCCGAGATGGTGGTCGAGTCGCTGATGCTCATGCCAACGGTGTTGACCAGGTACTTCTGCATGTAGGTGGTGTAGGTGTAGAAGGCCAGGGTGCCGCCCATGGTCAGCCCGACCACGGTCATCAGCTCCTTGGGGTGGCGCAGCAGGGTGCGCATCAGGCTTTCCTTGGCCTTTTCCTTCTTGGTGAAGGAGGCGGTTTCTTCCATGCCGCGACGCAGGTACAGGGCCACCACGGCGCACAGCGCACCGATCACGAACGGTACGCGCCAGCCCCAGGCATACAGCTGCTCGGTGGTCAGGGTCTGTTGCAGGACGATCAGTACCGCCAGGGCGATGAGCTGGCCGGAGATCAGGGTGACGTACTGGAAGCTGGAGAAGAAGCCACGGCGGTCCTTGCTGGCCATCTCGCTGAGGTAGGTGGCCGAGGTGCCGTATTCACCACCCACCGACAGGCCCTGCATCAGGCGTGCAATGACCAGCAGGATGGGTGCGGCGACTCCGATGGTTTCGTAACCCGGGGTCAGGGCGATGACCAGCGAGCCTGCGCACATCAACAGTACCGAGGCCATCAATGCGGCCTTGCGGCCTTTGCGGTCGGCGTACAGACCCATCAACCAGCCACCGATCGGGCGCATGAGGAAGCCCACGGCGAAGATCGCGGCGGTATTGAGCAATTGTGCGGTGGAATCGCCGGCCGGGAAGAAGGCCTTGGCGAAGTACAGCGAGAATGCGGCGTAGACGTACCAGTCGTACCATTCGACCATGTTGCCGATGGACCCGCTGAAGATCGACTTCAGGCGGCTGGCGGTGGTTTTTTCTGTGGCAGGCGCGGTGGACGCCCCGGCTGGCAGGGAGGTGGCATTATCCATCAGGGATACCTTCTCGTTGTTTTTGTGGAGCGCGCCGTGGCGCAGCTTGCACAGGTGATTGCAGAAGGTGTGCCAAATGGGTGCATTGGGCTTCAAATGGGGGCGCTGCGCGCCCTTCGCGGGCACGCCCGCTCCCACAGGGACCGCGTGACGTCTGACTCTTCGCGTTTCCCTGTGGGAGCGGGCGTGCCCGCGAAGGGCTGCAAGGCAGCCCCGGAAAATCAGATTAATGAGCGGTTTTTTGCTTGCTGATTGAGCGAGATAAGCGGATTTCCGCTCATTCCCGCCCGATGAAGTCCTCGCGCACCAACCCATGCCGCTGCATCTTTTCGTTCAGCGTGCGCCGCGGCAGCTGCAAGGCCTCCATCACCGCCTTGATTTCGCCCCTGTGCTGGCGCAGCGCCGCGCGCAGGCATTGCGCCTCGAACGCTTCCATCTGTTCGCTCAACGACTGCCCGGCAGGCGTCACCTCGATGTTCGGCGAGCCCAGCCCCAATGCATGCCGTTCCGCCGCGTTGGCCAGCTCACGCACGTTGCCCGGCCAGTCATGCGACAGCAGCTGCGCCAGTTGCGCGCCCGACAGTGGCGGGGCTGCGCGACCAAGCTTTTCGCCGGCGGCACGGGCAAAGTGCTCGAACAGCAGTGGAATGTCCTCACGCCGTTCACGCAACGGCGCCAGGCGCAACTCGGCCACGTTCAGGCGATAGGCAAGGTCTTCGCGGAAGCGCCCGGCGCGGGCTTCTTCGAGCAGGTCGGGCTTGGTCGCGGCAATGATGCGCAGGTCGACGCTGATGCTCTGGTTGGCCCCCAGGCGTTCCAGCTTCTGTTCCTGGATCACCCGCAGAAGCTTGGCCTGTTGGGCCAGTGGCATGCTTTCGATTTCGTCGAGGAACACCGTGCCACCGTTGGCGTACTCAAGCTTGCCGATGCGCTTGCCCTGGGCGCCGGTAAAGGCGCCGCTTTCATGGCCGAACAGCTCGGCCTCGAACAGCGACTCGGGGATGGCTGCACAATTGAGGGCGACGAACGGCTTGTCGGCGCGCGGGCCAAAATCGTGCAGGCAGCGGGCCACGCGCTCTTTGCCACTGCCGGTTTCGCCGCGGATCAGCACATTGACCGGCAGGCTGGCCAGGTCCAGCACTTGCCGACGCAGCTGTTGCAGGCCCTGGGACATACCCAGCAGTGTGCCTTCCAGGCGTGACTTGAGATCGGCCTGCTCGTGCAGCCGGCGGTTTTCCAAGACCAGCTGGCGCTTTTCCAGGGCCCTGCGCAGGCTGCCCAGCAGGTGCTGCGGGGTAAAGGGTTTTTCCAGGAAGTCGTAGGCCCCGCTGCGCATGGCTTCCACTGCCATGGGCACATCGCCGTGGCCGGTCAGCAGGATCACCGGCAAGTCGGAGTCGTCCGCCTGCAGGCGTTCGAGCAACTGCAGGCCATCCATGCCCGGCATGCGTACATCGCTGATGATCACCCCGGGAAAGTGCCGTGGCAGGTGTGCCAGGCATTCTTCGGCGCGGGCGAACAGTTGCACGCTGAAGCCCGACAGGCTCAGCCATTGCTCGACCGCCGTGCGGATACTGGCTTCATCATCGACGACGATCACTGAATTCAACATGCAGGCTCCAGGTCACGGGGCAGGGTAAGGCTCAGGCGCGCGCCGCCAGGCAGGTTTTCGGCCTGCAGCTTGCCGCCGGCCTCGTGGACAATGCCGTAGGAGATGGCTAGCCCCAGCCCAAGGCCTTCACCCACCGGCTTGGTGGTGAAGAATGGGTCGAAGACCTTGGCCAGGTTGGCCTCGGCAATGCCGCCACCCGAATCCAGCACGCTCAGGCGCCATAGCTCGCCGTCGGGCTCGATGCGGATCTCCAGGCGTTTGTAGCGCTTGTCGGCCATGGCGTCGAGGGCATTGCGCAGCAGGTTGATCAGCACCTGCTCCAGGCGAATGGCATCGCCGCGCACCCAGGCCGGGCGCGCCAGGTACAGGGCTACCTCCACTTCTTCGCTGCGAATACGCGCCTCCAGCAGGTGCAGTGCCTGGTCGACCACGGTGGCCAGGTCGAGGCGTTCGCGCAGGCCGACCGGGCTGTTGCGGGCGAAGGTTTTCAGGTGACTGGTGAGCGCGGCCATGCGCGTGAGCATCTGCTCCAGCGGCTCCAGTGCCTGGCGTGCTTCGTCATATCGGCCATGGTCGAGCAGCAGACGCAGGGTTTCCAGTTGCATGCGCTGGGTGGTCAGCGGCTGGTTGATTTCATGGGCCATGGCCGCCGACATTTGCCCAAGCGCCGCCAGCTTGGCCGATTGCACCAGCCCCTCCTGGGCGGTGCGCAGCTCACGGGTGCGTTCCTCGACCTGGCGCTTGAGCTCCTCCCGGCTACGCTGGCGCAGGCGGGCAAGGCGCAGGCGCTGGCTGACGAACAGCGCAGCGAACACCAGGCTCAGCCATACGGCGGCGGCGCCGAGGGCGGCATTGCGACCGTCGGCGGCCACCTGCGGCTTGCGCAGCAGATGCAAGGTCCAGTTTTCACTTTCCAGCGGCAGGCTTTCCCACAGGTACTCGGCGCTACCCTCCGGGCCTTGCACGCGGCTGAGGGTGCTGTTGGCGGCAAAGCGGGTCAGCACCTGGTGCTGCAGCGGCACCAGCGGTTGCTTGTCGTACTGACGGGTTTCGGCCAGTTCGGCACGGTCGGCACCATTGAGCGGCTGCAGCTCGCGGTAGCGCCAGCCGTCCTGGTTGGCGATAAAGGTGATGCCACGGGCATCGCTGACCAGCAGGATGTCGCTGCCCTGGCGCCACTCGCGCTCCAGTTCGGGGAACTCCAGCTTAACCACCATGGCGCCGAGGAAGCGGCCATGCTCGTCGTTCACCGCGCTGGCGAGGAAGTAGCCCGGCACGCCACTGGTCACGCCCACGGCGTAGAAGCGGCCACTGCCTTGGCTGCGGGTTTGCTTGAAGTAGGGGCGGAAACCGTAGTTGGAGCCCACATAGCTGCTGGGCAGCCGCCAGTTGCTGGCGGCGATGGCCAGGCCGGTGCGGTCGAGCAGTTCGAGGGTGGAGGAGTTGGCAGCGCCGTTGATGCGTTCGAGCTTGCGGTTCAGGGCGTCCTGCATCGGTTCGCTGACCGGGCCGCGCAGGGCGGCGATCAGTTCCGGGTCCAGCGCCAGCACGGCGGGCAGGGCGCGGTAGCGGTCGATCAGCGTGTGCAGGGCATTGGCATACAGGCCCAACTGCTGGCTGGCACGCTGGGCGTCGGCTTCCATGGCCTGGCGCTTGGCCTGGTGCATGGCCCAGCCGGCGCTGAGGGCGGTGCCCAGCACGATCAGCAGGGAGATCAGCCCCAGACGCAGGGCGCGAACGGAAAAGGGCATGGGGCGGATCCGGATAAATGGGGTATCAGGGCTGGCCTATTCGCGGGCTTGCCCGCTCCCACAGAAGATTCACAGCCCGATGGACCTGTGCATTACCTGTGGGAGCGGGCAAGCCCGCGAAGGGGCCGGTACAGGCATAACCTGTCAGTTACAGCAGTTCAAAGCTCTGCTGTTGCACCGCCTGGGAATCCAGGCCGACCTGGACATTGAATTCCCCTGGCTCGGCAACCCGCTGCAGTTGGCCATTGTAGAACTTCAGGTCTTCTTCGCTGATGCGGAAGCTCAACGTGCGCGATTCGCCAGGCTTGAGCATCAGCTTCTGGAAGTTCTTCAGTTCCTTCACCGGGCGGCTCATCGATGCCGATACATCCTGCAGGTACAGCTGCACCACGGTCTCGCCTGCCACCTTGCCGGTGTTCTTCACCGTCACCTTGGCCTCCAGCGTGTCGCCACGCCTGAGGTCCTTGTTCGACAGCTTCAGCCCCGACAGCTCGAAGCTGCTGTAGCTCAGGCCATAGCCGAACGGGTACAGCGGGCCATTGGGCTCTTCGAAGTACTGCGAGGTGTAGTTGCCCGGCTTGCCCGGTGTGAAGGGCCGGCCGATACGGGTGTGGTTGTAGTACATCGGGATCTGCCCGACCGAACGCGGGAAGGTGATGGCCAGCTTGCCGGACGGGTTGTAATCGCCGAACAGTACGTCGGCGATCGCGTTGCCGCCTTCGGTACCGGCGAACCAGGTTTCCAGGATGGCGTCGGCCTGCTCGCGTTCCCAGGCAATCGACAGTGGGCGGCCGTTCATCAGCACCAGCACCAGTGGCTTGCCGGTGGCTTTCAGGGCCTTGATCAGCTCCCGCTGGCTGGCCGGGATTTCCAGGGTGGTACGGCTCGACGACTCGTGGGACATGCCGCGGGATTCGCCGACCACTGCCACCACCACATCGGACTGCTTTGCCGCCTTCACCGCCTCGTCGATCAGCACCGCGGGCGGGCGCGGGTCGTCGACGATTTCCGGAGCATCGAAGTTGAGGAAGTTCAGGTAATCGAACATCGCCTTGTCGCCGGTGACGTTGGAACCTTTGGCGTAGACCAGCTTGGCCTTGCCCTCCACGGCGCGGCGCAGGCCTTCGCGCACGGTCACCGAGTGCACCGGTTTGCCGTCGGCAGCCCAGCTGCCCATCATGTCGATCGGGGCATCGGCCAGCGGGCCGACCAGGGCGATGGTGCCGGCCTTTTTCAGCGGCAGGGTCTGGTTGTGGTTTTCCAGCAGTACCAGGCTGCGGCGCGCCACGTCACGCGCGGCGTCGCGGTGCAGGCGGTCGTTGCCGTAGTAGTCCTTCAGGTCAGTTTCGGCCTTGCCGATGCGCACGTACGGGTCCTTGAACAGGCCCATGTCGTACTTGGCGCCCAGTACTTCGCGCACTGCCTGGTCCAGTTCGGCCTGGGTCACTTCGCCAGACTTCAGCAGGCCTGGCAGCTCTTCGCCGTACAGGGTGTCGTTCATGCTCATGTCGATGCCGGCCTTGATCGCCAGCTTGGCGGCTTCGCGCCCGTCGCGGGCGACGCCATGGCGGATCAGCTCCTGGATGGCGCCATGGTCGCTGATGGTCACGCCCTTGAAGCCCCACTCCTTGCGCAGCAGGTCGTTCATCAGCCAGGTATTGGAGGTGGCCGGCACGCCGTTGATCGAGTTCAGCGCCACCATCACTCCGCCGGCACCAGCGTCGAGCGCGGCGCGATAGGGTGGCAGATAGTCGTTGTACATTTTCGGCAGGCTCATATCGACCGTGTTGTAGTCGCGCCCGCCTTCCACCGCGCCATACAGGGCGAAGTGCTTGACGATGGCCATGATGCTGTCGGGGTTGGCCGGGCTGCTGCCCTGGAACGAGCGGACCATCACCTGGCCGATCTTCGAGGTCAGGTAGGTGTCCTCGCCGAAGCCTTCACTGGTGCGGCCCCAGCGCGGGTCGCGGGCGATGTCGACCATCGGTGCGAAGGTCATGTCCAGGGCGTCGGCCGCGGCTTCGATGGCGGCGGTGCGGCCGACCTTGGCGACGGCGTCCATGTCCCAGGTCGCGGCCATGCCCAGGCCGATCGGGAAAATGGTGCGTTCGCCGTGGACGGTGTCGTAGGCGAAGAACATCGGAATCTTCAGCCGGCTACGCATCGCCGCGTCCTGCATGGGGCGGTTCTCGGGGGCCGTGCGTGAGTTGAAGGTACCGCCGATGCGCCCGGCGGCAATTTCCTCGCGGATCTTATCCTTCGGCATTTCCGGCCCGATACTGATCAGGCGCAGTTGGCCGATCTTCTCGGCTTCGGTCATCTGGCTGATCAGATGGTCGATGAACGCCTGCTTGTCCTGCAGGGGCGGGGCGGAGGGGGCGGCGAGTGCCGCCTGACTGGCAAGGCCCATGGCCAGGCCCAGCAAAGACAGTTTCATCATCAATTCCGTTGTGAGGCCTGTGCCGTATCCACGGTGATACGCGCGCGGCCGAAGTTTTCAGGCGGCTATTGTTGTACGATTTGCAGGCATTTCTTCCAGCGGCGGATTATGCCTGAATATGTCGCCTGCGGACGAAGCCCCGAATGCCGGGACAACAACTATAAGAACGCTCAAGAGACCGACGGCATGACCCCCCTCGACGAATACCATCAGCGCCAGATCGCCGAAGCCATTGCCCGTGCCGAACGGCGCACCGATGCCGAACTGGTGACGGTGCTGGCCCGCCGGGCCGACGATTATGCCTACTGGCCGTTGTTCTGGGCCGCCGTGCTGGCGCTGGCCGTGCCGGCCCTGTTGCACTGGCTGCTGGGTTGGCCCGGAGTGCGTGGCTTGCTGGTGGCCAATGTGCTGCTGTTCGTAGGCTTGTGCCTGCTGCTGCGCAGCCCGCGCCTGGCCGGCTGGCTGATCCCCCGGGCCCTGCGCCGCTGGCGCGCCTCGCGCCTGGCCCGCCAGCAGTTTCGCGAACAGAACCTGCAGCACACTGCCGGTGCCACGGGTGTACTGATCTTCGTCAGCGAGGCGGAGCGGCATGTGGAGATCCTGGTCGACCGCGGTATCGAGCGCCATCTGGATGCCACCGCCCGCGCGGCCATCGTCGCCCGCCTTGCCGAACAGGTACGCCAGGGCCGCACCTTGCAGGGGTTTGTGGAGTGCATAGAAGCGTGCGGCGAACTGCTCAGCGAACATGTGCCGCCTACCCATGCGCGTAACGAGTTGCCCAACCGGTTGGTGATTCTCGATTGAGCCGACCCCGATGGCTTGACGCGCCCCCCTGTAGGAGCGGCTTTAGCCGCGAACACCGGCGCAGCCGGGGCCATGCACCGCGTTGGATTCTTCGCGGCTAAAGCCGCTCCCACAGGGTACGCGTACCGCTTGCGAATTCAGCTCCCTACGCGACAGCGCAGCCCAAAGGACTGGGCGATCTCCCACAGGAAGTTAGCCACCCTGTAGAATGCGTGCATTGCGCCATGCGCTCCCCGCTACCCGAGGCACCGTTTTTCCATGTCCGCCAGTTCTTCTGCCCCATCCGCGCCGGATGCGCGCACCCAGTTTCTCGACCTGCTGAACGCCGCCCTGCATGGCAATACCCTGGTCAAACTGGTATTGGCGCGCCATGTCGGTGCCGACCAGACCCTGCAACGGATCATTGCCAAGCCGCTGCAGGTCAAGGGCCAGCCGTGCCTGTCGCTGGTCTATCGCCACCAGACCCGCGACATCACCCGCAATCTGGCGCTGGAGCAGGCACAGGCGCTGGTCGCCGAGCTGCTACCGGACAGCTTCCGCAACGCGCACTTGTTCGATGCCGACGGTGAAGTGCAGTTGACCTTCAGCAAGAAGGGCAAGCCCATGCTCCAGCGCCACGGCGCACAGGCGCCACGCGAAGCTGCCAGTAGCAGCGGCCATGACCGCGAGAAGAAGCGCTATCTGGAGCTTTCACGGCCGTTCCTGCGTGACCTCGGCGTTACTGACGCACAAGGCGCGCTGATCCCGTCGATGTCGCGCAAGTGGAAGCAGATCAACAAGTTCATCGAAGTCTTCGACCACGCCCTGGCCAGTGCACCGGTGCCGGCGGAGCAGGCGCTACGGGTGGCCGACTTCGGCTCAGGCAAGGGCTACCTGACCTTTGCCATGCACGACTACCTGCGCAATAGCCTGGGCCGCGAAGCACAGGTAACCGGCGTCGAGCTGCGCCAGGACATGGTCGACCTGTGCAACGCCGCCGCCTTGCGCCTGGAGCACCCGGGCCTGGAGTTCCAGTGTGGTGACGTGCGTAGCGTGGTGCCCGAGGCCATCGAAGTGATGATCGCCCTGCATGCCTGCGACATCGCCACCGACTACGCCATCCACACCGGCATCCGCTGCAACGCCGCGATCATCATGTGCTCGCCGTGCTGCCACAAGCAGATCCGCCCGCAACTGCACAGCCCGGGGTTGTTGCAACCGATGCTGCAGTACGGCCTGCACATGGGCCAGCAGGCCGAAATGCTGACCGACAGCCTGCGCGCGCTGTACCTCGAAGCCTGCGGGTATGAGACCAAGGTGTTCGAGTTCATTTCGCTGGAGCACACCAACAAGAACAAGATGATTCTTGCGGTGAAGCGGCGTCAGGCAGGGGACAACGGCGCGTTGCTGGAGAAGATCGGGCAGCTCAAGGCCTTTTACGGGGTGCAGGAGCATTGCCTGGAGACGTTGTTGCGTGCGGATGGGTTGCTCTGACGTTGCGACACCAGGCAGCTCCTGCAGCTGACTGCGTTGAGCGATCAGGTGCGAGCTGGCGCCTCGATAGCCAGTTCTGCCTGTCCCAACGGATGCGTACTGGCATCAAAGAAGTGCAGCACTGTCCCCGGCATATCCCCGAACCTGTCGACAAAATGCTGCTTCTGGTTGATCACCGATGCCTCGCTCAATGGCCGTATGGCAATCGACAGATGCTTCGGCCGGGCCTGTCGGATGGCTTCGAGCAGATGCTGGTCACTGCTGTCCAGGTGCAGCCCGAACAGGCATAGCCCCTGGCTTTCCCGCGCCAGTTGCCCCAGGCACCAGCCCAGGTAGTCAGAGTTGCGGATGGCGCGCAGCTTCTCGTCGCTGCGGTCTTCGTTGACGAACAGCGGCACTTCGCCCGGGATGTTCACGGCAAAACCATCGAGCAGTTCGGCGCTGTCGGCACTGCGTTGGCGGGTGGTGCCGTCGGGCAGCTTGAGCAGGTGCAGGCCGCCATGCAGGTGCAGTACCCGCGTGCCTTCGCCGTTGGTGCGGCGCACGTCGAAGAAGCCTTGCTCGTCGAACAGTTCGGCGAAACCCTGCGGGGCGTGTTGCACGGCCCACGGTAGCAGCAGGTCATAGTTGCTGGTGTAGACGCTGCGGTAGCCACGCAGCGCCTGGTTGAGGGTTGCCAGGGTCGTGGCCGGCATGAGTGGCCACGGCAGGTGCACCGTGCGTACGGCGTGGATCAGCGCTTCCTTGATCGAGTAGTAGCGGTTCAGCGGCGCGGTGGAGTTGATGGCCAGCGCGGCGTTGGTGCGCACGGTGGTGTTGAGGGCGCTGAGCACCGGCTCGAACAGTTCCGTACCCAGTGACTTGAACAGTGCCTGGTCGCTGACGGCCAGGCCTTTCTTGCGCCCGGCACGTTGCGCTTCCTCGAACAGCGAGAAGTAGCCGAACGGCTTCCACAGCACGCGGCTGGCGCCGTTGCCCAGCAGCAGGGCGTCGCAAGGGTGGCGGGCGGCGAGTTCCGGCCAGGGGGTGAGGGTGGCGTCTAGTGCGGGCATGCTGGGGTCCGTTGGGTGGAGCGGGAACGGGGGCGACTTTAGCATGTCATGCAAAGTGTGCGAGGGTTGGTGTCCAGGCAACTGCTTTGTGCAGCCTGTACTGGCCCTATCGCCGGCAAGCCAGCTCCCACGGTTCGCCACAGGCCTTGAGAGCAGTGCAGTACCTGTGGGAGCCGGCTTGCTGGCGATATGGCCAGTAGCAACGACGCAATGCTTCAACCTTGTTCAGCCCGTTGCTCAACGCGACTCCTGTTACGCCAAACCCGATAGGCGCGAATGCCCGCCCGCACCGAGCCGAACAGCAGTTTGTCTTCCATCTCCCGGGCCATCCCCGAGCGCACCAGCATGCGCAGGAAGGTGCCGCGAGCGCGGGCGATGGCAAAGAAGATGCCCTGCGCGGCCAGGGTGTCGCGCACTTCGCGCAGGGCGGCGATGCCGCTGACGTCGATGCTGGTTACCGCTTCGGCATCGAACAGCACGGCCCTGGGCCGTTCCTGGCTCTGCACCGCTTCGAGCAGGCGCATCTTGAAGTAGTCGGCGTTGAAGAACAGGATCGCGTCGTCGAAGCGGTACACCACAAGGCCTGGCACGGTGCGGGCATCCTTGTGTTTGCGGATGTCCACCTGGCCTTCGGTGCCGGGCAGCCAGCCAAGCACCGCGTCGGTGGGCTGATAGATGCTGTACAGCAGGCGCAGGATCGCCAGGGTCACGGCAAACACGATGCCGGGAAGCACGCCCAGGCTCAGCACACCGACCGTGGTCAGCAGGCACAGCCAGAACTCGAAGCGGCTCAGGCGGCGGATATGCTTCAGCGACTTGATGTCGATCAGCCCCCAGCCTGCCATCAGCAGCACGGCACCCAGCGCGGCCTGCGGGATCCACGCCATCGGCGCGGTGAAGAACAGCAGGATCAGGGCGATGACCAGTGCTGCGATGATGCCCACCAGTTGGCTCTTGCCACCGACCATGTCGTTGACCGCAGTGCGCGAGTCTGCACCGCTGATGGCAAAGCCCTGGGAAACCCCGGCAGCCAGATTGCTTACGCCCAGGGCGACGAATTCGTGGTTGGCGTTGATCGCGTAGCCGTGCCGGGCGGCAAAGCTGCGTGCGGTGAGCATGGCGCTGCAGAAGCTGACGGTGGCGATACCCAGGGCGTCGCGCAGCAGGCTTTTCATTTCTGCCAGGTTACTGTGTGGCCAGGCCAGCTGCGGGATGCCGGCAGGTACCGGGCCGAGAATGGCGACGCCAAAGCGGTCGAGGCCGAGCAGGCCGACCAGCAGCATGAACAGCGCCACTACAGTTAGCGCCGCAGGCAGATGGGGGTAGCGTCGTGGCAGCCAGATCAGCAGGCCCAGTGCGGCGATGCCGATGAGCAGCGTCACCCAGTGGATTTCGCCTAGGCGCTGGAAGAAGTTGATCAGGCTGAGGATGAAACCGTCGCCCTCGATCTTGAACCCCACCACCTTGGACAACTGCCCGGCGATCAGGCTCAGGCCGATACCGTTGAGATAGCCGATCAGGATCGGCCGCGAGAAGAAGCTGGCGATGAACCCGGCCCGGGCCACCCCGGCCGCGATCAGCATTACCCCGACCAGCAAGGTGACGATCACCGACAGCTCGGCAATCCGGTGCGGTTCGCCCATGGCCAACGGCGCCACGGCGCCGGCGATCATCGCGCAAGTGGCGGCGTCTGGGCCGACCATCAGCTGGCGCGAGCTTCCGATCAGGGCATAGACCATCATCGGCAGCACACAGGCATACAGGCCGTACTGCGGCGGCAGGCCGACGATCTGCGCGTAGGCGATGGCAATGGGAATCTGGATCGCCGCCACCGAGAGGCCGGCCTGCAGGTCGGCGTGGAACCACTCGCGGCGGTAGTGCAGCAGGTTGGCAAGGCCCGGTAGCCAGCGGGAGAGAAACATGCGTCGTCCTTTCGAAATGCTTCACGAATCCATCCACGCATTGAAGCGGATCGGCAGGCAAATGGCCATGGGGCAGGTCAAAGGGAGGGGGGAGAAACGAAAAAAGGAGCCTGGGCTCCTTTTGACAGCGATGACGTTGCTGGAACGCCATGCGGGAATGCGATGTGGAGCGGGTAGAGGGAATCGAACCCTCAACTAAAGCTTGGGAAGCTTTCGTTTTACCACTAAACTATACCCGCGTTTGCGCAGCACTTTTTACCAGAACCCTCAACGAATTAGAAGCCCAAGTTATTAAAAAGCTTGTCGGCGCCCCATGGTTTGCGGGTTTGAGCCACAGGACGCCGAGTTGCTCAGATGGCCAATGCATGCTGCTCCTGTTTTACAGGCTGGTAACGTTGACGAGGTTCACGCACGGTTGGCTTCAGGAACCCCAGCATGACACTGCGAGTGTCCTCGCAAGCGGCCTTGTGTTCCATATCCAGGAAGTGGCCTGCATCGCGGATCACGCTGAAGTGGCTTCGGCCCACGTGCTTGCTGAACTGCCGCGCATCCTCGACCGTGGTGTACTCGTCGCGGTCACCATTGATGAAAAGTACCGGGATGTCGATATTGCGTGCACCATCCAGCGCCCGCCCCAGGTCATGTTGCAGCACCTCGTTGATGTGGAAGTGCATCTGCGCATACTCGTGGCTGTCCAGGCTGCTGACATGGCGGTAGTTGAAGCGCTTGAACAGTGACGGCAGGTGCTTGCCGATGGTGTCGTTGATCAGGTTGCCGACCTGATAACGGTCGCAGGCGGCCAGGTACTGGCAACCACGGTCCAGGTAGTCGCGCATCGGTTCGTTGATCACCGGTGAGAACGAACTCACCACTGCCTTCTTCACGCCCCGCGGCTGGTGCGCCAGCGCCAGCAGCGTACTTGCGCCACCCCACGAGAACGACATCACGTGGTCTGCCTGGAAGTGCTCGATCAGCTCGAGGAGAATATGCGCTTCGGTCTCCTTGCTGATAAAGCGTTCCTGGCGATTGTGCGGCTTGGATTTGCCAGCGTATGGCTGGTCGAACAGTACAACGTTGAACTGCGGGTGCAGGTTACGTACCGTCTGGGCGAACGAGGCCGTGGTGGCAAGCGAGCCATTGATCAGGATGATCGTATTCTCGGCCGCATCCGCGCGATAGAACTCCGTGTAAACCCGATACTGACCTTGGATATCAAGTACAGCGATTTCTGGCCTCATGTCATCGACTCCTGGCGCAAAAAGGGTATTCGCGTCACCTAGGGTGCACGTTCTTTATGACAGGTAGGCATTTGCCTGAAGAGAAACCGGGGGGCCCTGTGTCGATCCTTGGCACGTGCGTCGACGGTATTGTTTTTGGCGGGCAATTCGCCGTGCCCCAAGGCATCGAGGCCTTGGGTGGCCGGCAAAAAGTGTCTTCGACTGCGATCGTGACTTGGTAGTCACATGCAGACTGACGATTTGGATTCAAGCAGTGGGTCGGGAATCCCGCAAGTGCAGTTCGGGGGAAAATGTGACTTTTGTCGCTGAGCGGTCGTATGACGACCCTGATCTGTCTGGTCCGGCCCTTTCCACGGTTCGAGTCAGGCTTTGCGTGCTACGCGGCCCCTGTGGGAGCGGGCGAGCCCGCGAAGAGGCCGGAACAGCCAACCTAGACCGTCGCTATTTCATCCGCCGTCAGCTCACGAAACGCCCCTGGCGCCAACCCCGGGTCCAGCCGGATCGCCCCCATGCTTTCCCGATGCAACCCCACCACCTTGTTGTCGAAATGGCCGAACATGCGCTTCACCTGGTGATAGCGCCCTTCGACGATCGACAGCCGTGCCTGGCGCGGCCCGAGGATGTCCAGCTGGGCGGGCAGGGTGGTGAGGTCTTCGAAAGCGAAGTAGAAGCCCTCGAGGAACTTGGCCACATAGTGCTCGCCAATCTCGTCCTCGGTTTGCACCAGGTAGTGCTTGGGCAGCTTGGTCGCGGGCTGGGTAAGCCGGCGTGACCATTGGCCATCGTTGGTCAGGATCATCAAGCCCGTGGTGTTGAAGTCCAGGCGCCCGGCAATGTGCAGGTCCTCACGCAAACCGGCTGGCAGCAGGTCGAGCACGGTGCGGTGTTGCGGGTCCTGGGTGGCGCTGACGCAGCCTGCGGGCTTGTGCAACATCAGGTAGCGTGCCGGGCGGCCAGCCTGCAGCAGCTGGTCGTCCAGCTCCACGCGGCTGAATTCGCGCACTTCGGCCAGTGGGTCGCTGACCACTTGGCCATCCACCCGCACACGGCGTTGCGCCAGCATCAGACGGACTTGCTGACGGTTGTGGCTGGGCAGGTTGGCGAGGAAACGGTCGAGGCGCATGGCAAACGGTCAGTCGGAAGCGGGGGAGCGAAGTTGTTCTTCGACGGCGGCGCAGCGCGGGCACAGGCAGGCTTTGTCGCGCAGCTCGGCGGGCAGGGCTTCGAGCACGGCATGGTCGATGGTCACGCTGTAACACCAGCAGGCCTGGGTGGTCCGGCGCGGATCGGCCAAGCTGCACTGGTTGAGGGCGCCACAAGCGGGGCAGTGCTGGTTGTCGGGCATGGCTGCCGCTCACCTGTATCAAATTGTTGCAGAAATGGCACTGCACCTTGGCGGCACTGTCTTATTCAGTGTCGATGATCGCATTTCGCATCGATGCTCGCCAGCGCCGCTGTTCGGGCACTCCAGCGGTCCAGGAGGCCGCCATGTCCTATCGAATCCTGTTGATCGCCCTGCTGGGGCTGATGACTTCCGCCTGCGTTCCGTACTACGAGAGCGGGGGCTATTACCGATCGGACCACTACTACTCCGACCGTTATGTGTCACCGGATTATTACCGCTATGACCGCTATTACGTAGCGCCGCAGCCCCGTTATTACTATCAGCCTGCGCCACGCTACTACTACCGCTCGGCGCCCGCGCCTCACTACCGGTCTCATCCGCAGCCGGGGATGAAGCAATGGTATGGCAACCCACGAAACGACTATGGCAACCGCCAGCGGTATGACTATGGGCGCGACCGGGACCGTCATGATTATCGCGGTGGCAGCCAGCGCTACCAGCAGAATGACCGTTGGCACTCTAGCGGGCGGGGTGATGGTGACCGGCGCGGGGACGGGCGGCGTGGGCACGGGCAAGGAGGGAACTGGCAGCGGTAGGTGAATTGAAAATCGGGGGCGCGGTGCGCCCCTTTCGCGACGCAAGGCCGCTCCCACAGGTACGGCGCAGCATTGGAAACCATCGCTGTACCTGTGGGAGCGGCCTTGTGTCGCGATGGGCTGCAATGCAGCCCCAACTTCTCGAAGCTACCCGAGATCCGCCAGCGGATGCCGCCCCTCCCACACCTTGGCAAAATGCGCCTCGACCACCGCTGCCGGCACTTGCGCCACATCGGGCCAGTGCCAGTGCGGCTGGTTGTCCTTGTCCAGCAAGCGCGCACGCACGCCTTCGCTGAATTCCGGGTGGCGGCAGCAGTTCAGGCTCATGCTGTATTCCATCTGAAACACCTGCGCCAACGACAGCTGCCGTGCCCGGCGGATCTGTTCCCACACCAGGTGTGCGGTCAGCGGGCAACCTTCATGCAACCGTTGGCCGGCATCTGCCAGCAGCGGGTCGTCGTGGTGCTTGAGCCCCTCCAGCGCACGCCAGGCGGCTGCTGCGTCGGCCACGTCGAGCAACTGATCGATTACCTGTCGCCGCGGCAGCCACTGGGCCTGGGGCAACTCGGCGCAGGCGCGGTGCTGTTCGGCCTTGAGCAGGCTGTTCAGTTGCAGGGCAGTTTGTTCCTGCCAGTTCAGTTGCAGCAGTTCCTCGATCAGCGCCTCTTGCTGGTGCTCACCCAGAAAGCGGTCGGCCAGGCCCAGGTCCAGGGCGTCGTGGGCGTTGATCGGCGCGCCTGTCAGGCCGAGGAACAACCCCAGCTTGCCCGGCAGGCGGGCAAGGAACCAGCTGGCGCCCACGTCCGGGTACAGGCCGATGCTGATTTCCGGCATTGCCAGCCGACTGCTGGGGGTGACAATACGCACATTGGCGCCCTGCAGCAGGCCCATGCCACCACCCAGCACATGCCCGTGCCCCCAGCACAGCAACGGCTTGGGATAGGTGTGCAGGGCAAAGTCCAGGCGGTATTCGGCGGCGAAGAAGGTGGCGGCCAGCGGGGGCACGCTACCAGGGTGGTCGCGGCAGGCTTGTACCAGCGCACGCACATCACCGCCGGCACAGAAGGCCTTGGCACCGTTGCCGCGCAGCAGCACGCAGACGATTCCCGGGTCGCGAGCCCAGGCGTGCAACTGTTCGCCCAATACCTCGATCATCGGCAGGCTCAGCGCATTGAGCGCCTTGGGCGCATCCAGGGTGGCGATGCCGATGCGGGCGCCATCGGCGCCGGTGAGTACCTCGCAATGAATGGCCATGGACTACCTCGCGCAAGTCATCGCCCAAGTATGGCTTGCCTGGCCGAACATGCCGGTCGTCGGTCGGATCGTTTGACAAGCGGGAAGGGCTTACCTAGTGTCGCGCCATTGTTTATGGAAGGCCCCATGACTGACGACGATCGCATCAAACTCGAACCCAGCTGGAAGGCCGCCTTGCGCGCGGAATTCGACCAGCCCTACATGCATCAGTTGCGCGAGTTCCTGCGCAGCGAGTACGCCGCCGGCAAAGAGATCTACCCGCCAGGGCCGTTGATCTTCAACGCGCTCAACTCGACGCCGCTGGACCAGGTGAAGGTGGTCATCCTTGGCCAGGACCCTTACCACGGGCCGGGTCAGGCGCATGGCCTGTGCTTCTCGGTGCAACCGGGCGTGGCCACGCCACCTTCGCTGGTCAACATCTACAAGGAGCTGCAGCGCGACCTGAACATCCCGATTGCCAGTCATGGCTACCTGCAGAGCTGGGCCGAGCAGGGCGTGCTTTTGCTCAACACGACCATGACCGTGGAGCGTGCCAATGCCGCGTCGCATGCCAAGAAGGGCTGGGAGTTCTTTACCGACCGGATCATCCAGGTGGTTAGCGAGCAGTGCCCGAACGTGGTGTTCCTGCTGTGGGGCTCGCATGCGCAAAGCAAGCAGAAGCTGATCGACGGGACCAAGCACCTGGTGCTGAAATCGGTGCATCCATCACCGTTGTCGGCTTACCGTGGGTTCCTGGGGTGCGGGCATTTCAGCCGGGCCAACAGTTTCCTCGAGCAGCGTGGGCTGGCGCCGATCAACTGGGCATTGCCACCGCTGTGATCACCTGAAAAAACGCGTCGCCTGCTTCGCGGGCGACGCGATTATTCCGGGTTGGCGTTCCACACCCGGAACAACGGCTCTGCCAGAAACAGCACAAACAACAAGCGCATCACCTGCAGCGCCGTCACCAGCGGTACCGACAGCTGCAGGGTCTCCGCCGTCAGGCTCATCTCGGCAATTCCGCCCGGCATCATCCCCAATGTCAGCGAACGCAGATCCAGCGCGGTCATCATGCTCAGCACCCATGCGGCACTGCCGGCAATCGCCATGCACAACGCCGTGGCCACCAGGGTGCGGCAAAGGAACGACGGTGCGCGGCGGAAGAACGCGCGGTTGAAGTGGCAGGCCAGGCCGCTGCCGATCAACCACTGGCCGATCTGGCTGGCGCCATTGGGCAGGGTTATCTGCAGGTCGCCCGCCAGGCTCACGGTGGCTGCGACCAACAATGGCCCGAACAACCACGGGTTGGGCTGGCGCAAGCGCTGCCACAGCAGGGCGACGGCAACGCCCAGAGGTGCAATCAGCGCCAGCCAGCCCCAGCTCACACTGCCGGTGTGATTCAGCGGTACCCCGTCACCCAGCAGGAACTTGAACAGCGCCGGCACGCACAGTACCACCGCCAGTACGCGCAGGCTTTGCGCCGCCGCCACCTGGCTGAGCACTGCGCCATTGCGGGCGCCAAGGTTGACCATCTCCCCCGAACCGCCAGGCATGCTGGCGAAGAACGCCGTGGCACGGTCTTCACCGGTGCGCCGCAGCAGCCATACGCTGATCACGCTGGACAAGGTGGTGAACAGCGCGCCGAAGAAGATCAGTGCGAAATGGCTGGCCACCTGCTCGATCACCGCCGGGGTGAAGTGCAGGCCAATGCCGATGCCGATGATGCATTGCCCGCATTTGCGGCCATTGGGGATTTCCGGCAGCTGCCAGGGTGTCAGGCAGCGCACCAGGATGATCGCCAGCAACGAGCCGACCATCCACGGCAAAGGCCAGCCGACCTTGCTGGCGGCAAAACCGCCAGCAAGGCCGACCAGCCCGGTCGCGACAAACAACGGCAACGAGCGATCAGGCATCGGCCATCGCCCGGCGCTGCAGGCTGCGTTTGCGCCAGATGCGCAGCAGCGGCAGGGTCAGCATGCAAATGGTCAGTACCCATACCGACATGCTGATCGGGCTCGACCAGAGGATGCCCAGTTCGCCGTTGGAGATCGACAGCGCCCGGCGCAGGTTCTGCTCCATCAACCCACCGAGGATGAAACCGAGCAGGATCGGCGACAGCGGGAAGTCCAGCTTGCGCAGGATATAGCCCATGATGCCGATACCGACCATCAGGAACAGGTCGAAGGTAGTGGCATGCACGGCGTAAACGCCGATCGCGGTGATGATGGCGATCACCGGTACCAGCGCCCAGTTTGGCACGGCGAGGATGCGGGTGAAGATGCGGATCATCGGGATGTTGAGGATCACCAGCATGATGTTGGCGACGAACAGCGAGGCGATCAGGCCCCAGACGATGTCTGGCTGCTGTTCGAACAACAGCGGGCCTGGGGTGATGTTGTACAAGGTCAGCGCGCCGATCATCACCGCGGTGGTGCCCGAGCCAGGTACGCCCAGGGTCAGCATCGGTACCAGGGCGCCACAGCAGGAGGCGCCGATGGCGGTTTCCGGTGCGGCCAGGCCGCGGGCGTCGCCCTTGCCGAACTTGCCCTTGTCGCCCGCCAGGCGCTTTTCGGTCATGTAGGCCACGGCGCTGGCCAGTGTTGCACCGGCACCAGGCAGCACACCCATGATGAAGCCAAGCAGGCCGCAGCGGATGTTGACCACGAACACCGAGGCCGCTTCCTTGAAGTTGAACAGCATGCGGCCGGTGGCTTTGACTGCCTGGTGGCCATGGTGGGTCTTTTCCAGCAGCAGGAGGATTTCGCTGATGGAGAACAGGCCCAGCACCAGTACCACGAACTGGATGCCGTCGGCCAGGTGCACGCTGTCGCCGGTGAAACGGTACACGCCACTGTTGGCATCGATGCCGACTGCCGACAGGAACAGGCCGATCAAAGCGGCAATGAAGGTTTTCAGCGGCTTGTCGCCGGCCATGCCGCCGAGGGCGACGATGGCGAACACCATCAGCACGAAGTACTCCGCCGGGCCGAAGGCGATTGCCCATTTCGCCAGCAGCGGTGCGAACAGCACCATGCCGCAGGTGGCGATCAGCGCACCGATGAACGAACTCCAGGCCGACAGCGACAGCGCTACGCCAGCCAGACCATTGCGGGCCATCGGGTAGCCATCGAGAGTGGTCATCACGGTCGAGGCTTCGCCGGGGATGTTCAGCAGGATCGAACTGATGCGTCCGCCGTACTCGCAGCCCAGGTACACCGCTGCCAGCAGGATCAGCGCCGATTCCGGCGGCAGGCCGAGGGCGAAGGCGATGGGGATCAGCAAGGCCACGCCGTTGATCGGGCCCAGGCCCGGCAGCAGGCCGACCACGGTACCGATCAGCGTGCCGGTGAGGGCGGTGACCAGGTTGTAGGGGGACAGGGCGACGCCGAAGCCCTGGCCCAGGTAGCTCAAGGTATCCATGTGTCAGTTCTCCAGTACGCTCAGCAGGCCAAGGGGCAGGGGCACGTCCATCACGCGGTCGAACAGCCAGTAGAGAAACAGGCTCATGCCCGCCACCACGATGGCGCTGTGCAGCCAGCGGCCGCCGTACAGGCGGGCCATGGGCACGCCGACCAGGATGGCGCTGAGGATGAAGCCCAGGGCTTCGAAGGTGCTGGCGAACACGATCAGCAGGCCGACGCAGGCGGCGATCTTGATCAGGGTCTCGCGGTCCAGTTCCGGTTCGTCGTCCTTGCGCACGATGGGGGTGGGGCGGAACACCAGGTACAGCAGGCCCAGGCCGAGCAGGCCGAGCGTCAACAGCGGGTAGGCGCGCGGGCCCACCGGTTCATAGGAAAACGCCGCCTGGTAAGGCCAGGCCATAACGGCCAGGGCGGCGCACACCGCCAGCAGGGCCAGGGCGAAGATGCGTTGCAGGATCATGAAGGAATCCTCGTTGGGATCGCTCAAGCGAGATGCAAATCCTGTGGGAGCGGCCTTGCGTCGCGATCGGGCGCGAAGCGGCCGCAAAACCTGCCACTGCGATCTGTCTGAAGCATCGCATCGGCTGAGACAGGGGCCGCTGTGCGGCCCATCGCGACACAAGGCCGCTCCCACAGGGATTGTGGTAACTCCGGCCAGTGTTACTGGATCAGGCCAAACTCCCTGGCCAGTGCCTTGTAGTCAGCCACTTGCTTCTTCACATAGCCGTCCAGCTCTGCACCGGTCATGGCGAACGGGAACAGTTCGCGCTGGTCACGCAACTTGGCGAAGTCTTCCGAAGCCAGCATTTTGTCGAATGACTGCTTCCACCAGGCGTATTCCTCGTCGCTCACCTTTGGCCCCAGGTAGAAGCCGCGTACCACTGGCCAGACGATGTCGTAACCCTGTTCCTTGGCGGTGGGGATGTCTTTCATCTCGGGCTCGTCCAGGCGCTTTTCCGAGAACACCGCGAGGATGCGCATGTTGCCGCTCTGAATGTGCGGCATGGAGTCGGAGATGTCGGTCGAGCCTACCTGGATATGCCCGCCCAGCAACGCCGTGGCGATCTCGCCGCCACCTTCCAGGGCGACGTAGCGCAGGTCACGCGGGTTGATGCCGGCGGCCTTGGCAATCAGGGCGGTCTGCATCCAGTCCTGGCTGCCGACGGTACCGCCGGAGCCGATCACCACCTTGCTCGGGTCTTTCTTCAACGCTGCGACCAGGTCGTCGAGGGTCTTGTAGGGCGAGTCGCTTTTCACTGCGATGGCGCCGTAGCTGGTGCCGACGGCGGCCAGCCATTTCACCGCGTTCTCGTCGAAGCGGCCGAACTTGCCCTGGGCCAGGTTCAGCAGCGAACCGCTGGACCAGGCCACCAGGGTGCCGGCATCGGCCGGGCGCTGGGCGACCACGGCGTTGTAGGCCACCGCACCGACACCGCCGGGCATGTAGGTGACGCGCATCGGCTTGGTGAGGATTTTTTCCTGCACCAGGGCGCTCTGCACCAGTTTGCAGGTCAGGTCGAAGCCGCCGCCGGGCGAGGCGGGGGCAATGCATTCGGGGCGTTTCGGTTCGGCAGCGAGGGCGTTGCCGGCCAGCAGCAGGCAGCCGGTAGCGAGGACGAGGCGGCGCAGTGAGTAGGTCATCGTCTTTCTCCGTGAGCGTTGTTATTATCAAGTTATCGCTATGGGGTTACCACAGCGCCACGCTGTAGCTCACCAGCAGCCGCACCTCGTCCGCGTCGCGGGCGAAGTTGGAGCGGAAGGTGGCGTTGCGCAGGCGCACGGCGACGTTCTTCAACGGGCCGCTTTGTACCACGTACTTCATTTCGGTATCGCGTTCCCACTCCTTGCCCTCGCCACCGGCGGCGCGGCTGACGTTGTCGCCGCTGATGTAGCGGGTCATGAAGGTCAGGCCGGGCACGCCGAGCGCGGCGAAGTTGTAGTCGTAGCGCGCCTGCCAGGAGCGCTCGTCGGCCCCTGCGAAGTCGTTGATCTGGACGAAGTTGACCAGGTACGGGTCGGCACCATCGACGTACGGGAAGGCGCTGTCGCCTGACAATTGCTGCCAGGCGGCGCTGACCTTGTGCCCGCCCAGGGCGTAGCTGAGCATGCCATTGACGGTGGTGTTGTCGATGTTGCCGGCCTTGGCGGCGCCGGCGTCATCACTCACGGCCAGGCGCAGGTCGGCGCCCAAGGTGCCGGGGCCCCATGGCTGGGTGGCGACCATGCCGATGAAGTGCTGGCGGTAGATATCGTCGAGCTGGGCAAAGTGGTAGCTGCCGGTGATGCGATCGGTGAACTGGTAGTCGAGGCCGGCCAGGTCCAGGTTGTCGGCGCTGAACGAGCCACCGAAGCGGCCGTTCTTGTTGTTCAGGGCCAGGTCTTCCCAGTTGGTGTCGTTGCGGTCCTTGGCCTTGTCCAGTCGGCCTCCGGTGAAGGTCAGGCCCTTGACCTCCTTCGAGGTGAGCAGGCCGCCTTCGAAGGTTTGCGGCAGGATGCGCCCATCGTTGGGCTGCAGGGTCGGCAGTTCGGGGATCAGCGTGCCGATCTTCAGTTCGGTCTGCGACACCTTCACCTTGCCGGTCAGGCCGAGCTTGGAGTACTCGTCGGCGGCCTTGCCGTCATCGTGCGTCGGCAGCAGGCCGGTGTCGGTGCGGTCGGGGCTGGAGTCGAGCTTGATGCCGAGCATGCCCAGCGCATCCAGGCCGAAACCCACTGTGCCATCGGTGTAGCCAGACTCGAAGTTGAGCATGAAGCCCTGGGCCCACTCGTCGCGCTTGGATTGCTGCGCACTGGTGCCGTCGCGGAAATCGCGGTTGAAGTACATGTTGCGGGTTTCGAAGGTGGCCGTGCTGTCTTCGAAGAAGGCGGCCTGGCTCATCGGCGCGACACCGGCAAGCGCAAGGGCGCTGACGATGGCGGAGGGGCGTGCGGCAAAGGAACGGGTAGGCGCGAACGCCTGCGGCTGCGATGACAGCATCACTGATGGCTCCGTTTATTGTTCTTATTCGTTGCACCTTGCTGGTGCTTTTTTTCGGCGCGTAGGGCGACCGTGGTGCGATGCTAGGTAACCAACCTTTCGCTAACCTTTCAGCGTGAAAGGTTTGTCGACAGGGCTTCACAGGCCTGCCGACAGCGGTACACTCCGCGCCACCGTCCCACCCGAGCAGGGAGAATCCGATGCGTGTGCTGCTGGTCGAAGACCACCTGCAACTGGCTGAAAGCGTGGCCCAGGCCTTGAAAAGCCATGGCCTGACCGTGGATGTGCTGCATGACGGCGTGGCCGCCGACCTGGCCCTGGCCAGCGAGGAGTACGCCGTGGCCGTGCTGGATGTCGGCTTGCCGCGCATGGACGGCTTCGAGGTGCTGGCGCGCCTGCGCAGCCGTGGCAAGACCCTGCCGGTGCTGATGCTGACCGCACGCAGCGACGTCAAGGACCGGGTTCATGGGCTGAACCTGGGCGCCGACGACTACCTGGCCAAGCCGTTCGAGCTGACCGAGCTGGAAGCACGGGTCAAGGCCCTGTTGCGGCGCAGCGTGCTCGGTGGCGAGCGCCAGCAACGCTGCGGGCCGCTGGTGTACGACCTGGACACCCGGCGCTTCGCCCTGGGTGGCGAAAACCTGACCCTGACCTCGCGCGAACAGAGCGTACTGGAAGCGCTGATCGCCCGACCGGGCCGGGTGATGAGCAAGGAGCAACTGGCCGCCCAGGTGTTCGGCCTGGACGAAGAAGCCAGCCCTGATGCCATCGAAATCTACATCCACCGCCTGCGCAAGAAGCTCGACGGCCACCCGGTGGCGATTGTCACCTTCCGTGGCCTGGGCTACCTGCTCGAGCACCGCGATGCGTGACAACGGCAGCCTGCGTGGGCGCTTGCTCGGCAACCTGGCCTTGCTGCTGGTGGTGTTGATGCTGGCCAGCGGCCTGAGCGCCTACTGGAACGGCCGTGAGGCCGCCGACACCGCCTACGATCGGACCCTGCTGGCCTCGGCAAGGACCATTGCCGCAGGCCTGTCCCAGCGTGACGGTTCGCTGAGCGCGGATGTGCCCTACGTGGCCCTGGACACCTTCGCCTACGACAGTGCCGGGCGAATCTACTACCAGGTGCTGGACATCCAGCAGCGGCTGATTTCCGGCTACGAGAACCTGCCAGCGCCGCCGCCGGGCACGCCGCGTACCGACGACTACCCGGCGCTGGCGCGGTTCTATAACGCCACCTACCTGGGCCAGGACGTGCGCGTGGTCAGCCTGCTGAAGCCGGTGAGCGAGCCGAACATGAACGGCATGGCGGAAATCCGTGTGGCCGAGACCGAGGAAGCGCGGGTGCGCATGGCCCGTGGTCTGATGGCCGATACCCTGCTGCGCCTGGGGATGCTGGCGCTGGGCGCGCTGGTGATGGTGTGGTTTGCCGTGAGTGCCGCGTTGCGACCGCTGGAGCGCCTGCGCACGGCGGTGGAAGAGCGCCAGCCGGACGACCTGAGGGCCTTGCCGGTGGTGCAGGTGCAGCGTGAGCTGGGCCCACTGGTGCGGGCTTTGAACCATTTCACTGAGCGTTTGCGAGGCCAGTTCGAGCGCCAGGCGCAGTTCATCGCGGACGCTGCCCACGAGTTGCGCACGCCACTGGCCGCGCTGAAGGCGCGGGTCGAGCTGGGCCTGCGTTCGGCCGAGCCGCAGGAGTGGCGACAGACGCTTGAGTCCGCGGCCCAAGGCACCGACCGGCTGACCCATCTGGCCAACCAGCTGCTGTCGCTGGCGCGGGTCGAGAACGGTGCGCGGGCGATTGCAGAAGGCGGCGCGCAGCGCCTGGACCTGAGCCAGTTGGCTCGTGAGCTGGGCATGGCCATGGCACCGCTGGCGCACAAGCGTGGGGTGGCGCTGGCCCTGGAGGCCGAGGCGCCGGTGTGGCTGAAGGGGGAGCCGACGCTGCTCAACGAGCTGTTGAGCAACCTGGTGGACAATGCCTTGGCGCATACGCCGACTGGCGGCAACGTGATCTTGCGAGTGCTGGCGCCGGCGGTACTGGAGGTGGAGGATGACGGACCGGGGATTCCCGAGGCCGAGCGTGAGCGGGTGTTCGAGCGCTTCTACCGGCGCAGTGCGCAGGGCAGTGGGCTTGGCTTGGCGATTGTCGGCGAGATCTGCCGGGCGCACCTGGCACAGGTGAGCCTGCATGACGGTGCGAAGGGCGGGTTGCGGGTGCGGGTGAGTTTTATCGCGGATTGATGTGTTGCCTGTACCGGCCCTATCGCCGGCAAGCCAGCTCCCACCTCGACTGCATTGACCTCAAGTCATGTGCTATCCCTGTGGGAGCTGGCTTGCCGGCGATAGGGCCGAACAGGCTGACACCGGTCAGCGCAACATGCTCCGCGCCTCGATCAGTTCACCCACTTCAAGCTCGGTGCCGTACGGCAGGCCCAGGTGGCGGTATGCCGGCAGTGCCGCCAGCGGCCGGTGGCGGCCTCGCTGGCTGATGCAGCGGGCGATCTGCACGATGTCGATGTAGTCGATCTTGTCAGTCTGCCGGTCCAGGTCCTGCACCTGGCTCGGCAGGTTGACCAGTTGCTCCGGAAACTCCCAGGCCTTGAGGATCTTGTCGCCCAGCACTGGCTGGATCTGCTCGATCACATAATGCAGGCACACTGGGTCCGACAGCAGTTCGTTGTGCTCTTCGGCGTAGATCAGTACCGGCAGCGCGCCAATCTGGTTGACCAGCCCGCCGAGGGTGGCCTGGTCGGGTTTGAGTTGTGTAAAGCGCCGGCAGATTTCGTAGCTGATGCCCGCCACATCCAGGCTGTTGGCCCAGATATCGCGTAACTTCTGCTCCACAGCCGGCGCCCGTGCGTGGAAAATCTGCTCGATCACCAGGCCAATGGCCAGGTTGCAGCTGTAGTTGATGCCCAGCCGCGTGATGGCGGTGTGCAGGTCGGTGACCTCGACCGCCGCGCGCAGCAGCGGGCTGTTGACGACTTTGATCAGGCGCGCTGAAAGGGCCGCATCGCGACCGATCACCTTGCTCAGGGCCGCTACGCTGATCTCGCTGTCTTCCGCCGCCTCGCGGATGCTCAAGGCAACCTCGGGCAGGGTCGGCAGGACCAGGTCATCCTTTTCGATGGCATCGAGCAACTGTGCTTGAACCATCTCGGCCAGCTTGTTCATGGGCGTGTCTACCGCAGTGGTGGTGCGGCCCCGCCATGTAGGCGGGGCAGGCTGGTCAGCGCTGGATTTCCCGGTCGCGGTCCAGTTCGTAGGGCAGGGTCAACACCTGCAGGCGTGGGCCATCGAGGCTGCCCAGGTGCAGGTTGTCGTCTTCCACCGCTTCGGCGCTGAGCACCGCGAGCAGTTCGCAGCCTGTGCCGTTGCTGGCAGCAATGACCACTTCACCGACCGACGAACCATGGGTGGGCGAGAAGATCTCGACGCCCGGGGCCGGAATGGCCTGCTGGTCCAGTGCCAGGCGGTACTGGCGGCGCTTGAGCTTGCCCAGGTACTGCATGCGGGCAACGATTTCCTGACCGGTGTAGCAGCCCTTCTTGAAGCTGACGCCGTCGACGGCCTGCAGGTTGATCATCTGCGGGATGAACAGCTCGCGGGTCGGCCCCATGACCTGACCGATACCGGCGCGAATCTGCCCCAGCAGCCAGTCGTTGAGGCTACCTTCGGGCAACGCCGCGGCCAGCGCCTGGCGAACGCTTGCGGCGCTGTCCGCCGGGGCCCACAGCTCTACGCGGCCAGCGGACACGGCAATGGCGATCAAGCCGTCGTGGCGTGCGGTGCTGCCGGCTGCTGGTGGCACATCGAGCCCCAGCGCCTGTAGCGCCGCATCGCCGCCGTGCAGGCCGAAGCGTGCCCAGGCAGCGCTTTCATCGGTCAGCGTGGCCTTGGAGAACACGGCGTACTTCTTGAGGTCGGCCAGCTGGGCGTCGAGCAGCTCACTGGCCATGGCCAGCAGGTAGCCGTTGCCTTCGGGCAGGATGCGGAAACTCGACTGCATGCGCCCCTTGACCATGCAGCGGGCGCCGAGGCTGGCGTGTTCCGGGCTGAGGTAGTTGATGTTGCAGGTCAGCTGGCCTTGCAGGAACTTGCCTGCATCGGAGCCGCGGACGGCGAGGATGCCCTCGTGGGACAGGGGGCAGAAGAAAGCGGAATCGGCCATGGGTCATCGCGGTGGCTAAAGACTGGCGGCCATCATAGAACGCCGGTAACAAAATAGGTAGTTGACTAGACCAACGCCCGGTGTCGCTTCGCTCGCCTGGCTGTATACTGGCGGGCCATTCGAGGAGGGCCCCATGGTCGAACAAACTGAACTCAACCGGCTTTTCTGGCACAGCCGCCGCGGCATGCTGGAACTGGACGTACTGCTGGTGCCTTTCACCCAGGAAGTCTACCCCACGCTCAACGAAACCGACCGCGAACTCTACGTGCGTCTGTTGAGCTGCGAGGATCAGGACATGTTCGGCTGGTTCATGGAGCGCACCGAGTCCGAAGACCCGGAGCTGCAGCGCATGGTCCGCATCATCCTGGATCGTGTCCAGCCCAAGTGAGTGCTTCGAGTGCCGCTGGCGAGGCTCGCGCCTGCTGCTGGCGGTCTACCTGGGTTGCCAGGTACTGGCGTGGTTCGCCGTATGGGCGAGCCCGCTGCCCGGGTGGTCGGCCCTTGCAGTTGTCGCCGCCTGTATTGCCCACGCTGGCTGGGCCATTCCCCGACGTATTCTGCTGACGCATGAGCATGCCGTTGTCGGCCTGCGCCGTGATGTGCGCGGCTGGCAGGTGTTCAGCCGTGCCCGCGGCTGGCAGCCGGTGCGCTTGTGCCGGGACAGCGTGGCGTTGCCGGCGCTGGTGGTGTTGCGCTTTGTGCGGGCGGGGCGCTGGTTGGGGGAGAGCCAATGTGTGCCGCGTGATGCGCTGGGGGCTGATGAGCACCGGCGTTTGCGGGTGCGGTTGAAGTTCAGCCGGCGCAGGTGGGCAGGGGTGGGGGCGAGTCAGGGCTGACAGGTGTTCGTCGTGGCAGCTTCAGCGCCTGCAAGATCGAGCGCCGCCCGCGCGGCGCTTCGCAGCACAAGGCTGCTCCTACCGTTTGTTTCGGGCCAGTTATTCCTGTGAGCGCGGCACGCGGCCCCTGGCGTACGCCTCGATATCGTGTCGGGCAAACAAGGCGGTCGCGTGCGCAGGCACAGGCGTTACTGGCCCGAAACAGATGTAGGAGCAGCCTTGTGCTGCGAAGCGCCGCGCGGGCGGCGCTCGATCTCGCAGGCGCTGAAATTGCCGCGCCAGGGGCCGGACTTAGATCGGACTAAGGATGGTGTCCTTGGCCTCGTCCAGCATCCCCGGGTAATCCAGTGTGTAATGCAGTCCGCGGCTTTCCTTGCGCTGCATGGCCGACAGGATCATCAACTCGGCCACCTGCGCCAGGTTGCGCAATTCGATCAGGTCGCGGCTGACCTTGTAGTTGCTGTAGAACTCGTCGATTTCGTCCAGCAGCAGGCGAATGCGGTGCTGCGCTCGCTGCAGGCGCTTGCTGGTTCGCACGATGCCTACGTAGTCCCACATGAAGCGCCGCAGTTCGTCCCAGTTGTGCGCAATGATCACGTCCTCGTCCGAGTCGGTGACCTGGCTGGCGTCCCAGCCGGGCAAGGCCTTGGGCATGGTCACCTCATCCAGGTGCGCCTGGATGTCGGCGGCGGCGGCACGGCCATAGACGAAGCATTCCAGCAGCGAGTTGCTGGCCATGCGGTTGGCGCCGTGCAGGCCGGTGAAGCTGGTTTCGCCAATGGCATACAGGCCCGGCACGTCCGTGTGGCCGCGGTCGTCGACCATCACCCCTCCGCAGGTGTAGTGCGCCGCTGGCACCACCGGGATCGGCTGACGGGTGATGTCGATGCCGAAGGCCAGGCAGCGCTCGTACACGGTGGGAAAGTGGCTCTTGATGAAGTCGACCGGCTTGTGGGTGATATCCAGGTATACGCAGTCCACGCCCAGGCGCTTCATCTCGTGGTCGATGGCGCGGGCCACGATGTCGCGCGGCGCCAGTTCTTCGCGCGGGTCGAAACGTGGCATGAAGCGTTCGCCATTGGGCAGGCGCAGCAGGGCACCTTCGCCACGCAGGGCTTCGGTGATCAGGAAGCTCTTGGCCTGTGGGTGGTACAGGCAAGTCGGGTGAAACTGGTTGAACTCCAGGTTCGCCACCCGGCAGCCAGCCCGCCAAGCCATGGCGATGCCGTCGCCGCAGGCACCGTCGGGATTGCTGGTATACAGGTACACCTTGGCCGCACCGCCAGTGGCCAGCACGGTGAAGCGCGCACCGAAGGTGTCCACCTCGCCGGTGTTGCGGTCGAGCACGTAGGCACCCAGGCAGCGCTCGCCGGGCAGGCCGAGGCGGCGTTCGGTGATCAGGTCGACCGCCACGCGCTGCTCCAGCAACTGGATATTCGGGCGTTTGCGGGCCTGCTCCAGCAGCGTGGTGAAGATGGCTGCGCCGGTGGCGTCGGCGGCGTGGATGATGCGCCGGTGGCTATGGCCGCCTTCGCGGGTCAGGTGGAACTCGAAGCCGCCGTCGTCGACGCTGTAGTGCTCGTCGCGGGTAAAGGGCACGCCTTGCTCGATCAGCCACTCGATGGCCTCGCGGCTGTGCTCGACGGTAAAGCGCACGGCGTCTTCATGGCAAAGGCCGCCGCCGGCATTGAGGGTGTCCTCGACATGCGACTGCACGGTATCGGTATTGTCCAGCACCGCCGCGACACCGCCCTGGGCCCAGAAGGTCGAGCCGTTGGCCAGGTCGCCCTTGCTGAGTACGGCGACTCGAAGGTGGCTGGGGAGGTTCAGTGCCAGGCTGAGACCGGCGGCACCGCTGCCGATCACCAGGACATCATGTTGGAATTGTTGGCTCATGTCGGGACACTAGTATTCTTTGGAAGGGGCGCGGCACAATAGTCACGCGCCGATGGCATTGTGAAACTATCGTAAAAGCTGGCCGGGTTGCCTTTATAGCAGCCCCGGGTGGCCAATTTCCATGCCACTTGCCTGGTCGCGACAACCTTTGTGGGAACTTTCCGACATGGCCGGAAATCCTATGAAGGCTGCCCACGCGCCACAACTTGCCGCGGCGACGCAGGGCGGCAGGCCTGTCCGGGCTGTCCCTGCGTACTCGAAACCTGATTATCGACGTAGCCGGCCGTGACCGTGCCGCGTCTTTCGTGCAAGCCGACCAAGGGCTGCAGGAAACTTGCTTGGAGGGGAGAACTTTTGCGCAAAGCCCGAGTCTATGGTTGCAAGCCTGAACGATGGCTGATGCAACGCTCCTTCGAGTTCACTGAGGAGTGTTCATGCTAACCCAGGAAGAGGATCAGCAGCTTGTCGAGCGCGTTCAGCGTGGTGACAGGCGAGCGTTCGATCTGTTGGTGCTGAAGTATCAGCACAAGATTCTCGGGTTGATCGTGCGGTTCGTTCACGACACCCACGAGGCCCAGGATGTAGCACAGGAAGCCTTCATAAAGGCCTACCGTGCGCTTGGCAACTTCCGCGGAGACAGTGCGTTCTATACGTGGCTGTACCGCATCGCCATCAACACGGCGAAGAACTACCTGGTGTCCCGTGGAAGACGGCCGCCAGACAGTGATGTGAGCTCCGAGGATGCGGAGTTTTACGACGGCGATCATGGTCTCAAGGATCTCGAGTCCCCAGAGCGCTCGTTGTTGCGGGATGAAATCGAAGGCACTGTCCATCGCACCATCCAGCAACTGCCTGAAGACCTGCGCACGGCGCTGACCCTGCGCGAGTTCGACGGGCTGAGTTACGAAGACATTGCCAGTGTCATGCAATGTCCGGTGGGTACCGTGCGCTCTCGAATCTTCCGCGCTCGGGAGGCAATAGACAAAGCCCTGCAACCTTTGCTGCAGGAAACCTGAGACAGCGGCGACAGCCAAGAGAGGAACCGCCATGAGTCGTGAAGCTTTGCAGGAATCGCTGTCCGCGGTGATGGATAACGAAGCGGACGAGCTTGAACTGCGTCGTGTGTTGAACGCCGTAGATGATGCTGAAACCCGTGCCACCTGGTCGCGTTACCAGGTTGCCCGCGCAGCCATGCACAAGGAGCTGCTGCTGCCTAACCTGGATATCGCCTCGGCGGTGTCTGCAGCGCTGGCTGACGAAGCCGTGCCGGCCAAGGTCAAGAAAGGGCCATGGCGCAGCATTGGCCGCCTGGCGGTAGCTGCCTCGGTCACCGTAGCGGTGCTGGCCGGTGTGCGCATGTACAACCAGGACGAGATCACTGGCGCCGAGCTTGCTGCCCAGCAACCTGCCCAGCAAGGCCTGAGTGTGCCACAAGCACAAGGCCCTGCCGTTTTGGCAGGCTATAGTGAGAGCAGTGAGCAACCGACCGGGCCGATGGCCAACGGCGTGCTGCAGAACCAGGCCGGCTGGGACCAGCGTCTGCCAGGCTACCTGCGCCAGCATGCCCAGGAATCTGCGCTCAAGGGCACTGAAACCGCATTGCCGTATGCCCGCGCCGCCAGCCTGGAAAACCGTTAAGTAAGGAGGATCATGCGCGCGCTACCTCTCCTGTCGCTGCTGATTGGCAGCTGCGTGACGGTGCCAGCATTGGCGGCCAATTCTTCGCCCGAGGCGAGCGAGTGGCTGAGCAAGCTGGCACAGGCCGAGCAAAAGCAGAGCTACCAAGGCTCTTTTGTCTACGAACGGAACGGCAGTTTCTCTTCCCACGAGATCTGGCACAGGGTCGACGACGGCAAGGTCAGCGAGCGGCTGTTGCAGCTCGATGGTGCCGCTCAGGAGATCGTGCGCGTGGATGGCAAGGTGGAGTGCGTCAGCGGGGCCTTGGTCAGTGGAGTGACGACGCCCCCGAACACTACGCAGCGTGTACTTGATCCGCTGAAACTGATGGGCTGGTATGACTTGAGCGTGGCGGGCAGGTCGCGGGTCGCCGGACGCGATGCCGTGATCGTGACGCTCACCCCGCGCGACCAGCACCGCTATGCCTTCGAATTGCACCTGGACCGCACTACTGGCCTGCCGCTGCGCTCGTTGATGATCAACGACAAGGGGCAGTTGCTGGAGCGCTTCCAGATGACCCGTCTCGATACTGGCGCACCCAGCGATGATGACCTGCGCGCCAGTGCTGCATGCAAGCCGGTGCAGCATGTGGCTGCTGCCGCCAATGACACGGTCGCCGGCTGGCGTTCGGACTGGCTGCCGCCCGGCTTCGAGCTGGTCAACAGCTCGGTACGCCGCGACCCCAAGAATGACAGCACGGTCAGCAGCCTGATGTATGACGATGGCCTGGCGCGCTTCTCGGTGTTCCTCGAGCCGGTAAAGGATGAGGGCGGGACCGACATGCGCACCCAGCTTGGCCCGACCTCGGCGGTCTCGCGTCGGCTGAACACGCCCAAAGGCAAGGTCATGGTCACTGTGGTCGGCGAGATTCCGCTGGGTACCGCAGAGCGTGTGGCGCTGTCGATGCGCCCCCAGGATGGCCAGGCGCGCCAGTGATGGCGTGCATTTGCGGGCATGGCGTGCAGGCCATGCCAAGGCGTGCGGACATGCCGCTGAAATGAAATTAAAGCATTGTCATTTGCAATCCATCGGCAAATTTTCTATAGGTCAGGCTTCTAGGAGTCTGGCCTTTCCTGTTTTGTGCAGGGGCCTTTCTAAACTACCGCTCGTTGTGACGGGAGCCGTATGTCAATACCACGCTTGAAATCCTACCTATCGATGTTCGCCGCCGTGCTGATGCTCGGCCAGGTGCTCAGCGCCCAGGCCGAGGAAGCCCTGCCGGACTTCACTACCCTGGTCGAGCAGGCCTCGCCAGCCGTGGTCAACATCAGTACCAAGCAGAAACTGCCGGACCGCCGCATGGCCGCCGGGCAGATGCCCGACCTGGAAGGCCTGCCGCCGATGTTCCGCGAGTTCTTCGAGCGCAACATGCCGCAGCAACCGCGCTCTCCGCGTGGCGACCGCCAGCGCGAGGCCCAGTCGCTGGGTTCGGGCTTCATCATTTCCAGTGATGGCTACGTACTGACCAACAACCACGTGGTAGCCGATGCCGACGAGATCATCGTCCGCCTGTCGGACCGCAGCGAGCTGCAGGCCAAACTGGTCGGCACCGACCCGCGCACCGACGTGGCCCTGCTCAAGGTCGAGGGCAAGAACCTGCCGACCGTCAAGCTGGGTGATTCCGAGAAGCTCAAGGTGGGCGAGTGGGTGCTGGCCATCGGTTCGCCGTTCGGCTTTGACCATTCGGTGACCAAAGGTATCGTCAGTGCCAAGGGCCGTACCCTGCCCAATGACACCTACGTACCGTTCATCCAGACGGACGTGGCCATCAACCCCGGAAACTCCGGCGGCCCGCTGTTCAACATGAATGGCGAAGTAGTGGGTATCAACTCGCAGATATTCACCCGTTCCGGTGGTTTCATGGGCCTTTCGTTCGCCATCCCGATCGATGTGGCGATCGATGTCTCCAATCAGCTGAAGAAAGACGGCAAGGTCAGCCGCGGCTGGCTGGGCGTGGTGATCCAGGAGGTCAACAAGGACCTGGCTGAATCGTTCGGCCTGGACAAGCCGGCCGGTGCCCTGGTGGCACAGGTGCTGGAAAACGGCCCTGCAGCCAAGGGCGGCCTGCAGGTGGGTGACGTGATCCTGAGCATGAACGGCCAGCCGATCATCATGTCGGCCGACTTGCCGCATCTGGTCGGCAGCCTCAAGGATGGCGAAAAGGCCAAGCTGGAGATCATCCGCAACGGCAAGCGCCAGAACCTCGACATCAGCGTTGGCGCACTGCCCGACGAAGATGCCGACATCGGTACCGGCGCCGAAGGCAGCGCCGAGCGTAGCAGCAACCGCCTGGGCGTCTCGGTTGCCGACCTGACCGCCGAACAGAAGAAAGCCCTCGAACTCAAGGGTGGTGTGGTCATCAAGGAAGTTCAGGATGGCCCGGCCGCGATGATCGGCCTGCGTCCGGGTGATGTGATCAGTCACCTGAACAACCAAGCTATCGGTTCGGCCAAGGAATTCACCGAAATCGCCAAGGAACTGCCGAAGAACCGTTCGGTGTCGATGCGCGTACTGCGTCAGGGCCGTGCCAGCTTCATTACTTTCAAGCTGGCTGAATAAGGTGTAGTTGCCTTCGCAGGCATTGTCCGGCTTGACAAGCCCGGTGCGTGAGCGCCGGGCTTTGTCATTCAGGGGGGGCTCAGTTGAAAATGGACATCAACGTGCCGAGGTATCCAGCAACTGCGGTTGAGTTGAAACCGATCACAGTGCGCTGCCCGTTATCCAGGCAAGTCATGGCATCGGGTATGCCGACGAGATCATTGATCGGTCGGAAGGATGTATCAATGGAGCCATCCGCAAGAAAGCGACGGTTTTCCAGGCTCCTGCCCAGGCCGAACGCAAACAGCCGATGTTGCTCATCGATGGCCACTGCACACCAATCTGTCAGACCTGAGTCGTCCAGTATCGGTGCACCGCCGTTAAATGTCGGGTCCTTCGCGCCACTGGCATCGAACTGCCAGAGCAATGCTTGTGATGAATTGTCTCCGGTTGTCGCTTTACCGGCGACCAGCAGCTGTCCTTCCGGCCTGGCTAGCAGCGCGTTGAGTTCGGTAGCGAAACCCTCAGCCCGGAAATACACTGTGCCGCCTTCACCGAAGGCTGAATCCAGCTCGCCGTCGTGACGGTAGCGAGCGAGAAAGCTTTCTGCGGGCTGCCCCTGCTGCGAGCGGGTTCCGCTGACCACGAACCCGTCAGGCAACTGAACGATTCCGGCGACAGCAATTTGGCCTGCGTCCGGTAGAATATCGATGAATTCCTGAAGCCCTGCTGCTGGCTGGCCGGTGTGTTCCCGCAGGTACACCCTGGCCATCGTGGAACGCGCGCCTTGAGCCTTTTGGAGGTTCAAGGAAACCATGAGGTATGGCCCGTCGCTTGTAAGGCGACCGCTACCAATCACCATGCCCATATCCGGCGGCACGCTCAGGAGCTGGTGTTCACCTCCTCGGCCATCGCGGTCGTAACAGGTGAGCCTGGGCTTTGCCAGCAGGTTCGAGGTAGGGGCACTCCATCCCAGCACTGTGAAGCGTTGGTCAGCCAGTACCGTTAGCGCTTCAGTCGATGCATGTTCGTCAATCACGTAACGGCCAACGATCACGCCGCCCTGTGCAAAGTCGTTGTCAACTGAACCGTTTGCGGTAAAGCGGGTCAGGGCAAAATGACGCCCCCCGGAGGAGTCAAAGGCAAGCGCGCTGACAAGCAGGCTGCTCCCTTGTAGCGCCATGCCAGTCAGGTTTCGGCCTATTGAAGCGCCATGGAACGAAGGGAGCTCGGCCCTGCCATTCATTCCAAATGCAGGGTCGTAATCCCCCGGTGTCATGTGTTGTTCGGGCATGCTGGTCACCTTGGTCGAGAGGTTTGCAAGGATGGTCGACTCCCGATGCGGTGAGTACTGGCAGAAATGTCAGGTAGCACCTCTGTCAGGCAACCGTGTTCACCAACGGCCGGATGGCGTGGCGGCCTGCTGCGGCTTAAGGTACAATTCCCGGCTATTTTTCGGCGGGCGTCCGGCTCGCAGCCTTTTCGAGTGTTGACCCGTGAGTGATTTGAGTCATATCCGCAATTTCTCCATCATCGCCCACATCGACCATGGCAAGTCGACGCTGGCCGACCGTTTCATCCAGATGTGCGGTGGCCTGTCGGCACGCGAGATGGAAGCCCAGGTGCTCGATTCCATGGACCTGGAGCGTGAGCGCGGTATCACCATCAAGGCCCACAGCGTCACGCTCAACTACAAGGCGCAGGACGGCAAGGTCTACCAGCTGAACTTCATCGATACTCCTGGCCACGTCGACTTCACCTACGAAGTCTCGCGTTCGCTGGCGGCCTGTGAGGGCGCGCTGCTGGTGGTGGATGCCGGCCAGGGCGTCGAGGCCCAGTCTGTGGCCAACTGCTATACCGCCATCGAGCAGGGCCTTGAGGTCATGCCGGTACTGAACAAGATGGACCTGCCCCAGGCCGATCCGGATCGCGTCAAGGACGAGATCGAGAAGATCATCGGCATCGACGCCACCGACGCCGTGGCCTGCAGTGCCAAGAGCGGCATGGGCGTGGACGAGGTGCTCGAGCGCCTGGTGCAGACCATTCCCGCGCCGGAAGGCGATATCGAGGCGCCGCTGCAGGCGCTGATCATCGACTCCTGGTTCGACAACTACCTGGGTGTGGTCTCGCTGGTGCGCGTGCGACACGGTCGCGTCAAGAAAGGCGACAAGATCCTGGTCAAGTCCACCGGCAAGGTGCACCTGGTCGACAGCGTGGGCGTGTTTACCCCGAAGCACACCCAGACCGCCGACCTGAAGGCCGGCGAAGTGGGCTTCATCATCGCCAGCATCAAGGACATTCACGGTGCCCCGGTCGGTGACACCCTGACCCTGTCCGCGACCCCTGAGGTCGAAGTGCTGCCAGGCTTCAAGAAGATTCAGCCGCAGGTCTACGCCGGCCTGTTCCCGGTCAGCTCCGACGACTTCGAGGACTTCCGCGATGCGCTGCAGAAGCTGACCCTGAACGACTCGTCGCTGCAATACATGCCGGAAAGCTCCGACGCCCTGGGCTTCGGCTTCCGTTGCGGCTTCCTCGGCATGCTGCACATGGAGATCATCCAGGAGCGCCTGGAGCGCGAATACGACCTGGACCTGATCACCACCGCGCCAAGCGTGATCTATGAGCTGGAACTGAAAACCGGCGAGACCATCACCGTCGACAACCCGTCGAAGCTGCCAGACGTCTCGGCTGTCGCCGATTTCCGCGAGCCGATCGTCACCGCCACCATCCTGGTGCCGCAGGAGCACCTGGGCAACGTCATCACCCTGTGCATCGAGAAGCGTGGCGTGCAGCGCGACATGCAGTTCCTCGGTAGCCAGGTGCAGGTGCGCTACGACCTGCCGATGAACGAAGTGGTGCTGGACTTCTTCGACCGCCTCAAGTCCACCAGCCGCGGCTATGCTTCGCTGGACTATCATTTCGATCGCTACCAGTCGGCCAATCTGGTCAAGCTGGACGTACTGATCAACGGCGACAAGGTCGATGCCCTGGCATTGATCGTGCACCGCGACAACGCGGCCTACAAGGGCCGTGCGTTGACCGAAAAGATGAAGGAACTGATCCCTCGGCAGATGTTCGACGTGGCGATCCAGGCAGCTATCGGCGGCCAGATCATTGCGCGGACAACCGTCAAGGCGCTCAGAAAGAACGTACTGGCCAAGTGCTACGGTGGCGACGTCAGCCGTAAGAAGAAGCTGCTGGAGAAGCAGAAGGCCGGTAAGAAACGCATGAAACAGGTGGGTAACGTGGAAATTCCACAGGAAGCCTTCCTCGCCGTGCTCAGGTTGGATAGCTAGGTCCTATGTCGCTAAATTTCCCGCTGTTGCTAGTCATCGCCGTCTTCGTCTGCGGCCTGCTGGGCTTGATCGACCTGCTGTTCCTGGCCCCGCGCCGGCGTGCGGCAATCGCCAACTACCAGGGCAGCGTCAGCCAGCCCGAGATGGCGGTGGTCGAGCGCCTGGGCAAAGAGCCGTTGCTGGTCGAGTACGGCAAGTCGTTCTTCCCGGTGCTGTTCATCGTGCTGGTGCTGCGTTCGTTCCTGGTCGAGCCGTTCCAGATCCCTTCGGGGTCGATGAAACCGACCCTGGAAGTGGGCGACTTCATCCTGGTGAACAAGTTCTCGTACGGCATTCGCCTGCCGGTGATCGACAAGAAGGTCATCGAGGTGGGTGACCCGCAACGCGGTGATGTGATGGTGTTCCGCTACCCTAGCGACCCGAACGTCAACTACATCAAGCGTGTGGTCGGCCTGCCGGGCGACCAGGTGCGCTACACCAGCGACAAGCGGTTGTTCGTCAACGGCCAGCCGATTGCCGAGCAACTGGTGGGCACCGAGCCGGGCACTTTGGGCAGCGCCGAGCTGTACAAGGAAAAGCTCGGCGAGGCCGAACACCTGATTCGCAAGGAAATGAGCCGTTATCGCATGCCGCCGGACCAGCAATGGACCGTGCCAGCAGGCCATTACTTCATGATGGGCGACAACCGCGACAACTCCAACGACAGCCGTTACTGGGATGACCCGAACATCCCGAAGGAACTGCACGGCATGGTTCCCGACCGGAACATCGTCGGCAAGGCCTTCGCGGTGTGGATGAGCTGGCCAGAGCCCAAGCTCAGCCACCTGCCCAACCTGTCGCGGGTCGGTCTGATCCATTGATACCCATCGGCGCTGGCCTGCAGGCAGCGCCGAATGCATTTCTGACATAGGCTGTGTTCTCAGGGATCGGGAGATTCGTCGCACATCGCGGCGGGCCACAGCCAAACAGTCTTTCAGGATGTTGATTTGAACAACGCGTTGAACAACGAACGGGTGGCTGCATGAGTGCTCCCCTTGCCCGTCTGGAGCGAAAGCTCGGTTATACCTTCAAGAACCAGGACCAGATGCTCCTGGCACTGACCCATCGCAGCTACGCCGGGCGCAACAATGAGCGCCTGGAGTTTCTCGGTGACGCCATTCTCAACTTCGTCGCCGGCGAAGCGCTGTTCGAGCGCTTCCCGCAGGCCCGCGAAGGCCAGCTGTCGCGCTTGCGCGCGCGCCTGGTCAAGGGTGAGACCCTGGCCCGCCTGGCCCGTGGTTTCGACCTGGGCGATCACCTGCGCCTGGGCTCGGGGGAGCTCAAGAGCGGTGGCTTCCGCCGCGAGTCGATCCTGGCCGACGCCCTGGAGGCGCTGATTGGCGCCATCTACCTGGACGCCGACATGGAAACGGCCCGGGAGCGCGTGCTGGCCTGGCTGGCCGATGAATTCGAAGGCCTGACCCTGGTTGATACCAACAAGGACCCGAAAACCCGCCTGCAGGAGTTCCTGCAGTCGCGCAGCTGTGAGCTGCCGCGTTACGAAGTGGTGGATATCCAGGGCGAACCGCACTGCCGGACCTTCTTCGTCGAATGCGAAGTGGTGCTGCTGAACAACAAGAGCCGTGGCCAGGGCGTTAGCCGGCGTATCGCCGAGCAAGTCGCCGCCGCGTCTGCACTGATCGCCCTGGGCGTGGAGAATGGCAATGACTGATAGCAACCCGACCCGCTGCGGCTACGTGGCCATTGTCGGCCGCCCGAACGTGGGCAAGTCGACCCTGCTCAACCACATCCTCGGCCAGAAGCTGGCGATCACCTCGCGCAAGCCGCAGACCACCCGTCACAACATGCTCGGCATCAAGACCGAGGGTGACGTGCAGGCGATCTACGTCGATACCCCCGGTATGCACAAGGCCAATGACAAGGCCTTGAACCGCTACATGAACCGCAATGCCTCGGCGGCCCTGAAGGACGTCGACGTGGTGATCTTCGTGGTCGACCGCACCAAATGGACCGACGAGGACCAACTGGTGCTGGAGCGCGTGCAGTACGTGACGGGCCCACTGATCATCGCGGTCAACAAGACCGACCGCATGGAAGAGAAGGCCGAACTGATCCCGCACCTGCAATGGCTCCAGGAGCAGTTGCCGAACGCCGAAGTGATGCCTATTTCCGCGCAGCAGGGGCACAACCTGCAGGCGCTGGAAGCACAGATCGCCAAGCACCTGCCCGAGAACGAGCACTTCTTCCCCGAAGATCAGATCACCGATCGCAGCAGCCGCTTCCTGGCCGCCGAACTGGTGCGCGAAAAGATCATGCGCCAACTGGGTGCGGAATTGCCGTACCAGATCACCGTGGAAATTGAAGAATTCAAGCAGCAGGGCCACGTGCTGCACATCCACGCGCTGATCCTGGTCGAGCGCGATGGCCAGAAGAAGATCATCATTGGCGACAAGGGTGAGCGCATCAAACGCATCGGCTCCGAGGCGCGCAAGGACATGGAGGTGCTGTTCGACTCCAAGGTCATGCTCAACCTGTGGGTCAAGGTGAAAGGCGGCTGGTCCGATGACGAGCGCGCCCTCCGCTCGCTGGGCTACGGCGACCTCTAAGCAATACTATTGGGGCCGCGGTGTGGCCCATCGCCGGCAAGCCGGCTCCCACCCAGATCGCATCGACTTCAAGCCATGCGCCGTACCTGTGGGAGCTGGCTTGCCGGCGATGGGCTGCAGAGCAGCCCCAATATGCAGTTTACCGAGCCACAGGGAGCCAGTGATCTTCCATGGAACAACCTGTCGGCCAGCCAGCCTACGTGCTGCACAGCCGCGCCTACAAGGAAACCAGCGCGCTGGTGGACTTCTTCACCCCGCAGGGCCGCATGCGTGCCGTGCTGCGCCGTGCGCGTGGCAAGGGTGGCAGCCTGGTGCGGCCGTTCGTGCCGCTGGAACTGGAGCTGCGCGGGCGTGGCGAGCTGAAGAATGTTGGGCGCATGGACAGCGCTGGCATCGCCGCCTGGCTGCATGGCGATGCCCTGTTCAGCGGGTTGTACCTCAACGAACTGCTCATGCGCCTGCTGCCCGCCGAAGCGCCTTTCCCGGCGCTGTTCGAGCACTACACCCTGACCTTGCAGGCCTTGGGCGCCGGTCGCCCGCTGGAGCCGCTGCTGCGCTCCTTCGAATGGCGGCTGCTGGACGAGCTCGGTTACGCGTTTTCGTTGCACCACGACGTCAATGACCAGGCGATCGCGGTCGATGGCCTGTACCGCTTGCGTGTGGATGCAGGCCTGGAGCGGGTCGAGCTGGTGCAACCCGGGCTGTTCCGCGGCACCGAACTGCTGGCTCTGGCCGAAGCCGACTGGGATGCGCCAGGTGCCTTGCTCGCTGCCAAGCGCCTGATGCGCCAGGCACTGGCGGTTCATCTGGGGGCAAAACCGCTGGTCAGCCGGGAACTGTTTCGCAAGCGCTGATCACGACGTATGCTGTGGGGCTCAATCTTCAGGAGAGCCTTTCGTGACTCACAGCAACCGCATGCTTCTCGGCGTAAACATCGACCACGTGGCGACCCTGCGCCAGGCCCGGGGCACGCGTTACCCCGATCCGGTCAAGGCTGCCCTGGATGCCGAGGAAGCGGGCGCCGATGGCATCACCGTCCATCTGCGTGAAGACCGTCGGCACATCCAGGAGCGTGATGTGGTGCTGCTGAAGGACGTGCTGCAGACGCGCATGAACTTCGAGATGGGCGTCACCGAAGAGATGATGGCCTTTGCCGAGAAGATCCGACCGGCGCACATCTGCCTGGTACCCGAAACCCGTCAGGAACTGACCACCGAAGGCGGCCTTGACGTGGCGGGCCAGGAGGCACGGATCAAGGCTGCGGTTGAGCGGCTGTCGCGTACCGGTGCCGAAGTGTCGCTGTTCATCGATGCCGACGAGCGGCAGATCGAGGCGTCGCGTCGCGTTGGTGCGCCTGCCATCGAACTGCACACCGGGCGTTACGCCGATGCCGAAACCCCGACCGAAGTGGCCGAGGAGCTCAAGCGTATCGTCGATGGCGTGGCGTTTGGCGTGGGGCAGGGGTTGATCGTCAATGCTGGCCACGGGCTGCACTACCACAACGTGGAGGCGGTGGCGGCGATCAAGGGCATCAATGAGCTGAACATCGGTCATGCGCTGGTGGCGCATGCGCTGTTCGTCGGCTTCAAGGCCGCTGTGGCCGAGATGAAGGCGCTGATCGTGGCGGCTTCGCGCTAATCGCTGGTCGCCTGTACCGGCCTCTTCGCGGGTATAGGCGATGTATTACTCGGCAGGAAATACCAGGGTAAACCGGGTCGGCCCCAAGGGCCTGCTGCTGACCTCGACCCGCCCACCATGCAACTGCATGATCGATTTCACGATCGCCAGCCCCAACCCGGTCCCTCCCTCCAGCCGCGAGCGTCCCGAGCCCACCCGGTAAAACCGCTCGAACAAGCGCGACTGGTGCTCTTCAGCAATACCAGGCCCCTGGTTTTCCACCGAAAGCCGAACTTCGCTGCCCACGCGCTCGATGCACAGTTCCACAGGCTTGCCATCCGGACAGTGCCGAATGGCATTGCTCAACAGGTTCGACAGTGCCCGCTGAAACATCAGCCGATCACCCTGCGCCGTCCCCCAGCCTTGCACACGCAACTCAACCCCTTTCAGCTCGGCACTGAACGCAAACAGCTCGACAACCCGCGCCGTCTCGTCGGCCAATGCCATGGGCTTGAGCGCGACCTGGGCCTGGGGTTGGCTGACCTGGGCGAGAAACAGCATGTCATTGATGATGCGGTTGAGCCGGGTCAGTTCTTCGATGCTGTCTTCCAGCACTTCCCGGTAATTCGCGTTGTCCCGTTCGCGGGCCAGCGTCACTTGCGCCTTGCCCATCAGGTTGCTCAACGGTGTGCGCAGTTCATGGGCCAGATCATCGGAAAACTGCGACAGCTGGCTGACGCCCTGATCGAGGCGGTCGAGCATCACGTTGATGCTGCTGGCCAGCTCTGCCAGCTCCAGCGGCAGGCCGGTAGCGGGAAGGCGATGTTGCAGGTCCTGGGCCGACACCCGCCCGGCAATGCGCCGGAAGTGCCGCAGTGGCCTCAGGCCGCGCTGCATCAGCCACCAGGCACCGGCCCCGATCAGCAACAGCAGCAACGGCAGCGCGAGCAAGGTGGAATGCAGATAGGCCTGCAGCAGGGCGTTGTCGTCGGCGCGGTTGAGCGACATCATCACCTTGACCGGGGTGTCGTCGCGCAGGCGCATCAGCCGGGTCGCGGTGAGTATCTGGTTGCCATTGCTGTCGCGCCACGCATGAAAGGCCAGACGGGCATCGGTGCGCAGCTCGCCTACCTGTGATTCCAGCGCCGGCCCGAGGCTGAGCAGGTGCGGGTGGCGGCCTTCGAGAGCCAGCACGCTGAGGCTGAGGTTATCGTGCCCCATCACCAGGTCGAGCAAGGGATGGGCGCGGCTGCCCAGGTCTTCGTTACGCAGGTCGACGCGCAGGTTGTGCTCGACCTGCAGCATCTTGCGCGCCAGGTCCTTGCGTGCGCGGCTGTCCAGTTCGTGATCGAGGGCGAACACGGCCAGGCAGGCCAGCAGCAGCACCAGTGCGGCGCCCATCAGCGTCACGCTCAAGCCCAGGCGCAGTGACAGGCTGGCGTTTTTCAAAAGCGTGCCTCGAGCACGTAGCCGACGCCACGCAGGGTATGGATCAGCTTGTTGTCGAACGGGTCGTCGATCTTTGCCCGCAGGCGCCGGATCGAAACCTCGACCACATTGGTGTCGCAGTCGAAGTTCATGTCCCACACCAGCGAGATGATCTGGGTGCGCGACAGCACCTCGCCGGTCTGGCGCATCAGCAGGTGCAGCAGGGCGAATTCCTTGGCGGTCAGGTCGATACGCTGCCCCGCGCGGTAGGCGCGGTGACGGCCGGGGTCCAGCTCCAGATCGGCGACGCGCAGGGTGCTGGGCTGCAGTTGCTGGTCGTTGCGGCGCAGCAGGCTGCGGATACGGGCCAGCAGTTCCGGGAACTCGAAAGGTTTGAGCAGGTAATCGTCGGCCCCCAGGTCCAGGCCCTTGACCCGGTCGGCCAGGCGGCCGTGGGCGGTAAGCATCATGATGCGCGTGGCCGATTCGGCGCGCAGCCGCTGCAGCACGGTCCAGCCATCGAGTTCGGGCAGGTTGACGTCGAGGATGACCAGGTCGTAGGGCTGCTGGCGGGCCAGGTGCAGGCCATCGGTGCCGGTGTGGGCGCAGTCGACCACGTAGCCGTTCTCGCGCAGGCCCTGCTGCAGGTAGTCGGCGGTACGCAGTTCGTCCTCGATGATCAGTAGACGCATGGGTGGGCTCGGTGTGATGAAAGGGGGCGATTCTCGACCCTGTAGTGGCATCAGGGTCAAGGCGTGGGATGTTACGGCATGAGTAAGGACGCGCGGCGCAGATAACGGATTTGTAATCCTGGTGTTATCTGGCTGTCTGTTCGGGCCCTATCGCCGGCAAGCCAGCTCCCACAGGTACTGCACAGTTTTCAAGACCTGTGGTGATCCTGTGGGAGCTGGCTTGCCGGCGATAGGGCCCGAACAGGCAAAACAGGGCCACATTGCAAGACTGTAATCCCCGCCTCACCTTGCCGTTAGCTAGCCCTCGCTAGGATGGCCCTGTCTGATCGGTTATCACGAGGCAACCACGATGAACCTGACCAAATACCTGCTGTTGGCCACCCTTGCCCTGGGCAGCGCCAGTGTTTACGCCGAGGGCGGTGCGGAACGTTCCAAACAATTCTGGCAAGCGTTCCGCGAAGACCAGCAGCGCCTGCACGGCGACAAGCAACAGGCCGTTGCCGAGCGTGAGCGCAAGGCACAGGAGAAGGCCCGCGAGTTGGCCAAGGACTGAGGTAACAGCACCTGCGCCGTGACAGCTCCTCGGCGCAGGTGTATTCGGGCGCCCATCCGGGCGCCTTTTTTATTTGCGCGCCAGCAGGGTGGCGCGGCGTGGGGCCGGCAGGCCTTCGATGGTCTTGCTGTGGTCGTTCGGGTCGAGGAAGTCGCCCAGTGACTGGTAGCGCATCCACTCGGTGCTGCGCTGTTCCTCGACGCTGGTCACGCTTACGTCGACGCAACGCACGTCGCTGAAACCGGCACGGCGCAACCAGCGCTCCAGGGCTGGCACCGACGGCAGGTACCAGACGTTGCGCATCTGTGCATAGCGGTCCTCAGGTACCAGCACCTGGTTTTCGTCACCCTCGATCACCAGGGTTTCCAGCACCAGTTCCCCGCCTTTGACCAGGCAGTCCTTGAGCGCCAGCAGGTGCTCGATGGGCGAGCGGCGATGGTAGAACACCCCCATGGAAAACACCGTGTCGAAACCTTCAAGGTTGGCCGGCAGGTCTTCCAGGGCGAATGGCAGGTGCCAGGCGGGCAGCTCTGGCAGGTATTGCTGGACGGCCTGGAACTGGCAGAAGAACAGCCAGTTGGGATCGACGCCAATCACCATGTCGGCACCGGCACCGAGCATGCGCCACTGGTAGTAGCCGTTGCCGCAGCCCACGTCGAGCACGCGCTTGCCCTTGAGGTCCAGGTGCGGGCCAACCCGCGACCATTTCCAGTCCGAACGCCATTCGGTATCCACATGCACGCCGAACAGGTCGAAGGGGCCTTTGCGCCAGGGCGACAGTCCCATTAGTGCATGATGCATCTGCGCGCGGGTCGCGTCGTCGCAATCGCAGTCCAGGCGCAGCCCGTTGACCAGGTCGACTTCGCTCGGCTGCAGCGCGGGCAGGGCTTCCAGCGCACCGCGCCAGCGGTCGAGGTCACCGTGGCCCTTCTCCAGCTTGGCTTCCAGTTGCGCTTGCAGGCCTTGCGACCAGGAAGCCAGGGGCGTGCCCGCCAGGCGGCGGACTAGGGGGGACAGATCGATCATGGCAGGGCAATCAACGAGGCGAAGTTAAGGCATTGGAACCAGGGCACCACCTTCGAGAAACCGGCTGCGCGCAGGCGCGCCTGGTGGGCTTCGAGGGTGTCGGGCTTCATCACGTTCTCGATGGCGCTGCGCTTCTGGGCAATTTCCAGTTCGCTGTAGCCATTGGCACGTTTGAAGTCCAGGTGCAGTTCATTGAGCAGGTCCTGCTGTTCCGCATCGGCGAAGCGCAGTTTTTCCGAGAGGATCAGCGCACCACCGGGCAAAAGCGCCTGGCGGATGCGGCCAAGCAGTTCCAGGCGCTGGTCGGGGGCGACGAATTGCAGGGTGAAGTTCATCGCCACCACCGAGGCGGGCTCGAATGGCAGGGCCAGGATGTCGGCTTCCAGCACCTGCACCGGCAGCAGTTCCTGGAACATCGAGTCCTGGGCAGTGAGGTATTGGCGGCAACGCTCGACCATCGCCGCGGAGTTGTCCACGGCAATCACCCGGCAGCCATCACTGCGCACATGGCGGCGCAGCGACTGGGTAACGGCACCCAACGAGGCACCGAGGTCGTACAACGCGGTGTGCGGCTGGGCGAAGCGCGCGGCCAGCACGCCGAGGTTCTCGACGATGGTCGGGTAGCCTGGCACCGAGCGCTTGATCATGTCCGGGAACACGCGCACCACATCCTCGTTGAAGGCGAAGTCGGGCACTTGCTCCAGGGGCTGGGCGAAAAGGCGGTCGGGTTGTTTGCTCACGGGAGGGCTCGATACAGGGTGAAACGGAGACGCATTTTAGCCAAAGGCCGCGATTCTTGCCATGGCGGCGCTCAAGGGGCGGGGCGCCGAGGGGCCTCTGCCCCTAACAAGTGGCCGTTCAGGTTGCCCGGGACGGAGCTGCGGCCTTTAGCGGACGATGATCTTGCAGTCGAAGGTTTGTACGGGCGCAATATCTGCGGCCCACGGCTGCTGGTACACAAGCACCAACTGGCCATCGCCGGTACCGCTGGCCTGGTAGCGCCAGGTGGAGACACCGGCATTGCCGACCAGGTCTTCCTCCTCGGGAGCGCTGTACACCTCCGGGCCAAGGCTGCGCAGTACATTGGCGGCGGGGTTTTCGACGCGCCAGCGATAGCCGGTGGATGGGTTGCTGGGCAGGGTCAGTGTCAGCACCTGGCCAACCTGCAGGCGTGTCGGGCATTCGCTTTCGGCGTCCAGTTCGACGGGTTGCGTAGGCTGTTGAGCGCAGGCGGAAATCAGGGCGAAGCTCAGGGGAACGAGCAGACGAGGGGCGGTCATGTTGGCTCCGGAGGCTGGCGATGGCCTGAGGATAACCGATGATCGAGGAGATTTGTGTTGCCTGTGCCGGCCTCTTCGCGGGCTTGCCCGCTCCAACAGGTATTGCACAGTAATTGAAAACTGTGATTTCCCTGTAGGAGCGGGCAAGCCCGCGAAGGGGCCGGAGCAGCTCAGAACAGGACTTTGGCCACGTCGGCGAAGCGCTTGGCGAAATGCACGGTCAGGCCTTCGCGCAGGTAGTCCGGCAGTTCTTCATAGTCCCCGCGGTTAGGCTCCGGCAAGATCAGCTCGAAGATCTTCTGCCGCCGTGCTGCAATCACCTTCTCGCGCACACCGCCAATCGGCAGGACCTGCCCGGTCAGGGTCAGCTCGCCAGTCATGGCCACCCCTTTCTTCGGCGCCTGGTCACGGGCCAGCGACAGCAGGGCGCTGGCCATGGTGATACCGGCACTTGGGCCGTCCTTGGGCGTGGCGCCTTCGGGCACGTGCAGGTGAATGAACGCTTCGTTGAAGAAACCTGGGTCACCACCAAACTGCTTGAGGTTGGAGCTGACGTAGCTATAGGCGATTTCGGCCGACTCTTTCATCACCTCACCCAGCTTGCCGGTCAGCTTGAAGCCGCGGTTGAGGCTGTGGATGCGGGTGGCTTCGATCGGCAGCGTGGCGCCGCCCATGCTGGTCCAGGCCAGGCCAGTGATCACGCCTTTGCCGGCCAGCACCTGCTCGCTGCGGAACACGGGCATGCCGAGCGCAGCTTCCAGGTCCTTGGTGCCGATCTTCAGCTTGGCTTCGGGGTTGTCCAGCAGCTTGACCACGGCCTTGCGCACCAGCTTGCCCAGTTGTTTCTCCAATTGGCGTACCCCGGCTTCGCGGGCATAGCCTTCGATCACCGCACGCAGGGCGCTGTCGCTGATGCCGAGGCTGGTCTTGGCCACGCCAGCCTTTTCCAGCTGCTTGGGCCACAGGTGGCGCTTGGCGATAGCCAGTTTCTCTTCGGTGATATAGCCGGACAGGCGGATCACTTCCATACGGTCGAGCAATGGCCCGGGGATCGAGTCCAGGGTGTTGGCGGTGCACACGAACAGCACCTTGGACAGGTCCAGGCGCAGGTCGAGGTAGTGGTCGAGGAAGTCGACGTTCTGCTCTGGGTCCAGGGTTTCCAGCAGCGCTGAAGCCGGGTCGCCCTGATAGCTCTGGCCCATCTTGTCGATCTCGTCGAGCATGATCACCGGGTTCATCACTTCGACGTCCTTCAGGGCCTGCACCAGCTTGCCGGGCTGGGCGCCGATGTAGGTGCGGCGATGGCCCTTGATCTCGGCCTCGTCACGCATGCCGCCGACACTGAAGCGGTAGAACGGCCGGCCGAGCGATTCGGCGATGGATTTGCCGATGCTGGTCTTGCCTACCCCAGGCGGGCCCACCAGCAGCACGATCGAGCCGCTGATCTCGCCTTTCCAGGCGCCCACGGCAAGGAACTCGAGAATGCGCTCCTTGATGTCATCGAGGCCGGCGTGGTGCTGGTCGAGGACTTTGCGCGCGTGGTTGAGGTCGAGCTTGTCCTTGCCGTACACACCCCAGGGCAGGGCGGTTGCCCAGTCCAGGTAGTTGCGGGTGACGGCGTATTCGGGCGAGCCGGTTTCGAGGATGGCCAGCTTGCCCATCTCTTCGTCGATGCGCTTGCGCGCCTGGTCCGGCAGGGTCTTGCCCTCGAGGCGCTGCTCGAACTGCTCCAGGTCGGCGCTGCGGTCGTCCTTGGTCAGGCCCAGCTCCTGCTGGATGACCTTGAGCTGTTCCTTGAGGAAGAACTCGCGCTGGTGCTCGCCGATCTGCCGGTTGACTTCGGCCGAGATCTCGTTCTGCAGGCGCGCGACCTCGACCTCTTTGCGCAGCATCGGCAGGACCTTTTCCATGCGTTTGAGCATGGGGACGCAGTCGAGCACTTCCTGCAACTGGTTGCCGGTGGCCGAGGTGAGGGCGGCGGCGAAGTCGGTGAGCGGCGACGGGTCGTTGGGGCTGAAGCGGTTGAGGTAGTTTTTCAGCTCTTCGCTGTACAGCGGGTTGAGTGGCAGCAGTTCCTTGATCGCGTTGATCAGCGCCATGCCATAGGCCTTGACCTCGTCGGTCGGCTCGGCGGGCTGGCGCGGGTATTCGACCTCTACAAGGTACGGCGGGCGGTGGTGCTTGAGCCAGGTACGGATGCGTACCCGGGTCAGGCCCTGGGCGACGAACTGCAGCTTGCCGTTTTCGCGGCTGGCGTGGTGCACCTTTACCAGCGTGCCGTACTGCGGCAGCGCCGAGGTATCGAAGTGGCGGTGGTCTTCTGGCGGGGTATCCATGAAGAACAGGGCCAGGCTGTGGTCTGGCGACTTGGCTACCAGGTCCAGGGTTTCTGCCCAAGGGTCTTCATTGACGATGACCGGCAGCACCTGGGCCGGGAAGAACGGACGGTTGTGGATCGGGATCACGTAGACCTTGTCCGGCAGCTGCTGGCCGGGCAGGGCGAGGGCGTGGCCGGTTTCGGCCTGGGGTGTGGTGTGTTCGACTTCGCTGTGTTCGTCGGGATGTTCCGGGAAATCCTGCTGGTTGCTCATGGGGCACCTGCGTGAATGACTATGGTGCTTAGATGGGGCGCGGGGGGATGGGTTTCAATGGTAGTTGAAGGGTGCAGATAGGAGTGATGCCTGTACCGGCCTCTTCGCGGGTAAACCCGCTCCCACAGGTACGGCGCCGAACTTGGGGGTAGCGCCGTACCTGTGGGAGCGGGTTTACCCGCGAATGCGGCAGCAGGTTCACTGCCGCATCTCTGGATTACTCAGCCAGTTTGTAAGCGATGATGTAGTCGCCCATCCTGGTGCCCAGCGAGCCATGCCCGCCGGCAGTCACCAGCACGTACTGCTTGCCATCCTTGCCGCTGTAGGTCATCGGCGTGGCCTGGCCACCCGCGGGCAGGCGGGCTTTCCACAGTTCCTTGCCGTTGTTCACGTCATAGGCGCGCAGGTACTGGTCCAGGGTGCCGCTGAGGAAACCGACGCCACCAGCGGTGACGATCGAGCCGCCCATGCTCGGCACGCCAACCGGCAGGCCGATCGGCACCGGGGTGCTGTCGCGGGTGGTGCCGTTCTTGTGCTTCCACACCACCTTGTTGGTGAACAGGTCGATGGCGGCGACATAGCCCCAGGCCGGGGCCTGGCACGGTACGCCCAGGGGCGACATGAACGGGTGCATGGTCACTGCGTACGGTGCGCCGGTGTTCGGCTGCACGCCGCTGGTCTCGCTTTCGCGCTTGCTGCCCTCGGCCACCTGCTCACGCGGGATCATCTTCGACACGAAGGCCATGTAGTTGGGCGAGGTGAACAGCAGTTGGCGCACCGGGTCGACCGACACGCTACCCCAGTTGAACACACCGACGTTGCCCGGGTAGACCAGCGAGCCTTGCTCGGACGGTGGAGTATATTGGCCTTCGTAACGCAGTTCGCGGAACTGGATGCGGCACAGCATCTGGTCGAACGGCGTGGCGCCCCACATGGCCTGTTCGGTCAGCTCAGGGCCGAGCAGGTTGAGGTCGGAGCGGGCTTGGGTCGGCGAGGTGTGGTCACCCTTCACCGCACCTTGAGGGGTGGGGATCTCGCGGATCGGCACGATCGGCGTACCGTCGCGGCGGTCGAGCACGTACAGGCTGCCTTGCTTGGTCGGCACGATGATTGCCGGCTTCACGCCATCGTCGGTCTTCAGGTGGACCAGGGTCGGCTGGCTGCCGACGTCCATGTCCCACAGGTCGTGGTGGGTGAACTGGTAGTTCCAGCGAGCCTTGCCGGTGGCCAGGTCGAGTGCGACCACGCCGGCGCTGTACTTCTCGGCGCCCGGGGTGCGGTCGGCGCCCCACTGGTCCGGGGTCTGGTTGCCCAGTGGCAGGTAGATCATGCCGAGGTCTTCATCGACGCTGGCGATCGACCACATGTTGGCCGAGTTGCGGCTGTACATCTTGCCGGGGGCCAGTGGCTGGGTGTCGTCCGGGTTGTTGCTGTCCCAGTTCCACACCAGGTGACCATCGTGTACATCGTAAGCGCGGATCACGCCGGATGGCTCGTTGGTCGACTCGTTGTCGGTGACGTGGCCACCGATGATCACCAGGTCACGGGTGATTGCGGCTGGCGAGGTGGAGTAGTAGCCGCCAGCGGTGAACGGGCCGATGCCGGTGGTGAGGTCGATCACGCCCTGGTTGGCGAAGCCTTCGCAGACCTTGCCGTTGTCGGCATTGATGGCGATCAGGCGGGCGTCCGCAGTCGGCAGGTAGAGGCGGCGAGGGCAGGCCTGGGCCACGGCTTGGCCGGCGTCGGTAATTTTCGGTGCCGGGCTGCCGTCGCGGCTGACGTAACGGTTTTCGTCATAGTACGAAACGCCACGGCAGGTCATGTGGGCAAAGCCTTTGAAGGTGCCGACGGGGCTCTTGACCTGTGGATCAAAGCGCCAGATTTCCGCGCCGGTGTCCGGGTCCAGGGCCAGCAAGCGGCTATGCGCGGTGCAGGCATAGAGCATGCCGTTGACCTTCAGTGGGGTGTTCTGGTTGGTCAGCTCCACAGGGTCGTTTTCGGTCGGCAGGTCACCGGTGCGGATGCGCCAGGCCTCTTCCAGGCGGTAAGCGTTCTGCGGGGTGATCTGGCGCAGTGGCGAATAGCGGTCGCCGTGCTCGGTGCGGCCGTAGGCCTGCCATTCACCGTCGGGCATGGCCGGGGCGGCGCTGGCCATTTCGCTGCTGTCGCGGCCCAGTTCGCCAAACACTTCACCGGGGTGGGTGAACTGGCTGCCCAGGGCACAAGCGCCAGATGCTACCACTGCAACGCCGAGCAGCGCAGTGTTGGCCTTGCTGGCCGGGCCGACCAGCGGACGACGCGCCCAAGGCAGCAGCAGGACCACGCCGATGGCAAACCAGATGGCCAGGCGTGGCACCAGTTGCCACCAGTCCAGGCCCACTTCGAACAGGGCCCATGCGGTGCTGCCCAGCAGTACCAGGCCGTACAGGCCCAGGGCGATGCGGCGTTGGGCCAGCAGCAGGATACCAGACAGGGCAAAGCCGATTCCGGCGATCAGGTAGTACAGCGATCCGCCCAGCTGGCTCAGCTTGATGCCGCCAGCCAGCAGGGCCAAGCCCATCAGCAACAGCAGCGCGCCGATCAGGCGCGGTAGCCAGCGGCTTCCATTGTTGGCACCTTCAGTGCTCATCGTAGGTTCTCCGTCAGGTCAAGAAAGGGGTTAGAAACTGCTCTGGATCTTCAGGCCGCCGATCAGGGCGCCATCGACTTGCGACACCCCGCCCGGGTGGCGGATGTACTGCAGGTTGGGGCGTACCGTGAGCCAGTCGGCCAAGTGGATGCCGTAATACAGCTCGGCGCTGTACTCGGTGTCCTGTACCGGCAGGAAACCGGGGTTGTCATAGTCGTCGATGCCGGCGGCCTGGTTGACCAGACGCGCGTTCTTGCGATAGGCAGGGTTGACGTGCACGCGGGCGAGGGCGAAACCGATGTCGTCCTTGGCGCGGGCGTCGAATGGCCCTTTGTATACCAGTCCTGCCTGAACATAGTTGTCGATGGCATTGGTCTTCTTGTCGTGCACCGTGGCGTTGGCGAACAGGTTCAGGCCACGCGACTGGTCGGACGCCAGCGAAGTCACCTGCTGCTGGGCGCCGAGCCACAAGCCGTGCTTGCTCGAACTGCTGCGGTAGGCGGCGCCGCTGAGGGCTGCCGGCTGGCCATTGCTGTCCTTGAGAACATCCTGTGCCTTGGCATTACTGTAGTAGTAGCCAGCGCGATATTCCCCTTTCAGGCCATTGACCTGTGGGCTCCATACCAGTTCGATCGGCATTACCGCGCCTTGGGTGCCGCTGCCGCTGAGCTTGAAGCCGTTGCCCGACTCCAGGTTGGAGGGGTTCTGCTCGTACACGCCGACCTGGGCGTAGAGCGCATCGCTGAGGTTGTAGCGGACGCGCAGGGCCCACTGGCTGACCGGCCAGTTGTACCAGATGCCACCTACCCAGTTGCCTACCTGCGAGCCGCAGAAGGCCAGGTTCTGGAAGTCGCAGGGGAAGCTGTTGAAGTCTTCGCCTTCGCCGAAACGGCCGAATTTCACATCCAGTGCGCCATCGAAGTACTTCTGCTTGATCCACATCTGCGTCAGCCGCCAGGTTTCGCCACGGCCCCAGACCTCCTGGGCCGAGGTGAAGCCGCCGACACGCGGGTCGTTGATACGGTCGTTGCTGATGTTGTCGCCGTGGCGCTCGGTAATGGTCAGCTGGAATTCGGTGTCTTTCCAGCCGAGGATCTTCTCCAGGTCCAGGTGGCTGCCGAAGGTGAACTGGTCGCTGTAGCGCGCGGTGCGGTCGTGGTCGTAGCCACCATGCAGGTTGCTGCCCATCTCGCCGGTGTAGCCGAGGGTGAAGTCGTAGCCTTTTTCCAGCAGTTCGCTGCGGGTGCCACCCCAGTCGCCGAGCATCCATGGCGAATCGCTGGCGAACATCTCGCTGGCGCTGCTGGGAGCCGCCAGGGCGCTGAGGGCTAGGCCGATGTAACAGGTTTTGGGCAGTTGGAGCATGAGATAGCGCTATCTTCTGATTGTTGAATAAACGGCAAGCGCATCGAAGGGCGGGCCCTTCAATGGAAATGGCGACAAGATGGTTTCGATGAAGCGATTCAGCTTGCGGCGGGGAGGATATAGGGGAAGTTGTAAGAAAAAAAGACAAATTGTCGCAGTGGATTGTTGTTCGACAGGTAATAATTGGCTGCAGAGGCGGCTGCTTTGCAGCCCAATCGCCGGCAAGCCAGCTCCCACAGGATGGCGTTGCACTTGAGGCAGAAGCAATACCGGTGGGGCTTGCCGGCGAAAGGGGCGCGAAGCGCCCCCACGATTTCAGAAGGTGGTACGCAGACCCACTTCCACACTACGCCCCGGCGCCGGGGCGATGTCGCGCAGGATCGAGCTGGCATAGCGCACGGTCTGGTCCGTCAGGTTTTCGCCGCGCACAAACGCCAGCCACTGGCTCTGGCCAACTTCGAAGCGGTAACCAACGCTGGCCCCTAGCGTGGTATAGCCATCAGTGCTGGTTTCGTTGGCCGGTTTGCGATGCTGAGACGCAGCGTGTTGCACGTCGACCCGCGCCTGCCAGCGGTCCAGCTCCCAGACCAGGCCGCTGTTCAGGCGCAGCGGGGCGATGCGGGGCAGCGGCTCGCCACTGTCCAGGTTCTTGGCCCGGGTGTAGTCACCAGACACTTCCAACGCGAAGCTGCCGTAACGGTTCTCGGCCAGCTGCCAGCGATCCTGGGCCTCGATGCCATAGAATCGCGCCCGCACGCCCTGATACTGGTACTCCGGGAAACCGCCGTGGTCATGATCGTGATCATGGTCGTGGTCATCCTCATCATGATCGTGGTCATGCCCCTCGCGGATGTTGCCGGTGCTGATCAGGCCGATGTAGTTGCGGAAGTGGCTGTAGAACACCCCGACACTGCCCTTGTGGGTGCCGTTGTCGAAACGCAGGGCCAGGTCGGCGGAAACGGCTTTTTCCTTGTTCAGGCTGGCATCGCCGACTTCAAAGGCTCCGGTGGCCACGTGGGCACCATTGGCATACAGCTCGTAGAAGGTCGGGGCGCGCTCGGTGTAGCCGAGGTTGGCGGCCAGCGACCAGACCGGGTCGAGCTGGTACACCGCCCCGGAAGACAGGCTGAAGGTGTTGAAACTGCTGGCGCTGTCGGCGTCGGCGAAGTTCTCGTTGCCTTTGGCATCCGGATCGACCCGGGTGTGCTCCATGCGTGCACCCAGGCTCAGGTTGAGGCGCTCGGTGGCTTGCCACTGCTCCAGCATGAACAGCGCCAGGCTGTCGGTGTCGGTGTGCGGGACGAAGGCTTCCTCGCCCAACGCGGAGAATTCGTTGCGGCTGACCTGGGCGCCGATCACGCCTTCTACCGGCCCGAGCGGTTGGTGGCGAGCTTCGATACGTGCTTCATAGCCCTTGTTCCTGAAGGTGGTGTGGACCTCGCCTTCTTCGATTTCACGATGCTCGTAGTCGGTGTAGCCGGCATCGACCTTGATCGAAGTGAACGGGCCGTCCAGGTCACGCAGCTCGGAGGCGAAGGCGTAATGGTCCTGCTTCATGTCCAGGCGCACACCTGGCTCGGCCACCGAGCCATAGTTACTGTCGTAGCGGCTGTACGACAGGCCGGCGTAACCGTGGTCCCAATGGTAGGCGCCACCCAGGGCGCCACCGTCCTGGCGGCCGTCGCTGTTTTCCAGGCGGTGCTTGCTGCCGGGTTCGTCGGCATCGCGCACCTTGGAACTGCGCGCGTAAGCGGGGATGCGCAGGTCGTTGAACTGGCGGCTGTTGGCATCCAGGTGCAGGGCGAAGGCACCGTTGCCGGCCTCCAGCTTGCCAGCGCTGCTGCGGGTGGTATCGGCGCCGCCGTAGCGCAGTTCACCGGCACCGTGGATGCCCTCGATGGGGGCATCCGGGATGCGGTTGTCGAAGGTATTGACCACGCCGCCGATGGCGTTGCCGCCGTAGAGCAGGGCGGCCGGGCCACGGACGATCTCGACACGGTCGACGGTCACCGGGTCCAGCGGCACGGCGTGGTCGTAGGACAGTGATGAAGCGTCGAGGGCGCCGACGCCATTGCGCAGGATGCGAATGCGGTCGCCATCCAGGCCACGAATTACCGGGCGACTGGCGCCAGGGCCGAACCAGGTGGAGGCGACTCCGGGCTGCTTGTTCAGGGTTTCACCGAGGCTGCCGTGCTGCTGTTGCAGCAGGTCGTCGCCTTCGAGCACGGTGCTGGGGGCGGCCAGCTGGCTGTTACCCAAAGGGTTGGCGGTGATGACCTGGGGCTCGAGCTCCACCGCTTGGCTGGGTGGTGCGGCAAGCCAGAGCGCGACGGCGAGGGGAGAGAGGCGAAGCGGTGTGTACAGCATGGGGATGGGGCGTTCCTTGGCAGATGCTTTTGTATTGTTACAATATAACATCTCTATTTCAGCACAGAGGTTTTGCGCCTGGCCAGCGGTTTTTCTGTTGACTCACCTGATCCCACCCACCACTACACTCGTGTAAGGTGCGCATCTTTCCTACGGAGCACTGGCATGAGCACGGCCCAACACAACGCGCTGCACGGCAAAACCCTCGAACAGATCCTCACCGAGCTGGTGGCGCACTACCAATGGCAGGGCCTGGCCGAGCGCATCGATGTGCGCTGCTTCAAAAGCAACCCGACCATCAAGTCGAGCCTGACCTTCCTGCGCAAGACGCCGTGGGCACGGGAAAAGGTCGAGCAGCTGTACGTGAAGCTGCAGCGCCAGGCCTGACATGCCACGTCGCCCCTGGCTGACCGGCATGGCCGTGCTGGGCTGGTTCGGCCTGACCGTGCAGGTGTATCTGGTGCTGCTGGCGCGTTGGCAGGAGCAGGCCAGCCTGGTGGGTGGTCTGATCAATGTGTTCGGGTATTTCACCGTGTTGACCAACACCCTGGTGGCAACGGTGCTCAGTTATGCGGCGTTTGGCCGGGAAGGCCGTGCCAAACGCTTTTTCCTGTCGCCTTCGGTGAGTTCCGCAGTGGCTGCCAGCATCGTGCTGGTGGCATTGGCCTACAGCGTGCTTTTGCGTCACTTGTGGCAACCGCAGGGCTGGCAATGGCTGGCGGACGAGTTGCTGCACGATGTGATGCCCGTGCTATATGCCTTGTACTGGTGGTGCGAGGTGCCCAAAGGTAGGTTGCGGCTATGGCATCTGCTGGTCTGGGCGGTTTATCCGGCGACGTATTTTGCCTACGCGCTGTGGCGTGGGAGCGAGATTGGCGTGTATGCCTACCCGTTCATCGACGTGGCGAGCCTGGGGTATGGGCAGGTAGTGCTCAATGCCCTGGGGGTGTTGGCGGGGTTCTGGGGGATTGGGCTGGTGTTGCTGGGGCTGGATCGGTGGCGGGGGCTGCACAGATTGGCTTGACCTGCACTGGCCCTATCGCCGGCAAGCCAGCTCTCATAGAACAACACATGACTCATTGGTTCGGCGAGGTTCTGTAGGAGCAGCCTTGTGCTGCGAAAAGGCCGGTGCTGACAAAGCCTGTCTATTGGCTGTACCGGCCTTTTCGCAGCACAAGGCTGCTCCTACGAAGGATGCGTCAGACGTGCGATATTGGTTCTCTGCACGACAGCGCAGCCCTTGAGCGCTGCGGGGGACCTGTGGGAGCCGGCTTGCCGGCGATAGGGCCCATGCAGGCAATAAACAATCATTCGTCGTCCGCAGTCCCGTCGGCACGCCAGTAGGCCACAGCCTTGAGCGCATCCTCAGGCAAGCCTTTCTCCAGCAACAGTGCTTTGGCCTGCCGGCTCAGGGCTTTTTCCAGTGCCACCCAGCCGTACAACCGGCCCTGCGGCAAGGTCAGGTTCTTCACCAGTGCCAGCAAGTCCTCCTGTTGGCGACGTACCCAGATCACCTCCACCTGTGCCTTGCTAGGCAGTGGCTGGCGTTCCTGCTCGTCTTCGATCTGGATAACCGCCAGCACCTGACGGCCCGCAGGCAACTCCTCCAGGCGGCGGCCAATGGCCGGGATGGCAGTTTCGTCACCGATCAGCAGGTAGCTGTCGAAGATGTCCGGCACCACCATCGAAGCCCGCGGCCCGGCGATGTTCAGGGTTTGCCCGGGTGCCGCCTGGGCGGCCCAGGTGGATGCAGGGCCATCGCCGTGCAGCACGAAGTCGATATCCAGTTCATTGGCCACCAGGTCGATGCGCCGTGGCGTGTATTCGCGCATGGTAGGCCGTGCGCCACCTTCTCGGCCCAGGTTGCGAGCCTCGATGGCTTGCTGTTGCTCCGGCGTTTCGGCGAACAACAGCTTGATATGGTCGTCGCTGCCCACGCTGGTGAAACCTTGCAGCTCGGCACCCCCGAGAGTGATGCGGCGCATGCGCGGGGTCAGTTCGGTGACCCGCAGCACCTGCAGGTGGCGTTGGCGGATTTCGTGGTTGACGCGGTGAATGGTGTCACTCATGGGGTGTCTCCCTGGCAGGTTCAGCCGGCGAGGAGGCGATGGCCTTGGCGGCGTGGTTGAGCAGGTCGCGGACCCGCTCGATTTCTTCCGGTGTCCAGCGGCCGCTGTGCATGTGCAGTGCGTGGCGCAGGTTGCCGACCGCTTCATGAATCTCTGGTGGGCGGTCGTGGCCGCGCAGGGCGCGCTTGCTGACTTCGATGCGCATGCGCACGCCGTCCAGTGCGACGGCCTGTTCGGCCAGGGCGGTGCGGCCGGCTTGTGTGATGGCATAGAGGCGTTTGCTGCCCTGCACCTGGCCGCTGATCAGTTCGGCCTCCTCAAGGAAGTTGAGGGTGGGGTAGATCACCCCGGGGCTTGGGCTGTAGCTACCGTCGAACAGGTTTTCGATCTGGCGGATTAGGTCGTAGCCGTGGCCTGGCTGCTCGGCGAGCAGGGCCAGCATCAGCAGCTTGAGGTCGCCGGGAGCGAAGACGCGCGGGCCGCGTTCGCCACGACCTGGGCGCCGCTCGAAGGGGTCATGGGGGGTATGTTCGCGCATGGGGGCAGGGCTCTGTCGTTTGCGATATATCGTAAGATATTACTCAAGATATATCTAAAGACAAGCCCTTAATTGCAGATGATTATCATCTAGTTGTTCGATGTATCCCCTTGCGGCGCGGCTGTGTGCATGGCCACCTGCGGCGCTTTGCACTCATTCGGATTGCCCGGTTGCAGGTAAGGCATGAGAATCGGAGCCATACCCTTGAGCACCTGCACCGGCAGCGCCGAGGTGAACTTGAAGGCCTCTGCCGAGCGCCCCGGCACGAATGCGGTCAAGGTGCCGAAATGGTTGTCGCCCAGGAAGAACACGAAGGTGGCGGTTCGGTTCAGCGAGCGCGAGCCGATCAGTCGGCCGCCAGCACCAAAGCTTTCGATGCGGTTGTCACCGGTACCGGTTTTGCCGCCCATCACCAGTGGCGTGCCGTCCTGCAGCTTGAAACTGCCGGAAATACGCCGCGCGGTGCCCGCATCCACCACCTGCGACATGGCGCCTTTGAGGGCGCGCGCGACTTCGACCGGCAGAATCCGCACACCCCGGTCCGGGTCGGTGACCAGCTTGGTCTCGTAAGGCGTATTGGCTGCGAAGTGCAGGGTGTCGATCCGCAAGGTCGGCAGGCGCACACCGTCGTTCTGAATGATGCCGACCAGCTCGGAGAGGGCGGCGGGGCGGTCGCCCGAGCTGCCGATGGCGGTGGCCAGCGAGGGTACCAGGTGGTCGAATGGATAGCCCACGCGCTTCCAGCGCTGGTGAATGTCGAGGAACGCTTCGATCTCCACCATGGTGCGAATGCGGCTGTCACGGGCGCCCTGATGGCGGCTCTTGAACAGCCAGCCGTAAACCTCCTGGCGCTCGAAGCGGCTGGCATTGACCATTTCGGTTAAGGTCGAACCGGGGTTCTTCAGCAGGTAACCCAACAGCCACAAGTCCAGCGGGTGGACCTTGGCGATATAGCCCTGGTCGGGTAGGTCGTACTTGCCCGGGCCATAGGCGTCGTACATCTCCGACAGGCGGCCATCGGTCAGTTTGCCCAGGACGATCTTGTCACCCTTGAGGTGGGCGCGGACGAAGGCGTTGAAGGTTTCCTGGCCAGCCTCGGGGAACAGGTAGCGGTGCACGGCCGCCAACCGTTGCGGGGTCACGCGCATGCTGTCGAGGAAGGTGTCCAGTCGCTGCTGCGAGGTCTTGCGCTGGTATTTCTTCCAGAAGCGCATCAGGTAGTTGGTGCCTTCCTTGTCGGCGAAACGGGCCAGGTATTCCTGGCGGCGCGGGTCGGAGTCGTCCTTGAGCAGCGGCACGCGGTTATACGGTTGCTGGTAGGTCACGTAGCGCACCAGGTCGCGCATCAGGCGGATGAACGGCAGGTTGATCGATTCGCGCAATGCATCCTTGAGGGTTGGGTTGCGGCTGTTGTCTTCCTTGCGGAAGTTGTTGAACACATGCATGCCGCCGCCGGTGAAGAAGGCTTCGCCGGTGTTGGCCGAATACTTGCGTTCCAGTGCGGCATCGAGCATGGCGTCCAGGCTCTGGTTCTTGCTGTTCTGCGCCAGCCATTCCAGCGACCACTGGCTGATGCGGTCTAGCTCGGCGACTTCGACTTTCTTCAACTCGGCGGCTGGCTTGCCGGCGTATTTGTCGTGCAGTTCGGCGATGATCTCCAGGTAGGTGGTGAGCACCCGCAACTTGGCGGTTGAACCCAGCTCCAGCTTGCTGCCTTCGTTGATATCGAATGGCTGGTCGGTGCTGTCGGTCTGCACCCGCACCCGCGAGCCGTCGGCGGTGCGCTCGAACAAGGTGAAGCTGTAGCTCACCTGATCGGTGGTCTTGGCGGTGAGCAGGCGTTCGCCGATCAGGCCGATCTGCGCCGCGAATTCAGGGTCGGAAAGGTTTTTCAGGTACTGGCTGACCTGCAGTTGCAGGTCGGACTGCAGGGTGCTGGTGGCCGACAGATCCAGCCGGTCGAGATCGTACAGCGGGCGGTTGAGCATGGCTGCCAGGCGGTTGCGTGCCAGGCTGATGCCCTTGTTGGTGACGATCGGCACGATGGTCGGTTGAGCCACCCAGTCGCGGTATACCGCCTTGCTGGCCAGTGCAGCGTCGGCCAGTGGCCGCTCGATGACCTTGTTGGCGGCCAGCACGCGGATGTGCGCGTCGGTCAGTTCGGCCAGTTCGAGCCGCCCCTTGGACAGGTAGTGCGACGGCCGGCGCTGGGCAATCATCAGCGACAGCACCTGGCGCAGGGCCAAGCCGCGTGCGGCCATGCTCTCAGGGTCGCTGGCGGTGGAACTCAGGGCCTGGTTGACCTGGTCGAAATCGGCGCCGTACCACACCCGCAGGCCTTCGGCCATGCCATGCACTTCGCCATGCCCAGGTACTGCCGACAGCGGCACGCTGTTGAGGTAGTCCCGCACGATGCGCTGGCGCGCCTCGGTTGTATCAGGGCCGCCCTGATAGGCACGCACGCTGGCGGAAATCATCTGGCGGATCTTCTCGGCGCCGGAAACGGTCAGGCCGTCCGGTGAATGACGGTACTTTTCAAGCTGCGTGGCCAGGGTGCTACCGCCAGCGGACTGGCCGGGCAGGGCCAGGTACTTGGCCACCTGGCTGTAGGCGGCCTTGGCGAAGCGCGGCCAGTCCACGGCCGGGTTGTTGCGCGGGTCCTTGGTGTCGAGCAGGTCGCGGTTTTCGATGAACAGCAGGCTGTTGACGATAACCGGCGGGATCGCCGCAAAGTCCGGGTACAAGTGTTGCGGGTAGTTGTACTGGTACAGCATGTCGCCACGGCAGTCGGTGATCGACAGGCCAGCCTGGATTTTCTCGATATAGGGGGCGAACAGCCCATGATCGACGTAGTTCATCAACGCCGGCGAGAACTTCACCTGCTCGCTGATCAGGTAGTCGCGCTTGAGCAGGCGTGGCAGGAATTCGCCCAGGGCACTGTAGCCCAGGCGTTTGTCGAACGGCCCTTCGCCGGGGTAGACGATGGCATCGCTGGGGCCTGGTTGCAGCGAATAGGTGAGGGTGCTTGCCAGCTTGCTGAATTCCCGCGACTGCAGGTTGGAGGTGCGGAATTCGTCATATGCAGCGAAGCCGATGGCAACCAGCGCCACCAGCAGCATGAGGATGATCAGCCGCCACCATAGCCGACGCTGACGGGGGGACTTTGGTTGTGGCGTCTCGGCCGGAGGTATCTCGGGTGCTTCCGTTCTGCTTGGTTCCGATTGCCACAGTGCGCCCATAGTCTTCTATCCGGCCAGGTATTTTCGTCTTGCTTGTCTGAAGCTTAGACGTTGAGCGGGTCAGGTGAAAAATTTGTAAGAGACGGAGAAGAGTGGCGTAGGGCTATGCGGCTTTGGTGTGGGTTTCTTCATACGGCGATGTTGCTATGGTGGCCGGGCGATTTGGGGCCGCTTCGCGCCCCATTCGCAGCACAAGGCTGCTCCTATCAGGGGAATGCGTATCCATTGTAGGAGCAGCCTTGTGCTGCGAATGGGGTGCGAAGCGGCCCCAGAGATCTAGCTGAATATTCCTGTTTATACAGCGAAAAAACCTGCAAGGGTCTTCCTATACTGCTCGCCCCCTTCGCCTCGCCGGGCGCTCTATTCCGGCACTCGGGCCGGCCCACAAGGCCAGTTCGGCAAGCCAATGCCACGCCTATCGGCCTGGCTGGAGCTGCACGAAGGTCAAATCCAATAACAAAATGAGGTTGTATTGCTATGCCAGTCGGCAACCACTCTGCCCACGGCCAGGCCGCTGAAGGCGGCCCGCTCAAGCGTGAACTGGGCGAACGGCACATCCGCCTGATGGCGCTGGGCGCCTGTATCGGTGTCGGTCTTTTCCTCGGTTCGGCCAAGGCCATCGAAATGGCCGGCCCCGCCATCATGTTGTCCTATATCATCGGCGGCCTGGCCATCCTGGTGATCATGCGCGCCCTTGGCGAAATGGCCGTGCACAACCCTGTCGCTGGCTCGTTCAGCCGTTATGCCCAGGACTATCTAGGCCCGCTGGCGGGCTTCCTTACCGGCTGGAACTACTGGTTCCTGTGGCTGGTGACCTGCGTTGCCGAAATCACCGCGGTGGCCATCTACATGGGTATCTGGTTCCCTGACGTACCACGCTGGATCTGGGCCCTGGCGGCGCTGGGCAGCATGGGGGCGGTCAACCTGGTGGCCGTCAAGGCCTTTGGTGAATTCGAGTTCTGGTTCGCCCTGATCAAGATCGTCACCATCATCGCCATGGTCCTTGGCGGCATCGGCATCATTGCCTTTGGCTTCGGCAATGACGGCGTGGCAGTGGGTATTTCCAACCTTTGGAGCAACGGCGGCTTCATGCCCAATGGCGTGACCGGCGTGCTGATGTCGCTGCAAATGGTCATGTTCGCCTACCTGGGCGTGGAAATGATCGGCCTGACCGCCGGTGAAGCACGCAACCCGCAAAAGACCATCCCGCAGGCCATCGGCTCGGTGTTCTGGCGCATTCTGCTGTTCTATGTCGGTGCGCTGTTCGTGATCCTGTCGATCTACCCTTGGAGCGAAATCGGCAGCCAGGGCAGCCCGTTCGTCATGACCTTCGAGCGCCTGGGCATCAAGACCGCCGCCGGCATCATCAACTTCGTGGTCATCACTGCAGCGCTGTCGTCGTGCAACGGCGGCATCTTCAGCACCGGGCGCATGCTCTACAGCCTGGCGCAGAACGGCCAGGCCCCGGCGGCCTTCGCCCGTACGTCGAAGAACGGCGTGCCGCGCAACGCGCTGCTGCTGTCGATCGGCGCGCTGCTGCTGGGCGTGCTGGCCAACTACCTGGTGCCGGAGAAGGTCTTCGTTTGGGTGACTTCGATCGCCACCTTCGGCGCGATCTGGACCTGGGTGATGATCCTGCTGGCGCAACTGAAGTTCCGCGCCGGCCTGAGCTCCACTGAACGCAAGGCGCTGAAATACCGCATGTGGCTGTGGCCGTTGAGCTCGTATCTGGCACTGGCCTTCCTGGTGCTGGTGGTCGGCCTGATGGCGTACTTCGAGGATACCCGCGTGGCGCTGTACATCGGCCCGGCGTTCCTGGTGCTGCTGACGGTGCTGTACTACGCGTTCCGCCTGGCGCCGAAAGACGCGCAGGGTGTGGCCAGTACTGCTTCCTGATCTGAAATGGCTGGGGCCGCTTTGCGGCCCTTTCGCGACACAAGGCCGCTCCTACAGGCGACCGCAGCCAGCTGCATGGGTCGCGGTCGCCTGTAGGAGCGGCCTTGTGTCGCGATGGGCTGCGTAGCAGCCCCAGGGTTCTATCAGGCCGCCACTTCGCTGTTCGGTTCAAAGCTGTCCGCCCGCGCCAGCTGCCACATGCGCGAATAGAACTGCCCGTTCACCTCGCCAGTCAGCAGTTCACCCGGCTTCAAGAACACATGCATCTGCGAGAACAGTTTGATCTCGGTGGCCGAGATGCGCCGTACCAGGTGCTTGGCTTCCAGCTGCGCCGGGTGCTCCAGGCCCGCTGCCGCAAGCATTTCGGCCAGGGCACGCAAGGTATTGTGGTGGAAGTTCAACACCCGCTGGGCTTTGTCCGGCACCACCAGCGCACGCTGGCGCAGAGGGTCTTGCGTGGCCACACCGGTCGGGCACTTGTTGGTGTGGCAGCTCTGCGACTGAATGCAGCCGATGGCGAACATGAAGCCGCGCGCCGAGTTGGCCCAATCAGCGCCAATGGCCAGCACGCTGGCAATGTCGAACGCGCTGACGATCTTGCCGCTGGCGCCCAGCTTGATCTTGTCGCGCAGGTTCAGGCCAACCAGGGTGTTGTGCACGAACAGCAACCCTTCGCGCAGCGGTACGCCAATGTGGTCGGTGAACTCCACCGGCGCCGCGCCGGTGCCGCCTTCCTTGCCGTCGACGACGATGAAGTCGGGCAGGATGCCGGTTTCCAGCATGGCCTTGGCTATGCCCATGAACTCCCACGGGTGGCCCAGGCAGAACTTGAAACCTACCGGTTTGCCGCCAGACAGCTCACGCAGCTGGGCAATGAACTGCATCATCTCGATTGGGGTGGAGAAGGCACTGTGGCGCGACGGCGATATGCAGTCTTCGCCCATCAGCACACCACGGGTTTCGGCGATTTCCCGGGTCACCTTGTGCTTGGGCAGGATGCCGCCATGGCCGGGCTTGGCGCCTTGGCTCATCTTGATTTCGATCATCCGCACCTGCGGGCTGCGTGCCTGGGCGGCAAAGCGTTCGGGGTCGAAGCGCCCGTCTGGCGTGCGGCACCCGAAGTAGCCGCTGCCCAGTTCCCAGACCAGGTCGCCGCCATGCTCGCGGTGATAGGGGCTGATGCTGCCTTCGCCGGTGTCATGGTGGAAGTTGCCCAGCTTGGCGCCCTGGTTGAGGGCGCGGATGGCGTTGGCGCTGAGCGAGCCAAAGCTCATCGCCGATATGTTGAAGATCGACGCTGAGTATGGCTGGCTGCATTGCGGCCCGCCGACGATGACCCGGAAGCTTGCCGGGTCGGCCAATGGCGCCGGGCGCATGGAGTGGCCGATGAATTCGAAGCCGGACTCGTACACGTCGATCAGGGTGCCGAAGGGTTTGTCCGAGGCTTCGTTCTTCGCCCTTGCGTAAACCAGCGAGCGCTGGGCGCGGGAGAACGGCAGGGCGTCGCTGTCCGCCTCCAGCAGGTACTGGCGAATTTCCGGGCGAATGGCCTCGACCAGATAGCGGATGTTGCCCAGGATCGGGTAGTTGCGGCGTACTGCGTGGCGTTGCTGCAACAGGTCGAACAGACCGATGAGGCTGAGGATTCCGGTGCTCAGGGTGAACGGCCACAACCATTCGTGGTGGGTGAACGGAAGGCTTGCCAGGGTGAACAGCACACAGGCGGCGAAGAAGGCATAGCGACTGAGAAGTGACAGGCTCATACAGGGTCCTTGCGATGGCGCGGTCAGGCTCAGGGCCTGGGGCAAACCCCGACCATAGCCAAGTTGCTCGGCTGTGCAAATTAAAATCGGGGTAGCGAAAATCATTCTCGCAGAGCCTGGCGATAGTCTTCAGGCCAACACGGGCTTTTGTAGGAGCAGCCTTGTGCTGCGAAGAGGCCAGTAGGGAAACAGATTGTCTTCGGCAATAATGGCCTCTTCGCAGCACAAGGCTGCTCCTACAGGTGCTGTGCATGCCCTGAAGTCAGCAACAAGGGATTCAGATAGTGTCGCGCAGCAGCTTCTGCCGCCAGCTTTCCTGCTCTTGTGCCGGCGCTTCGACCAGGTACGAATAGTGCCCTGCCACCCGCATCGCCACTGGCACCCCGTCGCGGTACAGCAGGCGGTTGCCACTCACCGCCGGCACTTTCGCCCCCGGCAGCAACGACCCAACCAGGTTCAGCGGGTCACTGGCACTCACCACCACCAGAGTCCCGTCCAATTCACGCCGCCGCACCTGCCGCAGCAGCCCCACCGCCTCCGGCAAGGCGAACTGTTCGCCAGCCAGCCCGGCAATGAAACGCCCGCCACGAATCTCGCCACGCGCTTCCAGACGGTGATAGCAGCGCAGCAATTCGCGCCAGGGCGGCAACACATCGCTTTCGCGCTCCAGCAGGCGCCAGCACACCACGCCATAGCGCCGTAGCAGGGCCCGGGCGATGTGCTCCAGGCGCTGGCCGTCGTCTACAGCACCCCTGCGCAGCAACGCCCAGCGCCCGGCATGGGACATGCTGCTGGACAGCGGTGGGTGGCCGCGTCGGCTGTTGCGCGATGTGCGTTTCGCCGCCGGGGTGATCAGGCTGCGCAGGCCGGTGAAGCTGTCGGCCCCCACCAGGCCTGCTCCTACCAGCTCTTGCAAGGCCGTCTCCAGTTCGCTGGGCAGCAGGTGGGCGTCGTGTGCCAGCTCGTCGAAGAACAGCGCGCCATGTGCGTTCAGCACCTCGTGGACGCGTTGCGCCCGTGCGCCGAGGCTATCCAGAGCGGGTACGGGGGCAAGGCTGCGCCACAACCCAAGATGCTCGCGCGGCAGCAGCACCAGCGGTGTGCTCGACAAGGTGTTGCTCGACACGGTCGCCGCCAGCCGGCTCCAGGCAAACTGCCCGCTACGGCAGGCATCGTCGAGCCAGTGCGGGCTGTAGTCCTTGATACGTGCCGGCAGCAGTTCGGCCTCCCAGGCTCCGGCTGCACTCGGGAACCCTTGCAACTGGCCAAGTACCTCGGCCACGGCTTGCGGGCCGCGCAGGCGCGTGTCGTCAGCCAGGTGCTGCCAGTCGAACAGAAAGCGCACGAAGTCCTGCAGGCTGACCGGCTCGATCTCCCGGCGCAGGCGTTTGACCGTGTAGCGGTGGATGCGCGCAAGCAGATGGCGTTCGCACCATTGCAGTTCGCTTGCGCCGGGGCTGAAATGCCCACGCAGCACATAGCCTTCGGTCTCCAGGTGGGCCAGGGCCTGTTCGATGGCTTGCGGCGGTTTGCCAAGTGCTACCGCAATCTGCGCGCGGGTCAGCGGGCCATGGCCGCTCAGGCGGGCTCGCAACAGTTCGACCAGCGCAATGTCCGGCTCGATGGCCTGATCGAAGCCTGGCAGTACCTGCAACGCAGGTTCCAGCCGGGAGCCGGGATACAGCACCTGCAGCAGACTCGACCGCTCGCGTGCCAGCCACAGTTTTTCATCCACCAGGCGCAAGGCCCGGCCAGCCTTGGCCAATTGTCTGAGCAGCAGCTCCCAGCCGGCATTGCCCTGCACTTCGTCCTGGCTGATGACACCCAGGCCCATCAACGCTTCATGCATTTCGTCGGCGTTGCCCGGTTGCGGCCAGGCCTCTGCCGTCACGGCGGCAATCGCATCGGCGTCCAGCGCGCCCAGGTCGTCGCCGTTCTGCACCTCGTTCCAGCGCCGGTTGAGCACTGCCTGTGTGCGACGCTCTTCCAGTGGCGCGTCATCCAGGAAGGCATATGGCCGTGCATTGAGGATGGCCGCCGCCAACGGCGAAGGGGCGGGCAGATCGCGGCACAGCAGGCGTACCGTGCCGCTTTCCATGCGCCGCAAAAGTGCTAGCCAGCCTTCGCTATCCATCGCCTCGTGCAAGCAGTCGTCGAGGGTTTGCTCGACCAGCGGATGATCGGGAATCTGCCGCTCGCCGACGATGTTCTCCAGGCAGGCGATCTGGTCGGGGAACACGGCGGCAATCAGGTCTTCACTCTTCATCCGCTGGATCTGTGGCGCCACCTTGCGACCGCCGACAAAGCGCGGCAAGGCCATGGTCACGCTGGCGTTCCAGCGCCAGCGCACGCCGAACAGCGGCGCATCGAGCAGTGCCTGGACAAGGATCGACTCGGCGTTGCGGCTATTCAGGTAACGCCACACGTCGTCCAGTTCGAAGCTGTGGCTGGAGGACAGCGACAGCACGATGGCGTCCTCGCTGGCCGCCGCCTGCAACTCGAAGTTGAAGGTGCGGCAGAAGCGCTTGCGCAGGGCCAGGCCCCAGGCGCGGTTGATGCGGCTGCCGTAGGGCGAATGGATGATCAACTGGGTACCGCCGGACTCATCGAAGAAGCGCTCCATCACCAGCGTGCCCTGCGAGGGCAGGGCACCAAGCACTTCGCGGGTGCGGGCCAGGTAGTCGAGCAACTGGCCGGCGGCGTCTTCACTCAGTTCGAAGGTGGCCTGCAACCATGCCAGCACCTCGGCCTGGTTGTTGTCAGCCAGCTGTTGGTCGATCTGCGCCTGCAGCCGGGCCACCGCGGCGGACAGCTCGTCGCTGCGCCCCGGCGCCTCGCCCAGCCAGAATGGAATGGTCGGTGGCAGGCCATGGGCATCCTCCACCCGCACCCGGCCCGGCTCGACCCGCAGGATTCGATAGGAGGCATTGCCAAGCTGGAAGATGTCGCCGGCGATGCTTTCCACGGCGAAGTCTTCGTTGACGCTGCCGATGTTCAGCGCCTGCGGTTCGAGCAGCACGGCGTAGTCGGCGTTGTCGGGGATTGTGCCGCCGCTGGTCAGGGCGGTCAGCTGGCTGCCACGGCGGCCACGCAGGGTGCCGCTCACCGCATCGCGGTGCAGATAGGCACTGCGCACGCCCTGGCGGCCGTTGTAGCCCTCGGCGAGCATGCGCAGCAGGGCCTGGTAATGTTGCTGGTCGAGTTCGGCATAGGGCGTGGCCTGGCGCAGGCAGTCGAACAGGGCTTGTTCGTGCCAGGGCTGGTTGCTGGCTTCGGCGACGATCTGCTGGGCCAGCACGTCCAGCGGCGCCCGGGGAATGTGCAGCTCGTCCAGCTCGCCCCGGCGTATGCAGTCGAGCAGGGCCACGCATTCGATCAGGTCATCGCGCGAGGTCGGGAACAAGCGGCCCTTTGGCACGCCATCGACCTGGTGGCTGGCGCGGCCGACCCGCTGCAGAAAGGCCGCTATCGAACCTGGTGAGGCGATCTGGCAGACCAGATCGATGTCACCGATATCGATGCCCAGCTCCAGCGATGCAGTGGCCACCAGCACCTGCAACTGGCCATTCTTCAGGCGTTGTTCGGCATCCAGGCGTAGTTCCTTGGCCAGGCTGCCGTGGTGCGCGGCAACCGCCTCCTTGCTCAGCCGGTCGCTGAGGTGGCGGGTGATGCGCTCGGCCAGGCGCCGGGTGTTGACGAACACCAGGGTGGTGCGGTGTTCGCGCGCCAGGGTGGCCAGGCGGTCATAGACCAGGCCCCAGACATCGGTGGACATCACTGCACCCAGCGGCACTGGCGGCACCTCGATGGCCAGGTCGCGCTGCCGAGCATGGCCGACATCGACGATTGCGCAGGGGCGGCCGTTGCCGACCAGAAATTGCGCCACCCGCTCGACCGGGCGTTGCGTGGCCGACAGGCCGATGCGCCGCAACGGCCGGTTGCACAGGGCCTGCAGGCGCTCCAGGGTGAGTGCCAGGTGGGCGCCGCGCTTGTTGCCTGCCAGGGCATGGATTTCGTCGACGATTACCGTGTGCACGCTGGCCAGGCCTTTACGGCCAGAAGCCGAGCCCATCAGCACGTAGAGCGATTCGGGGGTGGTCACCAGGATGTGCGGCGCCAGCTTGCGCATGGCGGCACGCTCCTTCTGCGGGGTGTCGCCGCTGCGCACGGCCGTGGTGATGCGCGGGGCGTTCAGGCCCTGGTCCGCGAGGGCCTGGCTGATGCCTTCGAGCGGGGCTTGCAGGTTCAGGCGGATATCGTTGGACAGCGCCTTGAGTGGCGAAACGTAGACCACCTGGGTTTGCGCTGGTAGCTCGCCTTGGTGCTCCAGGCCTTGGCGGAACAGTTCGTCGAGCACGGCCAGGAACGCACTGAGGGTCTTGCCCGAGCCGGTCGGTGCGGCTAGCAGCATCGACTGGCCCGCATGGATCAACGGCCAGGCCTGGGCCTGGGCATCGGTCACCGTAGCGAAGTGGCGACGGAACCAGGTGCGCACGGCGGGGTGGAACAGCTCGAGCACCGGGTGGTGTTTGGCGGGCAGGTTCATGTGTTGGTTATGGAGGGTGTGGGGCGGGTTGGCAAGGGGCCGTTCGTCTGCTGGATCGGCTATGACCTGTGCCGGCCTCTTCGCGGGTACTGCGCCGCTCTCTGGCCTTGTGGTGCACCTGTGGGAGCGGGTTCACCCGCGAAGAGGCCGGCACATGAGACACTGGCCTTGTCAGGGCAAGGACCCCCATGGGATCCTCCCCGGCCATTGTTTCAGGTGAGCCCCCATGCCCAACACCATCCGCATAGCCGCGGCCCTGTTGATCGACCCCCAAGGCCGCACCCTGCTGGTACGCAAGCGCGGCACCCAGGCTTTCATGCAGCCCGGCGGCAAGATCGATGCTGGCGAAACCCCGGTGCAGGCGCTGGTGCGCGAGCTGCATGAGGAACTAGGCCTGCACATCGACCCAGCTCAGGCCGTGCACCTGGGCCGGTTCAGCGCCCCGGCCGCCAACGAGCCGGGCTTCGAGGTACAGGCCGAACTGTTCCGTGTCGACAGCGCCGCAGCCGTGCTGCCGGCCGCGGAGATCGAGGAGGTGGTGTGGCTGGCCGCAGACCAGGCACCCGCCATGCAGCTTGCACCCCTGACCCGCGACCTGATCCTGCCGCTATACCGCCAGGCCGTCAGCGCACCGCGCTGACGCCATCAAGGGTGGCGAACGAGGTGTCCTTGGCCGTGAGCAAGAAGTCGCGCATATATGGCGCATCGAGCATGTCGGTGCGCACGGCGGCATAAAGCGTGGCGAACAGGCCTTTCTCACCCAGGCGCTTGCCCTTCACATACCCGCGCGAACTGTACTCGTGCAGCGCCCAGTGCGGCATGCCGCAAACGCCACGGCCACTGGCCACAAGTTGCATCATCATCACCGTCAGCTCCGATGTGCGCACGGCGGCGGGCTCGATGTCGGCTGGCTCCAGGAAGCGGGTGAAGATGTCCAGGCGGTCGCGCTCCACCGGGTAGGTGATGAGGGTCTGGTCGAGCAGGTCCTGCGGCACGATGTAGGGCTTGCTGGCCAACGGATGCTGGTTGGCCACCGCCAGCATCGCCTCGTAGGTGAACAGCGGCACGTAGGTGATGCCCGCCAGGTCCAGCGGGTCGGAGGTCACCACCAGGTCGAGGTCGCCGCGGGCCAGGGCCGGCAGTGGTGCGAAGGCAAAGCCGGAGGCCAGGTCCAGCTCCACCTCCGGCCAGGCGTCACGGAACTGGTCGATGGTCGGCATCAGCCACTGGAAGCAGCTGTGGCATTCGATGGCCATGTGCAGACGACCGGCGGTGCCGCCGGCCAGGCGCGCGATGTCACGTTCGGCGCCGCGCAGCAGCGGCAGGGTGGCATCGGCCAGTTGCAGCAGACGCAACCCGGCGCTGGTGAAGCGGATCGGCTTGGTCTTGCGCACGAACAGTGGCAGGCCCAGGCGTTCTTCCAGCTCCTTGAACTGGTGCGACAGCGCCGACTGAGTCAGGTGCAGGCGCTCGGCAGCCTCCACGAGGCTGTCAGCCTCGCGCAGGGCATGAAGGGTTTTCAGGTGACGGATCTCCAGCACAGCTGACTCCGGTGTGTGGACTTGAGGAAACAGGGTATGAGTTGAGTTTCCCTCATGTTGCCGCGCCTGTCGACTGGGCGTACCGCCGCACCGCCTGGCGGGAGTCATCAAACTGTCACTGAACTGTGGCAGCGCGCCCGAACAGAATTCATCAGACTCGCGCTCTACTGGGGATCTGCATTCTGGTGTTTCTTTCATGCGGGCTTTTTGGCTTTTTCTTTTCTTTGTATTCGGCGTACCTGCAAGTTTCGCTGAACAGCGTTGTGACGCCCACGTGCCGGTGCAGCGTGCCGAGCTGGGCGCGGTCAGCCTTGTCTACCAGAGCGTCGGTGCGCCACGCGACCCGGCCTTGCTGCTGGTGATGGGCCTTGGAGGGCAGCTGATCCACTGGCCGGACGACGTGGTCGAAGCGTTGTGCCGCCAGGGCTTTCGGGTCATCCGCTATGACAACCGCGATGTCGGCCTGTCACGCTGGAACCAGTTGCCACCGACGGCCAACCTGACGGTCGAACTGCTGCGCTACAAGCTGGGCCTGTCGGTGGCTGCGCCCTATACGCTGACCGACATGGCGGACGATGGCCTGCGCTTGATGGATGCGTTGGGCGTGCGCCAGTTTCATGTGCTGGGGGTGAGCATGGGCGGCATGATTGCCCAGCACCTGGCTGCCATGGCGCCCGAGCGCGTGCGCAGCCTGACGCTGGTCATGTCCAGTTCAGGGGCGGCGGGGTTGCCGGCGCCGGATCCGGCGCTGGTGCAGTTGCTGGCCCGGCGCAGCGCGCCGAACCGCGAAGTGGCCATCGAGCAGCAGGCTGATCTGCTGGCGGCGCTGGGTAGCCCCGAGGTGCGTGACGACCGTGCGGCCTTGCTGCAGCAAGCGGCCGTGGCCTACGACCGGGCGTTCAACCCTGAAGGGGCCAAGCGCCAGATCATGGCGATACTGGCCGAGCCGAGCAGGGTCGAGTTGCTTAACCAGTTGCGGGTGCCGACCCTGGTAGTGCATGGCACGGCCGACCCGTTGCTGCCGGTGATGCATGGCGTGCACCTGGCGGCGCATATCCGGGGCAGCCAGCTGCGTTTGATACCGGGGTTGGCGCACCGCTTCCAGGAGCCGTTCAAGGCGCCGTTGCTGGGGGCGGTGTTGCCCTACCTGCAGGCACATCGGCAGGATGTCACGCATATCGCAGGGCTCTGAATTTCCATGCTTCCAGGCTGATGCTATCCCCTGTAGGAGCGGCCTTGTGTCGCGAAAGCGCCGCAAAGCGGCCCCGGCAACATTCGTTGCGAAGCTGAAATCGGGGGCCGCTACGCGCCCCATCGCGACACAAGGCCGCTCCTACACGGACCGCGTCAGCCGACTGCCTCAGTGCATCCGCACCCACAGGGTCACCAGCACGGTCGCAGCCATCAGCCAGGCCACCGTGGCCAGCGCCAGCGATGCCTCAAGGCGCATGCGGTCGACCAGTACATACAAGGTCGCCAGGTACACGAAGTACGGAATGATCGACCACATGCCGAACAGGATGGTGGTCTTCAGGTCGGCAATGCTGCGCCCCTTGCCGACAATGTAGTGGGCAATCAGGGCGAAGGTGGGGAACAGCGGCACCAGTCCGGCGATGTAGTAATTGCGTGTCTTCGACAGCACCGCCAGCAGCAGTACCACACCAGCACCCAAGGCAGCTTTGAATACCAGGTCCATGTTGTCTTTCCAGGTTGGGTTGAGGTCAGCCGAGGCCGTATTTCTTCACTTTGTCGAACAACGTGGTCTTGGCCATGCCCAGCTCCTGGCTGGCCTGGCTCAGGTTGCCACCAGTACGTTGCAGGGCATCGCTGAGCAGGTTGCGCTCGAACGCTTCCACCGCCTCGGCAAAGCCCAAGCCTTGGCTGGCACCACCGCTGGGGCCTTTCTTGAACGCAGGCAGGCCGAGGGCATAGCGTTCGGCGACGTTGCGCAGTTCACGCACGTTGCCGGGCCAGTCGTGGGCCATCAGGCGCGACAGGGTCTGGCTGTCCAGCGCAGGTGTTTCACGGTCGAAGCGCAGGGCCGACTGCTGCAGGAAGTGTTCGAACAGCTGCAGGATATCTTCGCGGCGCTCGCGCAGCGGCGGCAGCTCCAGTGTCACCACGTTCAGCCGGTAATACAGGTCGCTGCGGAACTGGCCACTCTGGCCCATGGCATCCAGGTCAGACTTGGTGGCGGCGATCACCCGGCAGTCCACCGGAATGCTCTGGTTCGAGCCCAGCCGCTCCAGGGTGCGCTCCTGCAGCACGCGCAACAGCTTGATCTGCAGGTTGATCGGCATGCTCTCCACTTCGTCGAGGAACAGCGTGCCGCCGTTGGCGTGTTCGATCTTGCCGATGCGGCGTTTGCCGGCACCGGTGAAGGCGTTGGCCTCGTGGCCGAAAATCTCGCTTTCGAACAGGTTTTCCGGCAAGCCGCCACAGTTAAGTGCCACGAACGGCTGGCCCTGACGACGGCTGAAGTCGTGCAGGCAGCGGGCGACCAGTTCCTTGCCGGTACCGGTTTCGCCTTCGATCAGCACGTTGGCCGAGGTATCGGCGACGTTGGCGATGAGCTCGCGCAGGTGCTCCATGGCCGGCGAACGGCCAATGATGCGCCCTTCCAGGCTGCTTTGCTCCGCCAACTGGCGGCGCAGGGCCACCACTTCGCGCGACAGCCCGCGCTGTTCGAGGGCGCGGCGCACCACGTCGACCAGGCGCTCCGGGGAGAAGGGTTTTTCCATGAAGTCGTAGGCGCCATTGCGCATGGCGCCCACCGCCATGTCGATATCGCCGTGGCCGGTGATCAGTACCACCGGCAGGCTGCGGTCGCGGGCCTTGAGGCGGTTGAGCAGCTCCAGGCCATCGATGCCCGGCAGGCGTATATCGCTGACGACGATGCCGGCGAAGTCGTCGCCGATGCGCTCCAGCGCCTGCTCGGCGCTGCCCACACCTTCACAGGCGATGTCTTCCAGGGCCAGCGCCTGTTGGCAGCCGAGCAGCACATGCGGGTCGTCTTCGACGATCAGGACGGTAAGAGGCGCTTGGTTCATGGGTGCTCTGCCGATTCGCTAGGGGGTGAGACCAGGGGCAGGGCCAGGACGAAGGCCGTACCGCCGCTGGCGGGATGCTCGACGTTGAGGCTGCCCTTGGCGGCGGCGGCAAGGCTCGCCGACAGGGTCAGGCCCAGGCCCAGGCCGTGTTCGCCCGGCTTGGTGGTGAAGAAAGGTTCGAACAGGTGCTTGCGCGCCTCGGCGTCGATGCCGTGGCCATTGTCGCGCACCTGCAAACGGTACTTGTCGCCCTGCAGCTCGCCCTCCAGCCACAGTTGCGGCAGCGGTTGGGCGGCCATGGCATCCAGGGCGTTGCCGATCAGGTTGACCAGGATCTGCTCCAGGCGGGTCTGGTCGATGGCAAGCTGCTGGTCCTCGAACTGATTGTGCAACTGCAGGTGGCAGGCGCTGATGCGGTTGGCCAGCACCTGCAAGGTAGCGTCCACCGCCTTGGCCAGCGAAGCCTGGCCACTGTCGTCGCTGCGTCGGGCGAACGAGCGCAGGCTGGCGGTGATTCGGCCCATGCGGTCGATCAGGTCGTTCATGGTACGCAGGTTGGTGCTGGCGGTTTCCAGCGCCCCGCGTTCGAGGAAGCGCACGGTGTTGCCGGACAACGTACGCAGCGCGGCCAGCGGTTGGTTCAGTTCGTGGGCAATGCTGGTGGACATCTGCCCGATGGCGGCCAGCTTGCCGGCCTGTACCAGTTCGTCCTGTGCGTGGCGCAGGGTCTGCTCGGCATGCCGGCGCTCGCGAATCTGACCCTTCAGGCGTTCATTGCTGGCACGCAGGTCGGCCGTGCGTTCGGTAATCCGTCGCTCCAGCTGGCTGTTGGCTTCCTGCAGGGCCTCGCGGGCTGCCAGGCGAGTGGCGATGACCTTGCGCCGTTCGTTCCAGGCGATGCCGAGGATCGCCAACAAGGCGAAGGCCACGCCCACCAGGATGCCCTGTACCATGGATTCGCGGCGCAGGTCCTGCAGCGGGGTCAGCAGGGTGAAATGCCAGGGCGTGTCGACCAGGCGCCGGGTCTGGGCCAGGTAGGCCATTTCGCGGGCCTTGCCCTGTGCGGTTTCGCTGTTGGCCGGGAAGGTCAGCTTTTCTACACCATCGGCCAGGGTCTCCCGTGCCAGCGGCTGCAGTTCGTTCAGCGGCCACCAGTAGTACTGCAGGCTGCGAGCCAGGCGCTCCTTGATCTGCGGGGTCAGCGGGCGTACCGACTTCAGGCGCCGGGCAGGGTCGCTGGAGAGGATGATGATGCCGTTCTCGTCGCTGACGAACGCCTCCAGGCGGGCACGCTGCCAGCGCTCTTCGAGGGTGTCCAGGCGCACTTTGATCACCGCCACGCCAATGATCTTGCCATGCTCCTCCAGGCCGTGGGCCAGGTAATAGCCGGCCTCGCCGGTTGTACTGCCTATACCGTAGAAACGCCCGGGTTCGCCGCGCACGGCAGTCTGGAAGTAGGCCCGGAACGACAGGTCCTCGCCGAGGAACGAGTCGGCATCGCGCCAGTTGCTGGTAGCCTGGACACGGCCGTTGGTGTCGAGGACGAAGATGGCCCGGCTGCGGCTGCGCCGGTTCAGGCCTTCGAGGTATTCGTTGACGGTCTGCCGCGAGCCGCCGTCAGGGTCGGTGAGCAGATGCGAGACGCTGTCTTCCAGCTCCAGCAGGCTCGGCAGGTAGGTGTACTTGCTGATTTCGCTCTCGACCGTGCGCGCGTGCAGCTCCAGCTGGCGCTCGCCGTTTTCGCTGAGGGTGCGGATGCCGCTGCTCTCGCTGATCAGGTAGCCAGCCATTCCCAGGCCGACCATCAGCAGAATGATCAGTGGCGGTAACAGCAATTGGCGGAGCAGGCGGGATTTCACGGCAGGCTTGGCAGGGAGAAGAAGCGAAGGATCGCATTTCATCACAGTGGCCTTGTCACGGCCAGCGCCTGCTGCCCGAAGGGCAGCGGCGCCGACCGCTTCAGTGAAGCAAAATCAGTGTTGCAGGATCTTGCTGAGGAAGTGCTGGGTACGTTCGTGGCGGGCACTCGGGTTGCCGAAGAAGTCTTCCTTCTGGCAATCCTCGATGATGTTGCCCTTGTCCATGAAGATCACGCGGTTGGCCACCTTGCGGGCGAAGCCCATTTCGTGGGTCACGCACATCATGGTCATGCCTTCGTGGGCCAGCTCGACCATCACGTCCAGTACTTCGTTGACCATTTCCGGGTCCAGGGCCGAGGTCGGTTCGTCGAACAGCATGACGATCGGGTCCATCGACAGGGCGCGGGCGATGGCCACGCGCTGCTGCTGGCCGCCGGACAGCTGGCCGGGGTGCTTCTTGGCGTGGGCACCGAGGCCGACGCGGTCGAGCAGGGCCAGGCCCTTCTTGGTCGCTTCTGCTTCGCTACGGCCAAGCACCTTGCGCTGGGCAATGGTCAGGTTCTCGGTGATGGTCAGGTGCGGGAACAGCTCGAAGTGCTGGAACACCATGCCAACGCGTGAACGCAGCTTGGGCAGGTTGGTCTTGGGGTCGGCGATGGAGGTGCCGTCGACCACGATGTCACCTTTCTGGAACGGCTCCAGGGCGTTGACGCACTTGATCAGGGTGGACTTGCCCGAGCCCGACGGGCCGCAGACCACCACCACTTCACCCTTCTTGACCTCGGTGCTGCAGTCGGTCAGTACCTGGAAGTCCCCGTACCACTTGTTTACGTTCTTGATGGAAATCATACGGCGATCCTTTTTTGCAGGCGCTTGACCAGCCACGAAGCGGAGAAGCTGATGAGGAAGTACACGACACCGGCGAAGATCAGGAACTCATGGGAGCGCCCGATGATGTCGCCGTTGGAGCGTGCCGAGTTGAGGAAGTCCACCAGGCCCACGGTGTAGACCAGCGAGGTGTCCTGGAACAGGATGATGCTCTGCTGCAAAAGCAGCGGCGTCATCTTGCGGAAGGCCTGGGGCAAGATGATCAGGCGCATGGTCTGGCCGTAGGTCATGCCCAGGGCCTGGGCGGCGCCCATCTGGCCTTTGGAGATCGACTGCACGCCGGCGCGGACGATTTCGCAGAAGTACGCGGCCTCGAACATCATGAATGCCACCACGCAGGAGGTGAAAGCACCTACCGGGGTGTCCTCGCCGGTAATCCAGCGCAGCACGAATGGTACTGCCAGGTAGAACCAGGTGATTACCAGCAGCAGCGGGATCGAGCGGAAGTAGTTGACGTAGGCGCCGGCCACGTTCGACAGCAGCTTGCTCGACGACAGGCGCATCAGGGCCAGGATGGTCCCCAGTACAATGCCGCCAACCACGCCCATTATCATCAGCTGCAGGGTCATGACCATGCCTTCCCAAAGGGCAGGCAGGGCCGGGATGATTTCGCTGAAATCCATGTCCATTTATTTGCCCCCTACGGAAATCAGGCCGGGCACCGAGACTTTTTTCTCGACCATGCGCATCAGCAGCATCAGGCCCATGTTCAGGGTGAAGTAGATCAGCGTGGCCAAGGTGAAGGCCTCGAACAGGTTCGCCGAGAACTCAGCGGTCTGCTTGGTTTGTGCCAGCAGTTCCATCAGGCCGATAAGCGACGCCACCGACGAGTTCTTGAACACGTTCAGGAATTCCGAGGTGAGCGGCGGAATGATGATCCGGTAGGCTTGTGGCAGCAGCACGTTGGTGTAGATCTGCGACAGGCTGAAGCCCATGGCGCGGGCGGCGGCTTCCTGGCCGCGGGGCAGCGCCTGGATGCCGGTACGCACCTGCTCGCACACGCGGGCGGCAGTGAACAGGCCCAGGCAGATGACCACGCTGATCAGCGCCGAGGTGGTCGGGTTGAGGTCCTGCTTGAACCATTCCTGCAGGCCTTCTGGCAACAGGTCTGGCACCAGGAAGTACCAGATGAACAGCTGCACCAGCAGCGGTACATTGCGGAACAGCTCCACATAGGCGGTGGCGATACCCGATACCAAACGGTTCGGCACGGTGCGCATGACACCGAGGACCGAGCCCAGCAGCAAGGCGATGACCCAGGCGGAGATGGCGATGGCGATGGTCCAGCCCAGGCCGGTGACGTACCAGTCCAGATAGGTTTCGCTGCCCACGCCGGTGGACTTGAAGAACACGCCCCAGTCCCAGTTGTAATTCATCGGGATTTCCCCTCAGACGGTTGTTTCACGGGCACCTTCCAACATCCGAGGGCATAAGCCCTCGGATGAAAGGTTAGACACTAACGGGTGGCCTGCAGGTTTAATTCGCGCTTTGCAGCGCAACAGGCCATGGGCTGGTGGTCAGGACTTTTTCTCGTCCGCAGCCTTGTCGGTCGGCTCGGCGATCAGTTTCTTCAGCTCGTCGCTCATCGGGAACTGCAGGTTCAGACCCTTCGGCGGGATTGGCTGTTGGAACCATTTGTCGTAGCTCTTGTTGACTTCGCCCGACTTGAAGTAGCCGACGATGGCGTCATCGACTGCTTTCTTGAAGGCCGCGTCATCCTTGCGCACCATGCAGCCGTAGATCTCGTAGGACTGCGGGGTACCGGTGATGACCCAGTCCGACGGCTTGCGAGCCTTGGCCATTTCGCCGGCGAGCAGGGCGTCGTCCATCATGAAGGCCACGGCGCGGCCGCTTTCGAGCATGTTGAAGGCTTCACCGTGGTCCTTGGCGGAAATCACGTTCATCTTCATCTGCTTGTCGGCGTTCATCGCCTTGAGGATGCGCTCGGAGGTGGTACCTGCGGTGGTTACCACGTTCTTGCCGGCCAGGTCCGGGAAGTCCTTGTATGCCGGCTGACCGTCCTTGACCTTGGTCAGCAGGCGGGTACCGACTTCGAAGATACCGACCGAGAAGCCGACTTGCTGCTGGCGCTCGACGTTGTTGGTGGTGGAGCCGCACTCGAGGTCTACGGTGCCGTTCTGCACCAGCGGGATGCGGGTCTGGGAGGTGACGAGGTTGTAGCGGACCTTGATGTCCGTGCCCAGCTGCTTCTTCAGGGCGTCGACGACAGCCAGCTGGATGTCATGCGAGTAGCCCACGGGCTCTGGCTTGCCGGCCAGGTAGGAAAACGGGATGGAGGAGTCGCGGTGGCCCAGGGTGATGGTGCCCGACTCCTTGATCTTCTTCAGGGTGCCGGTCAGTTCTTCGGCCATGGCCGGCGAAGCGATCACGGCGGCCGCGATGGCGGCGCCCAGCAATTGACGAACGATGCGCATCAAATTTTCCTCGACGTGTTTGTTTTTTTTATGGAGCCGTTGGCGGACTCTTCGTTCAACGAATACAGAAATAAACGATTGCATTCGGCTACCAAGTGTAGAGCATGAGTCGTGCCAAGCTCTGGCATTGATCATAACGCCTCGAATTCATTGGGAATCAACCTTTCGCACTCATCGTGTGACGGTAAGTTTCATTCGCCATACCGAATGAATAGCGGTTAATCGTTCGGAAATCCGAACGGATTGCCAGCCCTGCATCGCAATGCACGAGCGATCAGGACCGCTGCCATGCTGAGCCTGATCGCAGTGCTGCCAGCCTGGTCAGTGGGGCATGAGCCGCTCTTTCGGCGTCTGGTTCCAGCGCGCCCAGGCCTCGGTAGTGAGGGTGCGTATCAGCACTGACTCCTCGGCGGCAAGTTCGCGCATCAAAACCCTGGCCTGGTCTTCATAGCCCGCTTCCTGGCCGGCCACGGCCCGTGCCTCGAGCGCTTCCATTCGCTCGTGATAAGGCCTTGCGGTCGCCTCGAAACGGTCAGCATAGGTTTCTCGCAGGTAGTTCTGCCAGTAAGGGCGGCCTGCAAGCGCGTCCAGCATCGACAAGGTGCTGTAGCTTTGCAGTACTTCTATTTCTGCTGCATTCAGATCCCGCGTTGTCACGTGGGCGAATGATGCGAAGTGCATCTCATCCGGTGGTGCTGGCAAGTCAAGTGGCCCTGTCAGCCGCAGGCGATAGAAAAGCCGAACTTCGATTTCATCTACTCTGCGTCCTGCTTCGCGCAGGGCCTGGATGTGCCGGTTGGCAATATCGTCAAGCAGGTCCAGGCGGTGCAGCTGGCCGCCCAGATACAGCAGGCGGCTCTCTCTCATTTCCGCTGGCACCCCTTCGATGCCCTGGAAGGCCAGCACGCCCACTTCCATCTGGTTGAGCAGCAGCAACAGGCGATCCTCGCAGGTACGCGGCCCGTCGGCCTCGCGAAACAACTGCTCGCGTAACGCTTCATTGTTTTCGCAGGCTTCGAGGATGTGCCAGAGACGGCGTCGAAAATGCCGCGGATGGGCCTCGAAGTCTTCGCTCTGGGCAAAGTCGGCCAGGAACCTGAACAGGCCTCCAGAGCCCGGCTCCTCGCTCAGGCGGTCCCAGGCTGCCTCCCGTTCTGCACGGAGGAGCTCGTTTCTGGATGCTACCCAGGTTGCACGGGTTTCTTCATCTATTGGCTCGTGGGCATACGACGCGCTGCCTCGGGCGCCTGTTTCGCTGGCACCCTGTGCTTCGTCCAGATACTCGATGCTGCCTTCGCTCAACGGATTGTCATGCAGGTTCAGCCTTTGCAGGCGCAGGCGCAAGCCGCGCATCTCGCGCTGCAACTCGCTGATTCTGTTGTTGCGCAAGTCGATATGGGTGCGTAGCGCTACGCTCTGGTGGACCAGGCCAATATCCGCCTGGCCCGTTGCTCGCAGGCGCAGGTCCCGCACATGTGGCAAGGCCGAGAGGTCGGGCATGCCGTTGAGGGGGTTGTAATTGAGTATCAGGGTATCCAGCCGCTGCAACTGAGCCAGGCGGCTACTACCTGCTGCGTCCATCGCAATCAGGTTGTTGCTCAGGTTCAAGCGCCGTAGCTGGCTGAGGCCCTCGATGCCCTCGGGAACCAATGTCAGCTGGTTGCCGCTCAGGTCCAGGTCCACGACGTTGGGGAACAGCCTTAGGAAGCGCGCATCGATCTGCTGCAGGCGCATGTTGCGTAACGTCAGCCGGCGCACGTGTCGGTATTCCACACCCTCCGGCAGGTCTGGCAAGGCATCGATGTGCTCGCCGTCTATGGTCAGTTCATATTGGTCGTTGCCGTCCACCAGTTTGCGCCGCCAACTGCGGCGAAGGGTATCGGCTACCCGGCGTCTGCGAATGGCGTCGATCGGAGATTGCCAACCGGCCTGCCAGACCCGAAGTGTTTCGCGCAGGTCGGCAAGCTGGCGTTGCAGCGCCTGGTAATGGTCCCACAAGCTCTCCCCGCGCTGGCGGACTGCTTCGAGGTAAGCGTCCAGTTGCAGTTCGGAGAGTGTGGGGAATATTTGATGGATCCCTCGGCGAATAGCGCTTTGGCTGCTTTCACCACCGCCGCTGAGTGTATAGGCCAGCCTGCCGTCGGCGAAACGCCGGGGCGGCCTGATAGTTGCGCGGATGCCGGGCAGGTCGAGCAGGCTAGCCGTGGAGTCGCGATCCTGTTCGGCTGCCATGGCCAGTTTGTCGCGCAGTTCCCTGAGCTGCAGGTTGCGGTTCCCCAACCGGGTTTTCTGCTCGTCGTCCAGGCACCGCAGGAGCGCTGCCAGCAAGGACTTGCCCTGGGTTTCTTCGCCAGCCAGGGCGTAGCCTTGCTCATTTTTGACAATGGTGCGCACCTTCTGCGCGGTCTCGCTCTGGCTGGCGAATATCTGTAATCCCTCCGGGCCGCCGTGGCGTAATTCGACCCGTACTGAGTCTGGCCACGGGGCTTCCCGCTCGATGAGGCGTAGCGCCAGTATTTCGCTATCGGTGTTGGTCAGGTTCTGTAGGCGCAAGCCGAGACAAGCTCGGTCAATACGGCTGGCATGTTCATACCATCGTGCATGTTGCGCCATGCTCAGTGGTATCCGCCCGGAAGCATGCAACTGTTCTATCTGGGCGCTACTGCAATGGTCGATGACTTCCTGGGCGCCCCTTGGCGACAGCCCCCGAAAGGCGCCGATCAGCTTGGCCTGGTCGATGGATAGCGGTGTTTGCCATGCCTGAAGTTTTTGTTCGAAGGCCAGCCCTTTCAGGGTCGGATCCTGCTGGTGCAGCTTGATCCGGTCGTGGATGTCTAGCAGCCGCGCGGGTGGTGGAGCGTTCTCCAGGCAAAGTCGGCGCAGTTGGTCCACGGACAGGCCTGTGACCTGCAGAAGCATCCGGCCATGGTCTGACAACGTGTCGGCAAAGTGCTCCCCTTGCAGGCCTTCCAATAATACCGAGACATTTTCCTCGGCAGGCAGGTAGCGGAGGTTTCTGGTCAGCCTTACGCCGCGGCCGGGCAACACCGTTGGCGCAAGCCTGTCGACAAAAGGTATTCGTCGCAGCGTATGCAGCGCACCTGCAGTCAGGCCTGTGGTCGCCAGGCCCTGGGCTACGTTGAACAAGTGGTCCAGTGCACCTTGGCGATCACCTAGCTGCCAGTCCTGGTAGCCTTCGTAGACTTCATCGAGCAATTGCGCCGCGCTGACGACCAGCAGCAGGTCTCCCAATACCGGTACGACCAGAGCTGCCAGCCCCAGCAGGTCCAACCCGGCGCTGAGCATGCCCTGCAAGCGCTGATGTCTGCTCAGGCGGTCTTCGACGTCCGTGGGCACAGCCAGGTAGGCTGCATCATCGAACATTCGTCCGAGCAAAAGCGCTCGTACATGTGCGAACACATCCCCCTCTATGGGCAGGTTTCGCCCGTCGAGCTGCAGTTTCTTTGCTCCAGGCGACGCTACCAGCCGTTGTGCAAGTTCCTTGTCGAAAGCGCTTGTGTCCCGCGCCTTGATGAAACGCTTGAAAAACCTGCGGAATGGCTGCTGTTTGAGGCGAGTGGCCAGGTCGCTGTACACATCGTTCCAACTGTCGTAAAAGCACAGGCTTTGCCCGGGGGCATCGGGTATCCAGACGATGATCTCGTCGATGTCGGCAGCCAAGGCAGGGCGCCATTCGAGAGTGATGACCCCCGTCACGCACTTGCCGAGCAGATAGAGTTGGCGAGGTGTCAGCGTGCCTTTGCCATAGGGTGTGAGCGCAGGGGTTTCCAGCATCGACCGCAGCCGAAGCAGATCCCGCTCATCCAGTTGCCGCTTGAACCTGGCCTCGTAAACCGCTGCTTGCATGCGCGTTCGTACGCCGGTTTCAAACAGGTGCCTTATTGTCGTGCGCGCCTGATCGCCCGGCTGGCCACGCCCAGCCTTGGGCTCGAGCACTGTCTTGAGCAGCACCTGATACTTGCCGCCCAGATCCAGCGAGCGGCACAGGCGAACGAATTGCTCGAAGGTCATGGCCAGCTTTTCGCCTTTCTCGTTTTCCAGATGCGCTTTACGCAACAGCCACGGTTTAGCTTCGTGTGCTTCGAAGTTATGCAGGGCGGCAGCCAGCAGGGTTTGTCGTGTGCTATGGATTACGGTCGGCTTGTAGAAATGCTCTGCGGCCGAAGGTAGTTGGAACTCTTCGCTCACGACCACGTGACACCGTCGCGCGTCGATATGCCCCACTCTCTGCTCACGTAGCGCGCGTTCGAGCAGGGGCAGGGCGAAGTCTTCGAGGCGAGGGATTCTTTCGAGCAGATGGCGAAGCCTGTCTGCTGCCTGTTGTTGTGCACCCAAGGCCTTGCCGTAGGCTTGCAGGTGCGTTGTGTCGGCGCCGGTCAACCAGTCTGGCAGTTGCTGGGCGATCAGGGCGTCGACTGAATAGGACGGGTTGTATTCGGTGGGTGGCACGTGATGTTCTCCGGGGTTTTAAAGACCCCAGAGCATCACGCCGGTAATGTGGTTTGGCGGTAGTTACTGCTGCGTCGAATGGCCCGCTTGCGCCTGGCGCGTGTGGGCGGGCCGGGGAGTCACGCTGCCTGGGTGCGCGCCTGCTGCTCTTGTTGCAGGTAGTCTGCAAGCACCTGTTGTTCGCCCGCGCTGGTGAACAGGCCCAGCTTGGTGCGGCGCCAGAGAATGTCTTCAGCGCTGCAGGCCCATTCGTTGCTAGCGAGGTAGTCCACCTCTCGAGCGAACAACCCACCACCAATTGCCTGGCCCAGGTCTTCCGGCCCTTGCACGCCCTCCAGCAACTGCCATACACGGCTGCCATAGGTCAGCACCCAGCGCCTGGCGATATCGACCGGCAACCAGCCACAGCGCGCCAGCACCGCATCTACCAGAGCCTGCACCGTGGTCATTTGCTCACCACCAGGTAGCGGCGCGCCAGCGGTCCAGCTGCCGCGCATCTGTGGGAAGTGCGGCTTGAGCTCGGCCATCGCCGATTCGGCCAGTTTGCGGTAGGTGGTCAGCTTGCCACCGAATACCGACAGCAACGGCGCTTGCCCTTCACTGGCGGACAGCGCCAGGGTGTAGTCGCGGGTGACCGCGGACGGATTGTCCGATTCGTCGTTGCACAGTGGGCGCACGCCGGAATAGGTGTGCACGATGTCGCTGCGGCTGATCTGGTGGTTGAAATGGGCGTTGACCACTTTGAGCAGATAATCGGTTTCCTGCTCGGTGATCGCGACTTTGGCGGGGTCGCCGCTGTACTCGCGATCGGTGGTGCCGATCAGCGTGAAACGCTCCAGGTACGGGATGCAGAAGACGATGCGCTGGTCCTCGTTCTGCAGGATGTAGGCATGTTCGCCTTCGTACATGCGCGGCACGATGATGTGGCTGCCCTGGATCAGGCGGATGCCGTAGGGGGCATCGAGCTTGAGGTCGTCCTTGATGAAGCTGGCCACCCACGGCCCGGCGGCATTGACCAGGGCACGGGCGCGAATGGTCTGCAGGCGGCCGTCAGCGTGCTGCAACTCCACTTGCCACAGGCCATCCACACGCTCCGCGCGCAGGCAGCGAGTGCGGGTATGGATATGGGCACCTTTTTCCCGTGCGGCCATCGCATTCAGCACTACCAGGCGGGCATCGTCCACCGCGCAGTCGGCATATTCGAAGCCACGGCTGATTGCAGGCTTGAGCGGGTAACCCGGGCCGAAGCGCAGGCTGCGCGAAGCCCCCAGGCGCTTGCGCTTGCCCAGGTGATCGTAGAGGAACAGGCCGGCGCGAATCATCCAGGCCGGGCGCAAGTGCGGGCGGTGCGGCAGCACGAAGCGCATCGGCTTGACGATGTGCGGGGCTTTGGCCAGCAGCACTTCGCGCTCGGCCAGCGCTTCACGCACCAGGCGGAACTCGTAGTGCTCCAGGTAGCGCAGGCCGCCGTGGATCAGTTTGCTGCTGGCCGACGAGGTGTGCTGGGCCAGGTCGTCCTTTTCGCAGAGGAATACGTTGAGGCCACGCCCGGCGGCGTCGGCAGCGATGCCCACGCCATTGATGCCGCCGCCGATCACGGCGAGGTCATAGCAGTCGGCGACTGGGGGCTGGGACGAAACGGGCTGGGACACGGGCAAGGCCTCCTGGGGCTGTTCACATCGAATATGAACATTGATGTTCGTTTTCGAAAATACTAGCGCAACAGAAAGCTGGTCGCCAGTCAGTCTTCATAGAAAAAACTGATCAGATGACAATGAAATGAACATTTACGAAAGTTTTGGATGATCGGTTTGAAAGGTATCGCGCCTGTCAGCCCTCAAACCACCTCAAGCCGGATCTTGTACTGGTTCAGCAGCTGGGTGAGGGTGGGAGTTGGCGCCTGGTCGGTCACCAGGCAGTCGACCAGGCTGATCGAGCCCATGCGCACCATGGCGTTGCGCCCGAACTTGCTGGAGTCGGCGGCAAGGATCACTTGTCGGGCATTGGCGATGATTGCCTGGGATACCCGCACTTCCTGGTAATCGAAATCGAGCAGGCTGCCATCTTCGTCGATGCCGCTGATGCCCACCAGGGCGAAGTCGACCTTGAACTGGTTGATGAAGTCGACACTGGCCTGGCCGACGACGCCGCCATCACGGCGAACCGTGCCACCTGCCACCAGCACTTCGAAATCGTCCTTGGCGGCTAGGATCGCGGCCACGTGCAGGTTGTTGGTGATGACTTTCAGGTGGTTGTGGTTGAGCAGTGCCCGGGCGATGGATTCGGTGGTGGTGCCGATGTTGATGAACAGCGAGGCATGGTCGGGAATCTGCCGTGCCACGGCTTCGGCGATGCGTTGCTTTTCGTCGCGCATCTGATCGGCGCGCATGGCGTAGGCGGTGTTCTCGATGCTCGAGTCGTAGGCCGCGCCCCCGTGGTAGCGGCGTAGCAGATTGAGCTCGGCCAGCTGGTTGATATCACGGCGGATGGTTTGCGGTGTGACGACGAACAGCTGCGCCATTTCTTCGATACTGACGTAACCGCGTTCGCGCACCAGTTCGAGGATTTGTTGTTGGCGAGGGGGCAGATTCATGGGCGGTCCTTTGGGGCTGCCGGACAAATGCTGCAATGATGCCGTAGGACGCGGACTACGACCAGTAGACTATCGGGGCGGCGGCGGGGACAAATGCCCTGCATCGATTTTGTGGCCTGCGCTGGCGCTTCTTTGTAGGAGCGGCCTTGTGTCGCGAAAGGGCCGTGAAGCGGCCCCAGGATTTTCGCGTCATAGCAAATGCTGCTGGGGCCGCTTCGCGGCCCTTTCGCGACATAAGGCCGCTCCTACACGTGGTGTAGCGCCTGTCAGGTAGGATCAGGCCTCGTGATCTTCCCAGTCACGGGTACGGTCGACTGCCTTCTTCCAGCCTGCGTACAGCTTCTCTTTCTGCGTTTCATCCAGCTGCGGGCTGAACTCGCGCTCGATGATCGCCTTGTCGCGCAGTTCGTCCAGGCCGCTCCAGAAGCCACAGGCCAGGCCTGCCAGGTAGGCCGCCCCCAGCGCCGTGGTTTCGCGCATCTTCGGCCGCTCCACGCAGGTGCCGAGGATGTCGGCCTGGAACTGCATGAGGAAGTTGTTGGCCACCGCGCCGCCGTCCACGCGCAGCTCGGACAGGCGCTGGCCGCAATCCTGCTGCATTGCGTCAAGCACGTCGCGAGTCTGGTAGGCGATCGATTCCAGCGCGGCGCGGATGATGTGGTCCACCTTCACGCCACGGGTCAGGCCGAACAGTGCGCCACGGGCATACGGGTCCCAGTACGGGGCACCCAGGCCGGTGAAGGCAGGCACCAGGTATACGCCGTTGCTGTCCTTGACCTTGCTGGCGAAGTATTCGGTATCCAGTGCGTCGTTGACGATCTTCAGTTCGTCACGCAGCCACTGCACGGTGGAACCACCATTGAACACTGCACCCTCCAGCGCATAGGCCACTTCACCACGCGGGCCGCAGGCGATGGTGGTTAGCAGGCCATGGGACGACTTCACCGCCTGGTCACCGGTGTTCATCAGCAGGAAGCAGCCGGTGCCATAGGTGTTCTTGGCCTGGCCCGGTTCCACGCACATCTGGCCGAACAGTGCCGATTGCTGATCACCGGCGATACCGGCAATGGCGATACCGCTCTTGGTATGGCCGTAGACCTCGGAGGAAGGGCGTACCTCGGGCAGCATCTGCCGTGGGATGCCGAGGATTTCCAGGAGCTTGTCGTCCCACTGCAGGCTGTGGATGTTGAACATCAGCGTGCGCGAGGCGTTGGTGTAATCAGTGACATGCACCTTGCCGCCGGAGAACTTCCAGATCAGCCAGGTATCGATGGTGCCGAACAGCAGCTCGCCGCGCTCGGCGCGTTCGCGGGCACCCTCGACATTGTCGAGGATCCACTTCAGCTTGGTGCCGGAGAAGTATGGGTCGGTGACCAGGCCAGTGGTTTCGCGAATGTAGTCTTCATGGCCGTCGCGCTTGAGCTGGGCGCAGATCTCCGTGCTGCGGCGGCACTGCCAGACGATGGCATTGTACACCGGGCGGCCGGTTTCCTTGTCCCACACCACGGTGGTTTCACGTTGGTTGGTGATACCCAGTGCGGCGACCTGGGCGTGGCTGATGCCCGCCTGGGCCAAGGCCTCGACCATGGTCGCGCTCTGCGTGGCAAAGATTTCCATCGGGTCGTGCTCGACCCAGCCCGCCTGCGGGTAGTGCTGGGCGAACTCGCGCTGGGAGGTCCCAACCACATTGGCGTCGCGGTCGAAAATAATGGCCCGCGAACTGGTGGTGCCCTGGTCCAGGGCGATGATGTAGTTCTTATCCTGGGTGTCTGTCATGGTCGTAGGCCTTGCGAAAATAGGGGGTCAGGGCTGGGCGTGATGCCGGCGTCAGTTGACTTGAGTATCGCCCTGGCGATTGTCATTTGTCTCAGGGTTCACGGCGGCTGCCATTGGCAGGTTGCGTGCGATCAGGCCGCGATAGGTCGCGGCACCCAGGCAGGCGCCAAGGATCGGTGCGAACACCGGAACCAGGAAATAAGGCATGTCCCGACCGCCAGTGAAGGCGATTTCGCCCCAACCGGCCAGGAAGGTCATGAGTTTTGGCCCGAAATCGCGGGCCGGGTTCATGGCAAAGCCGGTCAACGGGCCCATGGCGCTGCCGATCACGGCGATCAGCAGGCCGATCAGCAGCGGGGCCATGGCGCCGCGCGGCAGGCCGTTGTTGTCGTCGGTCAGGGCCATGATCACGGCCATCAGGATGGCGGTGATGATCACCTCGACCAGAAACGCCTGGCCGGTGGACAGCGATGGGTGCGGATAGGTGGAGAAGACCGAGGCCAGTTCCAGGCTGGCTTCGCTACCGCGCAACATGGCGTGGGCCTGTTCGAAATCGAAGAACAGGTTGCTGTACAGGGTGTAGACCAACGCTGCGCCACAGAACGCGCCGCATACCTGGGCCAGCATGTAGAAGGGCAGCTTGCGCTTGTCGAAGCCGGCGAACAGGGTGAGGGCGATGCTCACCGCGGGGTTCAGGTGTGCGCCGGAAATACCGGCGGTGAGGTAGATCGCCATGCTGACGCCCACGCCCCAGATGATACTGATTTCCCAAAGGCCGAAGCTTGCGCCCGCGACCTTGAGCGCGGCGACGCAGCCGGTACCGAAAAAGATGAGCAGTGCAGTGCCCAGGAACTCGGCCAGGCATTGGCTGGAAAGCGTGGGTTGGCGTAGAGCAGTCGTCATGTATGACCTCGTTTTTTTTTGTTGTGAGGCGCGTGGCGCTCGACAGCAAAGCCCGGAGTCTATCCCCGTTGACCCGGGCAGATGTTGGGAAATGCACCTTAAAAGTGCACCATTTTATTCAGAAACGAAAAAATATAGACAAGAAACGCTGATGTCAAAGGTCGAAAGTGAACGGTCGGTCACGATCTGGATGCTGATTTCAGGTGCGGATCCGCGTACTAGAGCCGCGCAATTGCGGTGCGCTGGCTGCGGTGTGGGAATTGTCCTAAAGTAGCCGCCGAGCTGTCCCGACCGGAGCCCCCGCATGACCCCCGCCCTAGACCTGTTGAAGAAACACCGTGCCGAGCATCGTGTGCACAGTTACGAACATGACCCCAAATCGGCGTCATATGGCCTGGAAGCGGCGGAGAAACTTGGTCTCGACCCGCAGCAGGTGTTCAAGACCTTGCTGGCGAGCAGTGAGAAGGGTGAATTGCTGGTGGCGGTGGTACCTGTGGTGGGTACGCTCGACCTCAAGGCCCTGGCCCAGGCTGCCGGGGTGAAAAAGTGCGAGATGGCCGAGCCGGCGTCGGCGCAGCGAGCCACGGGGTACCTGGTGGGCGGGATCAGCCCGCTGGGGCAGAAGAAGCGCCTGCGCACCTTCATCGATGACTCGGCGCAGAACTTTGCAACCATCCATGTCAGCGCCGGGCGGCGTGGGCTGGAGGTGGAGTTGGCGGCGGTGGTGCTGGCTGAGTACACCCAGGGCAAGTTTGCCGGGATTGGTCGGGGCTGAGATTTCTGGGGCTGCTTTGCAGCCCTTCGCGGCACAAGGCCGCTCCTACAGGGGGAATACGTACCCTTGTAGGAGCGGCCTTGTGTCGCGATGGGCCGCAGAGCGGCCCCAAAATTTCGAATCAGGTCGCCGAGCTGTACCGGCGAACGCCGTTGTCCTGCCGCGGCAACTGCGCCGCCACGCTGCCCGGCACCGGGAATAGCACCAGGTGATCGGCCTTGACCGCAATCCCCACATCCTCACCGACCTGACGGTCGTCATGGCTAGGGAAGATCGCCTCGAGCTGGCTGCCGGTCGGCAATTGCAGGCGGTACAGGGTCGATGCCCCAAGGAAGCTCTTGCCGACGATGTTCGCCTGCAGCGCACTGCCCGGTGCGTGGACGATATCGTCAGGGCGCAGCAGTACATCCACCGAGCTGCCCGGCGCCATGATGTAGGCACGGTTGCCGCGTAATTCACCCAGCTCGGTATTGACCGCCTCGTGGCTGATCATCTGCCCACGGATGAAATACCCCTGGCCAATGAAGCTGGCCACGAACGGCGTCTGCGGCTCGTGGTAAAGGTTGTAGGGCGTGTCCCACTGCTCCAGGCGGCCTTCCTTGAACACGCCAACCTGGTCGCTGACGGCAAAGGCTTCTTCCTGGTCATGGGTCACCAGGATGGCGCTGGTGCCGCGGCTCTTTAGAATGTCGCGAACCTCATGGCTCAAGCGCCGGCGCAGCTCTACGTCGAGGTTGGAAAATGGCTCGTCGAGCAGCAGCAGTTGCGGCTCCGGTGCCAGTGCACGGGCCAGGGCGACCCGTTGCTGCTGGCCGCCGGACAGTTCATGCGGGTAGCGCCCGCCCAGGCCGCCCAGCTTGACCAGCTCGAGCATCTCTTCGATGACCTCGGCCTGGCGGGGGTGCTTGGCGATGCCGAAGGCAACGTTCTGCGCCACGGTCAGGTGCGGGAACAGCGCGTAATCCTGGAACACCATGCCGATGCGGCGTTTTTCCGGGGCCAGTGTGAACCCGGCCCGGGAAATGACTTCCCCAGCCAACTGGATCTCGCCGTCGTGTATCGGTTCGAAACCGGCGATGGCGCGCAGGGTGGTGGTCTTGCCGCAACCGGATGAACCCAGCAGGCAACCGATGTCGCCTGCGTTCAGGTGCAGATTGAGGTTCTGAACGATGCGCTGGTCGCCATAGCCGCAGGCGAGGTTGCGCAGGTTGAGCAGTAGGGGTTGACTCATGCGTGGTGGTAAGCCGGTTCTACAAGGAATTCGAGAAGGGCCTTCTGTGCATGCAGGCGGTTTTCAGCCTGGTCCCAGGCGACCGAACGTGGGTCGTCGAGCAGGTCATGGCTGATTTCCTCACCACGGTGGGCTGGCAGGCAGTGCATGAACAGGGCGTCGGGTGCCGCCAGGTCGAGCAGCTCGCGGGTGACCTGGTAAGGCGCGAAATGCGCCAGGCGCCGTGCAGTTTCCTCCTCCTGACCCATGGAAGTCCAGACATCCGTGGTTACCAGATGGGCGCCGCGCACGGCTTCCTTCGGGTCACGCACGATCTGCACGTGGTCACCACCAATGGCCATGAAGCGTGGGTCCGGCTCGTAGCCTTCCGGGCAGGCAATGCGCAGCTGGAAGTCGAACTGCCTGGCTGCCTCGATGTACGAGTTGCACATGTTGAAGCCATCGCCGATCCAGGCGACGGTCTTGCCCTGGATCGAGCCGCGATGTTCGAGGAAGGTCTGCATGTCGGCCAGCAGCTGGCACGGGTGCGACTCGTCGGACAGCGCGTTGATCACCGGCACACGCGAGTTGGCGGCGAATTCGGTCAGGGTGCTGTGGGCGTGGGTACGGATCATCACCACGTCGAGCATGCTCGACAGCACGATGGCGCTATCGCTTATCGGCTCGCCACGGCCCAGCTGGGTGTCGCGCGGGGACAGGAAGATGGCCTGGCCGCCGAGCTGGATCATGCCTGCCTCGAATGACACGCGGGTACGGGTCGAGGACTTTTCGAAGATCATGCCCAGCACGCGGTTCTTCAGGGGCTCGAACAGCACGCCTCGCTTGCGCAGGTCCTTCAGCTCGATGCCGCGGCGGATCACACCGAGCAATTCGTCGGTGGTGAAGTCCAGCAGGGAGAGAAAGTGCCTAGCGCTCATGATTGACTACCTTATCTGCAACGGTATGCAGGTCGACCGTATGGTTTTTTTTGACAACGGGAGTGACCTGCGGCGTAAGCCGCACGGGGGCGGACGAAATAGGGAAAGGCGCAATACTATAAGTAAATGTCGCCTGAAGCCAAGAGGGGAAACAGCTGCCCAGTACCAAAGGGTGTTGCAAAGGGTGTCTTTACCCGACGGGCAGTGCTGTTTTTTATTTGCTACAGAGGTTTGTACACGGCTTGCCGGCAATTTGGCAAATGGCTGTCGCAAATCGTGTGCCTGATGTCGGTGGATTCACACCGCGAAGTGCGCTGGCCGGTGGCGGGGGCTGGGCGCATAGTCGATGTTCGACAACCTTCTACACATCCTCCACAACAACAAGGCAGAGGCGGCCATGACCAAGACCCTGCATCACCGTGCCTGTCACCTGTGCGAAGCGATCTGTGGGCTGAACATTGAAGTCAGCCATGACGACGATGGGCGGGCGCTGATCAGTTCGATCAAGGGCGACCCCCAGGACCCGTTCAGCCGCGGCCATGTCTGCCCAAAGGCCGTGGCCCTGCAGGACATCCAGAACGACCCCGACCGCCTGCGCCAACCGCACAAGCGGGTGGGCGAGCACTGGCAGGCCATCGGCTGGGACGAGGCCTTTGCCCTGGCCGCCGACAGGCTGTGGGCGATCCAGCAGGTCCATGGGCGCAATGCCGTGGCGGTGTACCAAGGCAACCCGAGCGTGCACAACTACGGCCTGATGACCCACAGCAACTACTTCCTGGGCCTGCTGAAAACCCGCAACCGCTTCTCTGCCACCTCGGTGGACCAGTTGCCGCAGCACCTGGTCAGCCACCTGATGTACGGCCATGGCCTGCTGCTGCCGATCCCGGACATCGACCAGACCGGTTTCATGCTGATCCTCGGCGGCAACCCGCTGGCCTCCAACGGCAGCATCATGACCGTGCCGGACGTGGAAAAACGCCTGAAAGCCCTGCAGGCCCGGGGTGGGCGCCTGGTGGTGGTGGACCCGCGGCGCAGCGAAACGGCGGCGATGGCCGACAGTCACCTGTTCATTCGCCCTGGAGGGGATGCGGCTTTGTTGTGTGGCTTGCTCAACACCCTGTTCACTGAAGGCCTGGCGCGCGGCTCGCACTTGCCGGTCATCGGCTTGCAGCAGGTGCGCGAAGCGATCGCGCCGTTCAGCGCGGAGGCCATGAGCGCGCACTGTGGCATTGCCGCGACAGACATTCGCCAGCTGGCAAGGGACTTTGCCGCGGCCGACAGGGCGGTGTGCTACGGCCGCATGGGGGTTTCGACCCAAGCCTACGGCACCCTTTGCCACTGGCTGGTGCAACTGATCAACCTGGTAACCGGCAACCTTGACCGTGAAGGCGGCGCGTTGTGCACCGAGCCTGCCGTCGACCTGGTAGCGACCACCTCGGGTGGCCATTTCAACGCCTGGCAGAGCCGGGTGTCGGGCTTGCCCGAGTACGGCGGCGAACTGCCCGTGGCGGCCTTGGCCGAGGAAATGCTGACGCCAGGCGAAGGGCAGGTGCGTGCGCTGGTGACGGTGGCTGGCAACCCCGTGCTCTCAACGCCCAATGGCCGCCAGCTGGATGTGGCGCTGGAGGGGTTGGAGTTCATGCTCAGCATTGACCTGTACATCAACGAAACCACCCGCCATGCCGACCTGATCCTGCCCTCCACCTCGGCGCTGGAAAACGACCATTACGACAGCACATTCAACTTGCTGGCCGTGCGCAACGTGACCCGCTTCAACCGGGCGATCCTGGCCAAGCCCGAAGGGGCATTGCATGACTGGGAGATTTTTGTCGGGCTGGCACAAGCGTTCGCCAAACGCGCCGAGCTGGATTTGAAACCGACCTGGGCGCCAGCGCAGATGATCGACCTGGCCCTGCGCAAGGGGCGTTATGGTGAAACGACACCCTGGCAGCTTTCGCTGGCAGCGCTGGACGAGCACCCGCATGGCCTCGACCTGGGGCCATTGCGCGCCAACCTCGCTGCGCGCCTGACGACTGCCAGCAAGGCCGTCGAAGCGGCGCCCCAGGTGCTGCTGGATGACTTGGGGCGACTGGCGCAACAGGCCCCTCCGGTGCCGGGCGAACTGCTGCTGATCGGCCGTCGCCATGTTCGCAGCAACAATTCATGGATGCACAACTTTCATCGACTGGTGAAAGGCAAGCCGCGCCATCAGTTGTTGATGCATCCGCAGGACCTGCAGCATCGTCAGTTGCAGGACGGCCAGCGAGTTCGTATCCGCTCGCGTACCGGGGATCTTGAAGTCGAGGTTCAGGCCTGCGAGGACATGATGCCCGGTGTAGTCAGCCTGCCCCATGGCTTCGGTCACTCTCGTCAAGGCGTGCACATGCAGATCGCCAAGGCGCAACCTGGGGTGAGTGCCAACGACCTCACCGATGAGCGCCTGCGTGATCAGGTTTCCGGCAACGCCGCCCTCAATGGCGTACCCGTGCAGGTAGAGGCCGCGTAAGGAATGGTAAGGCCGAGCATGCTGCTCGGCTTTCCGTTACAATGCGTCACCGTGCCGACGACCGCGTCGGAAAGTTCAGCCGAGGTGCTACATGGATATCATCGAAACGATCAAAGAGCAGATTGCCAACAACACCATTCTGCTTTACATGAAAGGCTCGCCGAATGCCCCGCAGTGTGGCTTCTCTGCGCGTGCATCGCAGGCCGTGATGGGTTGTGGCGAGAAGTTCGCCTACGTCGACATCCTGCAGAACCCGGAAATCCGTGCGAACCTGCCAAAATACGCCAACTGGCCGACCTTCCCGCAGCTGTGGGTAGCCGGTGAACTGGTCGGCGGCAGCGACATCATGCTGGAAATGTTCGAGAAGGGTGAGCTGCAGACCCTGATCAAGGAAGCGGCTGCCAAGGCCAAGGCTTCCGAGGCCTGAATTTCCGGCAAGCATGAAAAAACCCGCTGATCGCGGGTTTTTTCATGGGACGAATATTTATTCTTCGCCCATCTGCGACTGCAGGTAGTTCTCGATACCAATCTTGTCGATCAGCCCCAGCTGGGTTTCCAGCCAGTCGATGTGCTCTTCCTCGGACTCGAGGATATCTTCGAGCATGTCACGCGAGCCAAAGTCGCCAGCGGTTTCGCAATGGGCGATGGCCGCTTTCAGGTCGACCAGGCCTTTCTGTTCGATCTTCAGGTCGCATTCGAGCATCTCTTTGGTGTGCTCGCCAATCAGCAGCTTGCCCAGGTCCTGGACGTTGGGGATGCCTTCGAGGAAGAGAATACGCTTGATCAGCTTGTCAGCGTGCTTCATCTCGTCGATGGATTCCTTGTACTCGTGCTTGCCGAGTTTGTTCAGGCCCCAATCTTCGTACATGCGTGCGTGCAGGAAGTACTGGTTGATCGCGACCAGCTCGTTTCCGAGGATCTTGTTGAGATGCTGGATGACGCTTACGTCGCCTTTCATGTCGGGTTCCTGCCCTGTAGAAGTGTGCCAATACAGTGAAGTTTGAGCCCGATACTTAGGTGTGTCAAACCTAAGTTCTTGAATAATAAGTGAAAATTAATGGAAATAAGAATGTTTGTGAACCGCGTTGGAGCGCTAACTTATTGAATTGCGGGCATAAAAAAACCGGACGCAAGGTCCGGTTCTTCGAATTCTTTGTTATCAGGCTGCGGTAAATTCCACGGGGTAGGGCAGGGCTGCCTGGCTGACCTGGAGCTCGGTCAGGGTCTCGCGGACCACCTGCTTGGCAACGCAGGCACATTTGCCGCACTGGCTGGCGACGTTTGTGGCGGCTCGCACTTCCTTGTAGCTGCAGCATCCTTCATAGATCGCATCGCGGATCTGTCCGTCGGTAACGCCGACACAAAGACACACATACATAAAGGCTGACCATCGTTGGTGGGCTCGATGGAGTGGAGCTTAATGTTAATGAGAATGCTTGTCAAAGGAGTTTCTGAAAGGGCCGTGCTTGAGCGACCGGCGGTTGCTTCGTCGTTGGAGTCGGCCTGTCACCAGAAGCCGTGTATGATGGACGGCCTTTGTTGGATGTCGGGCAAGCCCGTCTGGCCCGGCAAACGGTTTTTCACCCTCATCAGGAGATTACAATGAGCGTACTCGTTGGTAAGAAAGCCCCCGATTTCACCGTTCCGGCCGTGCTGGGCAATGGCGAGATCGTCGACAGCTTCAACCTGGCTTCGGCCATCAAGGGCAAGTACGGCCTGGTGTTCTTCTACCCGCTGGACTTCACCTTCGTCTGCCCGTCCGAGCTGATCGCCCTGGACAACCGCATCCCTGACTTCCAGGCGCGCAACGTGGAAGTGATCGGCGTGTCGATCGACTCGCACTTCACCCACAACGCCTGGCGTAACACCCCGGTCAACAACGGCGGTATCGGCCAGGTCAAGTACACTCTGGCTGCCGACATGACCCACGAAATCTGCAAGGCCTACGACGTCGAGTCCGAAGGCGGCGTAGCCTTCCGTGGCGCCTTCCTGATCGACACCAACGGTGTTGTTCGTTCGCAGATCGTCAACGACCTGCCACTGGGCCGCAACATGGACGAGCTGCTGCGCCTGGTCGACGCCCTGCAGTTCCACGAAGAGCACGGCGAAGTCTGCCCTGCCAACTGGAAAAAAGGCGACAAAGGCATGAACGCTTCGCCGGAAGGCGTTGCTGCCTACCTGAGCGAGAACGCTGGCAAGCTGTAATTGCCGCGTGCATGAAAAAACCGGCCCTTGTGGCCGGTTTTTTTGTGCCGTCCTGTGCCGGCCTTTTCGCGGGCTTGCCCGCTCCCACAGGAATAGCACAATGGCTGAGGCCACTGCAGTACCGGTGGGAGCGGGAATGCGCGCGAACGCTTTTGCAGATCAATCGTTGAAATCGCGCCAGCCGCCCATCTCTTTCCAGCGGTTGACGATGCCGCAGAACAGCTCGGCCGTCTTCTCGGTGTCATAGCGCGCCGAGTGCGCCTCACGTCCGTCGAAGTCGATGTCGGCGCTCTGGCAGGCCCGCGCCAGTACGGTCTGGCCATAAGCCAGGCCCGCCAGGGTAGCGGTGTCGAAGCTGGAGAACGGGTGGAACGGGTTGCGCTTCAGGTCATTGCGCGTCACCGCCGCATTGAGGAAGCCCAGGTCAAAGCTGCTGTTGTGGCCGACCAGGATCGCCCGCTTGCAACCATTGGCCTTGAGCGCCTTGCGTACGCCACGGAAGATGTCGGTCAGCGCACTTTCTTCGCTGACTGCCATACGCAGCGGGTGGTCCAGCTTGATCCCGGTGAATTCCAGCGCGGCCGCCTCGATGTTGGCGCCCTCGAATGGCTCCACGCGGTGGAAGTAGGTGTGCTCGGGGAACAGGAAGCCCTTTTCGTCCATGCCGATGGTGACTGCGGCAATTTCCAGCAGGGCATCGGTAGCGCTGTTGAAGCCGCCGGTTTCAACGTCTACCACTACCGGCAGATAGCCGCGGAAACGCTCGGCCATCGGATGGCGCGAGCCGCTGCTGCCTTGGGTGTCGAGGTCGTCTTCGTAGAGGTCTTCGCTCACGCGTTTTCCTCCAGCAGGCGCCAGCGCAGTTTTTCGCCGGCGCGCAGCGGGACTACGGTCTGCTCGCCAAACGGCAGGCTATCCGGGGCGGTCCATTCTTCGCGGACCAGGGTAATGGTGTCGGTGTTTGCCGGCAGGCCGTAGAACGCCGGGCCGTGCAGGCTGGCAAAGCCTTCCAGCTTGTCCAGCGCGTTACGCTGCTCGAACGCTTCGGCGTACATCTCGATGGCTGCGTAGGCGGTGTAGCAACCGGCGCAACCGCAGGCGGCTTCCTTGGCGTGTCGGGCGTGTGGGGCCGAGTCGGTACCCAGGAAGAACTTCGGGTTGCCGCTGGTGGCCGCATCCAGCAACGCCACCTGATGGGTGTTGCGCTTGAGGATCGGCAGGCAGTAGAAGTGCGGGCGAATGCCGCCAACCAGCATGTGGTTGCGGTTGTACAGCAGGTGCTGCGCGGTGATGGTCGCGCCGACGTTGGCCGGGGCCTCGGTGACGAACTGCGCGGCATCGCTGGTGGTGATGTGCTCGAACACCACCTTCAGTGTCGGGAAGCGCTCGACCACACGGCGCATATGCTCGTCGATGAAGCGCTTCTCGCGGTCGAACACGTCGATCTCGCTACGGGTCACTTCGCCATGCACCAGTAGCGGCATGCCAACTTCCGCCAGCGCCTCGATGGCCGGGAAGATGTTGTCGATGCTGGTCACGCCCGAGTCTGAATTGGTGGTGGCGCCAGCAGGGTACAGCTTGGCGGCATACACGAAACCGCTGGCCTTGGCCGCGCGGATGTCCTCGGGGCTGGTGCGGTCGGTGAGGTACAACACCATCAGCGGCTCGAAGCGGCTGCCAGCCGGGCGGGCGGCCAGGATGCGCTCACGGTAGGCGCCGGCCTCTACGGCATTGCGTACCGGCGGAACCAGGTTGGGCATGATGATGGCACGGGCGAAAGTACGCGCCACATCGCCAACGGTGTGGGGCAGGACGGCACCATCGCGCAGATGGATGTGCCAGTCGTCGGGACGCAGGAGGGTCAGGCGATCGGACATTGGGGATTCCAGGCGGGTCGAACTCAAGCCCCAATGCTACCGGAAAACCCTGGGTGGAGCACGGCTATCAAGTTTTCCGCCAGGCGTCCGATAGCCTGCAGGTAAGCCGTCAGAATTTGTGGAGCCGCCCGTGCGCCAGCGTTACCTAGCCCTGTTGACCCTATTCGCCAGCCTGCCGGCCGGTGCGCTGACCTTCCAGACGCGCATGGAAAACATTGCCTGGAAGGTCGAGGGTGACCAGTTCGAATGCCGGCTGATCCAGCCGATCGACGGTTTCGGCAGTGGCGAGTTCGTGCGCCGCGCGGGCGAGCAGCCGGTGTTCCAGTTGCGCTCGGACAGCAACGTACTGGGGGCGGGCACGGCCACATTGCTGGCAGCTGCTGCGCCGTGGCAGCCTGGGCGCAGCGACATCAATCTGGGCAGCGTGCGCATGGCCCGTACCGGGGTGTTGTTCAGTTCTTCCCAAGGCCAGGCCAGTCGCCTGATCAACGGCCTGCTCGATGGGCGCAGCACGGTGGTACGCAATTATGCCGGCGAGGCGGGCAGGCCGATGGAAGTGCGTGTGCTGCCGGTCAGCTTCGCCAAGGCCTACAACGACTATCAGGCCTGTGCCGGCAAGCTGCTGCCGATGAATTACGATCAGGTGCGTCAGACCCAGGTGGGCTTCCCCGGGGGAGGCTTCGAGCTGGATGGCGCGGCCAAGGCACGGCTGGACGTGATCCTCGACTACATCAAGGCTGACCCGACCGTTAACCATGTAGAGCTCAACGGCCACTCCGACAACAGTGGCAATCGCCTGACCAATCGCGACATGTCGCGCCGCCGGGCACTGGCGGTAGCCGACTACCTCAAGGCCCATGGCGTTCCGGAAGAGCAGATTACCGTGCGTTTCCATGGCGAGCGTTATCCATTGGCGAAGAACACCAATGCTGCCAACCGGGCGCGTAATCGTCGGGTGAATATCGAACTGGATCGGGTTGCGATAATCGAGAAGCCGGTTGAGAAGCCTGTCGAAAAGGCCCCTGAGCCAACACCTGCCAAGTCCTGAAGGCTGCTCTCACACGGCATTTCATAATTTCCGACGGTAAGTCGCCCTTCCGAAACTTCTTGTCGCTTTGTCGTCAGAAGCTGTCGCCCCACTGTAAATTTATCCGTAACGTCGTTAGAATCGATCCCTTTCCGTACAACCCCGTGGAGTGATGGCATGGCGGACGTAAAAAAGGTCGTACTGGCGTATTCCGGCGGCCTTGATACTTCGGTGATTCTCAAGTGGCTGCAGGATACCTACAACTGCGAAGTGGTGACCTTCACCGCTGACCTGGGGCAGGGCGAAGAGGTCGAGCCGGCTCGTGCCAAGGCCCAGGCAATGGGCGTTAAAGAGATCTACATCGACGACCTGCGCGAAGAATTCGTGCGTGATTTCGTGTTCCCGATGTTCCGCGCCAACACCGTCTACGAGGGCGAGTACCTGCTGGGTACTTCCATCGCCCGTCCGCTGATCGCCAAGCGCCTGATCGAAATTGCCAACGAAACCGGCGCCGACGCCATTTCCCACGGCGCCACCGGCAAAGGCAACGACCAGGTGCGTTTCGAACTGGGTGCCTACGCGCTGAAGCCAGGCGTCAAGGTAATCGCCCCATGGCGTGAGTGGGACCTGCTGTCCCGCGAGAAGCTGATGGACTACGCCGAGAAGCACGGCATCCCGATCGAGCGCCACGGCAAGAAGAAGTCGCCGTACTCGATGGACGCCAACCTGCTGCACATCTCCTACGAAGGCGGTGTCCTGGAAGATACCTGGACCGAGCACGAAGAAGACATGTGGCGCTGGAGTGTCTCGCCTGAGAACGCCCCGGATCAGGCTACCTACATCGAGCTGACCTACCGCAACGGTGACATCGTTGCCATCGACGGTGTCGAGAAGACTCCGGCCACCGTCCTGGCCGACCTGAACCGTATCGGTGGTGCCAATGGCATCGGCCGTCTGGATATCGTCGAGAACCGTTACGTCGGCATGAAGTCGCGCGGTTGCTACGAGACCCCTGGTGGCACCATCATGCTCAAGGCCCACCGTGCCATCGAGTCGATCACCCTGGACCGCGAAGTCGCTCACCTGAAGGATGAGCTGATGCCGAAGTACGCCAGCCTGATCTACACCGGCTACTGGTGGAGCCCGGAGCGTCTGATGCTGCAACAGATGATCGACGCTTCGCAGGTCAACGTGAACGGCGTGGTACGCCTGAAGCTGTACAAGGGCAACGTCACCGTTGTCGGCCGCAAGTCGGACGACTCGCTGTTCGACGCCAACATCGCTACCTTCGAGGAAGATGGCGGCGCCTACAACCAGGCGGATGCAGCTGGCTTCATCAAGCTCAACGCCCTGCGTATGCGCATTGCTGCCAACAAGGGCCGCTCGCTGCTCTGATTACCGTCATGTGCGGCAAGAACCCCGGCTCAGGCCGGGGTTTTTTTTGTCCGTGGAATCAATGGCCGTCGTTCGCCACCTGTTCATCAAGCGCGCTGATCGATAGTTGCGCGCACTGGCGTCTGTCCAGGTTGCAAAAGCGCCAGGTGCGAGATTGCTGAGGCGGTTGGGCGAGGGCGGACAGCAATTGCTGCTCCATCATGCGATAGGCATCGGGGCCGGAAAACATGAACGTGACAGGCTCGCCCTGCAGCGCTTCGCCGGTACTACCGGGCATTGCATGCTTGGACACATCACTCGGTGTCGATGTGTTGTCGTTTGTCGTCCTGTTTGGCGACGGGTCGTAGAACGACTTGTAATTGAAGTTGAGCGTGAGGAAGAACAGTGCCGTCAGGAAGAATGGGAAGCCCACCAGAAACCAAGTATAGAGCTTTTGACTGGACTCGCTGAGAAACGGCAATGTGGCAAGGGCGGAGGCTTCGATAATCCCTGCGAAGATGGCAATGATCGTCAGCGGGGCGACAGGTTGTACTTGGTGCATATGGGTCGTCTCCAGCGATTTTGCATATCTTTGCCTTACCGCGCTGCTCAACTAAAGACTGGATTGTTTCCCGTGAGAATAATCGCTCGAAATCCTGGTGATGTTGCCTGTTCAGGCATTTGAATTGAACATTTCCCGAGGTATCGGCCGGTTTTCAACTGGTGCACTTTTACAGGCCGGTGATACCGTTCATTCGGTAACAGGGAATTTGATTGTTACAAGTACATCAGTTGAGTGTAGGAAATTTCTGTAAGTGTTGTAGGTTCCATCTGTTCATATATTTCGCCGGTAAATCACCGCGCCAGCAGGCGCTCTGTAGGTTATCTTGGCGGGCCAAAGCAAAAGCAATGAATGGATATCGCATGAATAAAGTGCTTATCGTGGATGATCATCCGGTCATACGCCTGGCCGTACGCATGCTGATGGAGCGGCATGGGTATGACGTCGTGGCGGAAACCGACAACGGAGTGGCTGCGCTGCAACTGACACGGCAACACCTGCCGGATATCGTGGTGCTCGATATCGGCATCCCCAAGCTGGATGGCCTGGAAGTAATCACCCGCATGACGGCCTTCAGCCCGGGCAGCAAGGTGCTGGTGCTGACATCGCAGGCCCCCGGCAACTTCTCGATGCGCTGCATGCAGGCGGGGGCGGCGGGGTATGTGTGCAAGCAGCAGGAACTCACCGAACTGCTGAGCGCCATCAAGGCCGTACTGTCGGGCTACAGCTACTTCCCCAACCAGGCCCTGCACGTATCACGTGGAAGGGGGGGGAGCGAGACGGATATGGTCAACCGCCTCTCGGCAAGGGAGATGACCGTGTTGCAGCAACTGGCGCGAGGGCGTTCCAACAAGGAAATTGCCGACAGCATGTTCCTCAGCAACAAGACGGTCAGTACCTACAAGTCGCGCCTGTTGCTCAAGCTCAATGCACGGTCGCTGGTCGACTTGATCGAGCTGGCGCAACGGCAAGGGTTAAGCTGATCGCCAAGGCCGTAAAGCCTCCAGCCAGGAGGCTTTGCCAAGGTTACAGATCGTAGTCGAAGTCGGCCAACTGCTTCTGCAGGCGCCTTTCCTCCAGCATATTGTCGATGGTGCGGCGCTTGCTCAGGTTGGTCTTTGCGGTTTCCACCTGGGGTTCCGCTTCGTCATCTGCGGCAACAAAATCATCTTCGATCGACAGGTCGTCTTTATCGCTACTCATGAGTCGCTCCAAGCCAAGGGGCCATTGGCCGTCCTTATAACCAGAAAGCAGACGCTGGTAAAAAAGATTTTTTCAATCGCAGTGGGTGGTTTCGAGCTATCGACTCAATCGTCGGAGGTCTTGTGCTTGTACTCGCACAAGTCTTCAATCCGGCAACTGCCGCAGCGTGGCTTGCGTGCCTGGCACACATAGCGCCCGTGCAGGATCAGCCAGTGGTGGGCGTCGAGCAGGTAATCCTTCGGCACGAACTTGATCAGCTTTTTCTCCACTTCCAGCACCGTCTTGCCTGGCGCAATGCCCGTACGGTTGCTGACCCGGAAGATATGGGTATCCACGGCCATGGTCGGCTGGCGGAACGCTGTGTTGAGCACTACGTTGGCGGTCTTGCGGCCAACGCCGGGTAGCGCCTCCAGGGCTTCGCGAGTCTGCGGGACCTGGCTGTCATGGCGTTCGATCAGCAGCCGGCAGGCTTCGATAACGTTTTTCGCCTTGCTGTTGTACAAGCCAATGGTCTTGATGTACTCACTCAGGCCTTCGACGCCCAGCGCATAGATGGCCTCGGGGGTGTTGGCGACCGGGAACAGGCGTGCGGTGGCCTTGTTGACGCCGACATCGGTGGATTGCGCAGACAGTGTCACGGCGACCAGCAACTCGAACGGGGTGGTGTACGCCAGTTCGGTCTTCGGGTCGGGGTTGTCTTCGTGCAGCCTGCGAAAGATCTCCAGGCGTTTGGCGGCATTCATGAAATCAGAGCTTTCCTTGATGACGTGATTGGGCAGGGCCCGGACGCAGACGATTGTACAAGGCCAACAGCAGACCGAGCAGTAGCAAGGCGCCCGGGGCCAGGCTGGCCAGGTGCAGGCCGATACCGTCGGCCAGCCATTGGCGGCTGGCACCAAGCAGCAGGCATGTGGCAAACAACGCGCAAAGGTGGCCGGCGAGCAGGCGCCAGCGCCCTTGATCGGGCAGCAGGTAGTCAATGGCCAGGCATTGCAGGCACAGCAGTGCGGGATAGTGGCCGAGGGCGAGTGCCAGTGGCAGCAGCCAGGCACGCAGTGCCAGTTGCAAGCAACTGGCCAGGGCCGCCAGAACCAGCAGGCTGGCCAGTACATAGGTCCAGGTGGCGGACCGTCGGCGCAGGGGTGCCATTGATAGCTGGTGAAGGCTGCTCAGCAGCACTGCGCACACGCCTATGGTGGCGCCTTCGCTCAGTGTTCGGGTGGCGCCCAGCAGAGGCACCAGGCTTGCACCGAGCAGGTAGAGCCTATTCATGCGTGGCGCCCTCCAGCAATACGCTGCGCTGCTCATCGAAGTAGCTCAGCGCTTCCTGTAGCGCGACGATCACTGCACGTGAGGTCACGGTTGCGCCGGCCAACTGGTCAAAGTCGCCCTGGTCGCGCTTCAGCGCCCAGTGATCGCCCAGCTGACGGTTGGCAAATTGCCCCAGCCAGTTCAGCTGCGCATCACCCAGGCGTGCACCCAGCCCAGGGCTTTCCTGTTGCTCGACCACCTGGCTGCCGATCAGTCGGCCGTCCGCTGCGATGGCCACGCTCAACACGATAGGCCCGGCATAGCCCTGGACCTTTGTGACCAGTATGACGGCGGCCGGTTTACCCGCCAGCGTTGCCCGGTAAGCTGCCAGGATGCGGCTGTTTGGCCGCTGTGCGGCGGGCTTGGGCAACGGGCTGTCCAAAGGTTGGTTGTCGTAACTGCCTTCTGGCAACACCGCCAGCCGCTGGCGGCTATTCAGTTGCTTCTCGGCGTCGGCGATGGCTGCGCTGGTCCAGTGCCGCCAGGCCAAAGTGGTCGACAGCGCCAGTGCTCCAGTCAGGAGCAACAAACCCACATCGCGTACCAGGCGCTTCATCGGGCAACCTGCTGGCGCTGCAGAGCCAGGCGTTCGAGGCTCGGCGCCATGAGGTTCATGAGCAGGACGGCGAACGCTGTACCGTCCGGGTAGCTACCCCAGGTGCGGATCAGATAGATCAGCAGGCCCGCCCCCAGGCCGAAACCCAGCTTCGCCCACTCCTGCCGGGGCCCGGACACCGGTTCGGTGGCAATGAAGAACGCCGCCATCATGGTCGAGCCGGAGAACAGGTGCACCAGGGGGGAGCCGTTGGAGTCCGAGCCCGAGCCATTCCAGCCCAGCAGGCTGAACAGGAACAACCCAGCCAGCAGACCGACCGGCGCATGCCAACTGATAACCTTGCGTTGCAGCAGGAACAGGCCGCCCAGCAGGAACGCCAGGTTGACCCATTCGCTGCCCCGTCCACCGATGCTGCCGAAGCCCGGGTGACCGGCGAACAGTTCATCGATGGTCAGGCTGTGGTTGTGGCGAAGACCGTCGAGCAGCGTCGGCCTGGCCCAGGCATCGATCTGCTCGCCGCCGGCGAACACCAGCTGCAGGCTGTCGAGCAGGCCTGGTGCCGGCCCTGGCCAATGGTTCATCTGCAACGGGAAGCTCAGCAGCACGAAGGCGTAGCCGACCATGGCCGGGTTGAACAGGTTGCGCCCAACCCCGCCAAAGGCCTGCTTGCCGATGCCGATGGCAACGCTGGTAGCGACCACCGGCAACCACCAGGGTGCCAAGGTGGGCAGGGCGGCGGCCAGCAGCACGGCGGTCACCAGCGCGCTGCCGTCGTTCAGCGCCGTGCGCAGCGGTTGTGCTCGCAAGGTAAGCAACAGCGCCTCGCACAGCAGCGCGGTGCTGGCGCACAGCAACAGGTTCAGTAGCAAACTCCAGCCATGCAGCCAGAACAGCGCCAGCAGGCCAGGTACGCAGGCCAGCAACACCAGGCCCATGCTGGTGCGTAGCCGCGGGTCGGGCTTGGCGGTCATTGGGCGAACAGCCCGTTGAAGCCGGAAAACGCCATGGCCATTACTCCGGCCCCAAGCAGTTCGATGGGCAGGCCGCGCATTGCCCCGGGGACGTCGGCATGAGCGCTGCGCTGGCGCAGGTCGGCGAACAGCACCAACGCCAGCCAGAAGCCGCCGCCGGCCAGCAGGCCTTGCAGCAAGGTAGCGAGCCATGTGCTTTCGTCGCTTGCCTGTTGCAGGGTCAAGCCCAGTACTACCGCGTTGCTCAACAGCAGCGCGGGCAGTTGCGTCACCGGCCAGTTCGGGCGCCATCTTGTCAGTAGCCATGGTACGCCCCAGGCAAGCACGGCCAGCCAGGGCAACAACAGGAACAGGGCAAGGTCCTGGGCTTGCAGTGGGGCAAGCACCCCGCGCACCAGTAGTTGTGCGCCGATCACGCCCAAGGCAATGCACAGTGCGCAGGCAAGGCCGTGCACGTGGAGGTGCAGCCTTGGGAATGGCTGTTGTTGCAGGCACAGGTGATTGACCAGCGCAGCGCTGATCAGTACCAGGATGTAGTCGCTCATGAGATGACGATAGCCGGGAATCGGGGCGATTGTCCGGGTTTGGCATCAAGGTGCCGGAGTCATTGTGAAAGTGGGCGTGCCCGCGAACACCGGCAACGCCGGTGCCATGCACCGCGTAGTCAGTCTCGCGGGCACGCCCGCTCCCACAAGGTCCAGCAGGTTTTGTTACTTGATGCGCTGGCCTGGCTTGGCACCGCTGTCCGGGCTCAGCAGGTAGATCTCTTCACCGCCAGGCCCGGCCGCCATGACCATCCCTTCGGACACCCCAAAGCGCATCTTCCGTGGCTTGAGGTTGGCCACCATCATGGTCAGCCGGCCTTCCAGCTGGGACGGGTCGGGGTACGCCGACTTGATGCCGGAAAACACGTTGCGGCGCTCGTCACCGATGTCCAGGGTCAGTTGCAGCAGCTTGTCCGCGCCCGGTACGGCCTCGGCCTTGACGATCAGCGCCACGCGCAGGTCGACGGCAGCGAAGGTGTCGAACTCGATTTCCGCCGACAGTGGGTCCTTGGCCAGCTCGCCATTGCCGGCCGGGGCCTTGGCTTCGGCGGCCAGCAGGTCTTCCTTGCTGGCGGCGACCATGGCTTCGACCTTGGCCGGTTCGATGCGGCTCATCAGCGCCTTGAACGGGTTCAGCTGATGGTTTTCCAGGCGCGACAGGTGGTCGTTCCAGGTCAGTGGTGCCACGTTGAGGAAGGCCTCGGCGTCAGCAGCCAGCACCGGCAGCACCGGTTTGAGGAAAATCACCAACTGGCGGAACAGGTTGATGCCCTGGGCGCAGATGGCCTGAACTTCATCCTGCTTGCCTTCCTGTTTGGCCAGCGACCATGGGGCCTTGTCGGCAATCCAGGCGTTGGCGCGGTCGGCCAGCGCCATGATTTCGCGCATGGCACGGCCGAAGTCGCGGCCTTCATAGGCGTCGGCGATCGACGGGGCAGCCGCCAGGAAGGCTTCGGTCAGCTCCGGTGCAGCATCGCCAGCCACCATCACCCCTTCATTGCCCTTGTGGATGAAACCGGCGCAACGGCTGGCGATGTTGACCACCTTGCCGACCAGGTCGGAGTTGACCTTCTGCACGAAGTCTTCCAGGTTCAGGTCCAGGTCATCGACACCGCGGCCCAGCTTGGCAGCGTAGTAGTAACGCAGGTATTCCGGCTGCAGGTGGTCGAGGTAGGTGCGGGCCTTGATGAAGGTACCGCGCGACTTGGACATCTTGGCGCCGTTCACGGTCAGGTAGCCGTGCACGTTGACCGCGCTCGGCTTGCGGAAGCCCGCGCCTTCGAGCATGGCTGGCCAGAACAGGGCGTGGAAGTTGACGATGTCCTTGCCGATGAAGTGGTACAGCTCGGCCTTGGAGCCTTCGTTCCAGAACGCGTCGAAGTCCAGCTCCGGGCGGCGTGCACAGAGGTTCTTGAAGCTGGCCATGTAGCCGATCGGTGCATCCAGCCACACGTAGAAGTACTTGCCTGGCTCGCCTGGGATCTCGAAGCCGAAGTACGGCGCGTCGCGCGAGATGTCCCACTCCTGCAGGCCCGAGTCCAGCCATTCGGCCAGCTTGTTGGCTACCGCGTCCTGCAGCGTGCCGCTACGGGTCCACTGCTGCAGCATGGCCTGGAAGTCCGGCAGCTTGAAGAAGAAGTGCTGGGAATCACGCAATACCGGGGTGGCACCAGAGATGGCCGACTTGGGGTTCTTCAGCTCGGTGGGCGCGTAGGTGGCGCCGCATTTCTCGCAGTTGTCGCCGTACTGGTCTTCGGCCGCGCACTTGGGGCAGGTGCCCTTGATGAAGCGGTCGGCGAGGAACATGCCCTTTTCCGGGTCGAAATACTGGGTTACCGAACGGGTGGCGATGTGCCCGGCGTCTCGCAGGCGCGCGTAGATCAGGCCCGACAGTTCGCGGTTTTCTTCGCTGTGGGTAGAGTGGAAGTTGTCGAAGTCCACCAGGAAGTCGGCGAAGTCGCTGCTGTGTTCGGCCTGGACGTTGGCGATCAGCTGTTCCGGGGTGATGCCTTCCTTCTCGGCGCGCAGCATGATGGCCGAACCGTGGGCGTCGTCGGCGCAGACGTAGATGCACTGGTTGCCGCGCAGCTTCTGGAAGCGGACCCACATGTCTGTCTGGATGTACTCGAGCATATGGCCAAGGTGGATCGATCCGTTGGCATAGGGCAAGGCGCTGGTGACGAGAATCTGACGTGGCTCGGACATGGTGGCTCGGCTACTTATCTGGCGACGGGGTAAAAATGAGGTTGATCGGCCACTATAAAGGGCTGGCGAAGATATTTCACCCCGCATGCGCATCTGCTGACGATTGACGGGTTAGGATAGGCGTCTGTTTTACATTCAGTTTGCCATTGGGAGTCTCCATGAGTGCCGTCACCCGTGCCGCCGTCGAAGGCGTGCTTCGCCAGTACACCGACCCCTACCTGAACCAGGACCCGATCAGCGCCGGCTGTGTGCGCGCAATCGATATCCAGGGCGGCCAGGTCAGCGTGCAATTGCAACTGGGTTATGCCGCAGGGCTGTTCAAGAACGGCTGGGCCCAGGTGCTGCAGACCGCCATCGGCAACCTGGAGGGCGTCAGCAGTGCCCAGGTGTCGATCGACTGCGTGGTGGCTGCGCACAAGGCCCAGGCCCAGGTGCCGGCAATGGCCAACGTCAAGAACATCGTCGCCGTGGCCTCGGGCAAGGGCGGTGTGGGCAAGTCGACCACCGCTGCCAACCTGGCCCTGGCGCTGGCTCGCGAGGGCGCGCGAGTGGGTATTCTTGATGCCGATATCTATGGCCCCAGCCAGGGCGTTATGTTCGGCATCGCCGAAGGCACCCGCCCGCAGATTCGCGAGCAGAAGTGGTTCGTGCCGATCAAGGCCCATGGCGTGGAAGTCATGTCCATGGCGTTCCTTACCGACGACAACACGCCGATGGTATGGCGTGGCCCTATGGTTTCCGGCGCGCTGCTGCAGCTGGTGACCCAGACTGCCTGGGACGACCTGGATTACCTGGTGATCGACATGCCGCCGGGCACCGGTGACATCCAGCTGACCCTGGCGCAGAAGGTACCGGTTGCCGGTTCGGTGATCGTCACCACCCCGCAGGACCTGGCCCTGCTGGATGCCAAGAAGGGCGTGGAGATGTTCCGCAAGGTCAACATCCCGGTGCTGGGCGTGGTGGAGAACATGGCCGTGCACATCTGCTCGAACTGCGGTCATGCCGAGCACCTGTTCGGCGAAGGCGGTGGCGAGAAGCTGGCGAGCCAGTATGGCGTCGACCTGTTGGCGTCGTTGCCGCTGTCGATGCTGATTCGCGAGCAGGCCGATAGTGGCAAGCCGACGGCGATCGCCGAGCCGGAAAGCCAGATTGCGATGGTCTATCAGGAGCTGGCCCGTCAGGTGGGCGCGCGGATCGTGCTGCAGGAAGCTGCTGCGCCGGCGATGCCTAGCATTACCATCAGCGAAGATTGATCTGTCAGATCGCGTCGCTCTCTTCGCGGGCAAGCCCGCGAAGCAGGCGACACGGTCTTTCGGCCAGGCATAAAAAACCCGCCGGAAGGCGGGTTTTTTGAAAGCTAGGAAGCTTCGATCGACTTAGGCGATCTGAACTTCTTCAGCCTGCATGCCTTTCTGGCCGCGGGTAGCGACGAAAGTAACAGCCTGGCCTTCTTTCAGGGTTTTGAAGCCGTCAGCTTGGATGGCTTTGAAGTGCACGAACAGGTCGTCGCCCGACTGAGGGGTGATGAAGCCGTAGCCTTTCTCATCGTTGAACCACTTAACAACACCGGATTGACGGTTGGACATTTTTCTGTCTCCTTGGACAATTTGATAACGGTCAGGAAAAACCCTGGCCGGGACTGAGCGCAAAGAGAGCAGAAAATTCAGCGATGGGCCGATCAGGATCGTGCATCAAACTAGAGATTCTCGGTGTCACGTGCAGCACAGTGGCGCCACCTTACCCCACTTTCCGCAACCTGCCAATGGTCAGAAGGCGCTTTACGCAAATTCGGATCGACGGCGGCTGAAGCCCCCGCCCGGCGCGGGATGAGGCATGGAACTTTAACCTGGGCGCCGGGACCGGTAAGATGCGCGTCTCGAATTTTCACCTCGCAACTCTTCAGGACACCCCGCCATGAGCATCAAATCGGACAAGTGGATTCGCCGCATGGCGCAGGAACACGGCATGATCGAACCGTTCGTCGAGCGCCAGGTGCGCGGCGAACAGGACAGCCGGGTGATCTCCTTCGGCGTCTCCAGCTACGGCTACGACGTGCGCTGCGCCGACGAATTCAAGGTGTTTACCAATATCAACTCGGCCACCGTCGACCCGAAGAACTTCGATGCAGGCAGTTTCGTCGACATCAAGAGCGACGTGTGCATCATCCCGCCGAACTCCTTCGCCCTGGCGCGTACCGTCGAGTATTTCCGCATTCCGCGTGATGTGTTGACCATCTGCCTGGGCAAGAGCACCTACGCCCGTTGCGGCATCATCGTCAATGTCACCCCGCTCGAGCCCGAGTGGGAAGGCCATGTGACACTGGAGTTCTCCAATACCACCACGCTGCCGGCGAAGATCTACGCCAACGAAGGTGTGGCCCAGATGCTGTTCCTGCAGTCCGACGAAGAATGCGAAGTGTCGTACAAGGACCGTGGCGGCAAGTACCAGGGCCAGCGCGGCGTCACCCTGCCGCGTACCTGAGCCGACAAGCGCGGGGAATTCCCAGCGCCTTTGGCACTCCAACTGGATAACGCCGGTACGCATGACGCGTAGCGGCCTTGCCAGGAGCAGCCAATGAAACTCCACCCCGCAATCAGTGCCAAGCTGGCAGGCCTGCAGCCCAACCACGTCGGGTTGCTACCATGGTCACTGCTGGCACACCCGCTGCCGATGCAGGCGGGGGGCGTGCCCCACCAGCCTGACCCGGATACCCCGCAACCGCCGGAGCCCGGTGATACACCACCCATGGAGCCGGGCGAGCCGACCCTGCCGGACGAGCCTCCACCGGCACCTGTAGCCTGAGTGATCCGGGCTAGAGCGGCCAGACGCGGTCTGCACCGGTCAGGAACACCCGGCTGGCGCCCGTGGGGGCGATTTCCCAACCCCCGGTAAATTCACCGAACGCCGGCAGCAGGCTGACCTGTCCATCGATCAGGAAGCAGGGCAATCGCAGGCGTTGCCGAGCCTTGCCGCGCAGGACGAATACCGGGTGTACGTGCCCTGCCAACACCGGTTGGGTCGGGTGGGGGCGGGGTTCGTGCTGTAGCGCAAAGGGTTCCAACAGCCAAGGTTCGCTCACGACTTCGATACCAAGTGGCGCGGGCGGGTCACCGGCGTTTCGATCGTGATTGCCGCGGATCAGCACGATTTTCAGGGTTCTGTGGCGCTCTCGCCAGGCCTGCAGCGTTGCCAAAGTTGCCGGCGCCTGCGCTGCGCGCGCATGCAGAAAATCGCCAAGAATGATCAGTTGCTCGCAATCATGCCTTGCCAGCAATGCATCCAGGCGGGAGAGTGTCGCCTCGGTGGTGCCGCGCGGTACCGGTTGGTGCAAGGCGCGATAGCTTGCTGCCTTGCCGATGTGCACGTCGGCCACCAGCAGGGCATGACGGGCTGGCCAGTAGATGGCCTTGTCCGAAAGCAGCCAGAGCACTTGGCCATGGTGTTCGATGGGTAGAAGGTTGGTCATTCCGTAGCGTCCGCCGCACTGTTCAGTTCCGCGACCATCCTCGCAATCCGGTCCGCCAGTCTCTCGGTGCTCAACGTTTCGCGCATGCCTTCCACCAGCAAGGCAAATGCCAACGGTCCGGGCCGTTTGAGTGGTCGCAGTTCCAGCTGTAACTGGCCCATCTTCAGCAATTGCCGGTGCAACCGCTCGATCTCCAGTTCCTCATTCAGCACCTCGTCCCGTGCCTGGGCCAGCAGCAGGTTGCCGGTGTCATGCTTGCGAAATACCTCATAAAACAAGCCGCTGGAGGCCTGGATCTGCCTGAGGCTTTTCTGCGCCGCCGGATACCCGCCAAACACCAACCCGGCAATCTGTGCGATCTCGCGAAAACGACGCAACGCCATTTCTCCTGCGTTGAGGCTGGCCAGCACATCATCCAGCAGGTGTTCGGTACCAAGTGCCTGCGGCAGGTGCGTCGTCCAGTCCACCTTGCCTGGACTGAGCAGTTCGAAACCGTAGTCATTGACCGCAATCGAAACCGAAAGCGGCTGCACGCGGCTCACCCGCCAGGCGATCAGGTTGGCCAGGCCAAGGTTGGCCATGCGCCCGGCGAACGGATACAGGAACAGGTGCCAACCCTGGCGCGACTTGAAGGTTTCTGCCAGCAGCGTTTCGGGGGTGGGCAGCGCCGACCATTGCGCCTGCAAGGCCAGCAGGGGGCGTACTGCACGCATCTCCGGGCTTTGAAAGCGCCCTTGGGATGCTGCGCCGAGCTGCTCGACCAGTGCGTCGGCCAGTTCGCTGGAGAGCGGCATGCGGCCACCATTCCAGCGTGCAACCGCTGCCTTGCGCGCGGTACTGCGGCGTACGTAGGCCGTCATGTTTTCCACGCGCACCAGTTCCAGCACTCGCCCGGCGAACACCAAGGTGTCGCCAGGGCGCAAACGGGCAATGAACGCCTCTTCGACGCTGCCCAGCGCCTTGCCCCCGCCACCCTTGCTCCAGTACTTGAGCTGCAGGCTGGCGTCGCTGACGATGGTACCGATACTCATGCGGTGGCGACGTGCCAAACGTTCGCTGGCAACCTTGTAAGTGCCGTCGGGCTGGCGCTCGACGCGCTGGTAATCTGGGTAGGCGCTGAGTGAGCTGCCGCCATGGCAGACGAAGTCCAGCGCCCATTGCCACTGGCTGTCACGCAATTCGCTGAAGGCCCAGGTACTGCGCACTTCGGCCAGCAACTGCTGCGGGTGAAAGCCGCTGCCCAAAGCCATGCTTACCAAGTGTTGCACCAGCACGTCCATGCACAAGCGCGGCGAATGCCGGGCTTCGATGTGCCCGGCTGCCAGGGCGTGCCTGGCGGCGGCTGCTTCCACCAGTTCCAGGCTGTGGGTGGGCACCAGAGTCACCCGGGAGCGCCGCCCCGGCGCATGGCCGGAGCGCCCGGCCCGTTGCACGAGACGGGCAATGCCCTTGGCGGAACCGATCTGCAGTACTCGCTCCACGGGCAGGAAGTCCACCCCCAGGTCCAGGCTGGAGGTGCAGATCACTGCCTTCAGGTTGCCTTGCTTGAGGCTGCGCTCGACCCAGTCACGGGTATCGCGGGCCAGTGAGGCATGGTGCAAGGCAATCAGCCCGGCCCACTCGGGGCGTACCTCGAGCAGGGCCTGGTACCAGAGTTCGGCCTGCGCCCGAGTGTTGGTGAAGACAAGGCAACTAGTGCTGGCATCTATCTCCCGGCTGACCTGATCGAGCATCTTCAAACCCATGTGCCCGGCCCAGGGGAAGCGCTCGATGGCCGTTGGCAGCAGGGTATCGACCTGCAACTGCTTGTCCTGTCGGCCTTGTACCAGCAGGCCGCCTTGTGGCAGCAATACGTCCAGCGCATGTTGGAGATTGCCGAGGGTCGCGGACAGGCCCCAGGTCGGCAGGCTCGGGTGCCAGTGGCGCAGGCGGGCCAAAGCCAGTTGCAGTTGTACTCCACGCTTGTTGCCCAGTAGTTCGTGCCATTCGTCCACCACTACCAGGCGCAGTGTGGCGAAGTCTTCGCGAGCTTGTGCCCGGGTCAACAGCAGCGTAAGGCTTTCAGGGGTAGTGACCAGTACGCTGGGCAGGCGCCGTGCTTGCCGGGCACGTTCGGCACTGCCGGTGTCGCCGCTGCGAATGCCCACGCTCCAGGGCAGGCCCAGGTCGTCCAGCGGCATCTGCAGTGCGCGGGCGGTGTCGGCGGCCAAGGCTCGCATGGGGGTAACCCACACCACCTGCAAGGGTGCAGCATGACGTCCTTGGGCTTCGGCCTTGAAGGCCCTCAGTGCGGCGAGCCATACCGCGTAGGTCTTGCCGGCACCGGTACTGGCATGCAGCAAGCCGGATTCGCCCCGTTCCACGGCGGCCCAGACGCGGCGCTGGAAAGCGAAAGGCTTCCAGCCACGCTTGGCGAACCAGGCCTTGGCGAGGTCGGTGGCGGCGGGCATGGGGCATAGGGTCCTTCGGTGGCTGTGTTTCTACAGACAACCAGCCAGGCGCAATGGTTTTACTGGATCAGTTTGCCAGCAGATAGCCGCTGCGGCACACCTGCTCGCCTGCGACGTGGGCGATGACCATGCCTGCGGTAGCCATGCGCCGTACGTTACGTGCATACAGCAGGCCGGGCTGGCTGTTGCGGATGGCCGTCACCCGGTCGCTGAGCGGGTCGATGACTTCAGCGATCAACTGGCCCGCCTCCAGGTGCTGGCCTGGCCGGGCGTGGTACACCAGCAACCCGCCCAGTGGCGTTATCACCGGTTCTACTGCGGCCAGTGGTGTGGCCGGGCAGCGCAAGGCGGGCAGGGCCGGGCTTGCGCCTTCGATGACCCCCGCATGGGTAAGGAAGTCGAGGATCGCCTGGCAGTCCTTGCTGGCCAGGTCGTGGCTGACATCGGCCTGGCCGCGCAACTCGACGGTGACCGAGCAGCAGCCCAGCGGAATCGGGAAACGTTTGCCGAAGCGTTGTTGCAGCTGCCACCAGACCAGGCTGAAGCATTCATCGAACGACTGCCCGCCAGAGTCGGTGGCCAGCAGGCTGGCTTGGGCACCCAGGTAGCGGGCCAGAGGTTCGATCTGCGGCCAGGCGTCTGGCGTGGTGTACAGGTGCTCGACCGCCTCGAAGTCGCAGTGCAGGTCGAGCACCATGTCGGCATCGCAGGCAAGGCGCTGCAATATCAGGCGTTGGGCCTGCAGCGGTGTGCGCGCCGGGTGTGCGTCCAGCCCCCGCCGCAGGTATTCGCGGATCAGCGCGAGGTTGTGTGCCGGGTCTTCGGTCAGGTGTTCTTCGATCTGGTCGCCGATGCTGTCGGAAAGATCGACGAAGTTACGGTTGAAGTTCTCGCCGCTTTGCAGTTCGAATCGTCCCAGCGGTGCGTCCAGCAGCACTTGTTCCAGGCCGACCGGGTTGGCCACCGGCACCAGGATGATCTCGCGCTGCAGGCGGCCTTGCTGTTCCAGTTCACCCAGGCGGCTTTTGAGGTGCCAGGCCACCAGCATGCCGGGCAGCTCGTCGGCATGCAGCGAGGCCTGGATATAGACTTTGCCGCCACCGCGAGGTCCGAAGTGGAAGCTGTGCAACTGGCGGGTGATGCCCGGAACGGGCGAGAGCAGGTCGTGAGTTGAGTGGTGCATGGTGGTCCTGGGTGCGTGGCGAAAACGGTCTGCGACACAGTCGGCACAAAGATGGAAGCACAGTTTTCGGGCTTGCGCCTCCTTCGATTGCGTCCCGATTACCCCGTCGGCTTCTTCGCGGGCGTGCCTGCTCCCACAAGGAACCTCACAATCCTCCCGGCCTGTGATGAACCTGCGGGAGCGGGCGTGCCCGCGAAAAAGCCAACGCCGTATCGAAATGGTTTCAGGCCAGCAGCGCCTGCAATGTAGCCAGGTCATCCGCTTCTTCCACTGGCTTGTCCAGCCGCCAGCGCAGCATCCGCGGAAAGCGCACGGCGATGCCGCTCTTGTGTCTCCTGGACAGGGCGATGCCCTCGAAGCCCAACTCGAACACCAGCGTCGGCGTCACGCTGCGCACCGGCCCGAAGGTTTCAACCGTGGTCTTGCGGATGATGGCGTCGACCTTGCGCATTTCTTCGTCACTGAGCCCTGAATAGGCCTTGGCAAAGGGGACCAGTGCCCGACCCGGCGTACCGGCTGGCGCGTCCCACACGGCGAAGGTGTAGTCGCTGTACAAGCTGGCCCGCCGGCCGTGGCCGCGCTGAGCATAGATCAGCACGGCATCGACGCTGAACGGGTCGATCTTCCACTTCCACCAGGTGCCCATGTCCTTGGTGCGCCCCACGCCATACAACGCCTCTCGCTGTTTCAGCATCAGCCCTTCCACCCCCAGGCTGCGGGACTGTTCGCGCTGGCGGGCAAGGTCGGCCCAGTCCTGGCCTTCGAGCAGAGGCGAGAGCAATACCGGGGCCAATGGGTGCTGCTCAAGTACCAGCTCCAGCTGCTGGCGGCGTACATGCTGCGGACGGCTGCGCCAGTCCTCGCCTTGCCATTCCAGCAGGTCGTAGGCCTGCAGCACGACCGGGGCGTCGCTCAGCAGCTTCTTGCCCAAGGTCTTGCGTCCCAGGCGCTGCTGCAACAGGGCAAATGGCTGCACGGCCAGCTCAGCCGCTGAGCCACCAGGTTTCCAAACCAGGATCTCGCCATCGAGCACGACACCGTCGGGTAACGTCTGCGCCAGGCCGTGCAATTCGGGGAAGCGTTCGGTGACCAGTTCCTCACCGCGCGACCAGACCCACAGCTGGCCTTCGCGCTTGACCACCTGGGCGCGAATGCCGTCCCATTTCCACTCGATTTGCCATTCGCTCGGCGGCCCGAGCAGTGTATCGAGCTGTTCGGTTGATACCTGCAGGGGGTGGGCCAGGAAAAACGGGTAGGGCTGGCCGCCACGCAAGCTATGTTCATCGTCTGATTCCGGGGCTATCAGCCGTTGATAGCTGACTGCCGTCGGGCGGTGGCTGATGTCGGTGTAGCCAACCAGGCGCTGGGCCACGCGTTTGGCATCCAGCCCGGCCAGTTGCGCGAGGGCGCGAGTGACCAACAGCTTCGATACGCCCACGCGAAAGCTGCCAGTGATGAGTTTCAGGCAGAGCATCAGGCTGGGGCGGTCCAGCTGGGCCCAAAGAGGCGGCAGGCGTTGCTGGATCTCCTCGACCGGCAGGTTCCGCAATGGCAGCAGATGGGCTTCGACCCAGCGGGCGAGGCCGTCGTCGCCAGGGTGGCGGCTTTCCGGAACCAGCAGGGAAATGGTTTCGGCCAGGTCGCCAACGGCCTGGTAGCACTCCTCGAAAAGCCAGTCAGGCAGCCCCGCCAACCTGCCGGCCAGCTCCCGTAGCACGCGTGTAGGCACCAGTTGGCGGGGGCGGCCACCTGCCAGGAAGTACACCGCCCAGGCGGCATCCACAGGCGGGGCGGTGTTGAAGTAGTCGCGTAGCGCCTTGAGCTTTGCAGTGCTGGAGGTGGTCGCATCCAGCCTCATGTACAGCTCGGCGAATGCTTTCATGCGCCTGGCTCCGTGGTCACAATGTCATCTTCCTCACCGTACTCGGTCACGAAGGCGCGGGCATCGAGGCCTTGTTCGATGAGGTAGCGCACCAGCACATTGACCGAACCATGGGTGACCATCACGCGTTCTGCGCCGGTCTGGCCGATGGCCCAGAGCAATCCCGGCCAATCGGCATGGTCCGAGAGCACGAAACCTCGGTCTACCCCACGCCGGCGTCGGGTGCCGCGCAACAGCATCCAGCCACTGGCAAAGGCATCGCTGTAGTCGCCGAAACGGCGCATCCAACTGCTGCCACCCGCCGAAGGCGGTGCCAGGACCAGTGCCTGGCGCAGCAGCGGGTCGTTGCGAGGGATATCGCCGACATAGCGGGTTTGCGGAAGGTAGACGCCAGCGTCCCGGTAAACCCGGTTGAGTGGTTCGACAGCACCATGCACGAGGACAGGGCCAATGTTGGCGTCCAGCCCGTGGAGGATTCGCTGGGCCTTGCCGAAGGCATAGCAGAACAGCACGCTGGCTTTGCCCTGTTCGCTATTGGCGCGCCACCAGTTATTGATGCCGGTGAAAATCTCGCCCTGGCTGGGCCAACGGTAGATGGGCAGGCCGAAGGTCGATTCGCTGATGAACGTGTGGCAGCGCACCGGTTCGAACGGCGTGCAGGTGCCGTCGGGTTCCACTTTGTAGTCGCCGGAGGCGACCCAGACCTCGCCCTGGTACTCCAGGCGCACTTGCGCCGAGCCCAGTACATGCCCGGCCGGGTGCAGGCTCAGGGTTACGCCATGGTGCAGCAGGCGTTCGCCGTACGGCAGGGTTTGCAGGTGGATGTCCTGGCCCAGGCGGCTGCGCAGGATGCCGGCGCCTGAGGCGGCGGTGAGGTAATGGCGGTTGCCGACGCGGGCATGGTCGCCGTGACCATGGGTAATAACAGCGCGGTCTACGGGGCGCCACGGGTCGATGTAGAAATCACCGGGCGGGCAGTACAGGCCTTCGGGGCGGGCGATGACGAGGTCCATGGCTCAACGTCTGGAGTAGGGCTTGCTAGGTCAGAGTGGCGAGGCCTGCGACAAGTTCTATGTGTGAGGCAGCCCTCTCGAGGGCTGCCAGACCCGCGTCAGGAAATAGCGACCTTCCAGCCCGATTTTCGGGCTTCTTCGATGCTGATCTTGGCGACGCGGGCGATGTTCAGGCGTTTGCCGTCATGCATCAGATATGGCGAAGCGCGGAAGTGATCCCAAGTGGTATCGACGCTGTCGGGCAGCAGGTCCTCGGTGTCATAAGCGATTTCCAGGGTGACCGGTGAAGAAACCGCAGGGGCGCTGGCATCTCCGTCGCTGATCATGCGGTAGTCGGCGATTGCGGTTCCCAGCCAAAGTTGTGCATTGACGGTAGCGCCAGCTGGAACTTTGAGCGTATCAGGCCAGGAAATTTCAATTTTCAGGGTTTCTGTAGCCATGTTCATCATCCTCTTGATGGAAAGTGTGCCGCACCTGTCCGGGAACAGTGCGGCACCGAGGATGCTAGGTAGCTGGGTGGCTGCCGGTAAGCAGGAAAGGCTCCACTAGCGCCCAGGCACCAACGTCAAACGCTGGTTGCCATACGCCCGCCCGAAGTTCTGCTGCTGCAGTGGCAGGCTCATGAAGCGCCCTTTGAACCAGGCATCCAGCCCATCGCTGTAATGCGTGCTGGCCGGGTTGCCGGACTGCCCGCTGCTGGTCAGCACCTGCAACGGCTCGGCCTGGCCGAAGTCGACGATCATCCGTGCCGAGGCCGGCAGGCGGGTGTCGAAGTCGCTGCCCCAAGCGTATGGCGTCAGGGCCAGGGTGGTAAAGTCGCCACCGGCAGCCAGCGGCGGGCGACCGAGGGCATCGCCCAGGCCATGGTAGGCCGGTGCAGGCCAGCGGTACTGGTGCAGCTTGCCCCACTGCCAGGCGCGGCGGTCGGCTCCCAGTTGAGCGGTGCCGGCATCCACAGCACCAGCCAGGCTGCGGGCGAGAATGGCCGGCTTGTCTTCTTTCTGCGGGGTATTGCGGTCATCCCAGAACGGGCTGTCGTCGCGGCCCAGCAGGTGGTCGGCCTGCGCCGAGAACGACAAGCGGGCATTGCTGACGAACGCCTGCCAGGCCGGGCCGGATTCCGGGCCCAGGTCATCAAGGAAGGTTTGCCGGGCGACTTCCTGGAGGAACAGTTCGTACAGTGCGGCATCGGCCGACACCGGGCTCAGGCGGCCATCGAAGGCCTTGAGCCGGGCCAGCGCGTCGCTGGCCTTGTCGCGCTGTGCGGCGGGCAGGGCGTCGATCGCCTGCTTGAGCGGCTGGGCCATGCCCGGGGCGTCGAACATCTGCTTGAGCTTGTCGGCCAGCAGGGTGGTCTGGTCGTTCTGCAGGGCCATCAGGCTGCGGCTGTCGTGGCGGCCATTGCCGGCCAACTGGGCCAGGCGCTCGGCGCGTTCTGGGTAGTACCAGGTGCTGGACAGCTGCATGCCATAGCCACGCGGAAGGCTGCGCTGGTTGGCGTGGCCGATCCAGCCGGCGGGCGGGTCCTGATCGTAAGGGTGCAGCATCGGGTCGGCATAGCCGTCCCAGTCGTAGCGCCCGTCCCAGCCAGGCGACGGCAGCAGGCCCTGGCCTTCGCGGCGGTTGGGGTAGCGGCCACTGACTTGCCAGCCGATGTGCTCGGGTTCGGCGAAGACGAAGTTGAGGGCGGCGGCGGTCACTTCACGGGTACTGTCGAAGGCACGCTCCACGCTCTTGGCACGGGTCAGGTCGAACAGCGCATCCAGGCTGCGGTCGCCCTTGAACTGTGGCAGGTTCAGCGCCAGGCCCAGGCTGGCATTGCCTGGCTGGGCCAGCAGGGTGCCGTGGCGGGTGTCGTACATCACCTCGCGCAGCGGGCGCTGGCCGCGGACGAAGAAGGTTTCGGTACGGGCGCGGGCCGGCAGCCATTTGCCGTCGGCGAGGTAGCTCAGTTGGCTGCCCTGGTGGCGCAGTTGCTCCAGATACAAGTCCTGGTTGTCGGCCATGACCGCGCTGCTGCTCCAGGCCAGCTTGCCGTTGTAGCCGGCCAGCACGATCGGCAGGCCAGGCAACGACAGGCCGGCGACCTGGTACTTGCCGGTGTGGATCTGCACCGGGCTCAGGGCCCAGGCGGCTCGGCTGTCGCTGGCCAGCAAGCTTTTGCCGCTGCGGCTGCGCTGCGGCGCCAGGGCCAGGTTGGCCGAGCCCGGGCTGCCCAGAAGGTCGAGGTCGGCCAGCTTCTGGCTGGCGGCTGCCAGGGCTGGCAGCCCCGGCAACTGGCTGGCCAGGTTCAGGCCCTTGAGCTTGTCCACTTCGGCTTCGGCCAACGGCTCGTCCGGGGCACCGGGTAGCAGCCAGGCCAGCTTGTCGCTGCCGGCTTTTTGCGCCAGGGTCAGGGCGCTCAGTTCTTCCTGCAGGTTCACCGACTGGCTGAACGCATACAGGCTGAAGATCAGTGCCGAGTCCTCGGGCTTCCAGTATTCGGGGCGGTATCCACTGCTGGCCAGGCCGGCGGGCAGCTTGTCGCGGTAGCGGAACAGGTAGGCGTTGACCCCGCGTGCATACACTTCGAAGAAGCGCTTGAGCCGTGGCGACGCGTCGGCGTACTGCTGGGCGGCGCTTTGTTTGAGGTTGGCCGCGCGCATCAGGCGGTCGATGTCCAGCGCGTCGCTGCCGGCCAGTTCTGCCAGGCGGCCCTGGGCCAGCAGGCGCATGGCGACCATCTGCTCGATGCGGTCGCCGGCATGCACATAGCCCAGGCTGAACAGGGCGTCATGGAAGCTGCTGCTTTCGATCAGTGGTGCGCCCATTGCGTTGCGCCGTACCGAGACGTTCTGCGCCAGGCCCTTGAGCGGCTGCACGCCGCTGGTCGGTGGCACGCTGCCCTGGTAGCCGCCCGTCTGGCAGCCGGCCAGCCCGAGCATGCCGAGCAGCGTGGCAGCGGTTGCGAACCGCGGGCGGAATGGAGGAAAGGCGGAGGCGGCCATGACAAGGGCTCCTGCAAGGCGTGGCGGGTTTCGAAAGGCGCTAAGGTAGTGAGCGCGCAGGCGCCGTGCAAGGTCCCTGGGCGGTTTATTTTTTGTGCTTGGCGTGGGGTGTGTGGTGCCTGTGAGATCGAGCGCCGCCCGCGCGGCGCTTCGCAGCACAAGGCTGCTCCTACATTTGTTTCAGGCCAATTATTCCTGTGAGGTTTGTGCGCGAACGCTTTGGCGTATGGCTCGATATCGCGTTGTACGAACAAGGCGGTCGCGTGCACTGGCATAGGCATTACTGGCCCGAAACAGATGTAGGAGCAGCCTTGTGCTGCGAAGCGCCGCGCGGGCGGCGCTCGATTTGCGCGCCACCTCAAAAATCAAGACATGCACTCAAACCTTGAAATGTTCGGCCACGGCGTCGGAAAAGTGCGTGCAATTGATGCGAGCAAGGCGTTGATAGTCACGGCTGACGGCGAAGGCCGAGCCTGGCATCAATAGCACCTTGTGCTGTTCCAGGCGACGCATGAAGGGCTGCAGGTCGGCCAGTTCGGGGTGGTAGACCCACAGGAACATGCCACCTTGGGGCGTTATGTCGAATTGCCAGCCACGCGCCCGCAACAACTGCTGGGTCTGCGCCTGCTGCCGGATCAGGCGCTGCTGCAGGTCTTGCATGTGCCGGGCATAGGTGCCGTCGGACAAAATGGTGTTGACGAAGCGCTCGCAAAACGCCGGTACCGCCACGCAGGTCAGCAGCTTCAGGCGTGTCAGCGGCTCCATCAGCTCTGCCGAGCATGCGATGTAGCCCACGCGCAATGAGGCGGACAGGCATTTCGAGAAGCTGCCGATGTAGATGACCCGCTCAAGGTCGTCCAGTTCGGCAAAGGTCTGGCGCACACCCGGGCTGAAGTCGCCGTAGACATCGTCCTCGACCACGAAGAAGTCGTGTTCCACCGCCAGGCGCAGGACGCTGAAGGCATTGTGCGGGCTGATGTTGCCGCCGGTCGGGTTGTGGAAGGTGCTGTTGCAGAAGAATGCCTTGACCTTGTGCCTGGCCAGGTGCTCCTTCATGTCTTCCACGCTCGGTCCGTCCTGGGTTCGGCGCACCCCGACCACATGGCCGCCGGCCAACTGGATCAGCTTGATCAGGTTGCCATTGCCAGGCTCGTCGACGAACACGTGATCGCCTGGCTTGATCAACAACCGCGCCACCAGGTCCAGCGCTTGTGTGGCGCCCAGCGTAGTCAGCAACTGACTTGGCCGGGCATCCACACGGGTCAGGCGTTTCAGGTGCACGCACAACTGCTTGCGCATGGGCAGATAGCCCTGGATGTCGCCATATTCTGCCAGCGAACTCTGCTCCAGGCGTGCCGTGCGCCGAATTGCCCTGGCCAGCAGCTCGGTGTCTCGCCAGGCGGGTGGCAGCCAGCCGCTGCCCAGTTTGGTGTAGTGCTGGCCCCCCTGCAGCAACTTGAACAGCGGGTCGTCGGCCATGCCTGCGGGCGTATCCACTGTGCCGGTTTGCCGTGTGTGGCTGGCGACGAAGTAGCCGCGGCCAGGAATGGCGGTCAACACACCTTCGCTTACCAATCGGGCATAGCTGGAGACGACATCGTGGTAGCTGCAGCCAACCGCCGCCGTCAGCTTGCGGATGGACGGCATGCGCTGGCCAGGCAGCCATTCGCCGGCTTCGAGGCGCTGTTTCAACTGGTCATGAAGGCTGTGCGGGCGCATGGCGGGTCCAGCAGCTGTTAGAAAAAACAGCCTAACAGTTAACTGGAAAGCGCGTCGACTGTTCGAACTACAGGGCGCGGCAGATGCCACCATGCACCTGTCGGCATCTTTCCAATGCAGAATTCCACCCGTCCACCAACCGTGAGCACACGCCATGTCGAGCCCCCTTCCACGGCGCACGTACCTGTATTTCACCGCGCAATCGATCAACCTGACGACTGCGGTCATGTCCGTGACCATGGCGGCCATTGTCGGGGCGGCGCTGGCGCCTGCTGCCACATGGTCCACTGTGCCCTATGGGTTCCAGTTCCTTTGCCTGATGCTGGCTACCTATCCGGTCTCCAGGCTGATGAGCCGCATTGGCCGCAAGCGCGCCTTCATGCTGGGCTCGGTCCCTTTGGCGGTGTCTGGCATCAGTGGTTACCTGGCGGTGCAGTACCAGCACTTCCCGACGCTGGTGATCAGCCATTCGGCATTGGGCATCTACATTGCGTTTGCCAACTTCAATCGCTTCGCGGCCACCGACAATCTGGCCCAGAACCTGAAGCCCAAGGCGCTTTCCCTGGTGGTGGCCGGTGGGGTGATCGCTGCCGTGGTCGGGCCGGCGCTCACCGAGTGGCTGAGGGACGTTGGTGGGTATCCGCTGTTTTCGCTGTGCTACGCCGCTTTTGTCGGCCTGGCGGTGATGTCGTTGCTGACAGCGGCCTGCCTGCCCGGCGATACCGGCACCGCCAGTAACGACCGTGCAGCGAAAGCGGCTGGCACGACCGCCGAGCCGCTGAGCCCGGTGGTTGCCGTGGCCATGGCGGTGGCCGCGCTGGGCTACGGCATCATGAATTTGCTGATGATCCAGGCGTCCATGCACATGAAACACATGCATGAGGACTTTTCCGACGTTCGCTTGGCGATTCAATGGCATGTGATTGCCATGTTTGCGCCGTCGTTCTTCACCGGCGCCATCATCCACAAGCTCGGCATCAGGGCCACCATCTGTCTCGGCCTGTGCCTGCTGATCGGTTGCACGGCCATGAACATGTGGTCGCACAGCTACGCGATGATGACCTTGTCACTGATAGCCCTGGGCCTGGGTTGGAACCTGACCTACGTGGGCGGTGGGGCGCTGTTGGCGCAGACGCTGCAAAACAGCCCGGCAGCGATGCAGATGCAGGGGAAGAACGATCTGGCCATTGCGGTGTTCGCGACCGTTGGTGCATTCAGCCCATCGCTGTTGCTGGGTACGGTCGGCTGGGATGGCACCAATGCCATTTGCATGGCCCTCTGCATCGTGCTGCTCATGGCCACCGCAGGGTTGCTGCAGCGCAAGGTTTCAGGGCCTGCCAGGGCCAGTTAGACCCCGGCTACCCTCCGCGCGGCCCGCAGCAGGGACGCGCGAGTGCTGTTCAGGTCAGGCGCCGTGGCACTTCTTGAACTTTTTCTGGCTACCGCACGGGCATGGGTCGTTACGGCCAACGTCCTTCAGGGCGTTGCGTACCGGCTCCTGGTGGCCGTGGTTGCAGTGCGGGCCGTGTACATGGCCATGATCGTGGTGGTGATCATGATCGTGGTTGCAGTCAGGGCCATGAACGTGGGGTTGCTGGGACATTGCAGGGTCACTCCGGTTTGTAATCGCCGGGGATTATCTCACCACTGCGCGACAAGTGCAGGTCCCGATGGATGAGCAACCCGGTCGCCAGCTCGCCCTGCAGGCTGTAATGCAGTGGTTGTTCGCTTTTCAGCAGCTTGGCCAGCGGTTTCAGGTGCTGCCACAGGTTGGTCCGTGCGGTGATCTTGAAAGTACGCCGGGCATGCCCGCCGACACTGCGCCACACGCTGGTTTCATCCTGCACCAGCAACAGGTCGTTGAGGCGTATGGCATACGACAGGTTGCGGATGAACAGGCGGCTGTCATTGGGGTTGTCGATTCGCAGATGCAGCACGAACTCCTGCTCCAGCAACCTGGCCTTGACCGTCTCCACCTCGACCAGGTGCACCTCGGGTTCGCGCCAGTCGTCACCGCCCCAGCTGGCGCAGCCCGCGAGCAGTGCAAGCCATGCCATCAGGGTGGCGAGCAGCAGCGGGCGGGTGCGGGCGATCATGGTCAGCTACCCACGTAACTGGCGCAGCATTTCTTGAACTTCTGGCCGCTGGCGCAGGGGCAGGGGTCGTTGCGCCCGGCCTTGAGCCCGACCGTGGGGTCGATGAAGTACCAGCGCCCGGCGTGCTGGACGAATGCCGAGCGCTCGCGGTGCTGATGGTCACCCTCCTGGTCGTGCCAGCGTGCAGTGAAGGTGACAAAACCGTGCTCTGGCTGGCCGCCCAGCACCTCTGCGCTTTCCACCTCCAGGCCCAGCCAGGTGCTCTGGGCGCTCCAGGCGGCCATGGCGGCACGGTCCAGGCCGGCTTGCTGGGCCGGCAGGGTTGTGGCCACCAGGTAGTCGACCAGGCCCAGCACGTAGGCACTGTAGCGTGAGCGCATCAGCGCCTGGGCATCCGGCGCCGGGGTGCCGGCATGGTAGTGCCCGCAGCAGGCGTCGAGCAGGTTGCCACTGCCACAAGGGCAGACCGAGACACTCATCATCACCACCAGTACTTGCCGAAGTTTTCAGGGTTGGCCCAGAACTTGGCATTCAGCCAGTCCGGTACCTGCTTGTAGTCATGTAGATCATAGGTGAACAGGCTCAATACCTGCTGGTCACGGCGGAATTTCTCGCTGGCCGACAGGGCAAGGGCAAAGAAATCGGTGTCCTGCCAGCCACAGGCGGCCAGGTCGGCCAGCACAGCGACCCGGCTGGCATTGAGGTTGCGAATGCCACCGAGCAATTCCAGGCCGGTGCGTTTTGGCAGGTGCTCCAGGCAGTCCACCAGTACCGCCAGGTCAAAGCGCTGGGCTGCCAGTTCTGCCGGCAGCGGGCCTGGGGCGGCCGTGGCGATGGTTACCTGTGGGTGCGCCTGGGCGAAGGCGTCCAGCGCCGGGAAGCGCGTGCCCACCAGCAGCAGGCGTTGCGGAGTGAAGCGATCGAGCAGGGCCGCCAAGGCCTGCTGCGGGGTGCGCTGGGAAAAACCGTCGGTCATTGCCAATCCTCGTTGAAGTCATCCAAGACTAGCGGGCCGCAGCGTGCGGGCAAAGAGGCATGTGACTGTGTCGTGGCTTATTGGTGGCAGGGATCAGATGCTCGGTCTTTACTCCCTGAAATCGGCCTTATGCCGATTCCCCCTAGGAGAAGCAATGAAATGAGCATAGTACGCACAGCGATACCCCTGGTTCTGCTCACCAGTGTGTTGACTGGTTGTGCAGGTTTGCAAAAGACCGACTGGCCGAAATGTGCCGCCGTCGGGGGTGTAAGCGGCGCTGCCCTGGGCGCCATCGAGAGCTCCAGCTGGGCTGGTTGGGGCGCGTTGCTGGGCGGTGGCCTGGCGGCGGGCTATTGCTGGGCCCATGGCGATGGCGACGAGGATGGTGACGGTGTGCCGGACAGCCGTGACAAGTGCCCAGGCACCCCGCGCGGTGTGCAGGTCGATGCCAACGGCTGCCCACCGGAGCCGGCCGCGGTGGTCGAGGAAGTGGTGGTGCAGAAGGAAGAAGTCATCGTCATCCGCGATGTGCACTTCGAGTTCGACTCTGCGCGCCTGACCGCCAGCGACAAGGAGCGCCTCAACACCATCGCCACGCGCCTGAAACAGGAGGCGCCGTCCGCCCGCCTGAGCGTCAGCGGCCATACCGATAGCGTCGGCTCCGACAGCTACAACCAGAAACTGTCCGAGCGCCGTGCCCACTCGGTGACCGATTACCTGGTCGAGAGCGGTGTGCCGCGCAGCAGCTTCGTGTCGGTGGTCGGTGCTGGTGAAACCCAGCCGGTGGCAGACAACGCCACGGCCGAGGGGCGTGCCATGAACCGTCGTACCGAGATCAAGATCCAGCGGTAGATCGGCGTGCGCCCGTGCCTTGAGCAGTGGTACGGGCGCGTCTTCACGGCGGTCAGCCGCCCGTGGCCAATGACACAGGAGCATTCAGCATGAGTGTGACGTCGAAGGCGGCGCTGCCGCTGTTGGTGGCTGCCAGCCTGCTAGCGGGCTGCGCCACCCACAGCGATGGCAGCGCGCCGCTCAACCAGAGGACCTGGCCCATCTGCAGCCTGCTCGGCGGCCTGGTCGGTGGTGGCCTGGGCGCCATCGAAAGTTCGAGTTGGGCGGCTGGCGGCGGTGCCCTTGGCGCCATCGCCGGGGGCCTGATCTGTTACGCCCAGGATGGCGACGAAGATGGCGACGGCATTTTCGACCGCCGTGATCGTTGCCCCGATACCCCCACCAACACTGCGGTCGACCACATGGGTTGCCCGTTGAGGGTGTACCCCGCATTGCCGCCTGCCACTGAACCTGAACCCTCGCCGGAGGTGATCATCCTGGATGACAACGGCGCGGTGATGTTCGCCTTCGATTCCGCCGAGCTGACCCCGGCGGCCCAGCAGCGTCTGCAAGGCCTGGTGGCAAAACTCGATTCACCGACGGTGGCCAAGGTAAGCGTGATCGGGCATACCGACAACGTCGGCTCCGACAGCTACAACCAGGCACTTTCCGAACGCCGCGCCAGCAGCGTGGCCGTTTACCTGATCGGCCAGGGGCTGGAGGCGGGCAAGGTCACCAGCCAGGGGCGCGGCGAGAGTGAACCGCTCACCGACAACGAAAGCGAGGAGGGCCGTGCCCGCAACCGACGGGTGGAACTGCACCTCAACTGAGTGGTGCTGGCGCCTGTCCGGGCATTGCAGTTAATGTTGGTCGCACGGCCCGCTCGAACGGGCCGTCTCGACATAACAACAATCCATGGGGGCGGGATATGAAGTTCATCCTGGGCTTGGGCAAGGTCCTGACTGTCGCTTTCTGGGGGGTGGTGCTGTTCAATCAGTTCATGCCACAACCCTTGCCCTTCAACCTGCTGATCAACGCCGCCGGCATCACCTTGCTGGGCCTGCACCTGCTTGAAGTGCTGTTCTTCAATGGCAGCTTGCGCGGCCGCAGCCACCGCTGGTTCGATCGTTTGCAGATCCTGTTGACGGGTATCTTCCATGTCATGTCCATCCCCCGTGTGCAGGAGGCGCCGCGAAATGCGTAATCTGATGTTATTGGCCATGTTGGCCGCTCCCCTGGCCCAGGCCGAAAGCCTGGAGGTCGCTGCCAATTCCATGCTGCGCCTGCCCGACAAGTCTGCCAGCGTGCACCTGGCACAGTTGCGTGTCGCCGATGCCGCAACCCTGCTGCTGCCTGCCACGCTCGCGGAATTGAAGGTCGACCAGCTGGAGCTGGGGCGCGATGCGCGTATCGCCATTGCACCTTCCGATAGCCCGTTGCTGATCGAGGCGCGCAGTGCGCGGCTGGGTGAGGGTAGCGAATTCAGTGCGCCGGGAGCGGCGGGTACTTACCAGCGGGGGGCCCGGTCAGGCCGCAGCCTGGACCTGAAACTGGCTGAAGTGGATGCCGAGCGCCTGGCCATCGATGCCCGTGGCGGTGCCGGTGCGCCGGGGTACGAGGGGCTGGATGGCGCCAACGGCCAGGCCGGTGGCTGCACCTGGGGCCAGGCCAGCCGCGGTGCCAACGGCGATGACGGCGGCAACGGGCACGATGGCGCGCCGGGTGGGCGCATCCGCCTGAGCGTGCCGCAGGGCTTCCCGCAGGAACGCATCGTGGTGCGCCTGGACGGCGGCGCACCGGGCAAGGCCGGGGCTGCTGGCAAGGCCGGCAAGGGCGGGGCTAGCAAGGGTTGCCTGGTTTACCGCACAGACGCCGGCGCCAACGGCCGGCCGGGGCAGCCGGGCCAACCTGGGTTGGCCGGCGCTGTAGGTGAGCTGATTCTGCAGCGCCTCTGAAGCCTTGCCGCGCGCCCTGTAGGAGCGGCCTTGTGTCGCGATGGGCTGCGCAGCAGCCCCAGGATTTCAGCGCCTTCGCACAAAATGCCGGGGCTGCTGCGCAGCCCATCGCGACACAAGGCCGCTCCTACAGGGGCCGAGCAGATCCTGTCAGAACATCAGCCGCGAACTGGCCACGGCTACCACCGCCAGACCGAGCAGCAGGTTGATCCCCACCATCCGCCGAATCCGTCCCAGCACTGCCGCACCCGCCGGCCAGTCCTCGGCCTGCACTGCCCCCCTCAATTCCGGCAGCAGCAGCGCCTGGATGCGCATGAACAGGGCAAACATGGCGATGCCCCCACCGATCATCACCTGCACATATTTCGGTGCAGTCTCGAAGCCGCTGAAGCGCATGTGCAACATGCCGATACCACTTATCGCCAAAATCGCCACTGCCAGCCAGACCCAACCGAAGAAGCGTCGGAAAACTTCCACCCACAAGCGCAGCCGGGCAGGCCCTTCAAGGGCTGCAACTGTTGCCGGGCGCAGCACCAGCCAGGCGAAGAACATGCCGCCGACCCACACCAGGGCGGCCAGGACATGCAGTGTGTAGGGCAGGGCAAAGGCAAGCATCCGGATCTCCATGCGGCATAAAGGGCAATAGCGGGGTATGATAGCCGCCCCATGCGAAACACTGAAAATATATCCAGCCCTCCGGGCGCCTGCAGACCATGATCAGCAACGAACTCAAAGCCACCATCCAGGGCGCCTATACGCGTTTTCTCGAAGCCAAGAGCCTCAAGCCGCGCTATGGCCAACGCCTGATGATCGCCGAAGTGGCCAAGGTGCTCGGCGACATCGCCTGCGACGAAGAAGGCCGCCGTGCCGGCGAGCCTGCCGTGGTGGCAGTGGAGGCGGGCACCGGTACCGGCAAGACGGTGGCCTACAGCCTGGCTGCCATTCCGGCCGCCAAGGCCGCCGGCAAGCGTTTGGTGATCGCCACCGCCACCGTGGCGCTGCAGGAGCAGATCGTCTTCAAGGACCTGCCCGACCTGATGCGCAGCAGCGGGCTGAACTTCAGCTTCGCCCTGGCCAAGGGCCGTGGCCGCTACCTGTGCCTGTCCAAGCTCGACATCCTGCTGCAGGAGGGCCACGCCCAGTCGGCCACCGCCCAGCTGTTCGAGGAAGAAGGCTTCCACATCGAAGTCGACGAGCGGAGCCAGAAGCTGTTCAACAGCATGATCGAGAAGCTTGCCGGCAACCGCTGGGACGGTGACCGCGACAGCTGGCCCGAAGCCCTGGAAGACCAGGACTGGGCACGCCTGACCACCGACCACAGCCAGTGTACCGGCCGTCATTGCCCGAACTTCCAGCAGTGCGTGTTCTACAAGGCCCGTGAAGGCATGGGCAAGGTCGACGTGATCGTCACCAACCACGACATGGTGCTGGCCGACCTGGCCCTGGGCGGCGGCGCGGTGTTGCCCGACCCGCGCGACACCATGTACGTGTTCGACGAAGGCCACCACCTGCCGGACAAGGCCATCGGCCATTTCGCCCACTATTCGCGCCTGCGCTCCACTGCCGACTGGCTGGAGCAGACCGCCAAGAACCTGACAAAGCTTCTGGCCCAGCACCCGCTGCCCGGTGACCTGGGCAAGTACATCGAGCAGGTGCCGGAGCTTGCGCGAGAAGTGCGCACCCAGCAGCAGTTCATGTTCACCCTGTGCGAGCAGGTTGCCGACTTCCGCCCCAGCGAGGACAACGAAGGCCGTGAGCGCCCGCGCTACCGCTTCGAAGGCGGCGTGGTGCCGGAGCAGATTCGCGAAGTGGGCATCGAGCTGAAAAAAGGCTTTGCCCGCCTCAACGACCTGTTCACCCGCTTGGCCGACCTGCTCAAGGAAGGCATGGACGGTGAGGTCAACATCGGCATCGCCAGCCACCAGGCCGAGGAGTGGTACCCGCTGTTCGGTAGCCTGGTCACCCGTGCCCAGGGCAACTGGGAGCTGTGGACGGCCTTTACCGCCGAAGACCCGGAAGACAGCCCACCCATGGCCCGTTGGCTGACCCTGGCCGAGAGCGGTGCGCTGTTCGACATCGAAGTCAATGCCAGCCCCATCCTGGCCGCCGAAATGCTTCGCCGCAGCCTTTGGAGCGTGGCACATGGCGCACTGGTGACCTCGGCGACGCTGACTGCGCTGGGCAAGTTCGACCGCTTCCGCATGCGCTCGGGGTTGCCCCGTGACGCGGTCACTTGCGTGGTGCCCAGCCCGTTCGTGCATGGCGATGCCGGCCTGCTGCGGGTCCCCGACCTAAAGGCCGACCCGCGCGATGCGGCGGCGCATACCGCAGCGATCATCCGCGAACTGCCGAACATCGTCGAAGATGCCCGTGGCGCGCTGGTGCTGTTCTCCTCGCGCAAGCAGATGCAGGACGTGTTCGATGGCCTGGACCGTGACTGGCGCAAGCTAGTGCTGATCCAAGGCAACCTGTCCAAGCAGGAAACCCTGAACAAGCACAAGGCACGGGTCGACGATGGCCAGCACAGCGTGCTGTTCGGCCTGGCCAGCTTTGCCGAGGGTGTCGACCTGCCGGGTGCCTACTGCGAGCACGTGGTGATCGCCAAGATTCCTTTTGCCGTGCCTGATGATCCGGTCGAAGCGGCGTTGGCCGAGTGGATCGAAGCTCGCGGCGGCAACCCGTTCATGGAAATTGCCGTGCCCGATGCCTCGCTGCGGCTGATCCAGGCCTGCGGCCGCCTGCTGCGAACCGAACAGGACCGCGGTGTTATCACCTTGCTTGACCGGCGCCTGGTCACCCAGCGCTACGGCAAGGCTATTCTCAATGCGCTGCCGCCGTTCCGGCGGGAGATTTCCTGACCGCCGGAGCACACTTGCTCCGGTGCGTTGTCCATTACTCAGTCGTGGGCCATGAGGGCCCTGAAGGAGAGCCCCAGCCTTATGGTCCGCCGTACCCTGCCCGCCGTTTTTGCCCTGTTGTTCAGCTCGCCGTTGCTGGCTGGGCAGCAGACGCTTTTCAGCTTCGTGCGCCCGGCCTCGGTGGTCAATGTGGCGACCGAGGATGCCGGCATGCCGCAGTACAACGCGGAGCAGACGGCCGAAGGTGAAGTGTTGCGGCGCGTGGTGTTCAACCCGGCCGAGCGGCCGACCCTGCGCCTGAGCCCGCAAAGCGGTGTGTGGGACTGGTCCGGCGGTCAGTTCCTGACTTTGCGCCTGCAAAGCGCGATGGATTGGGCGCTGACCGTGGACGTGGTGGTGCAGGGCAGTGATGGGCGCACGTTGACCAGCCGCATCGACCTTCCGGCCGGTCCTGCACAAACCGTGATGGTACCGCTGACGGCCAGTTCGCCATTGAGCCAAGGCATGCGCGCCGGCCCGCCCATGCCCTGGAACCATGGCGGCCAGCGCCTGCTGCTGACCAGCAGCGCCGGTGCGGTCGACCTCAAGCAGGTGACGTCGGTCAGCCTGAGTATCCCCAACCCCAAGGTGGCGCAGAACCTGCTGATCGAGCGGGTGGGCATCCAGGATGACGACCAGGCATACAAGGCGGCCTACCAGGAACTGATCGATGCCTATGGCCAGTCCACCCGCGGCCATTGGCCAGAAAAGGTTACCAATGACGAGCAGCTCAAGGCGGCCGATGTACGCGAGCAGCAACAGCTCAAAGGCTGGCTGGCAGAGCGTGGCAAGCAGCAGCTGGACGCTTACGGAGGCCTGCTGGCCGGGCCGGCGTTCGAGGCCAAAGGCTTCTTCCGCACCGAAAAGCGTGACGGCCGCTGGTACCTGGTAACGCCCGAGGGGCATCCGTTCTATTCCCTGGGGGTGAATGCCGTCGCCGCGGATGGCGGGCGTACCTACGTCGCCGGGCGTGAGGGGATGTTCAAGGGGTTGCCGGTTGAGGGGGATGCACTGGCCGCATTCTATGGTGATGGCAACAACGACGATGGCAACCCCTCGTCGCAAGGTCGCAACTTCAAGCAGGGGCGCTGGTTCGATTTCTATGCCGCCAACCTGCAGCGCACCTATGGCAAACCCTGCCCGCCCGCGGTAGAGGGGCAGCCAGCAAGCTGCCCACCATTGGCGCTGGATACCGCCCGCTGGAAGGCGCATGCGCTCGACCGCCTGCAGGCCTGGGGTTTCAACACGGTCGGCAACTGGAGCGAACCGGCCCTGGGCCAGACCAGGCGCATGCCGTACACCTTGCCGCTATCGATCGTGGGGGATTACGCCAGCATCAGCACTGGCATGGACTGGTGGGGCCGCATGCCCGACCCGTTCGACCCGCGTTTTGCCATGGCCACCGAGCGCGCCGTGGCCATTGCCGCCCGCGATCACCGTGACGACCCCTGGCTGATCGGCTATTTCGCCGACAACGAACTGGCCTGGGCCGCCCCCGGTAGCGACCCAAAGGCGCGTTACGGCCTGGCCTACGGAACCTTGCGCCTGACTACCGACGTACCGGCCAAGCGCGCCTTCCTCAAGCAACTGCGTGACAAGTACCGCAACCAGGAAGGGTTGTCCAAGGCCTGGGGCATCGAGCTGAGCGCCTGGGAACTGATGGAGGACCCGGGTTTCGAGGCACCGTTGCCGAACCCGGAGCACCCGGAAATCGAGCGTGACTACCAGCACTTCCAGCAGGTGTTCGCCGAAACCTACTTCAGGACCATTGCCGACTCGTTGAAGTGGCATGCGCCCAATCACTTGCTGCTGGGTGGCCGCTATGCCGTCAGCACGCCGGAGGCGGTCAAGGCCTGCGCCGAGTTCTGCGATGTGCTCAGCTTCAACTTCTATACCCTCAAGCCGCAGGATGGCTACGACTTCACCCGCCTGGCCGAGCTGGACAAGCCGGTGTTGGTGTCCGAGTTCCAGTTCGGCTCGCGCGATCGCGGGCCGTTTTGGCCGGGGCCGCTGGAAGTGGCGCGGGAAGAGGACCGTGGCCCGGCCTACGGCAACTTCCTCAAGGCGGCCCTGGCGCAGCCGATGATCGTTGGCGCGCACTGGTTCCAGTACCTCGACCAGCCGGCCAGCGGCCGCCTGCTCGATGGCGAGAACGGTCACCTAGGGTTGGTGGCGATCACCGATATGCCATACCCGGGGTTTGTCGATGCCGTGCGCAAGAGCAACTTGCAGGCAATGAGCCAGCTGCGCGTCCAACTGGAAAAACCGGCGCCCTAGCAACCGGCTGACGCGGTCTTGTGTAGGAGCGGCCTTGTGTCGCGATGGGCTGCACAGCAGCCCCAGGATCTCAGCCGCAATGCACAAATTACCGGGGCTGCTGCGCAGCCCATCGCGACGCAAGGCCGCTCCTACAGGGGCACCGTTCGTCCTGGCTGCCATTCGTCGCGACCACTTGGCCCAAGCCAGTTTGCAAAACACGCAACTACTGAAACAATGCACACCATTTTCGGAATTGGTCGTACGGAGAACAGCGGGTGCAGATCCAGGGTCACTATGAGCTGAAGTTCGAAGCAGTGCGCGAAGCCTTCGCCGCGCTGTTCGATGATCCCCAGGAGCGTGGCGCCGCGCTGTGCATCCAGGTTGGTGGCGAAACCGTGGTCGACCTGTGGGCTGGCAGTGCCGACAAGGACGGCCAGCAGGCCTGGCACAGCGATACCATCGCCAACCTGTTTTCCTGCACCAAGACCTTCACCGCTGTCACCGCCCTGCAACTGGTCGGCGAGGGCAAGCTGGCGCTTGATGCGCCGGTGGCCAACTACTGGCCCGAGTTCGCCCAGGCAGGCAAACAGGCGATTACCCTGCGCCAGCTGCTCAGCCACCGCGCCGGCTTGCCGGCCATCCGTGAGCTGCTGCCGGCCGAGGCACTGTATGACTGGCAGGCCATGGTCGATGCGCTGGCTGCCGAAACGCCCTGGTGGACACCCGGCACCGAGCATGGCTATGCCGCAATTACCTACGGCTGGCTGATTGGCGAGCTGATCCGCCGTGCCGACGGCCGTGGCCCCGGCGACTCGATCGTGGCCCGTACCGCTCGGCCGTTGGGGCTGGATTTTCATATCGGCCTGGCGGACGATGAGTTTCATCGCGTAGCGCATATCGCCCGTGGCAAGGGCAACGCCGGGGACGCTGCGGCTCAGCGCCTGCTGCAGGTGACCATGCGCGAGCCCGAGGCTCTGTCGACCCGTGCCTTCACCAACCCGCCGGCGATCCTGACCAGTACCAACAAGCCGGAGTGGCGGCGCATGCAGCAGCCAGCGGCCAATGGCCATGGCAATGCGCGCAGCCTGGCGGGCTTCTATGCCGGGCTGTTGGACGGTAGGCTGCTCGAATCAGAGCTGCTCGACGAACTCACCCGTGAGCACAGCCTCGGCCAGGATCGTACTCTGCTCACCCAGACCCGTTTTGGCCTGGGCTGCATGCTCGACCAGCCAGACGTGGCCAATGCCACGTTCGGCCTCGGGGCCCGCGCCTTCGGCCACCCAGGCGCCGGCGGCTCGGTTGGTTTCGCTGACCCGGAACACGATGTGGCCTTCGGTTTCGTGGTCAATACCCTTGGCCCTTATGTGCTCATGGACCCGCGAGCCCAGAAACTGGTACGCGTCCTTGCCAATTGCCTTTGATCGGGTAATGCGGGTATTGCCCCAGCCCTTTGACTATCCTCAATGCCAACGCCTGAAGGGCGTAAGCAAAATTTCTTTCTATTTCATGGTGTATCGCTGATGTCTTCACACAAAACCTTAGCACTCGCCCTGTGCCTGACCGCCGTTACCGGCTGCGCCAGTCACCCCCAGGACGGCTCGAAGGACAGCGCCTCTAGCTGGTGGCCCTTCGGTTCGGACAAGGTTGCCGAGCAGGAAGTGAAGCAAGCCGTCACGGAAAATGTGGCCAAGGCCGACGCCAAGTCCGACAACGCCAGCCGTTGGTGGTGGCCGTTCGGCGGTGAAGAGAAGCAGGCCAAGGGGCCGGTGGTGCCGAAGGTCGACCAGAAGGCCACCCAGGCCTGGCTGGACGAGTACGAGCCAAAGCTGCGTGAGGCGATCAAGGGCAGCAAGCTGGAGCTGGAGCGTCGTGACAACGTGCTGGCCGTAACCATCCCGGTGGACAGTTCGTACAACCCCGATCGTCCGAACATGCTGCTGCCGATGACCCTGGGCCCGATTACTCGTGTGGCCAAGACTGTCGAAGGCGATGCCAAGACCGCTGTGCTGGTGCTCGGCCATGCCGACAGCAGCGGGGTCGCTGCCGCCAACCAGAAGCTAAGCCTGGAGCGCGCCGCTTCGGTGTCGGCCATCTTCCGCCTCAGCGGCCTGCAGCGTGACCGTCTGAACCTCAAGGGCATGGGCTCGGAAATGCCGCGCGCCGCCAACGACAGCGCCGAGGGCCGTGCCCTGAACCGCCGTGTGGAAATGCTGTTGACCCCGCAGAACACCATGGTCGCCCTGCTGGCCAAGTACCAGCAAGCCGCCCCGGCGCGCGCGCCAATGGTGGCGGTGCAAGATGTCAAAGCACCTGCTGCCAAGCCTGCCGACAGCAAGCCGGCCATCAAGGCTGCGGCGAAGAAGCCTGTGACCAAAGCCAAGGCTAAGGCGCCAGCCAAGACCACGGCCAAGAAAAAAGCTGCACCGGCCAAGCCGGTTGCCAAGAAAGCTACCACTGAAAAGAAAGTAGCTGCCAACAGCCCTGCGAAGACCAACTGATCGTCAAGGAACGCAGCAATGACCCAATCCCTGGCCGATATGCGCCGCGACTACACCCGTGATGGCCTGGCCGAATCCCAGGCCCCGGGAGAGCCGTTCGCCCTGTTCCACCAGTGGTTCGCCGAAGCGGTGAAAACCGAGCAGGTGCCGGTGGAAGCCAACGCCATGACCTTGGCCACTGTCGACGGTGAAGGCCGCCCGCACTGCCGTATCTTGTTGCTGAAGGGGCTCGATGAGCGTGGCTTCACTTTCTTCACCAACTACGATAGTGCCAAGGGCCAGCAACTGCTGGTCAACCCTTTCGCCGCCATGACCTTCTTCTGGCCGGCGCTGGAGCGCCAGGTGCGCATCGAAGGGCGGGTGGAAAAGGTCACCCCCCAGGAGTCTGACGCCTACTACCAGGTGCGCCCGCTGGGTAGCCGCCTGGGTGCTTGGGCTTCGCCACAGAGCCAGGTGATTGCCGGTCGTGAGGAGCTGGAGGGACTGGTCAAGGCCACTGAGGCGCGCTTTTCCGACACCCAGCCGCATTGTCCGGAGCATTGGGGTGGGTATCGTTTGCTACCTGAGCGCATCGAGTTCTGGCAGGGGCGGGCCAGCCGCCTGCATGACCGACTGAACTACCGGCTGGTGGACGGGCAATGGCTGCGGGAGCGGTTGGCGCCCTGAGATTGTTGGGGCCGCTTTGCGGCCCTTTCGCGACACGATGCCGCTCCTACAGGAGATCGCGATCCCGGCAACTGACGCGGCCCCCTGTAGGAGCGGCCTTGTGTCGCGAAAGGGCTGCGCAGCAGCCCCGGCACTCCATCAGGCTACCCAGGATACCCCGCAGCTTCCCGCTCCAGCCACCCCGCCAACTGCTTGCGCCCCACCTTCTCCACCCGCGCCTGCTCCAGCCTTTGCAGCATATACGCGCGTTTTTCAGGGTCCGACCCTGCCAGCGACAACGCCAGGTCACGGTCCATCCAGCGGCGCATGCGCACATACAGCCACCAGTGGAAATACAGCCCCGCAACGGTGGTGACCACGACGATGAAGTAATCCATGGCTATCCTTGGTCTCACTTGAAAGGCCTCGACACAGCCGTGCAGGCTGTCCCTTGGCTGAATGAAAACAATTTTATTACGTTTGTACCGTGACAGCCGTCAACGTGCAGCGTCTAATGAGCACCTGACTTATGGAGACCTTACCCATGCGTAAATCCGCTTTGCTGGTGGCGACCTTTACCACCATGTCGCTGTTGCTGGGTGGCTGTGCCTCGAGCCTGACCGGTGACAGCTACTCCCGTGATGAGGCCCGCCGCGTGCAAACTGTGCGCATGGGCACTATCGAGTCCCTGCGTCCGGTCAAGATCGAAGGCACCAAGACCCCGATCGGTGGCGGTGCTGGCGCCATCGTGGGTGGCGTGGCCGGGAGCGCCGTGGGTGGTGGCCGAGGCAGCATCGTCGCCGCCGTGATCGGTGCCGTTGCCGGTGGCCTGGCCGGTTCCGCCGCCGAAGAGGGCCTGACCCGTACCCAGGGTGTCGAAATCACCGTGCGTGAGGACGATGGCAGCATGCGTGCCTATGTGCAGGCCGTGCAGCAGAACGAGATCTTCCGCGTTGGCGACCGCGTGCGCATCATGACCGTCGATGGCACCAGCCGCGTCACGCACTGACCGTAGCCCAACAAGAAAAAACCCCGACATGGCGCTCGCCAGTCGGGGTTTTTTCATGCTGCGGCCAGGTCAGCCGACGTTGGACTTGCGGCTGGCCATGGCGGTTACTGCATAGCCGAACACGGCGGCGAAGAACGAGCCGGTGAGAATACCCATGCGGTCCATCCCGGCGTAATCACTGCTGCCAGGCACAAAGGCGAGCGAGCCGACGAACAGGCTCATGGTGAAGCCGATACCGCAAAGTATCGCCACACCCAGCAATTGCCCCCAACTGGCGCCTGCAGGCAGTGCGGCCAGGCGCAGCTTGACCGCGACCCATGTCAGGCCGAAGACACCCACGGTCTTGCCCAGCAACAGCCCCACGGCGATGCCCAGTGGCACCGGGTGGGTGAAGCTTTCTAAGGTCACGCCTGACAGCGATACACCGGCGTTGGCGAAAGCGAACAGCGGCAGGATGGCGTAGGCAACCCAAGGATGCAGGGCTTGTTCCAGGGCAAGCAGTGGTGAGCGTTCGGCATGGCGCGTGCGCAGCGGGATGCACAGGGCCAGGGCGACGCCGGCCAGGGTGGCATGCACGCCGCTCTTGAGCACGCAGACCCACAGGATCAGGCCAACGACCATGTAGGGCCCAAGCTTGACCACGCCAAGCCGATTCATCGACACCAGCAACACCAGGCAGGCGGCAGCCAGCAGCAGCGACATGCTCGACAGGGTGCCCGAGTAGAACAGGGCAATGACGATGATCGCACCCAGGTCGTCGATGATCGCCAGGGTCATCAGGAACAGTTTCAGCGACACCGGCACGCGCTTGCCCAGCAGGGCCAGTACGCCGAGGGCGAAGGCGATGTCGGTGGCTGTGGGGATAGCCCAGCCGGCTATGGCGGCAGGGTTGTCACGGTTGATGAACCAGTAGATCAGTGCCGGTATCACCATGCCGCCCACGGCGGCGGTGGCTGGCAGGATTACCTGGGAGGGCTTGGACAGGTGGCCGTCGACTACCTCGCGCTTGACCTCCAGGCCGATCAGCAGGAAGAACAGGGCCATCAGGCCGTCGTTGATCCAAAGCAACAGCGGTTTGGCGATGTGCAGCGCACCGACCTGAACGGCGACGGGAACGTCGAGCAGGCCGCTGTACAGGTAGGACAGCGGCGAGTTGTTGATTATCAGGGCCAGGATGGCCGCAGCGATCAGCAACAGGCCACTGGCGGCTTCGAGCTGGAAGAAGCGGGTGAACAGGCTACGCACGGGCTATAGGCTCTCCATGAGCAGTTGACAATGGAACGGGCGTACACCCTAGCCTTTGGCGATATGCTTTCAAACAAAAACCATATTCGTTTTTGTTATATGTTGTTACTGGCTGGGCTGAGGGAAGCCTAGATGCAGATGGGGAAGGAAGGGGGAGGGAGAGTCTGATCTCTGGGTTGGATAATTCTGATTGCTGTCAGGGCCTATTCGCGGGCTTGCCCGCTCCCACAGGTTCCGCGCCACATTCAGATCTGGCGCGGCACGTGTGGGAGCGGGCAAGCCCGCGAAAGGGCCCTGGCAGGCAATAAAGGCTCAGAGGCCGAGCATATCCCGCGCCACCGCCTCGGCGATGCGAATCCCATCGACACCCGCCGACAGGATCCCGCCCGCATACCCGGCCCCTTCACCCGCCGGGAACAGCCCCTTGAGGTTCAGGCTCTGGAAGTCCTCACCGCGGGTAATGCGCAGCGGCGAGGAGGTGCGGGTCTCGATCCCGGTCAGCACTGCATCATGCAGGTTGTAGCCCTTGATCTGCCGGTCGAACGCTGGCAGCGCCTCGCGAATGGCTTCGATGGCGAAGTCCGGCAGGCTCGGCGCCAGGTCGCCCAGGGTCACGCCCGGTTTGTAGGACGGCTCGACACTGCCCAGTGCAGTCGACGGCCGGCCAGCGACGAAGTCACCCACCAGCTGTGCCGGGGCCTGGTAGTTGCTGCCGCCCATCACGTAGGCGTGGGCTTCCAGGCGTTCCTGCAGCTCGATGCCGGCCAGCGGGCCGCCCGGGTAATCGCGCTCGGGGTCGATGCCGACGACGATGCCTGAGTTGGCGTTGCGCTCGTTACGCGAGTACTGGCTCATGCCGTTGGTAACCACCCGGCCTGGCTCGCTGGTTGCTGCGACCACGGTGCCGCCCGGGCACATGCAGAAGCTGTACACAGAGCGGCCATTCTTGGCGTGATACACCAGTTTGTAGTCGGCGGCACCGAGTTTCGGGTGACCGGCGTACTTGCCCAGGCGAGCCTTGTCGATCAGCGTTTGCGGGTGCTCGATACGGAAGCCCACCGAGAACGGCTTGGCTTCCATGTACACGCCTTTGGCGTGCAGCATGCGGAAGGTGTCGCGGGCACTGTGGCCCAGTGCCAGCACCACATGGCGCGAGTGCAGCTGTTCGCCGCTCTCCAGCACCACGCCGGTCAGTTGCCCATCCTCGATCAGCAGGTCGGTGACCTTCTGCTGGAAGCGCACTTCGGCGCCAAGGGCAATCATGTCCTGACGCATCTGCTCGACCATGCCGGTGAGGCGGAAGGTGCCGATGTGCGGTTTGTTGATGTACAGGATCTCGTCCGGCGCACCGGCCTTGACGAACTCTTCCAGCACCTTGCGGCCGTGGTGCTGCGGGTCCTTGATCTGGCTGTACAGCTTGCCGTCGGAGAAGGTACCGGCGCCGCCTTCGCCGAACTGCACGTTGGACTCGGGGTTGAGCACGCTCTTGCGCCACAGGCCCCAGGTGTCCTTGGTGCGCTGGCGTACTTCCTTGCCGCGCTCGAGGATGATCGGCTTGAAGCCCATCTGTGCCAGCAACAGGCCGGCGAAGATGCCGCACGGGCCGAAGCCGACCACGATCGGGCGCTCCTGCAGATCGGCAGGGGCCTTGCCGACGAACTTGTAGGTTACGTCTGGCGCCGGGCCGATATTGCGATCGTCGGCGAACTTGCTGAGCAGCTCGGCTTCGTTGCTGGCTTCCAGGTCGATGGTGTAGATGAACAGCAGTTCGCTGTTCTTCTTGCGCGCATCGTAGCTGCGCTTGAACAGGTTGAAGCTGAGCAGTTGCTCGTCGCGGATGCCCAGGCGCTGGACGATCGCTTCACGCAGGGCTTCGTCGGGATGGTCCAGGGGCAGCTTCAGTTCGGTGATTCGTAGCATGGCAGGGTCCAGTATCCCGGCCATGGGCGGCCGGCGGCTTTACACAAACCGCCAAGTATAAGCTGTTCGCCGCCCCGACTGGCAGGATAAAAGCGCCCGGCGATCAGTTGTCGCGTGCACCGCCATAGTAACCGCAGCCCAGCAGGGTCTTGCCGTCGATGCGCAGTTCGGCACGCAAGTGGTGGATGGCACCGGTGGCGGTGTCTACACAGCGTTGTGGCGCGACCCACAGCTCCACGTGCTGGCCGTTGGCTTCGCTGGTAAGGGTCAGGCCGCCGCCGGGCACTTCTTCTTCCAGAAAGGGCAGGGGCAGGGGATCCTGGCCGACGCGGTTGAGCACCATGCCTTTGCCGCTGGCCTTGATGTCCCATTCCGGCTCATGGCCGTTGGCGCGCAAGGTCAGCTGCTTGAAGTTGGGGTCTTCACAGGCGCGGGTGGAAGGTTCCAGGCGGTACAGGCGGCGAACTTCAAGCTGGCCGTCGTTGTTGGCCTGCCTGCTGCCGGTGAGGCGGCCACGGACGTCGGCGAACAGTTTGTCGTTGGCGTCCTTGGCGAGGTTGGCGGCTTCCTGCAGGATGCCGGTTGCGGCGACGTCGTTGATCACGAAAGTGCGGTTTTCGCTGCACGGCTTGAACAGCAGCTGGCCACCGCCGGCACGCAACTCGCCCTGCATGCGCGTAGTGCCGATGTTCGGGTCGCTGGGGGCGTCAGCCATGAGCTGGCAGCCGGCGAACAGGGGCAGCAGGGCAGTGAGCAGCAGGGTGGGGGTGAGGCGCATGGGGCGGGCTCCGGGGAAATCTTTGCCATGAAAGCCGGCCACGTTACTCAGGCTGGCGCTGGATCACAAGTTAATGGTTGCCTGTACTGGCCCTATCGCCGGCAAGCCAGTACAGACAATACATTTCTGACAGGTAGAAAAAAGGGCCAGTAGATGGCCCTTTTCCAGGTCAACCCCCCAGGTACGCGTCGCGCACCTTCGGGTCGGTCAGCAGTGCTTCCCCAGTACCCTGCATCACCACCCGGCCGTTCTCCAGCACATACGCCCGGTCAGCGATCTTCAGCGCCTGGTTGGCGTTCTGCTCCACCAGGAACACCGTCACGCCATCACGGCGCAGCTGTTCGATGATGTCGAAGATCTGCTGGATGATGATTGGCGCCAGGCCCAGCGATGGCTCGTCGAGCAGCAGCAGCTTGGGCTTGCTCATCAGCGCCCGGCCAATGGCGAGCATCTGCTGCTCGCCACCGGACATGGTGCCGCCACGCTGGATATAACGCTCCTTCAGGCGCGGGAACAGCTGCAACACCTTGTCCAGCTGCTCCTGGTAATCGCCCTTGTCGGTGAAGAAACCACCCATTGCCAGGTTTTCCTCGACGGTCAGGCGGGAGAACACGCGGCGGCCTTCCGGTACCACCGCGATGCTCTTGCGCATGATGTGCGAAGACGGCTGGCCGACCAGCTCTTCACCCAGGTACTTGATGCTGCCGCTGTGCGCCTGCGGCGAGCCGCACAAGGTCATCAGCAAGGTCGACTTGCCGGCGCCGTTGGCGCCGATCAGGGTGACGATCTCACCCTGGTTGATCTCCACATTGACGCTGTGCAGCGCCTGGATCTTGCCGTAGAAAGTGGAAACGTTCTCGAACTTCAGCATTTACGCTTCCCCCAGGTAGGCTTTGATCACATCAGGGTTGTCGCGGATCTCTTCCGGTGTGCCGTGGGCCAGGGGTGTGCCCTGGTTGATCACCACGATATGGTCGGAAATGCTCATCACCAGCTTCATGTCGTGCTCGATCAGCAGCACGGTGACGTTGTGCGACTCACGCAGGTAGGCGATCAGCGCCTTGAGGTCTTCGGTTTCCTTCGGGTTCAGGCCCGCAGCCGGTTCGTCGAGCATGATGATGCGCGGTTGGGTCATCATGCAGCGGGCGATTTCCAGGCGGCGCTGCTGCCCGTAGGCGAGGGTGCCGGCGGTACGGTTGGCGAACTCGGTCAGGTTGACCTTCTCCAGCCAGTACTGCGCGCGCTCCATGGCCTCCTTCTCGCTGCGGCGGAAGCTTGGGGTCTTGAACAGGCCGGCGAAGAAGTTGGTGTTGAGGTGGCGGTGCTGGGCGATCAGCAGGTTTTCCAGCGCGGTCATTTCCTTGAACAGGCGCACGTTCTGGAATGTCCGCACCACGCCCTTGCGGGCGATCTGATGCCCGGCCAGGCCCTGGATCGGCTGGCCATCGAGCAGGATGGTGCCGCCGCTGGGCTTGTAGAAGCCGGTCAGGCAGTTGAACACGGTGGTCTTGCCGGCGCCGTTCGGGCCGATCAGTGCCACCACCTGTTTTTCCTTGACGGTCAGGCCCACGCCGTTGACCGCCAACAAGCCGCCGAAGCGCATGCTCAGGCCGCTGACTTGCAGAATTTCGCGGCTCATCGACGCAGCTCCATGTGTGGACGTTGCATAGGCAGCAGGCCTTGCGGACGCCAGATCATCATCAACACCATCAGCGCACCGAACATCAGCATCCGGTATTCGCTGAACTCACGCATCAGCTCGGGCAGCAGGATCATCACGATGGCCGCGAGGATCACGCCCAGTTGTGAGCCCATGCCGCCGAGCACGACGATGGCGAGGATGATCGCCGACTCGATGAAGGTGAACGACTCCGGCGTCACCAGGCCTTGGCGCGCAGCGAAGAAGCTGCCGGCGAAACCGGCGAAGCAGGCGCCCAGGGTGAATGCCGACAGCTTGATCACGGTCGGGTTCAGGCCCAGAGCACGGCAGGCGATCTCGTCTTCGCGCAGGGCTTCCCAGGCGCGGCCGATCGGCATGCGCAGCAGGCGGTTGATCACGAACAGCGCCAGCAGAGCCAGCAGCAGGGCCACCAGATAGAGGAAGATGACCTTGTTGATCGAGTTGTATTCCAGCCCGAAGAACTCATGGAACGTCTGCATGCCTTCGGCGGCACGGCGTTCGAAGGTCAGGCCGAAGAACTCCGGCTTGGGAATGTTGCTGATGCCGTTGGGGCCGCCGGTCCAGTCGGTGAGGTTACGCAGGAACAGGCGGATGATCTCGCCGAAGCCGAGGGTCACGATCGCCAGGTAGTCACCGCGCAGGCGCAGCACCGGGAAGCCGAGCAGGAAGCCGAAGGTAGCGGCCATGAGGCCGGCGATCGGCAGGCATACCCAGAAGCTCCAGCCCAGGTAGTGCGAGAGCATGGCGTAGCTGTAGGCACCGACGGCGTAGAAGCCGACGTAACCGAGGTCGAGCAGGCCTGCCAAACCGACCACGATGTTCAGGCCCAGGCCCAGCAACACGTAGATCAGGATCAGCGTGGCAATGTCGACCGCGCCGCGCGAGCCGAAGAACGGCCACACCAGTGCCGCGACGATCAGGCCCATGATCACGTAGCGCTGGGTTTTCGGCAGGGTCAGGTAGTTGCTGACCGCTGGCGGGATCAGCTTGCGATCCGAGCGGCGGCCCATTACCGAGCTCCACTGCTTGTCGAACAGCACGCGCAGGAACATCAACACCGAACACACGGCGATGATGCCGATGGTGAACGAGCCCTGGCTGTGCACCACCAGGCTGATGCCATCGATGCTCAGTTTCAGGCCCAGTACTGGGAAGGCCACGGCCCATACCAGCAAGGCGCTGAAGAGCGCCTGTTTGAGATTTCTGTTCATACTTTTTCAACCTCCGGGCGGCCCAGGATGCCGGTCGGCCGGAATAGCAGGACAAGAACCAACAAGCCGAATGCCACAACGTCCTTGTACTGGTCGCCGAAGATATCGGCACCGAACGCTTCGGCCACGCCCAGCACCAGCCCGCCGAGCATGGCGCCCGGAATGCTGCCGATGCCACCCAGCACCGCCGCGGTGAAGGCCTTCAGGCCCACCAGGAAACCGGCGTTGGGGTTGATCACCCCGTACTGCATGCTCAGCAGCACGGCCGCCACCGCCGCCAGGGCGGCACCGATGACGAAAGTGAGGGCGATGATGTTGTTGGTGTTGATGCCCAGCAGGTTGGCCATCTTGATGTCCTCGGCGCAGGCGCGGCAGGCGCGGCCCAGGCGGGAACGGGAGATGAACAGCGTGAGGCAGGTCATGGCCACCAGGGTGACCACGAACACCAGGATCTGCATGTAGCTGATCAGTACTTCCTCCGCGCCGCCTGGCCCGAACGAGAAGCTTCCGGGGATCAGGTTGGGGATGGACTTGTCCTTGGAATCTTGCGACAGCAGGACGGTGTTCTGCAGGAAGATCGACATGCCGATGGCGGAAATCAGCGGGATCAGGCGGTTGCTGTTGCGCAGGGGGCGGTAGGCAACCCGTTCGATGCTGTAGCCATAGGCACTGGTGACGAAGATCGTCGCGACAAAGGCGACGGTCATCAGGACAGGCAGCGAATGGATACCCATCATGGCCAGGCCCGCCAGGGCGATGAAGGCCACGTAGGAACCGATCATATACACCTCGCCGTGGGCGAAGTTGATCATGCCAATGATGCCGTACACCATCGTGTAGCCGATGGCGATCAAGGCATAGGTGCTGCCGATGGTCAATCCATTAACCAGTTGTTGGAAGAAATGGTAGATCTCAGGCATTACAGCGCTCCTAAAAACCTGATTTGCATTTCGCTGGCGGGGGTAGGCCAGGAAACCGCGGGTGACGGTTTTAAGATTTTCAGGTGAGCCCGCCCCCGGATCGCGGGGATCAGGCCCATGAACCTCGTAAAACAAAGCCCACTGCTCGCACAGTGGGCTTCTACGGTCAGCTATTAGTCACGCAGTTACTGAGGGGAGACTTCGGTCTTCGGCTTGCCGAAGTGCCATTCGTAGACCACGAACTTGAAGTCTTTCAGGTCGCCTTTGTCGTCGAACGACAGGTCACCGGTCGGGGTCTTGAAGGTACCTTTGTGGATGGCGGCTGCCACCTTGTCGGCATCTTCGGACTTGGCTTCCTTGATGCCCTGGGCGATCAGCTCGACAGCCGAGTAGGCCGGGAACACGAACGGGCCGCTTGGGTCCTTGCCGTCAGCCTTGATGGCGTCGACGATCTTCTTGTTCGCAGGGTCCGCATCGAACGACTTCGGCAGGGTCACCAGCAGGCCTTCGGAGGCGTTCTGGGCGATCTGCGAGATGGAGTCGTTGCCCACGCCTTCCGGGCCCATGAACTTGGCTTTCAGGCCCTTTTCCTGAGCCTGGCGCAGGATCAGGCCCAGCTCTGGGTGGTAGCCGCCGTAGTAGACGAAGTCGACGTTGTTCTGCTTGAGCTTCTGGATGATCGAGGAGAAGTCCTTGTCACCGGCGTTCAGGCCTTCGAACACGGCAACCTTGGTGCCTTTGCCTTCCAGGGTCTGCTTGACCGCGGTGGCGATGCCTTCACCGTACTGCTGCTTGTCGTGCAGAACGGCGACAACCTTCGGCTTGACGTGGTCGGCGATGTAGTTGCCGGCAGCCGGGCCCTGGGCGCTGTCCAGACCGATGGTGCGGAAGATCAGCTTGTAGCCACGTGCGGTGATTTCCGGGGAGGTCGCGGCCGGGGTGATCATGATCACGCCTTCGTCTTCGTAGATGTCGGACGCAGGCTGGGTAGAGCTGGAGCACAGGTGGCCAATGACGAACTTGACGCCGTCGTTGACCACTTTGTTGGCGACTGCCACGGCCTGTTTAGGATCGCAGGCGTCGTCGTATTCCTTGGCTTCGAGCATCTTGCCATCCACGCCGCCCGCGGCGTTGATATCCTTGATGGCTTGCTTTGCGCCGATGAACTGCATGTCGCCGTACTGGGTCACAGGGCCGGTCTTGGGGCCGGCAATCCCGATCTTGATGGTATCGGCGGCAAACGAATGGCTGGCTACCCCTGCCAGAACCATTGCGGCGAACAGCTTGGAAATCTTGATCATAGTGCTCCACTCATTCTGTTGTAATTCTTATAGTCCTGGCGGCCAGGGCTACAGACCGGGCGGGATTTGCGGCGTGGCCATGCCAACGCGCAAGCCCACCTTCCCCGGAACATGTCCCGGAACTGTACCGGTACAGTGTAGAGCGCTGTTCGAGCGCTTGAAAAGCGGTCGAAAAGTGCCTGCTTCCTGGGTTGTCGCATGGTCGACACAAAGATACAGAAAGGCGCCATCAAACTGCCTGCATCTGCGACCCCGCCCCACAAGTTCGGGATCAATCGACCAAATTACATATTTGAAACCGGGTTTTTCTGCAAAAATGCCGACCTTTTTTATTGGCCGATTTTTGCGGAAACCACCCATGACTGATCAAACAAGCACCCTCTATGCCAAATTGCTTGGCGAGACGGCAATCATCGAGTGGAAAGCGCTGGAGCGTTTCTGGGCCAAGGGTGACCTGATTTGGGTCGACCCGAGCCTCGACCTGATTGCCGTTGCCGAGGCGATGGCCGAGAATCGCAGCGAGATCTTCGCCAAGTGGCGTAGTGATGGCACTGTTGGTCCGGTAACCGCCGAGCAGGCCCTGGACCTGCAAAGCCGCGATCCAGAGATCTGGGCGGTGGTGGTTTCGCCGTTCATCGTGATTCAGGCAAAGCGCCCGACAGAGGCATGATCGCTTTTGGTGCGCGAAAATGTGCAGCAGCCCCGTTTTGGTGCTTGAAGGCGCTCAAGGCGGGTAGAGGGAAGTAACAATTCGGCGTGGCGGTAACAGTTTACGGGATGCGTAATGCCCCACCGTTCTGCCAGGCAACGCGAAACCTGTAGGAGCGGCCTTGTGTCGCGATGGGCTGCGCAGCAGCCCCGGCATTTTTTGCATCGATGCGGAGATCTGGGGCTGCTGCGCAGCCGATCGCGACACAAGGCCGCTCCTACAGGTTCCTGGCCCGCATGGGTAATGTTCGAACCAGTCAGGAGTCATTGATGAGCACTGCACTACCTTCGCTTGGATTCGCCGGCATCGGCCTGATGGGCCTGCCCATGTGTCGGCGCCTGCTGGCAGCGGGTTACCCGCTGACGGTATGGAACCGCAGCCCGGACAAGTGCACTGCACTGGTCGCGGCTGGCGCGCGCCTGGCCAGCAGCCCTGCCGAACTGTGCCGCGACAGCGACATGGTGCTGCTGTGCCTGGCCGACACGGCCGTGGTCCGCGAGGTGGTGTTCGGCGAGCAAGGCATTGCCCAGGGCGGACGCAGCGGCCAGTTACTGGTCGATTTCTCCAGCCTGGAGCCAACCGCCACTCGTGAAATGGCCGCTGAACTGGCAGCGCTGTGCGGCATGGCCTGGCTGGACGCGCCAGTGTCCGGGGGCACCCCCGGGGCCGAAGCCGGCACCCTGGCGATCATGGTCGGTGGCGAGGCAGCCGACCTGGCGCGTGCGCGCCCGGTACTGCAGGTACTTGGCCAGCGCGTGACGCATATGGGCGCGGTGGGCGCAGGCCAGGTGACCAAGGCCTGCAACCAGATGATCGTGGCCTGCAATGCTCTGGTAATCGCCGAAGTGGTTGCCTTGGCTGAACAGTCCGGTGTCGACGCGACGCTGATCGCCGAAGCGCTGGCGGGCGGTTTTGCCGACTCCAGACCGTTGCAGATCCTCGCTCCGCAAATGGCCGAGAGCCGCTTCGAGCCGATCAAGTGGCATGTGCGCACGCTGCTCAAGGACCTCGATGGCGCGGTCAAATTCTCCCGCGAGCAAGGCTCGGCGACGCCGCTCAGTGGCCTTGCCGCACAATTGATGCGCCTGCACGCAAGCCAGGGGTACCTGCAAAAGGATCCGGCGACCCTGGTTGAGCTGTATCGCAGCAAGGGCTGAATACGCCGCCCTTGTGCCGAACCCGCTCCAGTAGCGAGCGTAGTTCGGCAAGCGGCTCCGGGCGGCCCAGCAGGTAGCCCTGCAGGTAGTCGCAGCCGTGGGCTTGGAGAAACGCCAGCTGTTCGGCGGTTTCCACGCCCTCGCTGACCACCTGCAGATGCAGGGTATGCGCCATGACGATGATCGCCTGGACAATTTCGCGATCCTTCTGGCTGCCCGGCACATCCTGCAGGAAGCTGCGATCGACCTTAAGCACGTCCAGCGGCAGGCGCTTGAGGTAGGCCAGCGACGAGTAGCCGGTGCCGAAGTCATCGATCGACAGCGCCACGCCCAGGGCGCGTATGCGCGTGAGCAGGTTTACCGTGCGCTGGATGTCACCCATCAAGGCGTTCTCGGTCACTTCCAGTTCCAGCTGTCGGGGTGCGAGCCCGGCGTGGAACAGCGCCTTTTCCACTTCGTTGGGCAGTTCGTCGTGACTGAGGGTGACGGCCGAACAATTGACCGTGACCTTGAGGTTTCCATGACCGTGGCGCTGCAGATAGGCCAGGTCGGCGCAGGCGTGGCGCAGCACCCACAGATCGAGGTCGATGATCAGCCCGTTGGCCTCGGCGATGGCGACAAAACGATCGGGCCCGAGCAGGCCGTGTTGCGGGTGTTGCCAGCGCACCAGGGCCTCAAGTTTGGCCACTTGCCTGCTGCGCAGGTCGAAGATCGGCTGGTAGTGCACGCATAGCCCATGCTCCTCGAGCAGCGCCACCCGCAGTTCCTCTTCCAGTTGCAGAGCAATCGAGGCCTGGGTCTTCAGGCTGTCGTTGAAGAAGTTCAGGCTGTTGCGCCCGTTACCCTTGGACTGGTACAGGGCAAGGTCTGCATGCTTGAGCAGCTCTTCGGCGGTGGTGCCGTCGTCGGGGAAGATGCTGATGCCGATGCTGGTGGTCATGACCATGCGCCGGCCGCCCAGGTTTATGGGCTCTTTCATCCTCTGCATGATGCGCTGGGCCAGGTGGCGGGCTTCGTCGCGGTTTGTGAGGCTGGTGACCACGCAGAACTCGTCGCCGCCCAGGCGTGCGACCAGGTCGCGGTTTCGGGTGGCGGCCTTGATGTGTCCGGCGATCACTTTGAGCAGTTCGTCGCCGGCGTCGTGACCGAGGCTGTCGTTTATGCGCTTGAAATGGTCGATGTCGAGGAACATCACCGCCAGGTGGCTTTGCGTGGCCTGGTGCTCGGCCAGGCGTTCGGCGAACACCTGGTTGAAACCGCGGCGGTTGACCAGGTTGGTCAGGGCGTCGTAGTGCGCGGCCTGCTGCAGCGAAGCGCGGGCCTGGTCCAGTTGGCTGAGCAGCACGCTGACCCGGCGCAGGTCGTGCTCCTTGCTTTGCAGCTTCTTGTCGGCCAGTGCGGTACTGATGCTGGCAGCACTGATCAGCATGGTGATGAAGCCGATGCCCAGTGCCAGTTGCAGGCTGTTGTCGCCAGAGGGCAGGCGCAGGGCGGTGTCGGCCGGGATGACCAGGGTCATGGCCGACATCGCGGTAAAGTGAGTGGCAACGATACCACCAGCCATCAGCAGGCTGGCGCCGTACTTCATGGCCTGGTGCAAGGTACCGCTGCCCTGCCGGAAGTAGCGGGCCAGGTATAGCGCGGTCAGGCTGGTGAGCAGGGCAATGGTGGCAGAGGCCAGCAGCAGGCCGGTCTGGTAGTACTGGCGGGCACCGGTTTCCAGGGCGGCCATGCCTACGAAGTGCATCAGGATGATGCCCAGGCCGATCAGTACCGCACTTCGCAGGTAATGGATTGCGCGCATCTGGCTGCGGTCGAGGCTGTGCATGGCCAGCCAGGCGACGGCCAGTGCGATGAGCAGCGAAAGGATGGTCAGGGACGCGTCGTAGTGCACTTCCACTGGTGCCCGGAAGGCCAGCATGCTGATGAAATGCATGGCCCAGATGCCACCTGCCAGGCAGCAGGCACCGAGCATGTTCCATTGTCGGTGGGCGGTGGGGTCTTCGCTGTGGGATTGGCGCTCGGCCATGTCCAGCGTGGCGAAGCAGGCCGCACAGGCGACGAGGTAGGCAAGCAGAACCAGGAACGGTTCATGCCGGCAATCGATGACGATGCGCCCGGTTGCCGGCAGGTCGGCGAACAGTTGCAGCCCCAGCCATTCCATGGAATGCCTCATGATCGAGTTTTCACTCGTCTGCGCTAAACCCTGTGCAGACTGTCCAGAGGCAGTATAGGAAGAGGTGTTTAAGCCTTCCTGACTAATGGCACATTGATTCCTACGATTTGGTTATGAACCTGATCGCAGCCTGGAATATGTAAATGGGTTCTGAAAGTTGGTCTCCCCTGTGGGAGCGGCCTTGTGTCGCGAAAGGGCTGCAAAGCAGCCCCAGCAATTTCAACTGTTGCGCGTCAATTCTGGGGCCGCGTTGCGGCCCTTTCGCGACACAAGGCCGCTCCCACAAAGGCGGCGGTGTCTGACCTGTATTAGCCAGCCACCAGCACGCGAATGGCTTCCAGGCGCAAGGCGGCCTTTTCCAGCATCGCCAGGCCCTCTTCACGCTGCTTGCGCAGCGCTTCGATCTCGCTGTCGCGCACGCTCGGGTTGACCGCTTGCAGGGCGACCAGACGGGCCAGTTCTTCGTCGGCCTCCGCTTTAAGGCGGCGCTGGGCCTCGGCCACGCGCTCGACGTGGGCCGGCATGACCTTGGCCTCGCCGCTGCCGATGCGCTGGGCCAGCACATCACGCTGGGCCTGGACGAACTTGTTGGCGCTGGCGCGTGGCACGCTTTCCAGCTGGTCGTTGAGGGTTTCGAAGGCCACGCGGGACGCCAGGTCGTTGCCGTTGGCATCGAGCAGGCAGCGCAATGCCGCCGGTGGCAGGTAACGCCCCAGTTGCAGGCTGCGCGGTGCCACCACCTCGCTGACGAACAGCAGTTCAAGCAGCACGGTCCCGGGTTTGAGCGCCTTGTTCTTGATCAGCGCCACGGCGGTGTTGCCCATCGAGCCGGACAGCACCAGGTCCATGCCGCCTTGTACCATCGGGTGTTCCCAGGTGAGGAACTGCATGTCCTCGCGCGACAGCGCCTGGCCACGGTCGTAGGTGATGGTCACGCCTTCGTCGTCACCCAGCGGGAAGCTGGCGTCGAGCATCTTTTCGCTCGGCTTGAGGATCAGGGCGTTCTCGGAATGGTCTTCGCTGTCGATGCCGAAGGCGTCGAACAGGGTTTCCATGTAGATCGGCAGGGCGAACTGGTCGTCCTGTTCGAGAATGTCCTCGACCAGCGCCTGGCCTTCGCCGGCACCGCCGGAGTTGAGCTCCAGCAGACGGTCACGGCCGGTATGCAGTTCGGCTTCCAGGCGTTCGCGTTCGCTGCGGGCGTCGGCCACCAGGGCTTCCCAGGCCTTGCTTTCGCCACCTTCAAGCAGTGGCAGCAGGCGCGGGCCGAACTGATGTTGCAGGGCGTTGCCGGTAGGGCAGGTGTTGAGGAAGGCGTTGAGGCCTTCGTGGTACCACTGGAACAGGCGCTCTTGCGGGCTGTCCTGCAGGTACGGGATATGCAGCTGGATGGTGTGCTTCTGGCCGATACGGTCGAGGCGGCCGATGCGCTGTTCGAGCAGGTCGGGGTGCGCTGGCAGGTCGAACATCACCAGATGGTGGGCAAACTGGAAGTTGCGGCCTTCACTGCCGATCTCGGAGCAGATCAGCACCTGCGCGCCGAACTCTTCGTCAGCGAAGTAGGCGGCGGCGCGGTCGCGTTCGAGGATGCTCATGCCCTCATGGAACACCGAGGCCGGGATGCCGGAGCGCACGCGCAGGGCGTCCTCCAGGTCCATCGCGGTTTCGGCATGGGCGCAGATCACCAGCACCTTGGTACGCTTGAGCATCTTCAGGGTGTCGATCAGCCAGTCGACGCGCGGGTCGAAACGCCACCAGCGCTCGTCATCGGCCACCTCGCCCTGGGCCTGGAAGGCGACTTCCGGGTACAGCTCGGCATGTTCGCCGGCTGGCAGGTCGCGGTACTGCTCGGGCGTCGCCAGTGGGTAAGGGTGCAGCTGGCGCTCAGGGAAGCCCTGGATCGCCGCGCGGGTGTTACGGAATAGCACGCGGCCGGTGCCGTGACGGTCGAGCAGCTCACGGATCAGGCGCGCGCTGGCCTGGGTATCGCCGTCGCTGACCGCAGCCAGCAAGGCTTCGCCTTCGGCACCCAGGAAGCCCTGGATGGTGGCGTGGGCCTTGGGCGACAGGCGGCCTTCGTCGAGCAGTTCCTGTACGGCTTCAGCCACCGGGCGATAGTGCTCGCTCTCGGCGCGGAAGGCGGCCAGGTCGTGGAAACGGTTGGGGTCGAGCAGGCGCAGGCGGGCGAAGTGACTGTCCTGGCCGAGCTGCTCGGGGGTGGCGGTGAGCAGCAGCACGCCCGGGATCACCTGGGCCAGCTGTTCGACCAGGCCGTATTCGGCGCTTACCTGGTCTTCGTGCCAGACAAGGTGGTGGGCTTCGTCCACCACCATCAGGTCCCAGCCAGCGGCGAACAGCGCGTCCTGGGCCTTTTCGTCTTCTACCAGCCACTCCAGGGCCACCAGCGCCAGCTGGGCATCCTCGAACGGGTTGCTGGCATCGCTTTCGATGAAACGCTCAGCGTCGAACAAGGCCACCTGCAGGTTGAAGCGGCGGCGCATTTCCACCAGCCACTGGTGCTGGAGGTTTTCCGGTACCAGGATCAGTACGCGGCTGGCGCGGCCAGACAGCAGCTGGCGGTGGATCACCAGGCCGGCTTCGATGGTTTTGCCCAGGCCTACTTCGTCGGCCAGCAAGACGCGCGGCGCGCTGCGGTCGGCGACTTCGCGGGCGATGTGCAACTGGTGGGCGATGGGTTGGGCACGGCAGCCGCCCAGGCCCCACAGCGCCGACTGCATCTGCTTGCTGGTGTGCTGCAGGGTGTTGTAGCGCAGGCTGAACCACGACAGCGGGTCGATCTGCCCGGCGAACAGGCGGTCGCTGGCCAGGCGGAACTGGATGAAGTTCGACAACTGGGTTTCTGGCAGGGTGCGCGGCTGGTTCTGCCCGTCCAGGCCGTGGTAGACCATCAGCCCGTCGATGTCCTCGACCTCGCGCACGGTCAACTTCCAGCCTTCGAAGTGGGTGATCTGGTCACCTGGCGAGAAGCGCACGCGGGTCAGCGGCGCATTGCGCAGGGAATACTGGCGGGTGTCGCCAGTGGCCGGGTAGAGCACGGTCAACAGGCGGCCATCCTGCGCCAGGATGGTACCCAGGCCGAGCTCGGCTTCGCTGTCGCTGATCCAGCGTTGCCCCGGTTGATACTGCTGCGCCATACTGCCTGAACTCCCGCGATGAAAAAGCCGGTTATGTTAACGGATCGGCCGGTCAGACCAAAGTGCCGAGCGCATCGAAAGGTGCCGAAGTGCGATAGGTAGCAACAGTCTAGCCGCTTCATCGTCCCCCACCGTGCTGCCGACGAGGGCTCCGGATCAACATGTCTGCCAAGCACCGCTGGATCAGCGCTTCGATGGCCGTGGGCAGCCTGTTGCTGCTGGCCGCCTGCGAGCAGAAAAACTTCGAGACCTTGCCCGCCATCCCGATCGAACAGCTCGAGGTGCTGGGCGTGCAGACGCCGATCAAGAGCGTGCACTTTCGTGACCGCGACGGTGAAGGCCTGCTGGTGTTGAGCCGCAGCGATGGCCAGGCCAGCGACCCGGAAAGCGAGCAGGAAGTTGACAAGGTGGTACTCAAGGCCACGCTGTACGGGCGCAAGGCCGAAAATGACGCTTTCAAGGCGCGCTGGCAGATCGAACAGGAAACCACCTGCCCGGGCCTGGACCTGGATGTGGACTTCTATAACGACGTCAGCGATGTCGGCGACCTGAACAAGGACGGCATCGCCGAGGTGACGGTTGCCAGCCACGCATTCTGTGGCGGTGGCATCGACCCGCACGACATCGCCATCGAGATGCGCGAAGGGCAGGCCAGCTACAGCATCACCGGCCAGTCGCTGATCACCCCGGCAGGTGAAGAGCCGATCGGCGGTGAGCGTGAGGACAGCGCCTCGCTAAAATCCGCGCCGCAGGTGCTGCGCGAGCACATGGACGCGGTCTGGCAGCAGGTGTACAAGCGGCCCTGGAGCGAGGCCAGCCCGCCAAGCGACGACAACCCTGACGACGAAGCCGAATAAGTGTTGTGCATGCCATCAAGGTAAACCCGCGCCTGCCGATACAGGGGGCATAGGAGAACGTCCATGCTGCCACCGATCATTCCGCTCAGTGCCGCCCCGGTGACCTCGCAACAGGACCCGGTCAAGCCGACACCCGACATCAAGCCGGTGGTGCCGACCCAGCCTGCATCCGGTGAAAGTGCCATCGACCTCAAGCAGCAGCGTGACCCGCAGGAGCAGGCGCTGCAGCTGCGCGACGAGCAGCGCCGCCAGCAGCAACGTCGGCAGAAGGGCGAGGACGAACGCTACAGTGCAATGCCGGGTGACGAGGTCAACGCCGACAATACCGTGCCGGTGGCGCCGTTGATGGGCGAGCATGTACGCCAGGGGCTGCTGGTGGACATCGAAGTCTGACATGGGGCTGGTCAGCGCCAGCGCCTGGCTTCATCATGCAAGTCTCAGTTGATCGTCGAGCCCACCCATGAGCCAAGACAACCTCATCGATTTCGATGCCGAACGCGCCAAGCGCGTCCACGACCTCAAGGAAAAGCGCCTGAACGAAATGCGCAATGCGTTCGAGCAGGCCCTGCCGTTGAACAGTGCCAAGAAAAAGAAGCCCAAGGGCAAGCCGAAGAAGCGCTGAAACTTGACGCAGGTCAACCCTGCACTCGCCTCGCGTGCCCGGCCCCGGGCACCATTGACACCGATCAATTTTCCCCGCCCCCACATTGGTTAACTTGCACCCATCGGACAACGGCAAACGAATGGGGAGGCCAGCATGTTCTTCGACAACGTGGTTATCGCCGGAGTGGTAACGGTCGGGTTGATGGTCGCATTCTTTGCCGGTCTGGGCATTTTCATCTGGAAGGACTCGAACAAGCGCAAACCGCGCTGACCTTCCGGGTACACGAGCACGCAAGGCATTTAGGGCGACTTCGGTCGCCCATTTTTTTGCCTGCAATTTTTGTGTTGCCTGTCCCGGCCCTTTCGCAGCACAAGGCTGCTCCTACACAGTATCTGTAGGAGCAGCCTTGTGCTGCGAAAGGGCCGGGACAGGACCATCTGCACCTCTTATAAAGATGATTAGCTAGCTAATTAATCGTTTCCGCTTTATCCTTCCCACCATTGTCTATCTTTCTACAAGACCATCCCCTCAAGGTCCGTCTCGTGCCCATCACCTTCCAGGCCCTGTTCGCTCCCAGCAGCCTCGCCCTCAAGTTCGCCATCAAGACCCTGCTCGGTGGCGGCCTGGCCCTGTGGTTGGCGATGCGTTGGGGCCTGGAACAACCGTCCTGGGCCCTGATGACCGCTTTCATCGTCGCCCAGCCGTTGTCAGGCATGGTGGTGCAGAAGGGCCTGGCGCGGCTGGCCGGCACCCTGGTCGGCACGTTTATGTCGGTGCTGTTCATCGGTCTGTTTGCCCAGACCCCCGGTCTGTTCCTGCTCACCTTGGCCCTGTGGCTGGCCCTGTGTACCGCCGCCTCCACACAGTTGCGCAGCGCCTGGGCCTATGCCTTCGTGTTGGCAGGCTACACGGCGGCGATCATTGCCCTGCCGGCCATCGATCACCCATTGCAGGTGTTCGACCAGGCCGTGGCGCGCTGCACCGAGATCTGCCTGGGTATCTTCTGTGCCACCGCCAGCAGCGCCTTGCTCTGGCCCATGCGGGTAGAGCAGCAACTGGGCGGGCAGGCCCGTCAGGCCTGGCAGAACGGCCTGCAGGCCGCCAGTGCCATGCTGGGCGGTGAAGACGAGGGGCGCAAAGGCCTGCTGGAGAGCCTGGGGCGTATCGTTGCCATCGACAGCCAACGCGAACACGCCTGGTTCGAAGGCAACCGCGGGCGCCAGCGCGCTCGTGCCATTCGCGGCCTGAGCCAGAAACTGATGGTGCTGCTGCGCATTTCCCGTTCGGTGCGCCGCCAGTGGCGGCAACTTGATGAGGGCGAGGCCGAACGCCTGGCGCCCTGGCTGGAGGAGGTGCGCGCACTGTTGGGCAAGCCCGATCAGCCGAGCCTTTTGCTTCTGCGCCAGCGTATCTGGGATGCTGCCCACGATGATCAGATCAGCCCGGCGGAGCACTTTTGCCTGGCACGCATGGCACTGCTGCTGGATTACGCCATGGCTGCCAGCCAGGCGCTGGAGGATGTGGAGGCGGGCAGGGCGCCCAAGGATGTGTCTCAGGGCCTGGCCGCGCACCGCGACTGGTCGCTGGCCTTGCTCTTCGGCTCACGCAGTGCGCTGGCCTTTCTGGTGATGAGTGGTTTCTGGCTGGCCACCGCCTGGCCTTCGGCACCGGGTGGCCTGGTGCTGACCTGTGTGGTCTGCAGCCTGTTCGCCAGCCGCGAGAATGGCGCGCAGATCGGCCTGAGCTTTTTACGAGGGATCCTCCTGGCAATACCGGCGGCGTTTCTGGTCGGGCAGATTCTGCTGCCGCAATGGAGCAGCTTCGCCATGCTCTGCCTGGGCATGGGGGTGCCGCTGTTTCTTGGTGCGCTGGGCATGGCTCACCCGCGGACCGGGGCCACGGCTACTTCTTATTGCCTGCATTTCATCGTGCTGGTGTCGCCGCTCAACGCCATGCAGTTCGGCGTGGCCACCATGCTCAACAGTGCCTTGGCCATGCTGGTGGGTGTGTCGGCGGCGGTGATGGCCTTCCGCTTGTTGGTGTTTCGCCACCCGGCCTGGCTGGGCCAGCGCCTGCGCGCGGCGACCCAGAATGACCTGGTGCGCCTTACCCGGCGCGACCTGCGCGGGGCCGACAGTTGGTTTGGCGGGCGCATGGCCGACCGCCTGATGCAACTGGCGCGGCATGCTGGCGACCTGCCCGAGAGCGAACGCAAGCGCTGGGACGACGGCCTGCACGGCCTGGATATCGGCGACGAACTGGTGCATTTGCGCATGTGCCTGGCGGTCGCCCAGGCCCCGTTGGGACGGGTCGAGCGCGAATACCTGCAGCAGGTAGAGGCAGTGCTGGCCAAAGGGCCGGCGCCAGGGCGTGGACAGAGCCTGGATGCCGCAAGCGAACAGTTCATTGGCGCCTTGCGCCGACTACCCTCCAGCGATCCGCTGCGGTTGGCCGAAGGGGCGGTGCTGCAACTGCAAAAAAGCTGGGGCAAGTGGTGCCGTTGGCAGGAGGAATCCCATGGGGTTGCGTGAGTGGGAATTGGGCGGCGTGCTGTTCAGCCCTTTCCTGGTTTATGTGTTGATGGCGCTGGTGCTTACCGGCGTGTTGCGTCTGGTGGTGCAGGCCACGCCGTTGGGGCGCTGGATCTGGCATGAAGCGCTGTTCGATGCGGCGTTGTTCGTTTGTGTGTTGTTCCTGGTAGTGCGACTGCTGGGAGCTTTATAAAGGAGTGTTTCGATGCGTGCGGCCGTACGTACCCTGGTCACCTTGTGTGTGGTGGCCCTTGCCGTCTTCGCCGGCTATCAGCTGTGGCAGTACTACATGCTCACCCCCTGGACCCGCGATGCCCGTGTGCGCGCCGATGTGGTGGTGATCGCCCCCGATGTGTCCGGCTGGGTGCGCGAGCTGAAGGCCCGTGACAATCAGCAGGTCAAGGCCGGCGACCTGCTGATGAGCATCGACCGCGAACGCTTCCAGGCGGCTTTCGACCAAGCCAGTGCGGTGACCGAAACCCGCAGCCAGCAACTGCGCCTGCGCGAGCGTGAAGCGGCCCGGCGTACCGCACTTGGGCCGGAGGCGATCAGTGCCGAATTGCGGGAAAACGCCCAGATCAATGCGGCCATCGCCCGCGGTGAGCTGCATGAGGCCGAGGCACAATTGCAGGTCGCCAAAATCAACCTGGCGCGCAGTGAAGTGCGGGCGCCGCGCAGCGGGCATATCACCAACCTGCGCCTGGCCGAGGGCAACTATGTGAATACCGGGGAGGCGGTGATGGCCCTGGTGGACGATTCAACCTTCTATATCCAGGCCTATTTCGAGGAAACCAAGCTGCCACGCATTCGTGTGGGGGATGCGGTGAAGGTCTGGCTGATGGGCGCGGGCGAACCGATGCAAGGGCATGTGGAAAGCATCAGCCGTGGTATCACCGACCGCAACAGCAACCCCGACAGCCAGTTGCTGCCGGAGGTCGAGCCGACCTTCAACTGGGTGCGATTGGCGCAGCGGATACCGGTAAGGATTCGCCTGGACCAGGTGCCGGAGGGGGTGACCCTGAGTGCGGGAATGACGGCCAGTGTGCAGGTGCATGAGGAGCAGAGTCGGCCGTGAGGGCCAAAGGGGCTGCTAAGCAGCCCCAGATCCTCGATTTCAGAGGAACATCCCGCCCGAAACCTCCAGCCGTTGCCCGTTGATCCAGCCGTTGCCATCTTCCAGCAACAGCGCAATCGCTGCCCCGATATCATCCGGCAAGCCCACCCGCCCCAGCGCCGTGTTGCCGGCAATGTATTCATTAACCTGTCGGTTATCCCGCACCACGCCGCCGCCAAAATCGGTCTCGATCGCCCCCGGCGCCAGAATGTTCACACGAATCCCACGTGCTCCCAGTTCCTTGGCCTGATAGCGGGTCAGCACCTCCATCGCCCCCTTCATCGCGGCATAGGCGGCATACCCCGGTAGCGCAAAGCGCGCCAGGCCAGTGGAAATGTTGACGATGCGGCCATTGTCGACCAGCAACGGCAGCAGGCGCTGGGTAAGGAAGAACGGACCTTTCAGCTGGATGTTCAGCAACTGGTCGAACTGTGCCTCGCTGGTTTCGGTGTATGGCACGTTCAATCCGATCCCGGCATTGTTCACCAGAAAGTCGAAGCGCTCGCGGCCAAAGTGTTGCTGCAGGGTTGCGCCGAGGCATTCGGCGAAGCCGGCAAAGCTGGCGCTGTCGCTGACGTCCAGTTGCAGCATGATAGCCTTGACCCCGGCCTGCTCCAGCCGGGCGGCGACGGCATGGGCTTCCTCCGCCTTGCTGTGGTAAGTGCCGATGACATCGATGCCGCGTGCGGCCAGGTGTTCTGCGGTGTTGCGGCCCAGGCCGCGGCTGGCGCCAGTGATCAGGGCAATCTTGCGGGTCATGGTGAAAACCTCATGGTGGGCTGATGAGCACAGGTTATTGGTCGGTGTGGTGCTGTTAAATCCAGCGAATATGGAAATACTGTTCGGTAAAACCGGATAGACGAGGGCTGAATTGAACAAGCTGGAGTTGTTGCGCACCTTTGTTCGGGTCTGCGAGGTCAGCAGTTTCACCCTGGCTGCCGAGAGCTTGGGGCTGCCCCGTTCGACTGTGTCGGAGCAGGTCAGGGCGCTCGAGCGTTTGCTGGGTACGCAGCTGTTCAACCGCACCACCCGCCGGGTACAGGCGACCCAGGATGGCGCCTTGCTGTACGAGCGCAGCAAGGACCTGCTGTCGGGCATGGACGAAATCGAGGGCTTGTTCCGCGCCGACGATGCCGAGCTGGCCGGGCGCCTGCGCGTCGATCTGCCGACAATGATGGCCCGGCGGGTCATCATCCCGGCGTTGCCGCAGTTTCTGCAGCGCTTCCCGCGCCTGGAGGTGGAGCTCAGTTGTACCGACCGCCAGGTCGACCTGCTGCGTGAAGGCTTCGATTGCGTGATGCGCATTGGTGCCCTGCATGACCTGGATGTGGTGGCGCGCCCGGTCGGTCAACTGAGCATGCGCAACTGTGCCAGCCCTGCCTACCTTGCACGCTACGGCGTGCCGCGCACGCTGCAGGACCTGGCCGAGCATCACTTGGTGCATTACGTGCGCACCCTGGGGGGGCGTAGTGCCGGTTTCGAATTTCTGCAGGACGGTGAACTGCATTTCCAGGCCATGGCTGGCGTGGTCACAGTGAACAATGCCGAGGCCTACTCGGCGGCCTGCCTGGCCGGGCTGGGGCTGATCCAGGTGCCGGCGGTGGGCGTGGCCGAGCACCTGCAGCGCGGTGAGCTGGTTTCGGTACTGGAAGGCTGGCAGGCGCCGGCCATGCCCGTATCACTGCTTTATGCCCGGCAACGGCACGTGCCACGCCGGGTGCAGGCCTTCATGCAATGGTTGGGCGAGGTGCTGCATTCACAGGTTGACGGTGGTCGCTGATCGATGAAAACCGTGGCGCCTGTGTGATGGCTTGCGTTAGGCTGCCAGTCACGAGTTGCCCGGCAGAGGCAACCCTTTCCCGCCTGGCGTGCGTATCTTCCGATTTCATTGCGAGGTTACGTCATGGCCATCACTTCACAGGACATCTGCAACGCTGCCGACCAGCTCAAGGGCTTTGTCGGTTTTCATGGCAAGCGCGGCGTGCATATCGTGCGTTTTTCCGAAGACTCTTTCGGCATGGACGTGGCCGATGCCAGCATCACGCCCTGCAGCGAGTTTGTCTGGCGGCCCGAGCAAGGGCAGCGCATGGCTCTTTGCCGCGAACGGCTGGCGCTGTTGCTGGAGCAGCATGTGGATGACCGTTTGAACATCGGTGAACCGCTGCGCACCTACCTGCGCCGGCGCGACCTGCCGGAAATCGTGGCTGAGCGCAGCTTGCGGCAGCTGTGCTGAAAATCCCTGTAGGAGCGGGCTGCGCAAGCTTTCAAACTTACGCTACAGGTAGGGCGCCGAGCGTTGGGATGCCTGCTGCAACAACGCCTCGAGCCCCGCACTGTTCAGAGGCCTGCTCAGGTAATAGCCTTGCACTTCATGGCAACGGTCCTTCTGCAGTGCCCTGAGCTGCTGCTCGCTTTCCACTCCTTCGGCCGTCACCGTCAGCCCCATCGCTTCGCCCAGGTTGATGATGGCCTGGACCACGGCGCGGTCGCTGCCAGCGGTGTTGTTCAGCCCGCCGATAAAGCGTTTGTCGATCTTGATGCTGTCGAACGGGTAGGTGCGCAAGTAGCCCAGCGACGAGTAGCCGGTGCCGAAGTCGTCCATGTTCAGGCGAACGCCGAGCTCCTTGAGCGACAGCATTGTGCCCAGTGCGCCTTCGATGTCATTGAGCATCACGTTCTCGGTAATTTCCAGCTCCAGGCGCTGTGCGGGGAAAGCGGTTTCCAGCAGGATCTCGCGTACATCCGCCACCACATCGCTGCGCTGGAACTGCGCAGGTGACAGGTTCACAGACACCAGAACATCGGCGGGCCAGTCATGGGCAGTGCGGCAGGCTTCGCGCAACACCCAGCGGCCCAGCGCGACAATGATGTCACTCTGTTCGGCCAAGGGGATGAAGGTGTCCGGCCCCAGCAACCCTTCCTGCGGATGCTGCCAGCGCAGCAAGGCCTCGACTGCGACGATGCGCAGGTCGCTGAGGCGGTAGCGCGGCTGGTAGTGCAGCTCGAATTCCTGGTTGCGCAGGGCTCGCCGCATGTCGTTCTCCAGTTGGCGGCGGTACTGGATCTGCTGGTTCATTTCGGCAGCGAAATAGCGCCAGGTGCTCTTGCCGTCGGCCTTGGCCTGGTACAGGGCGATATCGGCGCAGCGGATCAGCTCGCCGGCATCGAAGCCCTGGGTACGGGTCTGGGCGACTCCGATGCTGGCGCCAACATGGAGGGTCTGGCTATCGAAGGCGATCGGCTGCTGCAGCAGGCTGATAAGGCGCGCACAGAAACGGTCGATCTCGCTGCGGTTGTCCATGCCGCTAAGCACCAGGAGGAACTCGTCGCCGCCTAAACGCGCGACCAGGTCGCCGTCGCGGGTAGTGTCGCGCAGGCGGTTCGCTACCTCCTGCAGCACCGCGTCACCGGCGGCATGGCCGAGAGAGTCGTTGATCGGCTTGAAGTTGTCCAGGTCCAGCAGCAGCAAGGTCAGTGGTGGCGAGTCGCTCCCACGTAACAGCGCCTGTTCCAGGTGGCGGGCTAGCTTGTTGCGGTTGGCCAGGCCGGTCAGCGGGTCGTGCAGCGACAGGTGCTGGATGCGTGCATGGGCATCGACTTCGTCGGTGATGTCACTGGCGGTGCCACGGAAACCGACGGGCTTGTCGTCGTACCAGATGGCGCGGGCCGAAATCCGGCAGTAGCGGTTCTGACCATTCTGGTCGCGGTAGGTGCAGCGCAGGTTGGCCAGTTGTTGCGGGTCGGCCGCGGCCAGGGCATCCAGCCACGGCGAGAGCGGCGTGGTATCGCAGGCCAGTAACTGATTGAGCGGGTGGCCGAGCCAGTCGTCCACCGGGTAACCGGTAACGTTGACAAAACGTTGTGACAGATAGGTGAGGCGTTGCTGCCGATCAGTTTCCCAGATCCAGTCGGATGCCGACTCGGCCACCGCGCGAAAACGCTGCTCGCTGGCCTCCAGGGCCTGGTTGCTCTGCTGCAGATCGGCGAGCGTGAGGTCGATCGCGCGCGAACTGCGCAAGGCATGACGGAACAGGTAGAGCATGACCAGGCCAAGTATCAGCAAGGCTCCCGACAGCGGGGGCAACACAGCACGCAGCAACTGGTGCCCTGGCAGCGGGCTGCTCCAGGACAGATGGTAGCCGGTATCGCCGAGGTCGATGCGCAGGTGGCCGTGCTCGCCCACATCATCTTTCTCCACGTGCATGCCGGTCAGGCCGGCACCGCTGCTCAGTTGCGCCAGCTTGTCCTCGGTGAGCTGGTCGACAAACAGCATTACCGGTGCCTGGCGGACCTCGCTCTCGGTGACATCCCGGTCCGGGCGCACCGCCGCGGCACTGAGCACTGCCGGCCAGCCGTTGAACAGGACGAAACGGGTGATCTGTTCACGTGGGATGGCCGCCGCCCGGGCCTGGTCGATGATTGGCTGCAGCGCTGCATCGATATAGGTATTGGCAGCCGCCTGGGTAGGCTGGCCTCTGAACAAGGCGTAGGTGGTGCGTGCGTCCTCCACCACGAACACTCCCTCATAGCCGCTGGCGCTGTACAGCGACTCGCCCACGTTCTTTTCTTCGTAGGCCCATTTCCAGTCGGCCTGCCCCGCCAGGTGTTCGAAGGCAGCATCCCATACGGCGTAGCTGGACAGGAATTGGCGCGATGCGAGCAACCGTTGCTCCAGCGCCTTGGATGCCTGCGAGGCGCTGCGCTGGCGCTCCTGATGGTCAAGAGTACCCGCGATATTGAACAGGGCGCCGACGATGACCAGGCAAGCCAGGCCGAAAACTGCGCTGAAGCCGGCAATCAAGCGACGCACCTGGAAGCGCGGGGTGGGGCTGGCGGGTGGAGGGTTGGCGGTCCTGGCCATGCGCGAGCGGCTCCTTCAGGCAGCCTCCCGCCAGTTAGTCAGGAAGGAGGTTCAATCAGGATAGGCCAGCCTGAGCGTTGCAGCGTCGCTGCGGGCAAAATTGACCTGGTCGCGCCCGGCATGCTTGGCGGTATACAGCGCCTTGTCCGCCTGTTCGAGCCAGTGCTCGGGTGACTCCAGGTCGGCCTCGAATGCCGAAAGGCCGATGCTCAGGCTGATGCGCAGGTGCGGCAACTGCGGGTTGCGGTAGCTGGCGACCCGCTCGCGCAGGCGCTCCATGGCCAGGCACGCTTCGGCTTCGCTGGTATCCGGCAAGATTACGCAGAATTCGTCACCGCCGTAGCGCCCGGCCTGGTCGCCTTCGCGTAGGTTGTGCCGCAGCTCGGCGCCGAGTTGGCGCAGCACACAGTCGCCGACAACGTGACCGAACGTGTCGTTGATGGTCTTGAAGTGGTCGATGTCGATCAGGGCAATCACCGCGTGCCCCTTTTGCTGCTGGCAGGCCTGGAACTTCAGCAGCAGCAGGTCTTTCCAGGCACCGTGGTTGAGCAGGCCGGTCAGGCTGTCGGTGAGGCTCAGGGTGCTCAGTCGGCGCTTGTGGTCGGCCAGCTTGATCGCCAGCTGGTAGCAGACCCAGCCTAGCGCCAGTGGATAGAGCGTCAGCATCGGCAGGCAGGCATAGACCTGCAGGGGTGTGGCATTCAGTTGCAGGCCGGGGCCCAGCAACAATGTGGCGATGAGCATGCCGGCCAACTGGGCCAGCATCCCGCGAACGACCATGCGTTTGCCGCCGGCGGCGACGTTGTTCATGGTCATCATCGAAAGCACGGTCACACTGGGCAATGGATTGAAATGCATGGCGGCGGTCCAGAACCCACCCATCAGGGAGTCCAGAACCAGGTTGCGCTGTTCTGCCTGGTAGGGCGTGGCCGAACGGGCTGCCCACAGGTAGGCCACATGTGGCCACAACAGGCCGTTGAACAGCACCAGCAGCCATGCCCAGATGGGCGGTGACAGCGGCGCCATGGCGGCCATGACACTGAACAGGCCGATTCCCAGGCCGATGACCCGCGGCAGGTAGATGCGTTTGGCGAATGAAAGTCCTTTGCCGCTGCGTTTATCCATCTTGATCATCGTTCTTCTGCTGAAGCACCGTTTATCGCATAACTCGCATGAATATTGTTGAACAGTGTTTCATCGACGAAAAATGACCTTACAAGCCAATTCATGGTTGATCCGATCACTGTGGGGTAGCATGAAGGCTTTCCTGTTGCTCGGAGTGTTGCTGATGGTCCCTTTGGCCAACCCCGCCGGCGAGCCGGCGCCACAGCGGGAAGGGCGTTTTCACAACCAGGCGTCGTTGCCACAGGATGGCGTATTGAAGAAGCTGCGCATCGGGCTCAAATACCTGTTCCTGCGCAAACCGCCGGAAACCCGGCCGGCCACACCGGTCAGCCTCCAGCCCATGACCCGCCAGCAGGTGCTCGATGCGCCCGATCGCAGCCTGTGGCGCCTGGGCCATTCCACAGTATTGCTCAAGCTGCGTGGGCGCTTCTTTATTACCGACCCGGTATTCGCCGAGCGCGCCTCGCCAGTGCAGTGGGCCGGCCCGCTGCGTTTCCATGCGCCACCCTTGGCACTGGACCAATTGCCGCCATTGGCTGCGGTGGTACTGTCCCACGATCACTTCGATCATCTGGACGAACAGGCGATTCGCCAACTTGCACCGCGAACAAGTGTGTTCCTGGCCCCGCTGGGCGTAGGCAACCTGCTGATTACCTGGGGCGTGGCACCGGCGAAGGTGCGGCAGCTGGACTGGTGGCAGGAAAGCGAGGTCGAGGGCGTACGCTTTGTCGCCACCCCGGCTCAGCACTTTTCCGGGCGTGGGCTGCTGGACAGCAACCGGACCTTGTGGGCGTCGTGGGTGATCGTCGACGAGGATGTGCGGGTATTCTTCAGTGGCGATACCGGCTACTTCGATGGGTTCAAGCAGATTGGCGAGCGCTTCGGGCCGTTCGACCTGACCTTGATCGAGACCGGGGCCTACAACGTCGCCTGGCCCGATGTGCACATGCAGCCGGAGCAGAGTCTGCAGGCACATCTGGATTTACGCGGGCGTTGGCTGTTACCGATTCACAACGGCACTTTCGACCTGTCCATCCATGGTTGGCAGGAGCCGTTCGAACGCATCCTGGCGCTGGCCAACCAGGCACAGGTGCGCCTGAGCACCCCGCAGATGGGGGAGCGGGTCAGCCTTGACTCTCCGCACGCCGGGCAGAACTGGTGGCAGCCACGGCCTGTGCGTCAGCGCGGCCAGGCGAACGAGCGCGTTGTAGCGGCACGCTGAGGTTCATTTGTTGCCGTTGTTGCGGCGCGGGGAGGGTGGCTGGTCCTCTTTCAGTAGCCGTGAGGGCGGTTTGCCGCTGTCGCTGCGCACCTGTGCATGGCTGATCAATCCGAAGATGAAACTGCCGCCGATGATGTTGCCCGCCAGTGTCGGCAGGGCGAACTCCAGCCAGAAACTGCTCCAGGTTTCATCGCCGGCCCAGACCAGATAGGACACCTCGACCGAGCCGACCACTATATGGGTGAAGTCGCCCAGGGCCATCAGATAGGTGATCATCAGGATGATCCAGATCTTGGCATGTTCCATCGACGGGATCATCCATACCATGGTGGCGATCATCCACCCCGATACGATGCCTTTGGCGAACATCTGGCTGACATCGTTTTTCATGACCTTGCGGCCAACCTCCAGGAAGGCCACGTCGGTCTTGCTGTCGAAGATCGGCAGCTCCAGCATTACCCAGGCCACCAGCAAGGTGCCGGCGAGGTTGCCAAGCAGTACCACGCTCCAAAGGCGCAGCAGGCGCCCGAAGTTGGCCAGGGTGGGGGCAGTCATTACCGGCAACACGGCGGTCAGGGTGTTTTCGGTGAACAACTGCTGACGCGCCAGTATCACTGCAAGGAAGCCTGCGCTATAGCCGATGCTGGCGATAACCTGGGCACTGTCCCCCTCCGGCAGGCGTGCGTAGAACAGCCCCATGGCCATGAGCGACAGCCCCATGGACAAGCCTGCGGCCAGTGCCGACCACCACAGTGCGGCGAGTGTTCGTTCCAGTTCCTGATCGCCCTGGTAACGAATGATCTCGTGCAGTACTGCCGCGCGGGGCGGTTGGTTAAGGCTGACTTCCTGCTCCTCGTCCGCCGACAGGCCCGGGGTTTTCTCGCTTTGCGCATCGCTCATGGCCGCTACGCTCCGTTGGGTGGTGTTTCTCTACAGATTCGCGGCGCTTTCATTAGTTGCCGACGAAGGTAAAACGCTGGCAGAAAGTTTTTTCAGATCAAGGTGTTGACTCTGATCTCAAAGCGCGTATTATTCGCCTCCTCGCAGCGTTGAACGCTTCGAGGCAAGCGGTAAGTTGTTGAAGTTGAAAGGTTTCGAAAGAAATCGATTGTAAAAAACTTCAAAATAAACGCTTGACAGCAAATGAGGAAAGCGTAGAATGCGCGCCTCGGTTGAGACGAAAGGCTCTTAACCAAACGCTCTTTAACAAATCGAATCAAGCAATTCGTGTGGGTGCTTGTGAGTACGGACTGATAGTCACAAAGATTATCAGCATCACAAGT
>NZ_NEJN01000038.1:0-800 GCF_002113105.1 Pseudomonas sp. B22(2017)
AACCGTTCGACCTGGAGCAGGGGCCGCTGCTGCGGGCCAGGCTGCTGGGCCTGGCGGCGGACCAGCACGTGCTGGTGCTGACCCTGCACCATATCGTCGCCGATGGCTGGTCGATGCCGGTGCTGGTCGAAGAGCTGGTGCAACTGTATGCGGGCTACAGCCAAGGCCAGGCGCCGACGCTGCCGGTCCTGCCGATTCAGTACGCGGACTTTGCCGTTTGGCAGCGCAACTGGATGGAGGCCGGCGAGCAGGCGCGGCAGCTGGCCTACTGGACCGAACAATTGGGTGATGAGCAACCGGTGCTGGAGCTGCCGTTGGATCATCCGCGCCCGGCTGTACCGAGCCATCAAGGCGCGCGTTGGCCGATTGAGTTGGGCAATGAGCTGGCGGCCAACCTCAAGCGCGTTGCCCAGCAGCAGAACGTGACGCCGTTCATGCTGTTGCTGGCCAGCTTCCAGACCTTGCTGCATCGCTACTCGGGCCAGGCCGACATCCGTGTTGGTGTGCCCACGGCCAACCGCAACCGGGTCGAGACCGAGCGCCTGATCGGCTTCTTCGTCAACACCCAGGTGCTGCGTGCCGAGTTCGATATGCAGCTGACGTTCGGCGAGCTGCTGCAACAGGTCAAGCAACGTGTTCTGGGCGCGCAGGCCCACCAGGACCTGCCATTCGAGCAACTGGTCGAAGCCTTGCAGCCTGAGCGCAACCTTGGGCACAACCCGTTGTTCCAGGTGCTGTACAACCACCAGACCGAGCTCAAGGGCAGCCAGCACCGCTTGCCGGGCCTGGAAATGTCCGGC
>NZ_NEJN01000006.1:0-251797 GCF_002113105.1 Pseudomonas sp. B22(2017)
CGTGACGCGCTTCGACAAGCTCGCGAAAAGCTATGCCGCCATGGTCTCACTGGCTTGTTCCATGCGGTGTCTGCGACATCTCTTTTCGTACAGAGCCTAATCATGCGGCCATGCAGGCGGGCGAGGTGAATATTCATAAGCTGTCCAATATTATTTATCTGCCTAAGTATGAGGAGAGCCATCCGGTGCGAACGGTGCATCGTGGCTCTCACGCGCAATATAATTCGGCTGTAGAGAAGAAACTGGATATTATTCACGAATACGGCAAGAAAAATGGCTGGACCAAAGCGGACTACCAGAAGGCTATTCACGGAGTCATGGTTGATGAGAGAAAAGGTCTGCGTGCAGGTAAAACGATGCTGAATAAAAACTCTGTTCGGGGAGCGACTTGTGGCTAAAAATTTTATACTTTCTATTTCAGATGACTATCCTGAAAGTTATTGGCTGAAGACAAAGATGTTGTCTGGTGAGGATTCTGGGATTTTCAAAGAGTGCGTGGTTGTAAGCAAGGATATAAAAGTCTGTTTCGAGGGGCCGAAAAGGGTCAGTGCTTCCAAGCTCCTTAGCTATGATTTTTTTTTCAGTGATGGGCCCAATTTGATTTCGCCGCGGCTCTACGAACTAATGAGGAGAGAAAGTATTTCTGGTGTTCAGTTTGTGGATGCGGATCTACTGATAGGTGAGGCTTCCTATACTGGTTACAAGATATTCAATGTTATAGGTAAATCACCAGCCTTTAACTTGAAAGAATCTGTTAGTGAGCCGTTACTTAGCTATATGCCAGATGGTCCGAGGTGGTTCAGTAAGATAGTTTTGGATAATGAGGCGGTGCTTTCTAGTGATGTCGTTAGGGCTGAAGAGGACAGCCCTACGATTGTGGTGACTGCTCGCGTCAAGTCTGTTTTGGAGAATGGCTTGGTGCGCGGGGTGCAGTTTAAGGATTAGATGCCTGTGCCGTCGAGTTTTCCCGAGAGTTATTTTCTGTGTAAATTTTTTGTTGTACGACTTTGATGGCGTGATCTTTAACAGTTAAAATAGACTGGCTCTGCCAAATTGCTGGCGGAGCCAAATATTTTTAGGGCAAATACGGTCAGCGCAACCCGCACGAGCAGGTGTACCTGGTGTGCACCGAGGGCGGCCACTACATCCTGCAAACGCGGGACAACCTGTTCTTCTACTTCGGCGAAGTGCCAGACACCAACACCGAAGTGCCGCTGCAACGCATCGAGAACGTTCTCGGCCACTTCCTGCATTTCACCCGCACGCCTGACGGTACGCTGACCGACATCAGCGCCACCGGCGGCACCCGCGTACACCTGCACTACGACCACCCGCTGGGTCGCCTGACCGACATCAATTGGTGAACAACGAATTTCTGATCGCGCCGATCTGGAAGCCTTGAGTGTTTCGTGACTTGGCTCTCGCTTTGCGGGAGGTATCAAGCTTGCCCTCAAAGGCATGCTGATTTACCCTCCGAACCGGCCATGATCATGGCTATTCGACACTCACGGACGACGATCACAGGAGTCACCAATGGAAGGCATCCCACAAACCCAATCCACCCCAGATAACCTCAAGCCAAAATGGCGGGAGCGTTTCGCTTTCTTCGATCAGTACGGCGCACCCACCTCCGAGCCCTACAAAGCCGCTTTCCGCGCCTTGCCATTTGGCAAGAAGCTGCTGATCAACAACAACTTCATCGCCTTTTTCTTCGGCCCGATCTACTGGTTCGTGCTGGGGCTGTGGAAGAAGAACCTGGTCATGCTGGCCATCATGATCGCCATCGGCGTTCTCCTGAGCTACTACGAGATCGCGACGGGTAGCGAAATCCCGCGCCCGGTGGATAACGGCATCAGCATGGCGTTTGCGTTTCTGTACAGCTTCCTGACCAACCGTGCCTACTACCTGAAGCAGACCAAAGGGCAGCAGAGCTGGAACCCGTTCGAGGGGCAGCGGTTCATCTGAGCCGTCAGCCAGTTCAACCGGTGCTCGCAGGTTGATGAAGCCCTGGTCACGGTCTCTGTAGGAGCGGCCTCGTGTCGCGAAAGGGCCGCAAGGCGGCCCCGGCGATTTTGCGGTGATGCGCAGATCCTGGGGGCGCTTCGCACCCCTTTCGCGACACAAGGCCGCTCCTACAGGGGCCGCGCATGTCTTGGGGCGGTGTAGTCAGTGTCGGGTGATATCCCCGGTTTGCCGGTGCAACAGCAACTCGGCCAAGGCCTTGGTCATCTGTACGTGATGCACCGCGTTGACCAGCATGTTGATGCCGGGCTCGCTGGCATTGGCGCAGATGTATTCGTCCAGCGAGTCTTCGATGCCGGCCATCAGCTGGAGGGTGTGGATCAGGGCGTCAACCGAGGGTGTGTCCTGGTTGATGGTGTAGAAGGGGCGGGCCGTTAGTTTTACGGGTGGATCGGGGACGATCTTTTTCGTGATTAAAACCCTTTGCTTGATCAGAGAATGCCACCACCGCAACCTTCTCACGGGTTTAGGTGGCAGCCGTGCGCGTGGTGAGAAACCGAGGAAGCAAAGGAAAACTCGGCCAGACCGAAGTCTGCCCGCGCGCGGCCGCCATGAAAGCTGACGGAATTTGCTTATCGTCGGGTTCTCACACCCGGTCACCGAAGCGACCCGGAAACGTTATCCGTGAGGTGTTTCCCCGACAACAGCGATAGTTCGGCAGCGCGCGTAGGATAATTCCTAAGCGGGTTGATCTTGAAGCATTGGGGTGCAGGTTCAGAAATATCTTACGGTGGCACCGGCTGCGCCGGTGTTCGCGGGCACGCCCGCTCCCACAGGGGGCGTGTAAGCAGCCAATGACTGTAGGAGCAGCCTTGTGCTGCGAAGAGGCCGGTATGACAGAAGACTGTCTGTGGCAGTCATGGCCTCTTCGCAGCACAAGGCTGCTCCTACAGGCCGGCGCGGTCACTGTGGGAGCGGGCATGCCCGCGAAGAGGCCTGCACAGGCAGCACATCACTTGGGATAGAGCGGCGGCAGGCTGCCGTTCTCGCCGGTCGGCAGCAATACCTGCTCAGCCGGGGGAATCGTACCGATCGCCCGCCACAAATCTTCACCCTGCCAATACTGCCCGCTCTCGCTATACAGCGCCCCGTTCAACCCATCCAGTGCATCCGACAACGGCACGAACCGCGCCGCCATCTCGGCCAGGGTTTCCGGCTGCTGGCGGGCCCAGGCGTCCAGCGCCTGGCGGGTTGCCTGTGGGTCGTTGGCCTGGCACGCGCGCTTGAGATCATCCAGCAAGGTACGTGGGCTCGGCCCGGCCTGCGCGGCACGCAGCACCGCTGGCTGCGAGCGGGCGCGCCACCACAGGGCAAAGCCCAGCACGGTGGTGAGGGCGAACACCAGGGTGGCCAGCTGCCAGGGCCACAGCAAGCTGCTGGCACTGCTGTTGTCGCCGACCGGGGTGTCGGCGCTCAGCGCCGGGTTGTCCTGCACGTTCAGCGTGCGCGCCGGCAGGCTGCTGTGCTCCAGGTGGTTTTCTCGGGTATCCCACCAGGCCACTTCCAGCGCCGGCAGGGCCAGCGCGCCGCTGTGGGTCGGCACCAAGGCTTCGCGCTCTTCGCGGTTGGCAATCATCCCTCGTTCGCTGATTTCGTTGCGCAGCAATGGCTGGTCGGGGTACCGGCGCAGGCCGGTGATTTCGGTGGCTGGCAGCGGTGGCAGCTGGGTGCTGGACAAGCCTTCGGCACGCAGGGTGATGTTGCGGGTCAGCGAGTCGCCAATCTGCACCTGCTGGTTGCCAGGGTCGGGGTTCCAGTGCTCTTCAAGTGTCAGGCTGCGGGCCGGTAGCCAGGGCACGCCAGCAGGCCAGGCCGCCGGAATCGGCCGCACGGCCAGGCGCAATGGCAACGAGCTGACCTGCACCTGGTGGCCGGCCCGGACCGTGCCGTTGGCTTGCGGGGCCTCGTCCTGGCTGGCGGCGGCGGTGGCGGTGAAAGTCAACGGTGGGATGTCGAGGGTGCCGCTTTGTTGGGCATACACGGCATAGCGGGTTTCGATCACGCCGTGGCGGACGCCGTTGATTTCCTTTTCATAGGTGCGCGATTCACCCAGCGGTTCGACCTTGGCGTTTTCCAGTTGCAGCGGGCTGAGGCTGCTGTCGTCGTACAGTGCCACTGAATGGTAGATGCGCAGGGTGAGCACGGCCTGGGCCTGGACGTAGACCTCGCTGCTGTCGAGCGTGGCTTCGATGAACACCTGTGAGGCACTGTCCTGGCGGCTGGCATCGGCCTGCAGCACTTGCAGTTCGATGGCCTGGCTGTGCGACTGGCCCAGTTGCAGTTCGGGGATGCGCAGGCTGCCGCTGCGCCGAGGCAGCAGGGTGATGATCCAGCGGGTACTGGCGCGGGTTTCGCCGTCGAGGCTGTGCAGGCTGTTCAGCTGGCGCGTGCCGCGCACTTCGAAGTCACCCTCCAGCGCGCGCAGGTCGGGCTTGCCGAACTGGGTGACGTCCTGGCTTTCCAGGGTCAGCTCCAGGCTTTCGCCGGCTTCCAGGCGGGTACGGTCGACGCTGGCGCGCAGCAACGGTTCGGCCTGGGCCAGCACGGCCCACAGCAGACAGAGGAGAAAGACGCCGAAGCGACTCATCGTGAGGTTTCCTGATGCAATTGCTGTTCATACCAGAATTTGCGCCGCAGCAGCTCCGCAGGGTTGTCGGGGATCTCCCGCAGCCATTGTTCCAGGGCCTGGCGCTGTTCGGTATCAAGGCTGGTCGATACCGGGCGCTGCGGCGGCTGGGTGACGCTGTCGTCCGCGCCCGCTTGGTTGCCGGGCGTTACCTGGCTGTTGCTGCTGCCTTCGCCGGGCTGTTCGGCGCTGGCCTGTTCGTCGTTGCCGGGCGTGCCCTGGGCCGGGCTGCTGGCCGAGCTGCTGTTGCCTTCGGTTTCGCTGCCGGGCGTGCCTTGGGTATCGCTGCTGGCCGGTTGTTCCTCGGCAGTGGCCTCGCGCTGTTGCAGCAGTTGCTGCACCAGTGCCTGGTTGTCCAGCGCCGCTTGCAGGTCGGGCTGGCGTTCCAGGGCTTGTTCGTAGGCGTCCAGCGCAGCTTCCAGCTCACCGCTGCGGGCCAGGGCGTTGCCTCGATTGTAGTGTGCGGCGGCGGTGTCGCCTTGGGAAAAGGCTTCGGCAGCGCCGGCATAGTCGCCGGCCTGGTACAGGGCCATGCCGCGCCATTGCGGGTCCTGGAACTGGCGCGCGGCGCTGGCCGGGCGGTTCTGCTCCAGCAGGCGCTGGCCTTGCTGGTCGGGGCGCAGCCACAGGTCGTTGAACTCGAAGGCCTGGCTGGGCTGGGGTAGGGCCAGCAGCAGCGGCAGGCAGAACAGCCAGCCGCGTCGGCCGGCACAGGCGGCCAGCAGCAACAGCGGCAGCAGCAGCCAGTAACCCTGGTCGGCCCAGCTGTCCAATTGCAGGGTCTGGCCATCATTGCGCCCGGTGCGCGGGCTGTCGAACAGGCCCAGGCCTCGCAGGTCGAGGTCGTCGATGCGAGCATTCCGGTAGCGCCCGCCGGTGCCGTTGATGAAGCCCTTGAGACTGGCGCTGTCCAGGCGTGGCAACAGGATGCCGCCCTGGTCGTCCTTCAGGTATTCGCCATTGGCCTGGCGCACCGGTGCGCCTTCGCGGCTGCCGATGCCCAGCATCAGCAGGCTCGGGCCCTGGCGGCCGAGGGCCTGGGCGATGCCTTCGCGTTCCGGGGCGCTGAGCGACGAGCCGATCAGCAGCAGGCGGCCCTGGCCCAGGCCGCTCTGGGCAAGCAGGGCAAGGCCTTTTTGCACGGCCAGGTCGGCGCGCTGGCCGGGCTTGGGCATGATCGATGGGTCGACCGCCTCGAGCAGGTTGCGGCTGGTGGCCAAGTCATCGGACAGCGGCACCAGGGTGTGTGCGGAGCCAGCGTAGACCACCAGCGCGGTCTGGCTGTCGCGGCGGTGCTCCAGCAGGTCGAGGATTTTGCGCCGCGCCTGCTCCAGGCGGTTGGGCGGGCTGTCCTCGGCGAGCATCTGCGGGGTCAGTTCGAGCAGGATCACCAGTGGGTCGGCCGGGCGCTGGCGGCTTTCTTCCACGCGCTGCCAACTGGGCCCGAGCAGCGCCAGGATCACCAGGACCCAGGCCAGGCCCAGTGCTACCCATGGCAGCTTGCTGGTGCCGCCGCTGCCACCGCCGAGCAGGACGCCATGGAACGCCGGTGGCAGAATCATCTGCCAGCGCCCGGCGCGCTTGCGCCGGTGCCACAGTTTGTACAACAGCCAGCCGAGCAGGGGCACGGCCAGCAGCCAGAGCGGGCGCAACCATTCGGGCCACAGTTCGATCATCGCCGCCTCCTCAGGCGCAGGCGCTTCAGGCGCTGGCGCCATTCCGGGTGCGGTTGCAGGAAGCGCGGCTTGCGCAGCAGGCGGTGCAGCAGGTTGTCGGGCCATTGCACGGCCAGTACCAGCAGCACGCTCAGCAGCAGGGCCAGGGCCAGGGGCCAGGCATACAGGGCCTTGGCCGTGCGCGCCTGGGTCGGCTGCTGGGCCACCGGTTCGAGCTGGTCGAGGGTGTCGCCGATGGCGTCCAGTTCGGCGCCGTCATGGGCGCGGAAGTAGGTGCCGTGGGTGATGTCGGCAATTTCCTTGAGCGAGGCTTCGTCCAGGTCCAGGCTTGGGTTCAGGCCGAGCAGGCCGGGGGTGCCGCTGGCTTCGGGGTTGGCGCCGATGCCGATGGTATAGATACGCACGCCTTCCTGGGCTGCCAGGCGGGCGGCGGTCAACGGGTGGATCTGCCCGCCATTGTTGGCGCCGTCGGTGATCAGTACCAGCACCCGGCTTTGTGCCGGCCGTTGACGCAGGCGCTTGACCGCCAGGCCAATGGCGTCGCCGATGGCGGTGTTCTTGCCGGCGATGCCGATCTGCGCCTCGTCGAGGAAGGTACGCACGGTACGTCGGTCGAAGGTGAGCGGGGCCTGCAGGTAGGCCTGGCTGCCGAACAGGATCAGGCCCACGCGGTCGCCTTCGCGGTCCTGCAGAAAGTCGCCGAGCAGCGCTTTGACCAGGTCGAGGCGGCTGATCTCTTCGTTCTGCCACTGCATGTCGGGGAAGTCCATCGACCCGGACACATCCACCGCCACCAGCAGGTCGCGGCCACTGGCAGCCACTGGCACCGGCTCGCCCAACCATTGCGGGCGGGCGGCGGCGCACAGCAGCAACAGCCAGATGACGACAAAGGGCGCCTGCTGGCGCCAGGTCGGCAGGTTGAGCCGCGCGCGGCGCCCGGCCAGGCCTTCGAGTTCGTCGAGGAAGCCCACCTTGAGCACCGGTTCGCCGCTGTCGGCGGCCGGCAGCACCAGGCGCGCCAGCCACGGCAGCGGCAACAGGGCGAAGACCCACGGCCAGGCCAGTTCAAACATGCTTGCGAATCCAGGTTTCGACGGCTTGGCTGAGCCCGGCGATGGCCTTGTCGTCGAGCTTGCACTCGGGTTTGTAGGCGCCTTCGACCAGTACCATCCAGCGCGTCAGGCCGGCGGCCGGGCAGCGGTTGTCGAGAAACGCCAGCCACTGGCGGCCGTTGAGGGTATGGCTGTTGGCACCCGGGTAGTGGCTGCGGCACAGGCGCTTGAGCAGGGCGTTGATCTGTTGCAGCCACGCCCCGGCCGGGGCGCCGTCGTAGGGGCGCGGCAGGCGGGCAAGTTCGGCCAGTGCTTCCACGCGTACCGGGTCCAAGGGTTGTTCGGCACGCACGATACGGCGTTTGCCCGGGCGCCAGTGGCGCACCCGCCACAGGCCCCAGGCCAACAGCGGCAGCACGGCCAGCAGCAGCCACCAGCCGGGTGCCGGTGGCCAAAGGCCGATCGGCGCGGGGGCGATCAGCGGCTGCAGTTGATCAAGCGGGTTCATTGGCCGCTGCTCTTCATGACGCGCTCCGTGGCCGCTGGGCGTTCAGGTACTCGCGCAGTTGCTCGATCATGTCGCTTTGGGTGCTCAGTGGCATCAGCAGCACGCGCAGCTTTTGCGCCATCAGCTCCCAGCGCTCGATGCGCGCTTCGGCCTGCTGGCGGTAGGCCTGGCGCAGGTTGGCGTCCAGGGTGTCGAGCTCCAGCTGCGCGCTGCGCTGGGCGAAGCGCAGCAGGCCAGCGGCGGGCAGGGCATGATCGAGCGGGTCGGACACCGGCATCAACAGCAGGTCGCAATGGCGCGAGAGCATGGCCAGGTGCTGCTCCACCTGGGCAGTGAGCGAGCGCTCATCGCAGATCACGATGGCCAGGCTGCCGGGGCGCAGCACTTCGCGGGCGCGGCGCAGGGCCAGGCCGAGGCTGTCGGCACCGGGCGTGGCCTCGGTGTGCAGCGCCTGGTTGACCTTGGCCAGGCGGTTGAGCAGTTGCAGCAGGCTCTGCTTGCTGCGCCGGGGCTTGATTTCGTGGTGCTCGTTGTCGCCAAACACCAACCCGCCAATGCGGTCGTTATGGCCCAGCGCGGCCCAGCCGAACAGCGCTGCAGCCTGGGCGGCCAGCACCGACTTGAACATCAGCCCCGAGCCGAAGAACAGCCGTTGGCTCTGCTCGACAAGAATGAAGATGGGCCGTTCGCGCTCTTCGTGGAACAGCTTGGTATGCGGCTCCTGGGTACGCGCGGTAACCCGCCAGTCGATGTTGCGCACATCGTCGCCAGCCTGGTAGACGCGCACCTGGTCGAAGTCCACGCCGCGCCCGCGCAGCTTGGAGTGGTGCAGGCCCACCAGCGGGCTGCGCTGGCCGGGCCGGGAAAACAGCTGGATTTCGCGCACGCGGTGGCGCATGTCGATCAGCTCGGCAAGGCCGATGCGGATGCCGGGTTCGGCCAGCGATGCAGTGGGCATGGGCTCAGGCAACGGCGACGACGTCGAGGATGCGCTGGACCACGCGGTCCTGATCGATCCCTGCCGCCTCGGCCTCGAACGAGAGGATGATGCGGTGGCGCAGCACGTCGAACAGCACCGCCTGGATGTCTTCGGGGCTGACGAAATCGCGCCCGGCCAGCCAGGCGTGGGCGCGCGCGCAGCGGTCCAGCGAAATGGAACCACGCGGGCTGGCGCCGTAGGCGATCCAGTCGGCCAGTTCGGCATCGAACTTGGCCGGGGTGCGGGTGGCCATCACCAGTTGCACCAGGTATTCCTCCACCGCATCGGCCATGTACAGGCCAAGGATTTCCTTGCGGGCGGCGAAGATCGCCTGCTGGCTGACCCGGCGCTCGGGCTTGGTCTCGCCGCCCAGGGCTTCACCACGGGCCTGCAACAGGATGCGCCGCTCTACCGCAGCGTCGGGGAAGCCGATTTTCACGTGCATCAGGAAGCGGTCGAGCTGGGCTTCGGGCAGCGGGTAGGTGCCTTCCTGCTCGATCGGGTTCTGTGTGGCCATGACCAGGAACAGCGGCGACAGGTCGTAGGTGCTGCGGCCCACGCTGACCTGGCGTTCGGCCATGGCCTCGAGCAGTGCGGACTGCACCTTGGCCGGGGCGCGGTTGATTTCGTCGGCCAGCACCAGGTTGTGGAAGATCGGCCCCTGCTGGAACACGAAGCTGCCGGTTTCCGGGCGGTAGATTTCGGTGCCGGTGATGTCGGCCGGGAGCAGGTCGGGGGTGAACTGGATGCGATGGAACTGCGCCTCGATGCCTTCGGCGAGCTCTTTGATGGCCTTGGTCTTGGCCAGGCCCGGCGCGCCTTCGACCAGCATGTGGCCGTCTGCCAGGAGCACGATCAACAGCCGCTCGACCAGTTTCTCCTGGCCTAGGATCTGGGAAGAAAGAAAGGTGCGCAGCGCGATCAGCGCTTCACGGTGTTCCATCGGTGACGGTTCCTGGTATGGGGCCGCAGGCGGCTGGAAGCAGCTGCCCTGGCAAGGGGTGATACTTTAATCCATCCGGGGGGGTGGCGACCAATGGCGGTAGGGAAATTTATCCTTGCCGGGGGCCATGCAGGTCCGGAAATGTCCTGTGTATCGCTGGCCATTGGCTGATGTTCCGCAGCAGCGTGCTGGCGCCTGCTTGTGCTTTTGGTACAAGCAGGAAGCACGACGATGGACCTGAACAGCTGTAGCACTGCACGCATCACGCCGGTCACCCTGCGTTTTGGCGTGTTCTTCGATGGCACCGGTAACAACCTGAGCAATGTGATGCCGGTGGATGCACCGGGGAACAAGGGGGGCAGTTATGCCAATGCCTTGAGCAATGTGGCCCTGTTGCATGCACTGTACCCGACGCAGGGGGCCAATGCTGATGGGACCATGGCGTTTCTGAAGCGCTATGTCGAGGGCGTGGGCACCCTGGCGGGGGAGGCGGATCATGCCTATGCCTTGGCCACCGGGTGTGGGCGTAGAGGGGCCGAGACGCGGGTCACCGAGGCCTTGGCGGGGATTGCCGGGCAACTGCGGGACTGGCGCCAGGCGCACCCAAAGGCAAGGCTCGAGCGGGTCGAGTTCGACTTGTTCGGTTTCAGCCGCGGCGCTGCGGCTGTGCGTCATCTGGCCAACCTGCTGCATGATGGCGGCAGCAGCCTGTTGGCTGTGCCCTGTGGCATCGTGATCAACTTCATCGGCCTGTTCGACACGGTTGCTGCAATTATCGCGCCGCTGCAGGGCGACTTCGATCCTGCCGACGACCGCCATGGTGGCTTGCGCCTTGGCCTGGGCGCGGGCATTGCCCGGCAAATGGTGCAGCTGGTGGCGGGGGACGAGCAGCGGCACAACTTCCCGCTGGTACGCAGCGGCCATGACATCGTGTTGCCAGGCGTGCACTCGAACATTGGCGGTGGTTACCCGGATACCACGCAGGAGCAGGTGCTGCTGTGCAAACCGCATTCTCAGCGGGTGCCGCTGAGAATGCGCGCCGAGCACACGCGTGTGCATGCCACAGTCAGTGCGTTGCTGGCGTCGTCGTTTGGCGAAATGGGCGCGCCCAGGCCGCGTGTGCTGGCCTGGGAGGTTCCGATTGCCGGTGGCCTGCCTAGCGAGGCGCAAAAACAGGTATACGCGGCGGTGTACCGCGAACGGGAAGTGGCGGGGCAGCTGTCGCGGGTGTACCTGAGCATCATGCGGGAGCTGGCGGTGCGCGCTGGTGTGCCGTTTGCGCAACTGGGCGGGCAGGTCGAGCACCGGCTGCCGGATGAACTGTTGGGCATCAGCCGCAAGTTGCATGCGTTTGCCCTGGCTGAATGCGAACAGCCTGGGTTGACCGAGGATGAGCAGCGATTGTTGCGAGACAGGTACGTGCATGCATCAGCGAACTGGAATGCGTTGAAGGGGTTGCACGGCAGTGTGCTGGATGTGTTGTTCGTCAATCGGCCGGGGGCAGGTGGGCGGGTGGTGCATGCCAATCCGGTCGCCTGAGTAGCCAGTGCGCAGATGAATCAATGGCCATGTGCTGTTCTGCAGGATCTGCCTTGCATTGCGAAAGGGCTGCAAAGCAGCCCTGGGGCTAGACAGGCTGTCGGTGCTTCCTGGCCAGGTAGGCCTCCTGCGCCAAGGTCAGCAGCACCGTCAGCAGCATGAACACGATCGATGCCACGAAGATGCCATGAGGCAGGCGTTGGTCGAGCATCCAGCCAAACGCCACCGGCCCGAGGGCACCGCCGATGCTGAAGCCGGTCGAGACCAGCCCGAACGCTTTGCCCTCGGCGCCGCTCGGTGCCGCTGCCTTCACCAGCATGTCCCTCGACGGGGCGATGATCCCGGTCAGCAAGCCAATGGCACCGAGAACCACCACCAACCCCCAGCCCCGAAGCAGCCCGAGGGCCACCAGCGTTGTCAACGCGGCAGCCAGTGCAAAGGCCGAGGCCGCCACCAAGCCGTGACGCCGGGTTCGGTCAGCCAGGGCCCCACCGCACAGTACACCTGCAGCACTGCTGAGCAGAAAGGCCGTGAGTGCCGTGTTGGCCCAGGCCAGGGTCAGGTCTTGGCCCTGGACCAGGGCGGCCACGGAGAACTTCTCGATGGCACTGGTGCTCAGGTTGAGCAAGATGAACAGGACCGTCAGCAGCCCGAGCATGGGCGTGAACAGTCGCGCGCGACCTGCTGCAGTGGGGCCAGCGCCGCCTTTGCCAGGCTTGGCAACGTGGTGGATTCCACTGCCTGGAACCGATATCAACAGCAAGGCGGCAACCCCCGCAGCCGAGCCCGCCATCAGGGCAGCCTGCGTGCCGAATAGTGCAGCGATGCCGAGAAATATCGCTGGCGTTACCGCCGAGCCGAGGAAGCCGGCAAAGGTATGGATCGAGAACGCCCGCCCCAGGCGGCCTTGTTCGATGCCGTTGGCCAGCAGCGCGTAGTCGGCCGGGTGGTACACGCCATTGGCCAGGCCGGCCATGGCCATCGCCACCAACAGCAGGATGTAGCTGGGGCTGACAGCAACCAGCAGGAAACTGATGCTGCCCAGCAGCAAGCCCGCCTTGAGCACCTTGCGCGCACCGTAGTGGTCGACGGCATAGCCTAGCGGTGCCTGCACCAGGGCGGAGACGATATTGAACACGGCCAGGGCTGCGCCGAGTTCGACGAACCCTACCCCCAGCAAGTCGGGGAGCACGGGTAGCAGCGCCGGGATAAGCATGATGTGCACATGGCTGACGAAGTGTACGGCAGCAATTTGGGTAAGAAGCTTGGGGCCAGCTTTGGGCATGTCGATACCTGTTGTACGGCGTGCGCACCTGGCGCACGGCAGGATGGTGGAAAGCCCGCTTACCGGGAGAAGTGGCAGAAACCGGGTAGGCGGCCGTTCAGTACGGCATAGGCCAGCAAGCCAATGACCAGCCCCCAGAATGCCCCGCCAATGCCAAACAGGTTGATGTTGGCTGCCGCGGCCAGGAATGTGATCAGTGCCGCTTCGCGTGAACGGGCATCTGCCATTGCGTTGGCCAGGCTGGCGCCGATGGTGCCGAGCAGTGCAAGGCCGGCCAGCGTGGTGATGAAGGTGGCCGGCAGGGCCATGAACACACTGGCCAGGGTGACCCCGAATACCCCTACGAGGATGTAGCAGACACCGGCAGCGATGCCCGCGACCCAGCGTTTGCCCGGGTCTTCGTGGGCTTCCTTGCCAGTGCAGATGGCGGCGGTGATGGCAGCGATGTTGAAGGCGTGCGACCCGAACGGTGCCATCAGCAACGACCCCAGGCCAGTGACTGCCACGATCGGATTGGCGCTGGTCTTGAAGCCATCGTTGCGCAGCACCAGCATGCCTGGCATGTACTGACCGGTAAGGGTGATCAGGAACAACGGCAGGGCCACGCTCAGGGCGGCGTTGAGGGAGAAGGTGGGCGCGGTGAACAACGGCGTGGCGAATTCCAGCCTGAGCGCTGTCAGGTCCACCTGGCCCTGCAGTAGCAGGTAGCCCAGGCCCAGCAGCAGAATGCCTACTACGGCATAGCGGGCGGTAAAGCGTTTGAATGTTACATAGGCCGCGATCAACAGCCCGGCCAGGGCGGGGTCGACCGAGAGGCCGCCGAATGCACCAATGCCGAATTGCAACAGGATACCCGCCAGCAGGCCGGCGGCAATTCCGCCCGGGATGGCCCGCACCAGGCGCTCGAAGTAACCGGTCACTCCCAGCATCACGAAGCCGCCTGCCGACAGCAGGTAGGCACCGATGGCGTCGCTGTAGGGCACGCTGGCCAGCGCTGTGACCAGGAACGCAGCGGCCGGCGTGGACCAGGCGGTGATCACCGGCTCGCGGCTGTACCAGGACAGGACCAGGCCACTGAGCCCGACGCCGATCGACACTGACCAGACCCACGAGGAGGTCAGCGCCGGGCTCAGCCCGGCCAGCTTGGCGGCCTGGAACACCAGGATGAAGGTGCCGCCATAATTGACTATTACCGAAACGATCCCCGCCACCACGGGGTGAAGGATGTCTGTCAGCCGTAGCGGGGTGGGAACAGTGTGTGCGGGCGTGTTCATCGAGGCCTCGGTCGTTCTGGCGCATAGGGTTGGAAAGGCTGGTTTTTATAGCGCTAGAATGGCCGGTATAGCCCCACCACTTTTCCACACATGGCCATACCAATGTTCAAGCATGCACAACTGGAGTCGGTGAAAGCCTGGATCGGCGACCCAGAGCGCGCGTCACTGCCTTTGCACGTAAGAATCCAGCGTGCGATACGCCAGCTTGTTCTCGAAGGGGCGTTGCCCGTGGGCAAGGCGTTGCCCGCCTCCCGTGCGCTGGCGGCCTCGCTGGCTGTGTCACGGGATACGGTCGAGGCTGCATATGGCCAGCTGCATGCCGAAGGCTTCATCGAGCGCCGGGTGGGCAGTGGCAGCTTCGTTTCACCCCGTGCGCAGCACCTGCCGGCCCAGCCCCGGGGCCGCAAGGTGAAAGCCCCGGACGAACCGCCGGCAATCAGCCGTCGTGGCCAGGCGCTGTGCCAGGAGGGCGGAGTGCACAATTTCTTCGTTTCTCGGCCGTTTGCGCCGGGGGTGGCGGAAACCCGCAACTTCCCGTTGCAGGCCTGGGAAAAGCTGCAACGGCAGGTGTTCAAGGAACATGGCTCCCAGGCATTGCAGCCCAGTAGCGCGCAAGGTACCGAGCCACTGCGGCGGGCTATTGCCGATTACGTCAATCTTGAACGTGGCGCACAGGCCACGGCTGACCGCGTGCTCATCCTTACCAGTTCACAGCAGGCGTTCAGCCTGTGTGCCCACGTATTGGCCGACGCGGGCGACCAGGTGGTTATCGAAGACCCGGCCTACCATGGGGTCAGGAAGGCGCTGGGTGCTGCTGGCCTGCATTGCATCGCCGTGGCCGTGGACACGGACGGCATGCAGGTCGAGCAGATAACACGGCTGGCTCCCCATGCCAGGGCTGTTTTCCTGACCCCTTCGCATCAGTTCCCTACTGGCGTGACCCTGTCCCTGGACCGGCGTCTGGCGGTGATCGAGTGGGCCCGGCAACAACGCGCCTGGATCATCGAGGACGATTACGACAGTGAGTTTCACTATGCCGGCAAACCCACCGCGTGCGTGCAAGGCCTGGATGCCCACGACCGTACGGTTTACATCGGCACGTTCACCAAGTCCCTGTTCGCCGGCTTGCGCATTGCCTACATGGTCTTGCCGCCGCAACTGGTCGAGCCGATGACCGCTGCGCGAACCTTGCAGGACGGGCATACGGCTTCGCTGGCGCAACTGACCTTGGCCAGGTTCATCGAAGGCGGGCACTTCGGCGCCCATGTGCGCTTGATGCGGGCGATCTATGCGGAGCGCCGCGATGCCCTGGCGGCATTGGTGCAGGCACAGCTGTCGGACTTTCTTGTCGCGCGTGTGCCCGCAGGCGGCATGCAGATGCCTTGTGTTTTCACCAGGCCGATGCCTGAAGAACAGGTCGTGAAGGCGGCGCAGGCCGCTGGTATCGACCTGCTGGGGCTAAGTGGCCTGTATGCGTCGACGAAAGGGGAGGCGGGATTGCTGATGGGGTTTGCGGCGCATACCCCTGGCGAGCTGGCGATGGCCGTGGCAAAACTGGCGAAGGTGTTGCGCCAGGTCGAGTCTGGCCAAGGGCGAGCAACATTGCCAGGATGAAGCCCGGCAGCAAGACGCCGCCGGGCAGTTGTCACGGTCAGGCGGCCAGTTCTACCAGCATGCTCTTCAGGTAGTCGTTGCCTTGCGCATCCAGCGGTTGCAGGGGCAGGCGTGGAGCGCCGACATCCTGGCCGAGCAGTTTCAAACCGGCCTTGATGGTGGTGGGCAGGCCACGGCGGGTGATGTACTCCAGCAGTTCATACTGCCGGTAGAACAACGCGCGAGCTTCGGCCAGGTTGCCTTGCTGCACCGCGTCCCACAGCGCCAGGTTCAGCGCCGGGATCAGGTTGGGCGCGGCGGTGCACCAGCCGGTGGCACCGGCCACCAGGGCTTCCAGGGTGAGCGGGTTGCAACCGTTGTAGAAGGCCACCTGGCCATCGGTGGCCTTGAACAGGCGGTGCATGCGCTGGATGTCGCCGGTGCTTTCCTTGACCATGGTCACATTGGGCACTTCGCCGAGGATGCGCAGGATCAGCTCCACCGACAGGTCGGTGCCGCTGGTGCCCGGGTTGTTGTAGAGCATGATCGGAATGTCGATGGCCGCGCCCACCGCCTTGTAGTGGGCGACCACTTCGGCTTCGGTGAGCTTCCAGTAGGAGATGGGCAGCACCATCACCGCCGTGGCGCCGCAGGCCTGTGCCAGGCGGGCGCGCTGCACGGTGCGTGCGGTAGTCAGGTCGGAGACGCTGACCACGCTGGGCACGCGGCCGGCAATGCGTGCCAGGCTGAAGCGCACCACCGTTTCCCATTCGCTGTCGGACAGGTAGGCGCCTTCGCCGGTGCTGCCCAGTGGTGCGATGGCGTGCACGCCGTCGGCGATCAGGCGGTCGATGGACAGGCCCAGGGCATCCAGGTCGAGCGCGCCGTCTGCCGTGAAGGGAGTGATGGTGTAGCCGATAACGCCGCGAATTACAGGTGTAGACATAACCAGGCACCTTTGCCGTTGTTGGGGAAAGAGTACAGCTTCAGTCAGCCCAGGCAGTCGCCATGGGCACGCAAGGCACGGCGCGCGTAATAGCTGAACGCGGCACCATGACGTTTGGGGGTGGAGATCCAGTCGTGGGCTTCCTTGCCCAGGGCATCCGGGATGGGGCGAATTTCACCGGCGCCCATGGCTAGCAGCTGCATCTTGGCTGCGCGCTCGAACAGCAGGGCGAGCACGCAGGCTTCCTCGATCGAGCGGCCGGCAATCAGCAGGCCATGGTGGGAAAGCAGGATCGCGCGCTTGTCGCCGATCGCCCTGGAAATGATTTCACCTTCTTCGTTGCCCACCGGTACGCCGGGCCACTCCTTGAGGAACGCGCAGTCGTCGAACAGCGGGCACAGGTCCATGTGCGAGATCGCCAGTGGCACTTCCAGCATCGACAGGGCGGCGCTGTGCAGCGGGTGGGTGTGGATGATGCAGTTGACGTCGGGGCGTGCACGGTACAGCCAGCTGTGGAAGCGGTTGGCCGGGTTGGCCATGCCGCGGCCTTGCAGCACGGTGAGGTCTTCGTCGACCACCAGCAGGTTGGAAGCGGCGATCTCGTCGAAGCCCAGGCCGAGTTGTTGCGTGTAGTAGGTGCCAGGCTGCTCGGCGCGGGCGGTGATCTGCCCGGCGAGGCCCGAATCGTGGCCGCCGTCGAACAGGATGCGGCAGGTAAGGGCGAGTTTCTGGCGAGGAGTGTAGGTGTTGTCGGCCAGCGCCGTCAGCATCTGCTGCTGGGCGAGTTTGACGAGCTGATCCTTGGGGGTCTGCATGGTGGTCGTCATGGGCGGTACCTGCATGAAGGGCCTATAAAGGCTGATTGGCGCGAAGCGCTATCAGGACACAAAATCGATATTAATGACACAAAGTGTCATTTGCAAGCGATGTGTCATCACCACTGCCACTCATGCGATGTGGTCCAGTGCAAACCGTTATGGCCCGCATACGTAACTGGTATTACTTGCTCCGAACGCGCGCTGTTTAGCATCGACCGGGTCTTAACCGCGACGAGAACAACAACGTGAACCTCGCAACCCTAACCAGTCGAAGTGCAAGATACTGGCCTGAGCGCTTGGCGGTGATCGACCGCCACACCCGCCTCACCTTCGCGCAGCTTGAACAGCGGACCAATCAGTTGGCCTCGGCCTTGTTGGCCCATGGCATCACCAGCGGCGAACATGTCGCGATTCTGGCTCCCAACCGGGTCGAGCTGGTGGAGGCTGAGGTGGCTTTCTACAAGGCCGGCCTGGTCAAGGTCCCGGTCAATGCACGCCTGGCGCTGGATGAAGTGATCCAGGTACTGAATGACGCCTGCAGCGTCGCGCTGATCGCCGACCCGCAAGCTGCCGAGGCCTTGCTGGCGCGCAGGCAGGAGGTGCCTGCGCTACGCCTGATCGTTACCCTTGGCAAGCAGGGCGGCGATATCGGCTACGGCGCACTGCTGGCCCAAGGCAGCAGCCAGCCGGTAAGTTGCGATCTGCCTGACGATGCACTGGCCGTATTGCACTACACCTCGGGCAGTTCCGGTGTGCTCAAGGCAGCAATGCTCAGCGTCGGCAACCGCAAGGCGCTGATCCGCAAGAGCATCGCCAGCCCCACCCGGCGTGCCGGCCCAGGCGACATCATGGCCCATGTCGGCCCCATCACCCATGCCAGCGGCATGCAGCTGATGCCGCTGCTGGCGGTGGGTGCCTGCAGCCTGTTGCTGGAACGCTACGATGACCAGTTGCTGCTCGAGACCATCCAGCGCGAGGGCGTGACCCGGTTGTTCCTGGTGCCGGCCATGATCAACCGTCTGGTCAATTTTCCCGGGGTCGAGCGCTATGACCTGAGCAGCCTGCGCCTGGTGATGTATGGCGCAGCGCCAATGGCGCCAGCGCTGGTCAAGCGGGCTATCGAAGTGTTCGGGCCGATTCTTGCCCAGGGCTACGGCGCTGGCGAAACCTGCTCGCTGGTGACGGTGCTGACCGAGCAGGACCACCTGTGTGAAGGCGGCGACTACCGCCGGCTGGCCTCGTGCGGACGATGCTACTTCGAGACCGACCTGCGTGTGGTGAACGACGATTTCCGCGATGTCCAGCCAGGCGAGGTGGGCGAGATCGTGGTCAAGGGACCGGACATCATGCAGGGCTACTGGCGCGCACCGCATCTCACCGCCGAGGTTATGCGTGATGGCTACTACCTCACCGGCGACCTGGCCACGGTGGACCAGCAGGGCTACGTGTTCATCGTCGACCGCAAGAAGGAAATGATCATTTCCGGTGGCTTCAACATCTACCCCAGCGAAGTCGAGCAGGTGCTCTACAGCCTGCCGCAAGTGTTCGAGGCTGCCGTGGTAGGCGTGCCCGACGAACAGTGGGGCGAAGCGGTGCGGGCAGTGATCGTGCTCAAGCCTGGCATGCAGCTGCAGGAGCACGAGGTGATCGAGCATTGCGCCCAGGCTCTTGCCGGGTTCAAGAAACCGCGCGGTGTGGACTTCGTCAGCGAGCTGCCGAAGAACCCCAACGGCAAGGTGGTGCGCCGCCTGATTCGAGACGCCTACTGGCAAAACAGCGAACGCCGCATCTGACTTGAGGAATTGCCATGTACCAGCCAAGCGAAAAGGCCAAACAGATCATCGAGGCCATCGGCGGCTTCGTTCGCAACGAAATCCTGCCCCTGGAGCAACGCGCCAGCCTCAGCTGGGCCGAACCGCACCCGCGTGAGGTGCTGCAGCAGGTGTGGCAACGCTCGTGCGAGCAGGGCTTCTACAACATCATGCTGCCCGAAACGATTGGTGGTGCAGGATTGAGCGTGTCCGACCTGTGTGCGGTGAAGGAGGCCACAGTGCTGACGGGCTCTATGCTGGCGCCGCACATTCTCGGCGAGCTTTCCGGGCCGCCGCGTGTCGGCCACCTGTTCAAGGTGGCCAGCCCGGCCCAGGTCGAGGCTTTCCTGCAGCCGGTGTGCCGAGCCGAAAAGGCAGTGTGCTTCGCGCTGACCGAAAGTGAAGCCGGGTCCGATGCCACGGCGATCAGGACTACCGCTCGGCGCGACGGCGAGCATTACGTGCTGAGCGGGGCCAAGCGCTACATTTCCGGGGCGCCTTATGCCGATATCGCAATACTGCTCGCGGTCACCGGCCCCGGGCGTGGCGCCCAGGGGATCTCGGCATTCTTTGTCGAGCTGGATGCGCCGGGCGTGCGGGTGGAAAGCGATTACTCGGTCATGTCCGGTGGCGGCGCCCATGGCGACATCCTTCTCGATGAGGTACGAGTGCCGGTGGCCAACCGCATTGGCGAGGAGGGGCAGGGCTTCAAGCTGGCAATGGGGCGCATCACGCTCAATCGTCTGCTGCATTGCCCAACCATGCTGGGCATGGCGGGCCTGGCGCTGAACCTGACGGTCGACTACGCCCGCACTCGCAAGCAGTTTGGCCAGCCGATCGCGATGTTCCAGTCGATCAATCACATGATCGCCGACATGGCCACCGAACTGCATGCGGCACGCAGCATGGTCTATGCCACTGCCGCGGTGAATGACGCCGGTGGCGATATCCGCACCCAGGCGCCGATGTGCAAGCTGTTCGTATCGGAAACGGCCTTCCGTATCGCCGACCGAGCGGTGCAGATTCATGGGGGGGCCGGGCTGTTGCGGGGCAACCCGGTGGAGTGGATCTTCCGTGCGACCCGTATGATGCGCATTCTTACCGGGACCAGCGAAATCCAGCGCAACACCATTGCCAAGGGCGTGCTCATGCCCGAGCAGTGAAACTGCACGCCCGGCCTCGAGTGGCCGGGCTCTCCCACAAGAACAATAAGAGAGATCGACATGACTCATACTGACTCCCGCGCGCGTGCAGGCACGGCCTGGATGATTGCGGTACTGCTGGCACTGCTTATGCTGGTGAACTTCCTGGACAAGGTGGTCATCGGCCTTGTAGCGGTGCCCATGTCCAGGGAACTGGGTTTGTCCCCGGCCGAGTTCGGCCTGGTGGGCGGCGCGCTGCACTGGTTCTTCGCCATCTCTGCAGTGGTCGGTGGCTTCATGGCCAACCGCCGGCCGACCCGCACCCTGCTGTTGGGCATGGGCGCGTTCTGGGCGCTGATCCAGTTGCCCATGCTGTTCGTCACCTCCCTGTGGGCTATTGTCGCTTGCCGGGTGCTGCTGGGCATCGGCGAAGGGCCGGCGTCACCGGTGGCAACCCATGCCTTGTACAAGTGGTTCCCCAACGACCGGCGCAACCTGCCGGTGGCGCTGTTGCATACCGGTAGTGCACTTGGGCTGCTGGTGGCAGGCGCAATGATTCCATGGATCAGCGTGCACTATGGCTGGCGCATGAACTTCATCGTGCTGGCCTTGATCGGTGCGGCGTGGTGCGTGCTGTGGTGGGCATTGGGGCGCGAGGGTACTCTTGACCGCAGCCGCCCCGGCCAGCCCAGGGAAGAACAGGCGCACATCGCCTACCGCCGTCTGCTCGGCGACCGCACCGTGCTGGGCAATTACCTGTGCCACTTCGCCGCCAATTGGTCGCTGGCCCTGACCTTGACGTGGGTGCCGAGTTATCTGGAAACCGGGTTGGGCATCGACCCGATCATGACCGGTCGGGTGTTCGTGCTTTTCGTGGTGGTGACCACGCCGCTGAGCCTGTTCATGGCCTGGCTGTCGCAGCGCATGATGCGCGCCGGGGTGGCGACACGCTGGTCGCGCGGAGCCTTCGTGTCCCTGTGCCTGATTGCCAGCGGGTTGTTGTCGGCGGCATTGTTCCTGCCGGGCCTGGGGAATGTCGAGCGAATCATCAGCCTGACTTTCAGTGGCGGGCTGGCGCTGGTCATGTACTCGGTGGGGCCAGCCATGCTGGCGGAGTTCACGCCCAGCGGGCAGCGTGGCGGCATCCTGGCTATCGGCAATGGTTTCGCTTCGCTGGCCGGGCTGGCGGCACCCGTAGTCACGGGGTTTCTGGTACAGGGTGCCGGAGCCGACCACCCGGCAGGGTATGGCCAGGGCTTCCTGGTATGCGGGGCGGTGCTGGTCATTGCCGGGTTGACAGGGTTGGTATGGATGGACCCTCAGAAAACCCGCCAACGGCTGCTTCAGGTGGGCACGGCCGCGCTGGCCCGTGCCTGACCTGCGCTGCGTCAGAGGCTCTGCTGGGGGAGGGGGGCACGCTCGATCAGGGTGCCTTTCCAGCGCTCGCTGCGCACCGCATCCACGAGCAGCCCGCGCACCAGGTCGCGCATGCAGGCGGCGGCGAACGACAATGGCTTGTGTTGCGAATGGGCCAGGGCAATCGTACGAGTGATGCGCGGCTCCACGATCAGTCGCGCGCTGGCCGGGGCGGCCAGGTCCAGCAATGGCGGCCAGTTGCTGATGGTCGCCGCCAGGCCGGCGCGTACCAGGCTGGCTATGCCGGGTGCAGACTGCTGTTCATAGCTTGAATCCAGGGCCACGCCGGTTTCCATGGCCGCCTGCTCGATGCGCCTGCGCAGGTGCAGGCTGCGCGGCGGCATTACCAGCCGGCTCGACGCGGCCTCGGCCAGGGTGATCGGTGAATCGTCCGGACCATGCGCAGGCAGGCCGACCCAGTACAGGTCTTCGGAGAACACGGGCTCGGCGACAATGTGCGCCAGCTCCTCGGCATTGGGCACCACACCGAAATCCACCTTGCCCAGCTCGATCGCCTGGCCGCCTTCGCGGCTAAGGCCGTCCCATACGGTGAGCTTGATACCAGGAAAGCGCGCCTGCGCCTGGGTGATGATGGCTGGCAACAACAGCGCCGAAGCCGTGGCCGGAATCGAGATGGCCACGTGGCCCTTGGGGTTGCCGCGGCTGGACTTGAGTTCGTCCTTCACCGAATCAAGCTTCTGTATCACCGAGCGTGCCACCTCGTACAGCTGGCGCCCTGCATCGGTCAGCTCGATGCCGTCATGCTGGCGCGCCAGCAACTGCATTTCCAGCTCGCTTTCCAGCAGTCCTATCTGACGGCTCAATGCTGGCTGGGCAATGAACGCGTGGCGCGCGGCGTTGGAGAAGCTGCCGGCTTCGACAATGGCAATCAGGTAACGCAGCTGTTTCAAAGTCATGGCAATTCTCAGGCTATGCCGAAGTGGTATGGCAACTATCGAGAGACGTTATTTGTTCAGCTCTAGTGGCCTACTTAGTATCGGGGAACACCGGCTCGAGGATAACAGAAACTTTCACTCATTTATCCAACCCCTTTTTACACAAGCCTTTGCGCCGTGTTTCGGCGCTAACTCGCAACTCACTCTCGAATAAACACAATAAGAGGTTAAGAGTGATGGCATTTCGTGCTTCTGGTCTTTCGGGACCGTTGTCGCTGCTTGCGTCGTCTGCACTTTTTTCTGTGCCTGCCCTGGCTGTTCAATTTAATCTGGGAGAGTTTGAAGGACAGTTTGATTCAGCGTTTTCGTTTGGCACCAGCATTTCCACTGCCAACCCGGACCCGGCTTTGCACAATAGTGCAAACAGTGATGACGGCCGCCTGAACTTTGCCTCGGGGGATGTATTTTCGGCAGTGTTCAAAGGTACCCATGATCTGGAGCTCAAACATGCCAACCTGGGTGTGTTCCTGCGTGGCACTTACTGGTACGACACGGCGCTGCGCGACCATGACCAGCGCTTCAAGCAGGTCAAGGACAACAACCGCAAGCGCTCGGCCAAGACCGCAGGTACCCAGCTGCTCGACGCCTTTGGCTACTACCTCTACGACATCGATGGCCAGCCAGGCTCGGCAAGGCTGGGCAAGCAGGTAGTGAACTGGGGCGAGAGCACCTTCATCCAGGGCGGGCTGAACGTCATCAATCCCTTCAACCTGGCGGCGCTGCGCCGCCCAGGTTCCGAGGTGAAGGATGCGCTGGTGCCGGTGAACCTGTTCTATTTCACGCAGAACCTGACCGAGGCGTTGTCGGTCGATGGCTTCTACCAATTGGACTGGGACCAGACCCAGCTCGACAACTGCGGCACGTTCTTCTCCAACAACGACTTCCTGCCCGATGGTTGCGATGGCTTGGATGTGGGGGCCAGGTTGCTTGGCAACCCGGCTGCCGTCGCCGGCCTTGCACCGTTTGGCGTGAACCTGACCAGCGAAGGCGTGCGCATACCCCGGGGCAGTGACCAGGATGCCCGCGACGGCGGGCAGTGGGGTGTTTCGTTGCGCTGGTACGTGGCGGCGCTGGACACCGAGTTCGGTGCCTACGCAGCCAACTATCACAGCCGCACGCCTTACCTGGGGACGGTCAGCAGCCCTTATTTCGACAACAACCGCTTCGCCCCGCAGCTGTGCGTTAACCTGGGCATCGGCCCGGCCGGCTGCGCCGGGTTCCTCGGTTCCGCTGCCGGTCAGTCGCTGGTCGGCGCTTTGCGCCTGGGTACCTCCCAGTACCGTGTGCAGTACCCCGAGGACATCCGCATGTACGGGTTGTCGTTCGCCACCACCCTGCGCAGCGGTACGGCCCTGCAGGGTGAGCTGAGTTACCGGCCGAATATGCCCATGCAACTCAACGGAACCGACATCATCCAGTCGCTGCTCAACTTCGAGGGGCGTTCGCCTTTGCTGGGCGACGGGCTGCGGCCAGAAAGCGCCAGCACCCTGTTCGACGGCTACCGGCGCAAGGAGGTGACCCAGCTTCAGGTGACCGCCGTACATGCCTTCAGTCAGGTGCTGGGGGCCAACCAGATGCTACTGGTGGGCGAGGCCGGGGCCACCTACGTCGGCGGGCTGGAGGGCGGCGCAGGTCCGCGTTACGGCCGCTCGGGTACCTTCAACAGTGGCGAGCTGGCGGACAACAGCGTCTGCCGGGCGATTTCCAAGACGCCAGAGCACTGTAACGACCAAGGCTTCATGACCCCGTTCTCCTGGGGCTACCGGTTACGCGCGACCTTGACCTACCCCAACGTGATCGCCGGCTTCGACCTGCGGCCGAACCTGTCCTGGTCGCACGATGTGCACGGTACAGGCCCGGTGGAAGGCTCGGCTTTCAGCGAAGGCTCCAAGGCCATGAGCGTCGGGCTGGATGCGACGCTTGCCAGTACCTACAGCCTGAGCCTGTCGTACACCGACTTTATCGATGGCGACTATGGCACCCGTGGTGACCGGGACTTTGTCTCGCTGAGCCTGGGCGTCACCTTCTGAGGGCATGATGATGAATATGCGAATGGTGATGATCGGCCTGTTCTGGGCCAGCGGCGCGCTGGCTGCGACAGGCCTGCCAGACAACCTCACCCCTGTGGGCGCCGAACGCGCGGCCAGCCCGGACGGCCGTATCCCGGCCTGGCAAGGCGGGTTGAGCGTCGCCCAGCAGCGCCTGGGTGACAACGGCACGCCGCTGGATCCGTATGCCGCCGAGCAGCCGCTGTACCGGATCACGGCGGCCAACTATCGGCGTTACCAGGGCCAGCTTTCCGACGGCCAGGTAGCCTTGCTCAAGCGCTTCCCGCACACCTTCGAGCTGCCGGTCTACCCCACCCATCGCAGTGTCGCGGTGCCTGCCGGCGTCGCCGCCTCGGCCGCCCGCAATGCAGCGCAGGCGCAGCTTGATGACCAGGGCAACGGCCTGCGCGGGTTCAATGGAGTGATTGCGTTTCCCCGGCCGGACAACGGGCTGGAAGTGATCTGGAACCATCTGACCCGGCACCGCAATGCCAGTTACATTCAGATGTCCGACAGCGTCACACCGTTCAAGAACGGCCGCTTCGTGCTGATGAGCGCGCGCCAGGATGTAGCCCGCCCGGAAGGCCTGGGTGGGCTGGGTGCAAGCAATGTGTTGTATTACTTCACCTACCGCATGACGGCACCATCACGGCTTGCCGGTGATGCCATGGTGGTTCACGAAACCCTTGACCAGGTAGCCGAGCCCCGCTTGTCCTGGGTCTACAGTGCCAGTCAGCGGCGTGTGCGGCGCGCGCCGAACATCGCCTACGACACCACGGGGCCAGGCACCGCAGGCCTGCGTACTGCCGACAGCCGCGACATGTTCAATGGCGCCCCCGACCGTTACCAGTGGAAGCTGCTGGGCAAGCAGGCCCTGCACGTGCCGTACAACAGCTACCGCCTGGCATCGCCCGAGCTGCGCTATGCCGAGCTGATCAGGCCTGGTCATGTCAATCCGGCGCCTACACGCTACGAGCTGCACCGGGTGTGGGTGGTGGAGGCGACGCTGAAGCCCGGCGCACAGCACATCTATGCCAAGCGACGCTTCTATGTGGACGAAGACACCTGGGCCATTCTCGAAACCGACAGCTACGATGCTGGCGGCCATCTGTGGCGTACATCACAGGCCCACAGCTTCTACCACCCAGGCGGCGAGGTGGCGGTCAACGCAATGGAGGTCACCTATGACCTCAAGAGTGGCCGCTACCATGCTTCGGGGCTGATCAACGAGCAACGTCGCCCGTTCGACTTCAATGTTCGCACCAGCCTTTCGTATTTTTCTCCCGGCGCCCTGCGCAGCTTTGGCGTGCGCTGATGGACGCGTTTGAACCACGGCCGGACTGGGCTCGGCGTCTGCTGGGGCAGGGCGAGGCGCCCGACCCTCGCTTCACCTTGGCCAACGAGCGCACGTTCCTGGCCTGGATCCGTACCGCGCTGGCGTTGCTGGGAGGTGGCATTGCCATCGAGACCTTTGCCGGCCAGGCCCTGCAGGCGCCGCTTCGGCTCTGGCTTGTCGGCAGCCTGATGTTGCTGAGCATGTTGCTGAGCGCCGGCGCCTGCCTGCGTTGGCTGCGGGTGGAGCGTGCCTTGCGACAGCGCCGGCCATTGCCGCTGCCGGCGCTGGTGCCGCTGTTGGCACTGGGTTGCCTGATCGCGGCGTTGATGGCCGCTGTCGTGTTGTGGCCGCGCTGGCATGCCTGATCCGGGCTTGCAGGCCGAACGTACCGAACTGGCTTGGCGGCGTACCTGGTTGGCGCTGGTGGCGGTCGCGGGGTTGGCTTTGCGCCAGGGCGACCTGGCGCTGGCGGCAGTAGTCGGCTTCGCAACGCTGACGCTGTTGACCCGCCAGGGGCGGCGCTACAGCGAGGGCCTGGCGATGTTGCGGGTCGAGCGCGGTCAGCCTGCGATTCTGCCGGTAGTGGCACTGGGCATCGCAGTGTGCCTGATGGCGCTGGCAGGGTTGTACCGGTTGGCGAACGGGGGCTGAAACCCCTCCCACAGGTACGATGTGAATCCAGACGCCATTGCGGTACCTGTGAGAGCGGGCTTGCCGGCGAAGATGCCGGCGCTCAAGGGGTCACGATGTTGAAACGGGAATCGGCGTTCTCCAGGCCGCCCATGAAACGCAGGAACTTCACCCGCTCACCTTCGATGGAGATCTCGCCCAGCGTGGCCTCCTTGAGGAACCCGGTCTGCTTCAGGGCAATGCGGTCCAATGTCTGTTTGCTCATGCTCACCTGCACATCGGCCTGGGCGTGACGAGCCAGGTCGCGATGGGTGAGCACGCCGTTGCGCAGGGTCAGGGCGTAGTCTTCACCCAGGTCGGTGAAGCGCCAGTTGATGCTCAGGTCGCTCTCCGCCGCCTTGAAGGCATCCACCCGTACCCCAAGGTAATCGAAGAACAGGCTTGGGGTCAGTGCCCGCACCATGTCGTCGGCATTGCCGCCACTGCCGGTGGCGGCGGCTATTCCGCCGCGCAGCTCCTGGGCGCCGCTGAGGTAGGCGTTGCGCCAGGTAGCGTTCTCGCTCTGGTAACCCAGCTGTTCCAGCGCATCGGCCTGCAGTTCGCGCGCTGCGGTATTGCCCGGTTCGGCGAATACCAGATGGTTCACCAACTGCGCGACCCAGCGGTAGTCACCTTCGGCAAAGGCTTGGCGTGCCTGGGCCAGCACCTGATCGGCGCCACCCATTGCCGCCACGTAGCGCTTGCCGGCAGCTTGCGGCGGCAGTGGGTCGAGGTTGGCCGGGTTGCCATCGTAAAAGCCCATGTAGCGTTGGTAGACCGCACGTACGTTATGGCTTAGCGAGCCATAGTAGTCGCGGCTGTACCACTTGCTTGCCAGGCGCGGCGGGAGGTTGGCCAGGCTCTGGGCGATTTCCATTGGTGTCTGGCCCTGGTTGATCAGGCGCAAGGTCTGGCTATCGATGAAGGCATACATGTCGCGCTGGTCGGCCAGGTACTCGCGGATTGCCGGCCCGCCCCAGGTCGGCCAGTGATGCTGGGCGAACACTACCTCGGCCTGGTCGCCGTAACGCAACAGCGATTGGTCCAGGTAGTGCGCCCAGACTTTCGGGTCGCGTACCAGCGCACCGCGCAGGGTCAGCACATTGTGCTGCACGTGGGTGGCGTTCTCGGCCATGCACAGAGCCTTGAGCCCAGGGAAGTAGATGTTCATCTCCGCTGGCGCTTCGGTGCCAGGGGTCAACTGGAACTCTACCTCCACGCCGCTGAGGGTCATGCGTTGCAGCGGCTGGCTGATTTCCAGCGTCGGCGCTATCAGGCTGACGGTGGCGTTGGCCGGCACCCCTTTGCCCAGCCCGGCATCCACCTGGCCGCGTGGCCCGCGGGGCAGGGGGGCACCGTACATGTACTGGGCGCGGCGCTTCATGGCCGGGCCGGCCAGCACGTTTTCGCCGATGGCATGCTCGAAGAAGCCTTCGGGTGCAATGACCTGGACCTTGCCGGCCTTTACGTCCGCCTCGTCGATCACCCCGCGCGCGCCACCGAAATGGTCGATGTGCGGGTGGGTGTAGATCAGCGTGGTCACCGGCTTGCGCGGGCGGTGCCGAAAATACAGTTCAAGGCCGGCCCTGGCGGTTTCGACGGCCAGCAGCGGATCGAGCACGATCAGCCCGTCCTGGCCTTCAACGATGGTCATGTTGGCCAGGTCCAGACCGCGGACCTGGTAGATGCCTTCGGTGACCTTGAACAGGCCGGCGATGGTGTTCAGCTGGGCGATGCGCCACAGGCTCGGGTTTACCGTGGCCGGGGCCTGCGTCGGGTCGAGAAAACGATACTGGCCCAGGTCCCACACAGTCTTGCCATCGGCGGTCGCGACCGGCCCGTCGAAGCGTTCAAGCAGCCCGCGCCGGGCCGCTTCGAAATCCCCGTGGTCATCGAACGGCAGGCGTTGCAGCCATTGCTGGTTGCTGGCCTGGGTGGCCGGGGTGGCATCCTTTGCCGCCGTAGTGGCCAGGCTCGGGAGGGGCGCCAGCAGGGCGAGCGCCAGCATCGACAGTGGGAAGCGCATGGTGTGTCCTTGTTGTTATGGTGGCGGACCACTGTAGGGGACGGGTTCGGGCACCAGCCAATACCAGAGCGGCATGGTTGCCATCGCATTTGCTGATGGGCTCAGGCAGGCGGAAGCTCCATGATCTGCTCCACCAGCCAGGCCAGGGCGGGGTCGTGCCGACGATGGGTCAGGTGCACCAGTTCCAGCTCGAACGGCTCCAGGGCGAAGGGCAGTTCGTGCACCGCCAAGGGCAGCAACTTGGCGAACTGCTGCGCAAGTTGCCGCGGCAGCACCACGCACATCTCGGTGGCGGCGGCCAGATGCGCTGCTTGAAGGTAGTTGGGGGTGGTGTAGGCAATTTTCCGGGTCAGGCCTTGTTCGGCCAGCCATTGGTCGACCATGCCGCGGGTCTGGCCACCGTGTACCCAGATGTGCCGCAAACCAAGAAACGCCTGAAGATCCAGTGCCTGGTCCGGCGCCAGTTGCGGATGCTTCTGGCGCAGCGCGACTTGCAGGGTTTCACGCCTCCAGGGGCGGCGGCTGAAACGTGCCGGCACCTCATCGAAGCGCCCCAGCACCAGGTCGAGGTCGCCGCGGTCCAGCGCTTCGGCCGGCAGGTTTGGAGCCAGGTGCACCACATCGATGCGCAAGTGCGGGGCCAGTACCTGCAGGCGTGCCAGCAGCGGTGGCATGCACAACTGTTCGACGAAGTCGGTGAGGGCGATGCGCAGTTGACGGTGGCTGCGCCGTGGCTCGAAGGCATCGCCAGTGGCCAGGGTCTGCTCGATTTGTTGCAGCGCCGCTCGAATCGGCCCTTCCAGCGCCAACGCCCGTGGCGTAGGGCGCATGCGCCGGCCCACACGAACCAGCAGCGGGTCGCCCAGCTGGTCGCGCAACCGCGCCAGGGCGTTGCTGACAGTGGGCTGGGTCAGGGCCAGGCGTTCAGCCGCCCGTGAGACGTTCTGCTCGCGCAGCAACATGTCGAAGACCCGCAGCAGGTTCAGATCGAAGTTGGAAATATTCATGGGCAGAATATATGGCATACGAAATTGAAATTTCAAAAATACCTGCGGCCTGCTTAGGGTGATGCCTGTCCTCATACCTACAACAAGCAGGAGCGTTGCGCGTGAATACCCCCTTTCCGATCAACCAGGTGGCCGTGATAGGCGCAGGTACCATGGGCCGCGGCATTGTCATCAGCCTCGCCAGTGCCGGGCTGTCGGTGCTGTGGCTCGACAGCAACGCATCAGCCCTGGACGCTGGCCTGAGCATGGTCAGCCAGGCCTGGACCCAGCAGGTGGAGAAGCAGCGCGTCACCCAGGCCGAGGCTGAAGCCTGCCTGGCGCGAGTGCAGGCGGTGGATGGCTACGCCGCGCTGGCCCAGGCCGATCTGGTGATCGAGGCAGTGTATGAAAGCCTTGAACTCAAACAGGAAATCTTCCGGGCCCTGGACCAGCACCTCAAACCGGAGGCGATCCTGGCCAGCAATACCTCGGCGCTGGACATCGACGCGATCGCGGCGGTGACCCGGCGACCGTCGCACGTACTGGGCCTGCATTTCTTCAGCCCCGCGCATGTCATGAAGCTGCTCGAGATAGTGCGCGGCGCGCACACCGACCAGGCGGTGCTCCATACCGCCCTGGCGCTGGGCGAGCGCCTGGGCAAGGTGGCGGTAGTGGCCGGCAACTGCCCCGGTTTCATCGGCAACCGCATGCTGCGCAGTTATGTGGCCGAAGCGCGCAAGTTGCTGCTCGAAGGCGCGCTGCCGCACCAGGTGGATGCGGTGCTGCAACAGTTCGGTTTTGCCATGGGCCCGTTCCGCATGTACGACGTGGTCGGTATCGACCTGGAATGGCGTGCCCGCCAGCTGGCCAGGCAGGGCATGCACGATCCGCTGGTGCAAGTGGATAATGCGCTGTGTGATCTGGGCCGGCTGGGTCAGAAGACAGGGAAGGGCTATTACCGTTATGCACCTGGCAGCCGCCAGGCCGAGCATGACCCCGAGGTCGACGCCCTGGTGCTCAAGATTTCCAACGACCTGGGTTACCGACGCCGGGGCATCAGCGCCGAGGAAATCGTCGAGCGCTGCCTGCTGGCGCTGGTCAACGAGGGCGCGAAGATTCTGCAGGAAGGCATCGCTGCCAGCAGCGCCGACATCGACCGGGTGTGGCTCAACGGCTATGGCTTCCCTGCGGCCACAGGTGGCCCGATGCGCTGGGCCGATGACCAGGGTGCAGCATTCGTCCTGGCTCGGCTGGAATACCTGCAAAGCGTACTGGGCGAGCACTGGCGCCCGGCCGCTCTGCTCTGCACGCTGGTGGCCAACGGCAAGCGTTTCGAGCAGCAGGCGGAGGTTCAGGCATGAACTACCAGGCTCCCTTGCGCGACATGCGCTTCGTGCTGCACGAGCTGTTCGACGTTGCTGCCCATTGTCAGCAGCTGGGTATCGAACTGGACCGCGACACACTCGACGGCATACTGGAAGAGGCCGCGCGCTTTACCGGCGAGGTAGTCGCTCCGCTCAACCGCAACAGTGACGAGCAGGGCTGCCAGTTGGCTGATGGGGAGGTCATCACGCCCGATGGTTTCCGCGACGCCTACCGGCAATACGTGGCCCATGGCTGGGCCAGCATGACCGGGCCGCAGGCTTACGGCGGGCAGGGCCTGCCGCAAATGGCCTCGGCCAGCTTCCACGAAATGCTGATGGCCGCGTCGTTGTCGTTCCGCATCTACTCCGGCCTCACCGAAGGTGCCGTGCTGGCTTTGCATCGCCATGGCAGCCCGGCGTTGCAGCAGTCCTATCTGGCGCGCATGGTCAGTGGCGAGTGGGCCGGCACCATGTGCCTCACCGAGCCGCAGGCCGGCACCGACCTGGCCTTGCTGCGCACCCGCGCCCAGCCGCAGGTCGACGGTTCCTATCGCATCACAGGCAGCAAGATCTTCATCAGTGGCGGCGAACAGGACCTGACCGACAATATCGTTCATCTGGTACTTGCACGCCTGCCCGATGCGCCGGCCGGGGTGCGGGGCATCAGCCTGTTCCTGGTGCCCAAGCTGCTGCCGGGCGGCGAACGCAACGCGTTGGGCTGTGGCGCGCTGGAGCACAAGATGGGCATCAAGGGCGCCTCGACTTGCGTGATGAATTTCGACGGTGCCCAGGGATGGCTGGTAGGCGAGGCCAACCAAGGCCTGGCGTGCATGTTTACCATGATGAACGACGCCCGTTTCCAAGTCGGCCTGCAAGGGCTGGGCATTGCCGAAGCGGCCTTCCAGGGGGGGCTGGCCTATGCACGCGAGCGCTTGCAATCGCGCGCGCTGACCGGCCCGGCGGCGGCGGACAGGTCGGCCGATCCGATCATCGTCCACCCGGATGTGCGACGCATGCTGCTGACCCAGAAAACCCTTACCGAGGGCTGCCGAATGCTGGCCATCTATACCGCCCGGCAGCTCGACCTGGAGCACGCAGCGCCTGGCGATCAGGCACGCAAGGGCGCAACCCGGCGGGCGGCACTGCTGATCCCGATCGTCAAGGCGTTTTTCACCGATGTCGGGCAGGAGGTCGCCAGCCTTGGCGTGCAGCTATATGGCGGACACGGCTATATCCGCGAGTGGGGCATGGAGCAGTTGATGCGCGACAGCCGCATCACCCAGCTCTATGAAGGCACCAACGGCATCCAGGCTCTCGACCTGGTGCGCCGCAAGCTGCTGGGCGACGGCGGGGCCGAGCTGAACTTGCTGGTCGATGAACTGGCCCTGCATGTCGAGGCGGCTGGTGTCGGTGGTGGTCTGCATGCCATGGCGACAGCGGTCGGGCAGCGCCTGGAGGAATGGCGTGTGCTGGCAGGCCATGTAGTCGAGGCTTGCCAGCGTGACCCCCAGGAAATGGGCGCGGTCTCGGTGGACTTCCTGGCCTACTCGGCTTATGTGCTGCTCGCAGCGTTTTGGCTGCAGGCGGCCGTGCGCGCCGAGACGGCGCTGGCTGGCGGCAGTGCCGAAACGGATTTCTACCGGGCCAAGCTGCACGCGGCGCAGTTCTACTGGCGACGCGTCCTGCCCCGCGCCACCGCGCACCGCGAAGCCCTGCTGGGCGGTGCAGATTGCCTCATGGCACTGCCAGCGAGTGACTTCGCCTTCTGACGCAGGGCCAACGACGACAAGGAGAGCCAGATGCAGCCTTTCAGCTTTGCCACTACCGGGCAGATCCTCTGCGAAGCAGGCGCGGTGCAGCGCCTTGCCACTCTGTGCCGCGAGCGCGGCGCACGGCGCGTGCTGATCGTCAGTGACCCCGGTATCGCCCGCCTGGGCATGCTCGATGATCTGCTACCGGGATTCACGACGGCCAAGGTCGGCGTGGCGATCTTCAGCGAGGTTACCGCCGACCCCAGCGAAGCTTGTGTACTGGCAGCCACCCAGCGGGCCCGGCATATCGGTGCCGACCTGGTGGTGGGCTTTGGCGGCGGCAGTTCGATGGATGTTGCCAAGCTGGTCGCGCTGCTGGCCCACCGCGACTGCAACCAGCCGCTTGCCGAACTCTATGGCATGGACAAGGCCAAGGGCCGACGCCTGCCGTTGATCCAGGTGCCGACCACGGCCGGCACCGGTTCGGAGGTGACGCCGATCGCCATCGTCACCACCGGCGCCACCAGCAAGATGGGCATCGTATCGCCGCTGCTGCTGCCGGACCTTGCGGTACTCGATGCCGTCTGCACGCTCGGCCTGCCCCCGGCGGTAACCGCCGCGACCGGTATCGATGCCATGGTGCATGCCATCGAAGCCTATACCAGCCGTCTCAAGCGCAACCCGCTGTCGAGCCTGCTGGCGCGCGAGGCGCTGCGGCTGCTGGCGGAAAACCTGGATCAGGCCGTGCACAATGGCGGCAATCTGGATGCGCGTCAGGCCATGCTGCTGGGCGCCTGCCTGGCCGGCCAGGCGTTTGCCAATGCCCCGGTGGCGGCGGTGCACGCGCTGGCTTACCCGTTGGGTGGGCACTTCCACATTCCCCATGGCCTGTCCAATGCATTGGTGTTGCCGCATGTGCTGCGTTTCAACCTGCCCGTGACGGTGACGGACTATGCCCAGCTGGCGGTGCCCCTGTTGGGCGCACGGTTGCAGCCTGGCGACCTGCACCGGCAGGCTGATCAGTTCGTCGAGGAACTGGCCGCGCTGGGCGCCCGCTGCGGTTTGCCTGGGCGGCTGCGTGATGCCGATGTTCCGCGCCATCGCCTGCCGCAACTGGCAGAAGATGCCATGCAACAGCAGCGCCTGCTGGTCAACAACCCGCGTGAAGTCACCCAGGCCGATGCACTGGCCATCTACGAGGCTGCCTACTGATGAGCGTGCATCGGCAACGTGACTACTACCGGCACTACACGCCAATCGCCACCCGCTGGCATGACAATGACGCCTACGGGCACGTGAACAACGTGGTCTATTACGGCTTTTTCGACAGCGCCGTGAACCGCCTGCTGATCGAGCAGGGCGGACTGGATATCCACCATGGCGCGGTGATTGCGCTGGTGGTCAGTTCGGCCTGCGACTACCAGTCGCCTGTAGCGTTTCCGCAGGGCATCGAGGTGGGCTTGGCGGTAAGCCGGCTGGGCAACACCTCGGTGCAGTACCAGTTGGCCGTATTCATCCAAGGCCAATCCCTGGCTTGCGCCACCGGACGCTTCGTCCATGTATTCGTCGACCGGCAGGGCCGACGCCCGGTCCCGGTGCCTGCCCGCTTGCGGCAGGTGTTGAGCGAACTGCAGCCTTTACTCCCCGAGGAATTTCGACCATGAAAGACGCCGTGATCGTAGCCACTGCCCGCACACCCATCGGCAAAGCCATGCGTGGCGCCTTCAACGACCTGAAAACCCCCAGCATGACTGCCGTCGCCATTCGGGCAGCCGTCGAGCGGGCTGGTATCGAGCCGGCGCAGGTGGAGGATCTGGTGCTGGGTACCGCCATGCAGAGTGGTACCGCCGCGATCAACCCTGGCCGACTGTCGGCGCTGGCTGCCGGCTTGCCGCAATCGGTCAGCGGGCAGACCCTCGACCGCCAGTGTGCGTCGGGCCTGATGGCCATCGCTACAGCGGCCAAGCAGATCATTGTCGATGGTATGCAGGTGACCATCGGCGCCGGCCAGGAGCAGATCAGCCTGGTCCAGCAGGTGCACAACCAGCTGGCCAGCGAGGCCTATGACCCTGCCGTGCTGCGAATGAGCGAACACGCCTACATGCCGATGCTGCAAACCGCCGAGTTTGTCGCCCGCCGCTATGGCATCAGCCGGGAAGCGCAGGACGCCTACGCCTTGCAGTCGCAGCAACGCACTGCAGCGGCGCAGGCGGCGGGGTTGTTTGCCGATGAAATCGTGCCCGTCTCGGCACGCAGGAAGGTTGTCGACAAGCTGTCCGGTGCGGTGAGCCATGAGGAAGTCTGCCTCAGCCAGGACGAAGGAAACCGGCCGGCGACCACCCTGGCAGACCTGCAAGGGCTGAAGCCAGTTGTCGAAGGCGGCTGCGTGACGGCCGGCAATGCCAGCCAGCTGTCTGATGGCGCCAGTGCCTGCGTGCTGATGGAAGGCGCACTGGCCGCAAGGTCGGGCAAGGCGCCGCTGGGGCTGTATCGTGGTATCGCCGTGGCCGGACTGGCTCCTGAGGAAATGGGTATCGGCCCGGTGCTGGCGGTGCCCAGGTTGCTGCACCAGCACGGCCTGAACGTGGACGACATCGGTCTGTGGGAGCTGAACGAAGCGTTCGCCTGCCAGGTACTGTACTGTGCCCAGCGTTTGCAGATAGACCCTGCGAAGCTGAACGTCAATGGCGGTGCCATTGCCATCGGCCACCCCTACGGCATGAGCGGTGCACGGATGGTCGGGCATGCGCTTCTGGAGGGCAGGCGGCGCGGGGTGAAGTACGTGGTGGTGACCATGTGTGTTGGCGGCGGGATGGGCGCGGCAGGGCTGTTCGAAGTGCTGTAGGGCATCCGTCAGGCCAGCCCCGGCGTCTGCGGCTGGCCGCGGGGTGGCCTGCAAGTCAGAACGGCGGCTCGTTCGGGGGCTGCAGCCTGAGTCAGTCAAGGCGCGCCGAACAGCATCGTCCAGTACACGCCGTTATCGCTACGCGAGTTTTCGGCAAAGGCCGCACCCACCTGGGTAAACATCGGGTTCATCAGGTTCGCGCAATGCCCGGGGCTGGCCAGCCAGCCTGCCATCGCCTTGCTCGGTGACCCTTGGCCTGCGGCAATGTTCTCGCCGATCTGCCGCCCACGGTAGCCGGCATCCCATGCCCGATCCGCGGGCAGATCACCGTCGAGGTCACGGTGCGCGAAGAAATTATCGTTGGCCATCGCCCGGCTGTGTCGCTGCGCCGCCGTTCCCAGGGCGGTGTTCCAGGCTAGCGGGCGTGCAGCGGCAAAGCGCTTGCGACCACACAGGCGTGGTTTCGCCCGTGCAGCGTTCACCTGTGCCAGCAACGCTTTGCTTGCCGATCGCCCATCGCTAAGCTGGGCATCGAGCAGGGGCCGAGCCAGCAGCACCCGCCACTCGTTGCGTGAGCGACTGACGCCGATATCGGCATATTGGCTATCGAGCAGGGCCGTGCAGTAGTCGCTGCGCAGCATGTCGAAGGCCTCCTCGGCATCTTGTGCGCCGACCAGACGGATGGCCCGCACCTTCACCGCCTGATACCCCGCAGCCTTCAATCCTTCCCGCAATGCCCCGCCGTAGCCGACCGGCAACGCCAGTTTCGGCTTCAGCACCAGCGGCGTCGAGCCCCGGATAATGCGCCGCTCGCAGCGTTGTGGCTGGGTGCGATAGTCGTTGATGGCTGCGACCAGTTGCCTTTCCCCGCTGGCATGGGCGGGGTTGGCGAACAGGTGGAAAAAAGGAATGAGGCAGAGCGAGACAAAGGGGGAGCGACGGACTGCGTGGCGCATGGGGTGAATGGCTCTGGTGAATGGCGGCGGCAAGGCCGAATTTAGGGCTCGGCTAAGACTGTGCGCCTCAATCCAGGTTCACTGGTGGCGGGTACAAATTTGTAGCTGGAGCTTCGGTACTCAAACGAAGGCAATCCAGGCCAGGGTTTCATGCATCCCCGATCAAGCCGGTAACCCCGCCAACCTCAACCCTTCGGCAAATCGGGCCAGATCCTCATCGCGGTAAATCGGCAGCCACTGGCGCAAGGTCGACACCCTTAACCCTGGGTCTTGTGCCCGCAAGCGCTCCATCGCCCGGTGCGCGCTGTCCATCCGCCCACTCAGTGCATGGCTGGCCGCTAGCAGGGCCACCGCTGCCAGCAGGCTGGGCAGATTCCCCAGCGACTTTTCCGCCCACTCCACAGCCTCATCCAGCCGCCCGGCAAAGAAATGCGCCAACGCCATGCCCACCTGCATGCGAAACATCTCCGGGTCCAGTGGGCTCAGCCGTGTGGCGTGCTTGAGATTGTCGATGGCGGTCTGTGTCTCGCCGCGTAACGCCCTGAGTATCCCGCCCAGGTACCAGGCCGGCGCCAGGTTGGAGTTGAGCAGGCGTGCCCGGTCAAGCAGCGCTATCGCGCCGTCCAGGTCACCCGTCAGATGCCCCAGGGCATGGCCGCCGCGGGTCAACGCCACGGCATCGTCACGCCCCAGTTCCACTGCCAGGCGCGCAAGCCGGGCACCTTCGGTGATTTCCTGGGCGCGATCATCCATCCAGCCATTGAGCTTGCGCCAGAAGTAGCACCACGCCGCCATGCCATAGGCCGAAGCGAACTCAGGGTCCAGTTCGATGGCTTGGTAGTACAGCGGTAGAGCCTGGGCGATGGCGTCGCGGGTACCGTTATGCAGCTTGGCCGTGCCGCGCAGGTAGTAATCGTAGGCGCACAGGTTGCCGGTGGGCTTGCGCTTGGCCCGTTCGATCTCCGCCCGTTCCAGCTGCGGGGCGATGGCGCCCACCACGCTTTCGGTCACCTGGTCCTGCAACTCGAACAGGTCGTCTAGCCGCCCCTCGAAACGCTCGGCCCACAGATGCTCGCCGCTGGTGGCGTCGATCAGCTGGCCGGTGATGCGTAGCCGCTTGCCAGCCTTGCGCACGCTGCCTTCGAGCACATAGCGCACGCCCAGTGCCTGGCCAACCTGCTGCACATCGATGCGCTGGCCTTTGAAGGTGAAGCTCGAGTTGCGGGCGATGACGAACAGCCAGCGAATGCGGGACAGGGCGGCGATGATGTCCTCGACCATCCCGTCGGCGAAATAGTCCTGTTCAGGGTCACCACTGAGGTTCTGGAAGGGCAGCACGGTGATCGACGGTTTATCGGGCAGGGCGGGCCCACAGGCGACGGGAACAGGTTCGGATGGGGCCTGTGCCGCGCTGCTGGAAGGCTCGCGGACCAGGCCGACGAAGCGGTAGCCCTTGCGCGCGATCGTGCGTACCAGGCGCTGCTCTTCACCGGAATCGCCGATGGCTTTGCGCACGGCATTGATATGGCTGGTGATGGTCGATTCCGAGACGATCTTGCCGTTCCACACGCGCGCCAACAACTCGTCACGCCCCAGCACCTGGTCGCGGTGACTGACCAGTTGCAAGAGCAGGTCGAACACCTGCGGGCCGATGGCCACGGCCTTCCCGCACAGGGTCAGCTCCCTGCGCTGTTCGTCGAGCACATAGTCGTCAAACTCGAATGGCACGTGACATCCCCTCGCACGCCCTAGGCTTCGTGTCCGAGGCGACTGTTCAGTGGTATGGGCCGATGATACGGCAGCGCAAAGCTGGCTGCACATGCCAGGGCGTGGATTGAACAGTTTGGACGGAAATTCAAGCAAGCCTGGAGGCAAATCCAGCCGGTGCGCAAGGACTCTGCACAGGGCGGCGGCGCATGCTTGAACCACCACGACGGCAATGGTTGCAGTCGTGAACGTGGAGACAGCCCCAATGAAAATCGTGGTGATCGGAGGCACTGGCCTCATTGGTTCGAAGCTTGTCGATGGCCTGCGCGAGCGCGGCCACGATGCCGTTGCGGCAGCGCCGAGCACGGGGGTGAACAGCATCACCCGCGAGGGATTGGCAGAGGCGATGAACGGTGCGGATGTGGTTGTGGATGTGGCGAATGCCCCCTCCTGGGAGGACCAGGCAGTGCTCGATTTCTTCGAGACGTCCACCCGCAACCTGCTGGCAGCCGAGAAAGCTGCAGGGGTCAAGCATCATGTCGCGTTGTCTATCGTGGGCAGCGAGCGATTGCCGGAAAATGGCTACTTCCGGGCCAAGGTCGCCCAGGAGGCGCTGATCAGGCAGTCCGCGCTGCCGTACACCATTCTGCGCGCCACGCAGTTCTTCGAGTTCGTCGAAGGCATTGCCCAGGCAGGGACGGTGGGAGAGGAGATTCGCCTGTCGCCGGCGCTGTTCCAGCCTTTGGCCGCGGATGACGTGGTCGCGGCGCTGATCGATGTGGCGTTGGCGCCACCCGTGCTCGGCACGCTGGAGGTCGCCGGGCCAGAGGCCGCGCCACTGGATGAACTGGTGCGCCGCTTCCTGCGCCTGCGTGGCGATACACGCAAGGTGGTGCCGGATGTGCACGCCCGCTATTTCGGTGCCGAGCTCGATGACAAGTCGCTGACTCCCGGCAGCGGCGCGCGGCTTGGCAAGATCCGCTTCGAAGACTGGCTGGCTCGCCAGTGAGCGATTCAACCCCTATCCCGAACCGAAGGAGCACCACCATGTTCAGCCGCCCCCTCCTGGCCGCCGCGTTCACCGTGCTGGCCATAACCCCGGTAATCGCCGCCGAGCGGCCAGTCAGCAAAGTCACCGTGGTCTTCGACAGACCACTGCCCAACGTGCCAGGCAAAAGCATGCGCGGAGTGATCGTCGACTACGCCCCCGGGGCCGCGTCGCCCGCGCATCGGCATCCGAAATCCGCATTCATCTATGCCACGGTGCTGGAAGGCGAAGTGCGCAGCAGCGTCAATGGCGAGCCAGCCAAGGTCTACAAACCTGGCGAAAACTGGTACGAGGCACCGGGCGCTTTCCATGGCGTCAGTGCCAACGCCAGCGACAGCAAGCCGGCCAAGCTGATGGCCGTGTTCGTGCTCGACAGCAATGAGACGGTACTGGTCACGCCGAGCGAGAAGTAGGCCTTCGGCCCTGTTGGCAGTGCCATGCCACCAGGGCCGAATACAGGACAACGCATCATGAACACACATGAACCTGAGCAGGCCCGCGCGGCGGTGATGCCGCAGCCTGCACGGATGAAGATAGTGGGCGTCGTGCTGTGCGTGGCAGCGATACTGTTGCTGGCTGTGGGCTGGCTGACGTTGCGCTCTGCTGACGCCGCCTTTACCGACAACGCCTATGTGCGTGGAGATGTAACGTCGCTGGCGGCCAAGGTGTCGGGTTACGTGACGGCGGTGGAGGTCGGGGACAATCAGCAGGTCAGAGCCGGTGACGTGTTGTTCCGTATCGATGACCGCGACTACCGTGCGCACCTGGCCCAGGCGCAGGCCAACCTGAAGGCTGCCGAGGCGCGTCTTGGCGATGTCGACGCTCAGACACGCCTGCAGCAGGCGCAGGTCCGCCAGGCCGAGGCGCAGCGCCAGTCGGCCCAGGCCGAGCGGCAGCTGGCCAGCAAAACCCACGAGCGCAGCCGCAAGCTGATTCAGTACAGTGCAATCAGCCAGGCCTTGGTCGATCAGACCGACGCCGCCCGAAGCAGCGCCGAGGCCGCGCTGAAGGCTGCGGCGGCGACACTCGATGCTCAGCGTCAGCGTATCGCCGTGCTGGATGCCCAGCGCGAGGCGGCCGTGGCGGCTATCGCCCAGGCCAGGGCCGCGCGCGACCTGGCGCTGATCGAGCTTGAACATACCGTGGTGCGGGCGCCGGTTGCCGGAGTGATTGGTAATCGCCAGGTACGGGTCGGACGATTCGTTATGCCGGGTGCTGCCTTGCTCGATCTGGTCACGGTCGACGGGGTATGGATCGTGGCCAACTTCAAGGAAACCCAACTGGAGCAAATCCAGCCTGGGCAGCGGGCACGGGTCACCCTGGATGGCTACCCGCAGGACAGCCTCGAAGGCGTGGTAGACAGCTTCGCACCTGGCAGCGGCGCGGCGTTCAGCCTGTTGCCGCCGGACAACGCAACGGGCAATTTCGTGCGTGTGGTGCAGCGGGTGCCGGTGAAGATTCGCCTGGCCCACAACCCGTTGCCCGGGCGCATCGTGCCGGGGCTGTCGGCGCGAGTGCGGATCGAGGTCGGAGGTGGCTCGTGAGCACCCGGAAGGTGGGCGTCAGGTGGCTTAAAGGGTGGCTGCTGGTTGCTGGCATCGTACTGGCTGCGCTCACCGACGCCATCGCCAGCAGCGTGCTGGCGATAGGGCGCAACGACATCATGGGCGATACCCATGCCACGCCGGATGAATTCGCCTGGCTGGACGTTGCTTACACCGCCTGCAAATTGGCAGGGTTCCTGTTCGCGCCCTGGCTGCTGGGCAGGCTGCCACCGCGCGCGGTGATCATCGGAGCGACCCTGGCCATGGGGTTGGCCTGTGTCGGTGCGGCGCAATTGGTGAGCATCGAGCTACTGGTGGCTTTGCGCGCCTGCCAAGGCCTGGCAGGCGGTGTATTGCTGGTGGCGGGGCAGACACTGATCTTTCTTGCCTGCCCGCGGCGGCAGCAGCCGGTCTTGCAAGGCTTGTTCGCCATTGGCGCGGTGGTCGCGCCAGCGGCACTCACGCCGTCGATGCAGGGGTGGTTGATCGATAGCCAGGATTGGACCTGGATATTTCTCAGCGTTGCGCCGCTGACCTTGGCGGCGACCGGCCTGTTGCTGCTGGTCGAGCTGCCTGCCTATGGCCTGCCAGGCCGGCGCCGCTTCGATTGGCCGGGCTGGGTACTGGCGGCCACCGCGTTGCTGTGCCTGACCTACCTCCTGACCCAGGGCAGCCGCTGGGATTGGTTCGAGGCAGCACACATGTGCTGGGCCGGCGTGGTCGGTGGCGCGGCGTTGTTGCTGTTGCTTGGCCAGCAACTGACGGGTAATGGGCAGGGGTTGCTGGACTTCAGTCTGTTCCGGTCGAGTGATTTCACCTTCGCCTTCATTGTCAGCTTCGTTGCTGGCGCGGCATTGTTCGGCAGCGCCTTTGTGATACCGGCTTTTGCCTTGTCCATGCTGGGTTTCACCGCCACCGACGCCGGCCTGTTGCTTCTACCCAGTGGCGTGGTGTTCATCGCCGTGCTGCTGGGGGTGGCGTACCTGATCCAGGTGCGTGGTATCGCGACTTTTGCCACTGTGCCGTTTGGCATCCTGGCAATCATGGCGGCGATGTGGATGCTTTCGGGCTCGACCCGCGAGAGTGGCATGCACGACATGATGGCCGCGGTCATGCTGCGCGGTGCCGGGCTGGGGTTGCTGTTTCTGTCGCTGACTCTGATTGCCTTTGGCAGGCTGGGCCGGCACAGCCTGGCCAGTGGTATCGGCCTTTTCAATACCGGGCGGCAGGTGGGTGGGCTTTTGGGGGTGGCAGGGTTGCAGACGCTGCTCGACCAGCATGGCGTGCTCAATGCCCAGGCGCTTGGTGCGCATGTGAGCACAGGCGCGACGGCGGTAAATGAACGGCTTGATTCGGTGACGTCGATGTTGCGGCTTGAGGGTTTTGACCCGCCGGCTGCTGGACGAGTGGCCATGAGCCTGATGTCGCAGGCAGTGACGGGGCAAGGGGCGGTGATCGCCTTCGACACGGCGTTCATCGCTGTGGCGTTGCTGTTTGCCGTGGCAGCGCCGCTGCTAGTGTGCATCAAAATGCTGTTGGCGCGCATGGCCGGGAAACAGGACGCCGGGCAATCTCATGAAGGTGAATTGCCGGTTTCACATCGTTAGCTTTCGCTGTAAAACGGCGCTGTGCCTAATTTGAATGCAGCAGCAAGGTAAACCGCAATGACACAAGCTACCGATCAGGCTTTTTATGACCGCGCGGATGCGCATATCGAACTGGCGAACCAGCAGATCGAGAAAATCGAAGACCTGGGCAAGGTCAGCGCCTCACTGACCTTCGGCGCCTCGCGCTTCAATGCCTGGATGAGCGCCCGCAGTTTCAAGACCAGTGCGGAACTGGCTGCCGCGCGGGAGGAGCTGTTGAAGTATTTCTGCGAGCAGTACCGGATGATGCTCGAGGACAACCTGGACGAGCACATCGAGCATTTCGACCGGTATGTGCTGGGCAAAGGCGACTGAGCCATGGGAATAGATGGCTCATCGATTTAGCGGGTAATTGTAGGAGCAGCCTTGTGCTGCGAAGAGGCCAGTAATGACAATGCGTATCTGTTGCCTGTACCGGCCTCTTCGCAGCACAAGGCTGCTCCTACAAAGTGGAGTGCATGCCTTATCGGGCCTTCTTCTCCAGAATCCGCGGCCCGGTACCTTCCTTGCCCAGCACATCCTCGGGGTTGCGCAGTGGGCAATCTTCCAGCGACAGGCAGCCGCAACCAATGCAGTTGTCCAGGCTGTCGCGCAACGCTTCCAGAGTACGAATGCGGGCGTTCAGGTCTTCGCGCCAGGCGGTCGACATCTCGCCCCATTGCGCTGCCGTGAGCTTACTGTTGGGCGCATAGCGGCTGAAGGCCTGCTTGATCTCGTCAAGCGGAATACCCGTGCGCTGCGCCACCTTGATGATGGCCAGCGTGCGCAGCACCAGTGAAGGATAGCGGCGCTGGTTACCCGCCGTACGGACGCTGGCGATCAGCCCCTTGGTCTCGTAGAAGTGCAGCGCAGAAACCGCCACGCCGCTGCGTTTGGCCACTTCCCCTACCGTTAGCATCCGTGTGTTGTCCACTGCCATGCCTGTTGACCTCAAGTTAACTCGAGCTCTTATAGTCCTGCCCGATCTTCCCCGCAACCGCTTTCCCTGATGATCGGAGCACTGCATGAACAAAAGGACGTTACTGGCCTGGGCTGGCGCTGTTGCAGGTGTGCTGGCCGCTGCCTATGCATTGGTCGGCAGTGGCTCGGCGCCGCCGGCTGCGGCGGCATGGCCAGCGACCAAGGTGGCCCTGGCCACGGCCGAGCAAGTGCAGCTGGCACGGCAGAACTTTGCCTCGGGGGAGCTGGAGGCGGTCAACCAGGTACAGGTGGCGGCCGAGACGGCGGGGCGCATCACCCGCATCGCCTTCGAGTCGGGGCAATGGGTGAGTGCAGGGCAATTGCTGGTACAGCTCAACGATGCCCCGGAGCAGGCCCAGCGCGTGCAGTTGCGCGCCAGGCTGCGCAATGCCGAAGTGGTGCTGCAGCGCAGCCGCAAGCTGCGCGCGGTGAACGCCGTGTCACAGGAGCTGCTCGACAATGCGGCCACCGCCGTGGACGTGGCAAGCGGTGAGCTGCAGCATGTCGAGGCGCTGATCGCGCAGAAGGCGATACGCGCGCCGTTTGCCGGCAAGCTCGGCATTCGCCGGGTGCATCAGGGCCAGTACCTGAGCGCCGGTGAGACCATCGCCAGCCTGGCCGACATCAGCCAGCTGTACGTCAATTTTTCCCTGGGCGAACAAGCCGCCCCCGAAGTGCACGTGGGGCAACTGCTGGCGCTGACGGTGGATGCGGTGCGCGGGCAGGACTTCCAGGCCCGGGTGGTCGCGGTGGACCCGGTGGTGAGCAAGGCGCGCCTGGTGCAGGTGCAGGCGGCCTTGCCGAACCCGGGCGGGCAGTTGCAGCCGGGTATGTACGCCGGCGTGCGCCTGGATGCCGCGCAGCCGTCAAGCGTGCTGGCCGTGCCGGAAACCGCGATCACCTACACCGCCTACGGGCAGACGGTGTTCGTCGCTACCCGGGACCCTGAACAGGGCACCCGGGTCAGCCGGGTGCGGGTGACTACCGGTGAGCGCTGGCAGGGGCGGGTGGAGATCACCTCAGGCCTGGCACCCGGTGACCAGGTGGTGGTTTCCGGCCAGTTGAAACTGAGCGACGGCATGCCGGTCGAGCCAGTGGCTCAGGACAGCCTGCAGGCCAGCCAGGGAGGGCGGCAATCGTGAAGTTCACCGACCTCTTTGTCCGCCGCCCGGTGCTGGCGCTGGTGGTCAGCAGCCTGATCATCCTGTTGGGGCTGTTTGCCATGGGCAAGCTGCCGATCCGCCAGTACCCGCTGCTGGAAACTTCCACCATCACCATCAGCACCGAGTACCCGGGCGCCTCTGCCGAGCTGATGCAAGGCTTCGTGACCCAGCCGATCACCCAGGCGGTGTCGTCGGTCGAAGGCATCGACTACCTGTCCTCGTCGTCGCAGCAGGGGCGCAGCCTGATCACCTTGCGCATGGTGCTCAACCGCGATTCGACCCAGGCGCTTGCCGAGACCATGGCCAAGGTCAACCAGGTGCGCTATCGCCTGCCGGAAAAGGCCTACGACCCGGTGGTGGAGCTCTCGGCAGGTGACTCCACGGCGGTGGCCTACGTGGGCTTTGCCAGCGAAACCTTGTCGATACCCGAACTGAGCGATTACCTGTCGCGGGTGGTGGAACCGCAGTTCTCCGGCATCGACGGTGTGGCCAAGGTGCAGTCGTTCGGCGGGCAGCGCCTGGCCATGCGCCTTTGGCTGGACAGCGAACAGATGGCCGGGCGCGGGGTGACGGCTGCCGACGTGGCACAGGCGGTGCGTGCCAACAACTACCAGGCGACGCCGGGGCAGGTGCGTGGGCAGTACGTGCTGGCCGATATCCAGGTGGACACCGACCTGACCCGGGTCGAGGACTTCCGCGAGCTGATCATCCGCAACGATGGCACCGACCTGGTGCGCCTGCGCGATGTCGGCACCGTCGAGCTGAGCGCGGCGGCCACCCAGACCAGCGCCACCATGGACGGCAAGCCCGCCGTGCACCTGGGGCTGTTCCCCACCCCGACCGGCAACCCGCTGGTGATCGTCGAGGGTATTCGCCAGCTGCTGCCGCAGATCCGCCAGACCCTGCCACCCGGGGTGGAGGTGGCGCTGGCCTACGAAACCGCACGCTTCATCGACGCCTCGATCGACGAGGTGCTGCGCACGCTGGTGGAGGCCATGGTGATCGTGGTGCTGGTCATCTGGCTGTGCCTGGGTTCGCTGCGCAGCGTGGTGATCGCGGTGGTGGCCATCCCGCTGTCGATGCTCGGTGCGGCGGGCCTGATGCTGCTGTTCGGCTTCAGCCTGAACCTGCTGACCTTGCTGGCGATGGTGCTGGCCATCGGCCTGGTGGTGGACGATGCCATCGTGGTGGTGGAGAACGTGCACCGTCATATCGAAGAGGGCAAGTCGCCGATTGCCGCGGCGCTGGCCGGGGCGCGGGAAATCGCCGGGCCGGTGATCGCCATGACCCTGACCCTGGCCGCCGTATACGCGCCGATCGGCTTGATGGGCGGGCTGACCGGCACGCTGTTCCGTGAGTTTGCCCTGACCCTGGCGGGGGCGGTGATCGTGTCCGGCATCGTCGCGCTCACCCTGTCGCCGGTGATGAGTTCGCTGTTGTTGCAACCCGGCAAGCAGCATGGCGCCATGGCCAACATGGCCGACCGCCTGTTCGGCATGCTGACCGGGGCCTATGGGCGAGTACTCGCCTACACCCTGTCGCATCGCTGGATCAGTGGTGGTGTGGCGCTTCTGGTGTGCCTGAGCCTGCCTTGGCTGTACCTGCTGCCGCAGCGCGAACTGGCCCCGCCCGAGGACCAGGCGGCGGTGCTGACGGCCATCAAGTCCCCGCAGCATGCCAGCCTGGATTATGTGGAGCGCTTTGCCCTGAAGCTGGACCAGGTGATGAAGTCCCTCGCCGAAACCACCGACACCTGGATCATCAACGGCACCGACGGCCCGGCCGCCAGTTTCGGCGGCATCAACCTCAGTGGCTGGCAGGCCCGAGAGCGTTCCGCCGCGCAGGTGCAGGCGCAGTTGCAGCAGGCCGTGGCGGACATCGAGGGCAGCAGCATCTTCGCCTTCCAGGTGGCCTCGCTGCCGGGTTCCAGCGGTGGCTTGCCGGTGCAGATGGTGTTGCGCAGCGCACAGGACTACCCCGAGCTGTACCAGACCATGGAAATGATCAAGCAGCGCGCCCGCGACAGCGGCCTGTTCAGCGTGGTGGACAGCGACCTCGACTACAACAACCCGGTGGTCAAGGTGCGCATCGACCGCGCCAAGGCGGCCAGCCTGGGCATCAGCATGCAGGCCATCGGCGAGTCGCTGGGTGTGCTGGTGGGTGAACAGTACCTCAACCGCTTCGCCCTGTTCGGGCGCTCCTACGACGTGATCCCGCAAAGCATCCAGGACCAGCGCCTGACGCCGGCAGCGCTGAACCGCCAGTACGTGCGCGCCGAAAACGGCACCCTGGTGCCGCTGGCCACGGTGGTGCACCTGGACATCGAAGTGGCGCCCAACCGCTTGCTGCAGTTCGACCAGCAGAACGCCAGTACCCTGCAGGCGATCCCGGCGCCCGGTGTGTCGATGGGTAATGCCGTGGCATTTCTCGAACAGCTTGCCGCCGAACTGCCACCTGGCTTCAGCCATGACTGGCAATCGGAGTCGCGCCAGTACGTGCAGGAGGGCTTTGCCCTGATGTGGGCGTTTCTCGCCGCCCTGGTGGTGATCTACCTGGTGCTGGCCGCGCAGTACGAAAGCCTGGTGGACCCGCTGATCATCCTGGTGACCGTGCCGCTGTCGATCTGCGGTGCGCTGCTGCCGCTGGCGCTGGGCTGGGCCACGCTGAACATCTACACGCAGATCGGCCTGGTGACCCTGATCGGCCTGATCAGCAAGCACGGCATCCTGATGGTGGAGTTCGCCAACGAGATCCAGGTGCGTGACAACCTCGACCGTGCCGCCGCCATCGTCCGCGCCGCGCAGATACGCCTGCGGCCGGTGCTGATGACCACGGCGGCGATGACCTTCGGCGTGCTGCCGCTGCTGTTCGCCAGCGGCGCCGGGGCCAACAGCCGCTTTGGCCTGGGGGTAGTGATCGTGTGCGGGATGCTGGTGGGGACCTTGTTTACCCTGTTTGTGCTGCCGACGATCTATGCCTTGCTGGCGCGAGACCATCGGGTGACCACGGTGCGGGGGCAGCAGTTGGTGGAGGCTGAGCGGGTGCTGGACATGTGAGGTAAACCTGGTCACTGCTTACAGGGATCGCGCAAGTTTTGGGATATCGAGCATGGCGCTGGTTTGATCAGCCAGGCGACCGGTCGCGGCGCATCTGGCTAACCAGGGTAAAGCGGTCATCCGGGTGCACCGTCTCGGACACCGCCATCAGGTCGCCGTTTTCCTCGCGGTAATGGCGAATGATCTTCAGCCCCGGCGAGCCTGCCTCGGCCTTCAGCACCCGGGCCATTTCCGCGCTCAGCAACACTGCCCGCACCTGCTGGTCGACCACCGCGATCGCCCGGCCATAGTGCTGCTCGATCAGCCCCGCAATCAGTTGGTCGGGGTGCTCGCGGGCCAACTCGATGACCTCGGCATGGTCGCGCTGCGCGTACACATCGGTCCAGCACAGCGGCGCCGCGTTGTGCACGCGGTCGACACGGATGCTCGACACGCAGAAGTAGTGCTCGCCCGGTACCAACCCCAGCCGCGCCGCCTCGCTCAGGTCGGCGACGAAGTGGCGCACGTCCTGGATTTCCCGTTGCTGCGTTTCCGCCAGGTGCGCCAGGTCCGCCACGCTGGCCAGTGACTGCGAGTAGCCACCGCGAGGGCTGCTGGCCTCCACCCGGGTGCCTACGCGTTTGCGCCGCGATACCAGCCCTTGGTTGAGCAACTGGTTGATCGCCGCGCGCACCGTGTGTCGGCTCACGTCGTACAGGTCGCACAGCTCGAACTCGGTCGGCAGCAGGCTGCCCACCGGGTAGCGGCCGCTGGCGATGCCTTCCATCAAGTCCTTGGCCACGGTGCTATAGCGCGTCGGGTTCATACCTTTGGTCTGTCTCGCGAATTTGTAACAGCGGCGGGGCGCAATGCGGCCCCGGAAATCAAGCCTGTGCGGGCAGGCTCATATGCAGCAAGGGGAACGGCCGGCCTTCGCCATCCAGCGGTGAACGGCCGGTCTGGATGAAACCATAGTGCCGGTAGAACCCCACCGCCTGCGGGTTCTGCTCGTTGACATCGACGCTCATCACGCTGTGCTTCTGGCGGCCGAAGTCCAGCAGCGCGCGGCCTACACCCTGGCCATGGTGCTCGGGGGCGACGAAAAGCATTTCCACGTGGTTGCCATTGAAACCGATGAAGCCCAGCGGGCGGTCTTCGGTGTCAACCGCGACCCAGAGCTCGACGGCCTGGAAGTAGACGTCGCGCAATTGCGGCAGCAGTGCGTCGATGTCGGACGCTTGCAGAAAGTGGTGCGTGGCGCGCACGGCGCGCAGCCAGATATCGAGCAGTTGCGGGTGGTCTGCAGCGATACTTTGGCGAATGATCATGGAGTCATGCCTGGGCGGTGTATGGCCGGGGAGGCCGGGAGGAAGAAAAAGGGTACCCGGATTGTGTGGGGCGGGGCAATGGACGGTGGGGCAGGGCATCAGCTGATGTGTTGCCCGGGCCGGCCCTTTCGCGGGTAAAGCCGCTCCCACAGGGTACGCGTACCGCTTGCGTATTCAGTTCTCTACGCGGCAGCGCAGCCCAACGCGCTGGGCAATCTTCCTGAAAAACGGTATCTAGATGCCCGCCTCCAGGCCCAGCAAGTCCTGCACCGTCTGCCTGCGGCGAATCATCCGTAGCGCTCCATCCTCGATCAGGAACTCCGGCAGCAACGGCCGGCTGTTGTAGTTCGATGACATCGACGCGCCATAGGCCCCGGCGTCGTGGATCACCAGCAGGTCACCCACCTGCGCCTGGGGCAGGTCGTGCGGGGTCAGTTCCTGGTCATCCTGGGTGAACACATCACCCGACTCGCACAGCGGCCCGGCCACCACGGTCGGCTGCCGTGGGCGGTCCACCGGTTGGCCGTTGGCGTCGAGCAGGGTCATGCGGTGGTAGGCCCCGTACATCGCTGGGCGCATCAGGTCGTTGAAACCGGCGTCGATCATGACGAAAGTGTTGCGGCCCACCTGCTTCACGGCGCGTACCTCGGCCACCAGGTAGCCCGATTCCGCCACCAGGAAGCGCCCTGGCTCGATCTCCATGCGCACGGGGTGGCCCAGCATCGCTTCGATTTCCTTGCGGGCCACGGCCCAGGTCCGGGCGTAGCGTTGCAGGTCGACCGGCTTGTCGCTGCTGCGGTACGGGGTGGAAAGGCCGCCGCCAATGGAGAACGCCTCGATGTCCACGCCCAGGCGGCCGATCAGCTCGATCATCGAGCGGGCCACTTGCTCCAGGTGCTGGTAATCCACCCCCGAGCCGATGTGCATGTGCACCCCTACCAGGTGCAGGCCATGGGTTTTCACGCAGGCCAGCGCTTCGCCCAGCTCTTCGTGCCAGATGCCGTGCTTGCTGTTTTCGCCGCCGGTGTTGGTCTTGCGGCTGTGGCCATGGCCGAAGCCGGGGTTGATGCGGATCCACACGCGGTGGCCGGCCGAGCGTTCACCCAGTTGGCGCAGCATGTCGATGGAACCGGCGTTGACTTCGATCTTCGAGGCCACCACCCGCTCCAGGGTCGGCCGGTCCAGTGCGTCGCAGGTCAGCACCACGCCGGCAGGGTCGCCATCCACGCTGGCGCCCGCGGCAAAAGCCCGCTCCATTTCGCCCAGCGACACTGCGTCCAGCACCAGGCCGTGGGCGCGCATCAGGCGCAGCACATGCAGGTTGGGGTTGGCCTTCTGGGCGAAGCGCACGGTGTCGAACACCTTCAGCTGTTCGACACGCTCGGCGATGGTGCCGGCGTCGTAGGCCCACAGCGGCGAGCCGTGCTGGCGGACAGCCTCGGCCAGAAGAGTGAAGGGTGCAGTCATGGTGGCGCTACTCATATAAGGAAGGTCATGAGGATGAGCCAAAGCAGGAATTCAGAAAAATAGCTATTTTTCTGTCAGCCATTCATATCTGATATGACCATTACCGACTTGCCAGGTGTTGCCCGTGAAACTGTCCGTCCGCCATATCGAAGTGTTCCGCGCCATCATGGCCGCTGGCAGCGTTACCGGTGCGGCGCGCCTGCTGTTCACCTCGCAGCCCACCGTCAGCCGCGAACTGGCGCGGCTGGAGCAGGTAACCGGGTTGAACCTGTTCGAGCGCGAAGGTGGCCGCCTGGTGGCGACGGCCCAGGCGCTGCTGTTGATCGAGGAGGTTGAGCGGGCCTACGTAGGGCTGGAGCGCATCGACCGCTTTGCCCAGGCCATCCGCAATTTCGAGCAGGGCCGGCTGGCCATTACTTGCCTGCCGCTGTTTTCCCAGACCTTGCTGCCCAAGGCTTGCCAGCGCTTTCACCAGCAGCACCGGGGCGTGAGCGTGAGTATCCTGGCGCAGGAGTCGCCGTTGCTGGAGGAGTCACTGGTTGCCCAGCAGCATGACCTGGGCCTGACCGAGGTAGAACAGATACCGCGTGGCGCCTACGGCGAACTGCTGTTCAGCGCCAACATGGTGTGCGTGCTGCCCGACGGCCACCCGTTGCAGGCCAGGGCCGAGCTGGAGCTGAGCGATTTCCATGAGGTCGATTTCATCAACCTGGCCAGCCTGGACACCTACCGGCAGCGCCTGGACCAGCACTTTCGCGCGGCAGGGGTGAACCGCCGCACGGTCATCGAGACCACCAGTGCTGCCTCGGTGTGCGCCATGGTGAGGCAAGGCCTGGGGGTGGCGATCATCAACCCGCTGAGCGGCCTGGAGGCGGCGCAGGGCGGGTTGCCAATTCGGCGGTTGCGGGTCTCGGTGCCGTACCAGGTGATGCTGATCAGGCCGGACCACCGACCGGCGTCGGCGGCGGTGGAGCCGTTTTGCCAGGCGTTGCGGCAACAGGCCCAAGAGATGCAGGCGGCACTGGCCTGACCCAATTCCCCATTTCGGGCCTTGCGCAGACTCCTGTAGGAGCAGCCTTGTGCTGCGAAGAGGTCAGTGCAGGATTTCAAGAAATTGGCTGACTGCACTGGCCTCTTCGCAGCACAAGGCTGCTCCTACAGATCCTGCGCAGCGCTTCGATGAACCATGTCAGAGCTCGCAGACGAAGGTGCCGGTCCCGGCCAGGATGTTCTCCAGGGTTTCCTTCACTTCATCCATGTCACTCAACTCGCTGGTCAGGTTGATCTCCAGCACCTCATCCCCCTCCAGCGCATCCCGGTCGCCGGCCGCCACTTCGATCAGCAGGCGCTTGGCGCTCAGGGTCACTTTCAGGCCATCCAGCGTCGACGGCTCGTCATCCAGGGTCAGGTCGACGGTGTCTTCGTCCGGGTAGCGGGTCAGCAGGAACATCTGACCCTTGTCGCTGTGGCAGCACAGGGTCGCCATGTTGTCTTCCTCGTCATCGCAAGGGGTGGCGAACAGCAGGGCAGTATTGATTTGCATGGACAAGGCTCGGATCAAAGGAAACGGAAGGGAATTCTGACAGTCTTGCCGACAGGCATAAACGTAAAGTTACCGCCCCTTGACCGAAATTGTCGCAGCGCTGCAAGCCTTGATGACCGATCAGTCGTTAAGCTTCGGCGAGCCCTGGGCGTGCCTGCGCACGTTCAACGCCTGGTTTTACCGTCCGCCTTGCCACGGGTTGGCTATCGTTGATCCGTACACGGCGCACGCAGCGACGCTTCAATTATTACAAAGCCCAAGCGGAGTACCACAGATGGCGTTCTTCACCGCAGCCAGCAAAGCCGACTTCCAGCATCAACTGCAAGCGGCCCTGGCGCAGCACATCAGCGAACAGTCCCTGCCACAAGTCGCGCTGTTCGCCGAGCAGTTCTTCGGCATCATCTCTCTGGACGAACTCACCCAACGCAGGCTTTCCGACCTGGCCGGCTGCACCCTGTCAGCCTGGCGCATCATCGAGCGTTTCGACCCCGAATACCCGCAAGTACGGGTGTACAACCCCGATTACGAGCGTAATGGCTGGCAATCGACCCACAGCGTGGTCGAAGTGCTGCACCACGACCTGCCGTTCCTGGTCGACTCGGTACGCACCGAGCTCAACCGCCGCGGCTACAGCATCCACACCCTGCAGACCACCGTGCTCAGCGTGCGCCGCGGCGCCAAGGGCGAGCTGCTTGAACTGCTGCCCAAGGGCACCCAGGGCGAGGACGTACGCCATGAGTCGCTGATGTACATGGAGATCGACCGTTGCGCCAACGCCGCCGAGCTGACGGTACTGGCCCGCGAGATCGAGCAGGTGCTGGCCGAGGTGCGGGTGGTGGTGGCCGACTTCGAACCGATGAAGGCCAAGCTGCGTGAAGTGGTTGCGGAGGTGGAGCAGACCGCCTTTGGCCCGGCGCAGAACGAAAAGGGCGAGGTCAAGGCTTTCCTCGAGTGGCTGCTGGACAACCACTTCACCTTCCTGGGCTATGAAGAATTCACCGTCAAGGGCGACGCCGATGGCGGCCAGATGGTCTACGACGAGCAGTCGTTCCTCGGCCTGCCGCGTCGCCTGCGCGTGGGCCTGACGAGCGACGAGCTGCGCATCGAAGACTACGCCGTGGCCTACCTCAACGAACCGCTGCTGCTGTCGTTCGCCAAGGCCGCGCTGCCAAGCCGCGTACACCGCCCGGCCTACCCGGACTACGTGTCGATCCGCCAGCTGGACGCCGATGGCAAGGTGATCAAGGAACACCGCTTCATGGGCCTGTACACCTCGTCGGTGTACGGCGAAAGCGTGCATGCCATCCCTTATATCCGGCAGAAGGTCACCGAAGTCGAGCGCCGCTCGGGCTTCGATCCCAAGGCCCACCTGGGCAAGGAACTGGCCCAGGTACTGGAAGTACTGCCGCGCGACGACCTGTTCCAGACCCCGGTCGACGAGCTGTTCAGCACCGTCATGTCGATCGTGCAGATCCAGGAACGCAACAAGATCCGCGTGTTCCTGCGCAAGGACCCATACGGCCGCTTCTGCTACTGCCTGGCCTATGTACCGCGGGAAATCTACTCCACTGAAGTGCGGCAGAAGATCCAGCAGGTGCTGATGGAGCGCCTGAAGGCCAGCGACTGCGAGTTCTGGACCTTCTTCTCCGAATCGGTGCTGGCACGTGTTCAGCTGATTCTGCGGGTAGACCCGAAAAACCGCATCGACATCGACCCCCAGCAGCTGGAACGCGAAGTGATCCAGGCCTGTCGTTCGTGGCATGACGACTACTCGGCGCTGGTGATCGAGAACTTCGGCGAAGCGCAGGGCACCAACATCCTCGCCGACTTCCCCAAAGGTTTCCCGGCCGGCTACCGCGAGCGCTTCGCCGCGCACTCGGCAGTGGTCGACCTGCAGCACGTGCTGAACCTGTCGGAAAGCAAGCCGCTGGCGATGAGCTTCTACCAGCCGTTGACCCAGGTCGGCGAACGCACCCTGCACTGCAAGCTGTACCACGCCGACACGCCGCTGGCGCTGTCCGACGTGCTGCCGATCCTGGAGAACCTTGGCCTGCGCGTACTCGGCGAGTTCCCGTACCGCCTGCGCCATGCCAGTGGCCGCGGCTACTGGATCCACGACTTCGCCTTCACCTACAGCGAAGGCCTGAGCCTGGACATCCAGCAGCTCAACGACACCCTGCAGGATGCCTTCATCCACATCGTCCGCGGCGATGCCGAGAACGACGCCTTCAACCGCCTGGTGCTGACCGCCGGCCTGCCATGGCGCGACGTGGCGCTGCTGCGCGCCTACGCCCGTTACCTGAAGCAGATTCGCCTGGGCTTCGACCTGGGCTACATCGCCAGTACCCTGAACAACCACACCGACATCGCCCGCGAGCTGACCCGGTTGTTCAAGACCCGCTTCTACCTGGCGCGCAAGCTCACCCAGGAAGACCTGGATGACAAGCAACTGCGCCTGGAGCAAGCCATCCTGACCGCGCTGGACGACGTGCAGGTGCTCAACGAAGACCGCATCCTGCGTCGCTACCTGGACCTGATCAAGGCCACCCTGCGCACCAACTTCTACCAGCCGGACGCCAACGGCCACAACAAGTCGTACTTCAGCTTCAAGTTCAACCCCAAGCTGATCCCCGAACTGCCTAAACCAGTGCCCAAGTTCGAGATCTTCGTCTACTCGCCACGGGTCGAAGGCGTGCACCTGCGCTTTGGCAACGTCGCCCGCGGCGGCCTGCGCTGGTCCGACCGCGAGGAAGACTTCCGCACAGAAGTGCTGGGCCTGGTGAAAGCCCAGCAGGTGAAGAACTCGGTGATCGTGCCGGTCGGCGCCAAGGGCGGCTTCCTGCCGCGCCGCCTGCCGCTGGGCGGCAGCCGTGACGAGATCGCCGCCGAAGGCGTGGCGTGCTACCGCATCTTCATTTCCGGCCTGCTCGACATCACCGACAACCTGAAGGACGGTGGCGTGGTGCCGCCGGCCAACGTGGTACGCCATGACGATGACGACCCGTACCTGGTGGTGGCGGCCGACAAGGGCACCGCGACCTTCTCGGACATCGCCAACGGCATCGCCATCGACTACGGCTTCTGGCTGGGCGACGCCTTCGCCTCGGGCGGCTCGGCCGGTTACGACCACAAGAAGATGGGCATTACCGCGCGCGGCGCCTGGGTGGGCGTGCAGCGCCACTTCCGCGAGCGCGGCATCAATGTGCAGGAAGACCCGATCACCGTCATTGGCGTCGGCGACATGGCCGGCGACGTGTTCGGCAACGGCCTGCTGATGTCCGACAAGCTGCAATTGGTGGCGGCGTTCAACCACCTGCACATCTTCATCGACCCGAACCCGGAGCCTGCGTCCAGCTTTGCCGAGCGCAAGCGCCTGTTCGACCTGCCGCGCTCGGCCTGGAGCGACTACGACACCAGCATCATGTCCGAAGGCGGCGGGATCTTCCCGCGCAGTGCCAAGAGCATCGCCATCAGCCCGCAGATGAAAGAGCGCTTCGCCATCGAAGCCGATCGCCTGACCCCGACCGAGCTGCTCAATGCGCTGCTCAAGGCACCGGTAGACCTGCTGTGGAACGGCGGCATCGGTACCTACGTCAAGGCCAGCACCGAGAGCCACGCCGACGTCGGCGACAAGGCCAACGACGCGCTGCGGGTCAATGGCAACGAGCTGCGCTGCAAGGTGGTGGGCGAGGGCGGCAACCTGGGCATGACCCAGCTTGGCCGGGTCGAGTTCGGCCTGCATGGCGGCGCCACCAACACCGACTTCATCGACAACGCCGGCGGCGTGGACTGCTCCGACCACGAGGTCAACATCAAGATCCTGCTCAACGAAGTGGTGCAGGGTGGCGACATGACCGAGAAGCAGCGCAACCAGCTGCTGGGCAGCATGACCGACGAAGTGGCCGGGCTGGTGCTGGGCAACAACTACAAGCAGACCCAGGCGCTGTCGCTGGCGGCCCGCCGCGCCCGCGAGCGGATTGCCGAGTACAAGCGTCTGATGGCCGACCTGGAAGCCCGTGGCAAGCTGGACCGTGCCATCGAGTTCCTGCCGTCCGAAGAGCAGTTGGCCGAGCGCCTGGCCGCCGGCCAGGGCCTGACCCGCGCCGAGCTGTCGGTGTTGATCTCGTACAGCAAGATCGACCTCAAGGAACAGCTGCTCAAGTCGCTGGTGCCGGACGATGACTACCTGACCCGCGACATGGAAACCGCTTTCCCGCCGTCGCTGGTCAGCAAATTCGCCGAGTCCATGCGCCGCCACCGCCTGAAGCGCGAAATCGTCAGCACCCAGATCGCCAACGACCTGGTCAACAACATGGGCATCACTTTCGTCCAGCGCCTGAAGGAGTCGACCGGCATGAGCCCGGCCAACGTGGCCGGGGCCTACGTGATCGTGCGCGACATCTTCCACCTGCCGCACTGGTTCCGTCAGATCGAGGCTCTGGACTACCAGGTGCCGGCGGAAATCCAGCTGACCCTGATGGACGAGCTGATGCGCCTGGGCCGTCGTGCCACCCGCTGGTTCCTGCGCAGCCGCCGCAACGAGCAGGACGCCGGGCGCGACACCGCGCACTTCGGGCCGAAGATCGCGCAACTGGGGCTCAAGCTCGACGAGTTGCTCGAAGGCCCGACCCGCGAGCGCTGGATGGTGCGCTACCAAGGCTTCGTCGAGGCTGGTGTGCCGGAGTTGCTGGCGCGCATGGTGGCTGGTACTACCCACCTGTACACCCTGTTGCCGATCATCGAGGCTTCGGACGTTACCGGCCATGACCCGGCGCAGGTGGCCAAGGCGTTCTTCGCCGTGGGCAGCGCACTGGACCTGACCTGGTACCTGCAGGAAATCAGCAACCTGCCGGTGGAGAACAACTGGCAGGCGCTGGCCCGCGAGGCGTTCCGCGACGACATCGACCTGCAGCAGCGGGCGATCACCATCTCGGTACTGCAGATGGCCGATGCACCGGAAGACATGGACGCCCGCGTGGCGCTGTGGGCCGAGCAGCACCGGGTGATGGTGGAGCGCTGGCGCGCCATGCTGGATGACCTGCGCAATGCAACGGGTACCGATTATGCGATGTACGCGGTGGCCAACCGCGAGCTGGTCGACCTGGCCATGAGCGGGCAGGCGGCGGTGGTGCCGTCCTGAGCCATGAGCTGAAATGAAAAGCCCCGGCAGTGATGCCGGGGCTTTTTTGTATTCCTGTGTTGGCCCCTTCGCGGGCATGCCCGCTCCCACAGGTCCCCACCGACCTTTAGTCTTGTGTGATACCTGTGGGAGCGGGCGCGCCCGCGAAGAGGCCGGTACCGGCTTACTTGAACCTGCGCTCCACCCCTTTCTCCACCAGGATCTTCGCCGAAATCTCTTCCACCGAAAAATGCGTGGAATTGATGTTGGGAATGTTCTCCCGGCGGAACAGGTTTTCCACCTCGCGCACTTCGAACTCGCACTGGGCAAAGCTGGAATAGCGGCTGTTGGGTTTGCGCTCGTGGCGGATGGCGGTGAGGCGGTCGGGATCGATGGTCAGGCCGAACAGCTTGTTATGGTGCTTTTTCAGCACCGCCGGCAGCTGCAGGCGCTCCATGTCGTCCTCGGTCAGCGGGTAGTTGGCGGCGCGGATGCCGAACTGCATGGCCATGTACAGGCAGGTGGGGGTCTTGCCGCAGCGCGATACACCTACCAGGATCAGGTCGGCCTTGTCGTAGTAGTGGGTGCGTGCGCCATCGTCATTGTCCAGGGCGAAATTCACCGCCTCGATGCGCTCCATGTAGTTGGAATTGCCGCCAATGGAGTGCGACTTGCCGACTGAATACGACGAATGGGCAGTCAATTCTTGTTCAAGCGGGGACAAAAACGAAGAAAAGATGTCGATCATGAAGCCATTCGAGGTAGCCAGGATCTCACGGATGTCCTGATTGACGATGGTATCGAAGATGATCGGGCGTACACCATCGCGCTCGGCCGCAGCGTTGATTTGCTGGACCATGGTCCGCGCCTTTTCCGGCGAATCGATGTAGGGACGGGTGAATTTATTGAACGGAATGCTCTCGAATTGAGCGAGCAAACTCTGGCCCAGGGTTTCGGCGGTGATGCCGGTGCCGTCGGAGATGAAGAACGCGGTTCGTTTCATTTGCGATCTGGGCCTTAAGCTGATGACGTTTCTTGGATATGATAAGTTCGGTTTGCCGAATGCGGCTGTCGGCATTCTCACTTATTTTCCAGGTACAGGCCACAAGCGTCCGGCCAAGTCAACGAAGGCAGGCGGGCGCCCTTGAGCTTTTCCAACACAGTTAGTGGAGAGATCACCTTGGTAGAGTACGTAGTTTCCCTCGATAAGCTCGGCGTCCATGATGTGGAGCATGTGGGGGGCAAGAACGCATCCCTGGGCGAGATGATCAGCAACCTCGCAGGTGCTGGTGTATCGGTGCCGGGCGGCTTTGCCACTACGGCGCAGGCGTACCGCGATTTTCTCGAACAGAGTGGTCTCAACGACCGTATCCATGCCGCGCTCGACGCACTCGATGTGGATGACATCAACGCCCTGACCAAGACCGGCGCGCAGATTCGCCAGTGGGTCATGGAAGCCGACTTCCCGGCACGTCTGGATTCGGAAATCCGTACGGCCTTCGCCGAAATGGCTGCCGGCAACGACAACATGGCCGTTGCCGTGCGTTCCTCGGCCACCGCCGAAGACCTGCCGGACGCCTCGTTCGCCGGCCAACAGGAAACCTTCCTCAACATCCGCGGCGTCGACAACGTGATCCGCGCGGCCAAGGAAGTGTTCGCCTCGCTGTTCAACGACCGTGCCATCGCCTACCGCGTGCACCAGGGCTTCGACCACAAGCTGGTGGCCCTGTCCGCCGGCGTGCAGCGCATGGTCCGCTCCGAAACCGGCACCGCCGGCGTCATGTTCACCCTCGACACCGAGTCGGGCTTCCGCGACGTGGTGTTCATCACCGGCGCCTACGGCCTGGGCGAAACCGTGGTGCAGGGTGCGGTCAACCCTGACGAATTCTACGTGCACAAGAACACCCTGCAGGCAGGCCGCCCGGCCATCCTGCGCCGCAACCTGGGCAGCAAGGCGATCAAGATGGTCTATGGCGAAGAAGCCAAGGCCGGCCGTTCGGTCAAGACCGTCGAAGTGGACCGCGCCGAGCGCGCGCGCTTCTGCCTGACCGATGCCGAGGTCAGCGAGCTGGCCAAGCAGGCCATGATCATCGAGCAGCACTACCAGCGCCCGATGGACATCGAATGGGCCAAGGACGGTGACGACGGCAAGCTGTACATCGTCCAGGCGCGCCCCGAGACGGTGAAGAGCCGCTCCAGCGCCAACGTCATGGAACGCTACCTGCTGAAAGAAAAAGGCACCGTTCTGGTCGAAGGCCGCGCCATTGGCCAGCGCATCGGCGCCGGCAAGGTCCGCGTGATCAACGACGTATCGGAAATGGACAAGGTCCAGCCGGGCGACGTGCTGGTCTCCGACATGACCGACCCGGACTGGGAACCGGTGATGAAGCGCGCCAGCGCCATCGTCACCAACCGTGGCGGGCGTACCTGCCACGCGGCGATCATCGCCCGTGAGCTGGGCATCCCGGCTGTGGTCGGTTGCGGCAACGCCACCCAGGTGCTGAAAGACGGCCAGGGTGTGACCGTGTCCTGTGCCGAAGGCGACACCGGCTTCATCTTCGAGGGCGAGCTGGGCTTCGACGTCAAGCAGAACTCGGTCGACGCCATGCCCGACCTGCCGTTCAAGATCATGATGAACGTCGGCAACCCGGACCGTGCGTTCGATTTCGCCCAGTTGCCCAACGCCGGTGTCGGCCTGGCGCGCCTGGAGTTCATCATCAACCGCATGATCGGCGTGCACCCCAAGGCACTGCTGAACTACGCCGGCCTGCCAGCCGACCTGAAGGACAGCGTCGACAAGCGCATCGCCGGCTACAACGACCCGGTCGGCTTCTACGTCGAGAAGCTGGTCGAAGGCATCAGCACCCTGGCTGCGGCCTTCTACCCGAAAAAGGTCATCGTGCGCCTGTCGGACTTCAAGTCCAACGAGTACGCCAACCTGATCGGCGGCAAGCTGTACGAGCCGGAAGAAGAAAACCCGATGCTGGGCTTCCGTGGCGCTTCGCGCTACATCAGCGAATCGTTCCGTGACTGCTTCGAGCTCGAGTGCCGTGCGCTCAAGCGCGTGCGCAACGAGATGGGCCTGACCAACGTCGAGATCATGGTGCCGTTCGTACGCACCCTGGGTGAAGCCAGCCAGGTCGTCGACCTGCTTGCCGAAAACGGCCTGGCCCGCGGCGACAACGGCCTGCGCGTGATCATGATGTGCGAACTGCCGTCCAACGCCATCCTCGCCGAAGAGTTCCTGGAGTACTTCGACGGCTTCTCGATCGGCTCCAACGACCTGACCCAGCTGACCCTGGGCCTGGACCGTGACTCGGGCATCATCGCCCATCTGTTCGACGAGCGTAACCCTGCGGTGAAGAAGCTGCTGGCCAACGCCATTGCCGCGTGCAACAAGGCTGGCAAGTACATCGGCATCTGCGGCCAGGGCCCGTCGGACCACCCGGACCTGGCCAAGTGGCTGATGGAGCAGGGTATCGACAGCGTGTCGCTGAACCCGGACTCGGTACTCGAAACCTGGTTCTACCTGGCTGAAGGCCAGGGCGCGGTCTGATGCAGTAAAACGCGGGGGTACGTCTGGCGTACCCCCGCCTGGTTTTTTCCAGGGCGAGCTCCAGCAATGGATCCCGCCCTTTTTTGTGCACCAAGCAACCTTATGCAAAGCAGCAGCACTCTATTCCCCGTGGCCCTGCTCAGTGCCGAACGCCGCGGCGACCTCAGCGAAGACGTGTACCGGATCAAGGCCGGCAACAGCCCTGACCCCAGCGTCGAGCTGGCTGTCACCCGCCTGGGGCTGGCCGATCAGGGCCAGGCCCAGGGCGTACCGGTCATTCTCCTGCACGGCAGCTTCTCCAACCGCCGCTTCTGGTATTCCCCCAAAGGGGTTGGCCTGGGCGCCTATCTCGCCCGCGCCGGCTTCGATGTGTGGATCCCGGAAATGCGCGGCCATGGCCTGTCGCCGCGCAACCATGACTGGAAGCACAACAGCGTTGCCGCCTATGCCCGCGATGACCTGCCGCTGATTGCCGCGTTCGTGCGCGAGCAGTCGGGCCAGACGCCGCACTGGGTCGGCCATTCCCTGGGCGGCACGACCCTGGCGGCAGCGCTGGGCGGTGGTTTTCTGGCTGCCGAACAGGTGGCCAGCGTGGCGCTGTTCGGTACCCAGATCAGCCGCGTGTACTGGCCGCTGAAGGTGCCACCGCTGGCCTGGGGGGCCAAGCTGCTGCTCAAGCGCTGGGGGCAGATTTCCGGGCCGCGTTTCAAACGTGGGCCGGAGGATGAGCCGATCGGCCTGGCCCTGGAAAGCATGCGCTGGCATGGCCTGTTTGGGCGCTTTGGCGACAAACAGAGCGACTGGTGGGCGGGGCTGGCCAAGGTGGATGTGCCGCTGCTGGCCGTGGCTGGTGCGGGGGACTTCCAGGACCCGGTGTGGGCCTGCCGCAAGCTGTTCGAGCAATTTGGCGGTGAGCGCAAGCAGTTTCTGCGGCTGGGGCTCGAGGAAGGCTTCGACGCTTTCGGGCATGTCGACATGCTGGTGAGCAAGGCCGCGCAGGTGCAGGTGTGGCCGCTGGTGGAGCGTTGGCTGCGGGATCCACTGGTGCCGGTGCATGAATCCACGGTGGTGGCGGAGCCTGTGCCCGCCAGTTGATTCTGCTGTATCTGTACTGGCCCTATCGCCGGCAAGCCAGCTCCCACAGGAGTACCACTAGCCTGAAGCCAGCGGGGTCCTGTGGGAGCTGGCTTGCCGGCGATAGGGCCGGTACAGGCAAAACATGACCGTTCGGTCCTGGATGACTGCAACGGGCTCTACGGTGTAGCCTTGGCCGATACCCGCTTTCGTTGTGACTGACAGGAGCTTCCCATGCAGCATTACGTTACGCCCGACCTGTGTGATGCCTACCCGGACCTGGTGCAGGTGCTGGAACCGATGTTCAGCAATTTCGGCGGCCGCGATTCGTTCGGCGGCCAGATCGTCACCATCAAGTGCTTCGAAGACAACTCGCTGGTCAAGGAGCAGGTCGAGCTCGATGGCAAGGGCAAGGTCCTGGTCGTCGATGGTGGCGGCTCGCTGCGTCGCGCACTGCTCGGCGACATGCTTGCCGAAAAGGCTGCCAAGAACGGTTGGGAAGGCCTGGTGATCTACGGCTGTGTGCGTGACGTCGACGTGCTGATCCAGACCGACGTCGGCGTGCAGGCCCTGGCCAGCCACCCGATGAAGACCGACAAGCGCGGCATCGGCGACCTCAACGTGCCAGTGACCTTCGCCGGGGTGACCTTCCGCCCGGGCGAGTATGTGTATGCCGACAACAATGGCGTGCTGGTCTCGCCAAGCCCGTTGAAAATGCCTGAGTAAGGCGCCGCCCGCGCTGATGGAGCTTTGATGTTCGAGGAAGACAACGCGCAGTGGGGGCTGGTGCACGCCCTGGTGCTCGATGGCAAAGGTGGCGCGCGCTCGATTGCCCGTACCGAACTGGACGACCTGCAGCTGCAACCCGAGCAAAGCCTGTGGCTGCACTGGGATCGCAGCCATCCGCAAACCCGCACCTGGCTGCTGCACGACAGCGGCCTGAGCGCGTTCGCCTGCGAGCTGCTGCTGGAAGAAAACACCCGGCCGCGCCTGCTGCCCATGGCCGATGAACAGTTGTTGCTGTTCCTGCGTGGGGTCAACCTCAACCCGGGTGCAGAGCCTGAAGACATGGTCTCGGTGCGTATCTTTGCCGAGGCGCAGCGGGTTATCTCGCTGCGCCTGCGGCCGCTGCGCGCCAGTGACGAGATTCTCCAGCAGCTGGAAGAGGGCAGGGGCCCGAAATCGGCTTCCGAGCTGTTGCTGCTGATGGGCGAACTGCTCACCGAAAAGGTTCAGGGCCTGGTCAGCGACCTGTCCGAACTGGCCGACATTGAGGAAGAAAAGGTTGAATCCGACGAACGGTATACCCCGGAGAACGGCAGCCTGCAGCAGATCCGCCGGCGTGCCGCCGGTCTGCGGCGTTTTCTTGCCCCGCAGCGGGAAATCTACGCCCAGTTGTCGCGCAGCAAATGGAGCTGGTTCGCCGATGCCGATGCCGATTACTGGAACGAGCTGAACAACAGCCTCATCCGCTACCTCGAAGAGCTGGAACTGACCCGCGAACGTGCCGCGCTGGTGCTGGAAAGCCAGGATCGCCGGCGTAGCGAGCGCATGAACCGCACCATGTACCGCTTCGGCATCATCACCTGCATCTTCCTGCCCATGAGCTTCATCACCGGGCTGCTGGGCATCAATGTCGGCGGCATCCCCGGGGCGGAAAACCCCTATGGTTTCCTGTTCGCCTGCATCGTCGTGCTGGGGCTTGCGGTGGGGCAGTGGTGGCTGTTTCGGCGGTTGCGGTGGGTATAGATGCTCATTGACCTGCACCGGCCCTATCGCCGGCAAGCCAGCTCCCACAGGTACACCACAGGTTTCAAGGCTTGTGGTACCCCTGTGGGAGCTGGCTTGCCGGCGATAGGGCCAGTGCAGGCAAGCGTCATTCATTTTGAAACACTCGTCCCAATGCGATGTGTGACCCATCGACCGGCCATCTCGTCTCTGACTGACACTGCGCGAGGTGCCCATGCACGATCCGTTTGAAGAATCCCTGCGCGACCTGCTCAAGGCGTCCCCCTCCGGCAATGACCGGGACGACCGGGACGACGCCGCTTGCCTGGGTCGCGTGCTGAAAACCGCCAACCGCCAGGTTGGCGCGGGCGATCTGTTCAGCCTGCTTGGCCGCTGGAGCCAGGCGCTGCTGATCGCCGTGAACAATGGCGCGGCGCATGTTGCGCCGGTGCGTCGACACTCTTCCCGCAACGCTGCCAACGGCAGCAAAGCAGATAAGGCCGATTGAATATGGAACTCGATCTCTGGACCCAGAGCCTGGTCACCGCCATGACTGCCCTTTGGACCAAGGTAGCGAACTTCATCCCCAACCTGTTTGGCGCGCTGGTCGTGGTGCTGCTCGGTTTCGTGGTGGCCAAGCTGCTCGACACGCTGCTGTCCAAACTGCTGGCCAAGTTCGGCCTGGACCGCCTGATGGCCGGCACCGGCCTGACCAAGATGCTCGGCCGGGTCGGCATCCAGGTACCCATCTCCACCCTGATCGGCAAGATCGTCTACTGGTTCGTGCTGCTCATCTTCCTGGTCTCGGCCGCAGAGTCGCTGGGCCTGGAGCGGGTTTCGGCAACCCTCGACATGCTTGCCCTTTACCTGCCGAAGGTGTTCGGCGCAGCCCTGGTGCTGCTGGCCGGCGTGCTGCTGGCCCAGGTGGCCAACGGCCTGGTACGCGGCGCTGCCGAAGGCATCGGCCTGGAATACTCGGCAGGCCTGGGGCGTATCACCCAAGGCCTGGTGATCATCATCAGCATCTCGGTGGCCATCAGCCAGCTGGAGGTGAAAACCGACCTGCTGAACCATGTGATCGTGATCGGGCTGATTACCGTTGGTCTGGCCGTTGCGTTGGCAATGGGCCTCGGTAGCCGCGAAATCGCTGGGCAGATCCTGGCCGGCATCTACGTGCGCGAACTTTATCAGGTGGGCCAGCAGGTCCGAATTGGAGAGGTCGAAGGGCACATCGAGGAAATCGGTACGGTCAAGACGACGCTGCTGACCGATGATGGCGAACTGGTGTCGCTGTCCAATCGCGAGTTGCTTGAGCAGCGAGTCAATAGCCGCTAACCGCACAAAGCTGTTAATGTATGCCGCCGCGAAAATCGACCCACGGGGTCGCGCGGCGACATTGACCTGACTGTCGGCCAGATCCGTTTTGAATAAAGTTCATTCGCCGCCCATGCGTTATGACCCCCGCGAGCTCACCGACGAAGAGTTGGTGGCGCGTTCGCATGAAGAGCTGTACCACGTTACCCGCGCCTATGAGGAGCTCATGCGGCGCTACCAACGGACCCTGTTCAACGTCTGTGCACGTTATCTGGGGAACGACCGTGACGCGGACGATGTCTGTCAGGAAGTCATGTTGAAAGTGCTGTACGGGCTGAAGAACTTCGAGGGTAAGTCCAAGTTCAAGACCTGGCTCTACAGCATCACCTACAACGAATGCATTACCCAGTACCGCAAGGAGCGCCGTAAACGTCGGCTGATGGATGCCTTGAGTCTGGACCCTGTCGAAGAGGCGTCCGAAGACAAGGCTCCGAAGCCGGAAGAAAAAGGCGGGCTGGACAAATGGCTGGTGCATGTGAACCCGATTGACCGGGAAATCCTGGTGCTGCGTTTTGTCGCAGAGCTGGAATTTCAGGAAATTGCCGACATCATGCACATGGGCCTGAGCGCGACAAAAATGCGCTACAAGCGCGCGCTAGACAAGCTTCGGGAGAAATTTGCCGGCCTCGATGAAACTTAGTGGCGTGCAAATATCTCTAACGAACCGGCGAGTTCTGCTAGACTTGCCGTCGAGTTGTCCCCCTTGTTTGTGGTGGGACTGCTTAACTATCACCAGATGGGGATTTAACGGATGAAATTGAAAAACACCTTGGGCTTGGCCATTGGCTCGCTCGTCGCTGCTACTTCGTTCGGCGTTCTGGCTCAAGGCCAAGGCGCTGTGGAAATCGAAGGCAACGTTACCAAGCAGTACTACGACAGCGAACGTAACTTCAAGAACGACGGCACCAATCCTGGTGTTCGCCTGGGCTACTTCCTGACCGACGACGTTTCCCTGGACCTCGGCTACAACGAGACCCACAACGCTCGTGGTGAAGTCTTCAACAAAGACATCAAAGGTTCCAAGGCCAAGCTCGACGCTACCTACCACTTCGGTACCGTTGGCGACGCTCTGCGTCCGTACGTTTCCGCCGGTTTCGCTCACGAGAGCCTGGGCCAGGCCACTCGTAGCGGCCGCGACCACTCCACCTTCGCCAACGTTGGCGCTGGCGCCAAGTGGTACATCACCGACATGTTCTTCGCCCGTGCTGGCGTAGAAGCCATGTACAACATCGACAACGGCAACACCGAGTGGGGCCCGACCGTTGGTGTTGGTCTGAACTTCGGCGGTAGCCCGAAGCAAGCTGAAGTCGCTCCGGCCCCAGTTGCCGAAGTGTGCTCCGACTCCGACAACGACGGCGTTTGCGACAACGTCGACAAGTGCCCTGACACCCCGGCCAACGTTACCGTTGACGCTGATGGCTGCCCGGCTGTTGCCGAAGTCGTTCGCGTTGAGCTGGACGTCAAGTTCGACTTCGACAAGTCGGTCGTCAAGCCAAACAGCTACGGCGACATCAAGAACCTGGCTGACTTCATGAAGCAGTACCCACAGACCACCACCACCGTGGAAGGTCACACTGACTCCGTCGGCCCAGACGCTTACAACCAGAAGCTGTCCGAGCGTCGTGCCAACGCTGTCAAGCAGGTCCTGACCCAGCAGTACGGCGTAGAATCCAGCCGTGTTGATTCGGTTGGCTACGGCGAAACCCGTCCGGTTGCCGACAACGCCACCGAAGAAGGCCGCGCTGTCAACCGTCGCGTTGAAGCTCAGGTAGAAGCCCAGGCCAAGTAATTGGTTTGAAGCTTCATGAAAAACCCGGCTTCGGCCGGGTTTTTCTTTGCCTGGGATTTATCCGGTCTCAAAGCCTGCACAATGCCTGTAGGAGCAGCCTTGCGCTGCGAAGAGGCCATTACAGCAACAGAATACCATTGCCCTTACCGGCCTCTTCGCAGCGCAAGGCTGCTCCTACAGGGATGGCGTTCAGCCCGCGACTGCGATCAGCCCCAGGGCCTGCTGTTCCCCAACCACCTCCCCAATCACCAAAATCGCCGGGCTACGCAAGCCAAACCCCCGCGCATCCTCGACCATCCCCCGCACATCGCTCCTGCATTCCCGCTGCTGCGGCAACGAGGCATTCTCGATCATCGCCACCGGCGTCGCCGGTGCCATGCCCCCGTCCAGTAACCCTTGGCGCACCTGCTCCAGCCTGGCCACGCCCATGTACACCACCAGGGTCGTCCCGCCCTGGGCCAAGGCCGCCCAGTTCAGTTCGCTGTCGTCCTGGGTATGTGCCGTGACCAGCGTCACGCCCCGGCTCACACCCCGTGAGGTCAGGGAAATCCCGCATTGCGTGGCGCCGGCCAGGCCGGCGGTAATGCCATTGACCACTTCTACCTCGATGCCATGCCCCTGCAGCCACAGCGCCTCTTCACCGCCACGGCCGAAGATGCACGGGTCGCCGCCCTTGAGCCGGACCACGCAGCGCCCTTGCCGCGCATGGCGCAGCATCAGGCGCTGGATGAATGCCTGCGGTGTGGAGCGGCAGCCGCCGCGCTTGCCCACGGCAATCACCCGGGCCTGTGGGCAATGCTCCAGCACCGCCGGGTTGACCAGGTCGTCGATCATCACCACAGCGGCTTGCTGCAATGCGCGTACAGCCTTGAGGGTGAGCAGTTCGGGGTCGCCAGGACCAGCACCAACCAGCCAGACTTTCGCATTCATCAGGGTTTCCTCATCGGCAAGGTGCGTTCAGCCCTTGAGCAGGGTGAGCAGCAATATCAGGTTGAACAGCAAGGACAGCAGGGCCAGGGTGCGCCAGACCTTCAACGGTTCGCGCTCCAGCAACGGCCGGGGCCGGCTAGGCAGTTCCTGGCGGTCGCCACGTTCGAGCAGCAGTAGCCAGTGTTCGGCGGTTTCGAAGCGCTGCGCCGGGTCGGCTGCCAGTGCCTGCTGCAGGTTGTGCTGCAGCCATTCCGGCAGGTCAGGGCGGTAGCGCGCGGCGTTGACCGGCTGGCCGAAGCGTGGGCGCTGGAAGGCCTCCACCTCGCCGTAGGGGTAATGCCCGGTCAGCAGGTGATACAACGTCACACCCACGGCATACAGGTCCTGGCGTGGGTTGGGCGGCTGGCCGTCGAACGCTTCCGGGGCAATGTATGACGGCGTACCCGGCAACTCGTGCAGCGGGTCTTCGGACAGGCCCGGGCAGTAGGCCAGGCCGAAGTCCAGCAGGCGCAGCTGGCCATCGCTGCCCAGGTGCAGGTTCTCTGGCTTGATGTCGCGGTGCAGCAGGTTGCGCCGGTGCAGTACGCCGACCGCCTGCAACAGTTGCCGGGCCAGCTCCAGCCACTGCGGCATGGGCAGCGGGCCATGCTCGGCCAGCAGCGCCGCCAGGCTCTGGCCGGGGTATTCGCGCATCACGTAATATAGGTGCTGGCGCTGGCTGGCGGTGTGCAGCTCGGGGAAGTGCCGGCCAGCGACCCGGCGCAGGAACCATTCTTCCAGCAACAGCCCTTGCGCCGCACCGGGCTCCTGCCCGCGCGCGGGTGGCAGTGTCTTCAGCAGCCAGGCTCGGCCCTGACCATCGCGCACCCGGTACAGCAGCGACTGGCGGCTTTGCGAAAGCAGCTTTTCGGCTTGCCAGCCATCGATTACCTGGCCTTCACGCAATGGGCCGGGCACCGGCCATTGCTGCAGTTGCGCCAGGGTGTCACCCAGGTTGGCAGTGCCCAATTGCTCGACCTGCACCAGCAAGGCACTGGCGTTGTCCTGGCTGCCGTTCAGGTGCGCGCTGGCGACCAGGGTATCGACGGCCAGTTGCAGGTCGGGTTGCTCGCGCAGCACCGCCTGGATGTGCTGGTCGCCCAGGCTGGACCATACGCCATCGCTCAACAACAGGAAGCTCTCGCCCGGCTGCAGCTCGCCTTCCAGGTAATCCACCAGCAGGTGCTGGTCCAGGCCCAGCGCGCGCTTCAGTACATGCTGCATGCCAGGCTGGTCCCATACGTGATCTTCGCTCAGGCATTGCAGGCGCCCGGCGTGCCAGCGGTACACGCGGCAGTCTCCCACATGGGCCAGGGTAAAGCGTCGGCCGCGCAGCACCAGCGCGCTGAGGGTGGTCAGCAGTGGCTGGCCACTGCCTTGGGCGCGCAGCCAGCGGTTTTGCGCCAGCAGCAGGCGGTCCAGTGCCTGGGCCACGCTCCAGGTCGCGGGGGTGGCGTAGTAGTCCAGGGCCAGCGCCTGCAGGCTGGCACGGGCTGCCAGGCCGCCATCGGCACATTGGCTGACGCCGTCGGCGAGGGCGAACAGGTAGCCTTTGCTGGCGGCCAGCTCCGGCGCCGGGGTAACCAGGCGCAGGGCGTCCTGGTTTTCCTCGCGCGGCCCGGTGGCGCTGGCCTGGGCAAAGTTCAGTTGCAGGCTCATGGCTGTGCCTCAGACCCGTGCCGCGGTAACCGCAGCCGAGCCCCAGGTGGTGCGCCAGCGCTGTTTCACGCCGTGCAGGCCGAACCAGGCCAGCAAGCCCAGGCTGGCGAACAGCCACAGCCCCAGTTGGTAATCACCGGTGTGCTGCTTGATGGTGCCAAGCCCGGCGGCCAGCAGGAAGCCTCCGATGCCGCCGGCCATGCCGATCAGCCCGGTCATCACGCCGATCTCCTGGCGGAAGCGTTGCGGCACAAGCTGGAACACCGCGCCATTGCCGGCCCCCAGGCCGAGCATGGCGCTGACGAACAGGGCCAGTGCGGCGGCGGCGCTAGGCAGGTTGAAGCCGACTGCAGCGATGCAGATGGCCGCCACGCTGTACATGCCCAGCAGGGTGCGGATGCCGCCGAAGCGGTCGGCCAGGGCGCCGCCGAGCGGGCGCATCAGGCTGCCGGCGAACACGCAGGCAGCGGTGTAGTAGCCGGCGGTGACCGGGCTCAGGCCATACTGGTCGCTGAAATAGCCGGGCAGGGCGCTGGCCAGGCCGATGAAGCCGCCGAAGGTGACGCTGTAGAAGAACATGAACCACCAGCTGTCACGGTCGCCCAGGGCCTTGAGGTAGTCGGCCATGGCTTTTGGCTTGGGCCGCTGCGGAGCATTGCGTGCCAGCAGGGCGAACACCAACAGGGCCAGCGACAGCGGGATCAGCGCGAAGCCGAACACGTTGTTCCAGCCAAAGCCCGCAGCCAGCGCCGGGGCCAGCAGGGCGGCGAACACTGTGCCGGAGTTGCCGGCACCTGCAATGCCCATGGCTTTGCCTTGGTGCTGTGGCGGGTACCATTGCGAGGCCAGCGGCAGTGACACAGCGAACGAAGCGCCGGCAAAGCCGAGGAACACGCCCAGCAGCAGCGCTTGTTCATAGCTGCGCACGCCCAGGTGCCAGGCAGCGGCGAGGGCGACGATGACCACCACCTGGCCGATCAGCCCGGCGGTCTTGGGCGACAGGCGGTCGACCAGCACGCCCATGGCGAAGCGCAGGATCGCCCCGGCCAGGATCGGCGTGGCCACCATCAGGCCCCGTTGTTGTGCACTCAGCTGCAGATCGGCGGCAATCTGCACCGCCAATGGGCCAAGCAGGTACCAGACCATGAAGCTGAGGTCGAAGTACAGGAACGCGGCGAACAGCGTGGGCACATGCCCGGATTTCCAGAAGCTGGTACTCATCGAACACCTCACTCGGCAATGCAACGGAACGAAAAAGACGCCGCTACCCGCTCCACGTAGGTGGAGGGGAGAGCGACGTCTTTGTCGGGGATTAAGTGGGGCAACCGCCGTTGGCTACCGGTGATATTTGTTCAGCAAGAGATGGGCCAACTCAAGAGATGGGGGCAACTGTTGGCAGGGGCTGACATGACAGTTTTGTTGCCTGTGAGACCGAGCGCCGCCGCGCGGGCGGCGCTCGGTCTCACAAACAACAAAAATTTCATGCCAGTTCCATCACCCCAGCATCTCGTGCATGGCAATGATCTGCTCGGCCACCTGGATCAGCCTCTGCTGCCGGCTCATGGCCTGGCGGCGCATCAGGGTGTAGGCCTGTTCTTCGTTGCAGTCCTTCATCTTCATCAGCAAACCCTTGGCCTGCTCGATGCGCTTGCGTTCAGCCAGTTGCTGGTCCCGCGCAAGCAGCTGCGCCTTCAGCGCCTGGTCACTTTCGAAGCGGGCCATGGCCACATCCAGGATCGGTTGCAGCCGCGCGGCATGGATGCCTTCGACGATGTAGGCGCTAACCCCTGCCTGGATCGCCTGGCGCATCACCCCGGGGTCGTGCTCGTCGGTGAACAGCACGATTGGCCGTGGCTGGTCACGGCTGACCAGGACCACCTGTTCCATCACATCGCGGTCCGGTGAGTCGGTATCGATAAGCACCACGTCCGGGCGCACCGTTTCGACGCAGGCGGGCAGGTCGATGGTCAGGCCTGGGGCTTCGATGACCTCGAAGCCGGCCTCGCTCAAGGCCGCCTTGAGGCGGCCGAGTTTGCTCTGGGTGTCGTCGATCAGCAGGATGCGCAACATGAATGGTCCCCCTCACGCGCCGACACGGGCATCGGGCAGGTCGCCCAGCGCATGCAGGCTGAAGCTGCGGGCATAGCCGTAGGGGTCGCTGCCGTCCCAGCGGCTGCCATCTATGAGCAGGCTGCTGCGCATCGGCTGCTCGGGGCAGGCCACGCCGAGGCTTTGTGCCGCCTCGCCATACAGTGCCAGTTGCTGGACCTGGCGCGCCACGCCGAGGTAGTCGGGGTCATCGCGCAGCAAGCCCCAGCGGCGGAACTGGGTCATGAACCACATGCCGTCGGACAGGTACGGCAGGTTGGCCCGGCCGTGATCGTGCAGGCGCAGGGCGTGCGGGTCTTGCCAGTGATTACCCAGGCCATCGTGGTAGCTGCCGAGCAGTCGCGGCTCGATACTTGCCAGCGGAGTGTCCACGTAGGCGCTGCTGCTGAGCAGTTGCGCAGTGCTGCGGCGGTTTTCCGGACTTTGCTCGATGAAGCGGCTGGCGGCGAGTACCGCCTTGATCAGCGCGCGGGCGCTGTTGGGGTATTGCTCGGCAAAGGCGCGGGCGCAGGTCAGGACCTTTTCCGGGTGGTCCGGCCAGATCGACTGGCTGGTGGCCAGGGTGAAGCCCTGACCCGTGGCCACTGCATCGGCAGCCCAGGGTTCGCCCACGCAGAAACCGTCGATGCGCCCGGCCTGGATATGCGCAGCCATTTGCGCCGGTGGTACCACCACGCTGTCGACGTCGCGCAATGGGTGGATGCCCTGGCTGGCCAGCCAGTAATACAGCCACATGGCGTGGGTACCGGTGGGGAAGGTCTGGGCGAAGGTGAGGCGTGCGCCATGCTGGTGCACCAGGCGCGCCAGTGCTTCAGGGTTGGTCACGCCTTTGCGCTGCAGGGCCGGGGACAGGTTTATGGCCTGGGCGTTCTGGTTCAGCCCCATGAGCACGGCCATGGCGCTGGCCGGTACACCGCCGATGCCCAGGTGCACGGCGTACACCAGGCCATACAGGCAGTGCGCCGCATCCAGTTCGCCGCTGACCAGCTTGTCGCGCAGCCCGGCCCAGGAGCCCTGGCGCTTGAGGTTGAGGGTAAGGCCGTGCTGCTGGGCGAAGCCTTGGGTGGCGGCGACTACCACCGAGGCGCAGTCGGTCAGGGCCATGTAGCCGATGTTCAGGCTGGGCTTTTCCGGCGCGTCGCTGCCGTTGACCCAGGCCAGGGGCGTTGCTCGGGGTGCAGTGTTCACAAGGTTCCTCGCCCGTACTGATAAGGCTGTGGGCTTTTCCGGTGCAACCGATGTGCCATCTGGCAGCATCCCTGTGGAGCAACTGCCCTGTGCCGCCTGCATTGGCCTCATCGCCGGCAAGCCAGCTCCCACAGATACAGCACAGGTTTCAGCCCTTGTGTTGTACCTGTGGGAGCTGGCTTGCCGGCGATGGGCTGCGCAGCAGCCCCACGATTTGCTGTCATGCCGGCCCCACGCTGGCTATAATCGCCCCCTCATTCACCCCGAGCCTTGCCCGCCCATGTATACCCTGGCCCGCCAGCTGCTGTTCAAGCTTTCCCCGGAAACCTCCCACGACCTGTCCCTGGACCTGATCGGCGCCGGTGGCCGTCTCGGCCTCAACGGCATGCTGTGCAAGCAGCCGGCGGCTTTGCCGGTTACGGTCATGGGCTTGAACTTCGCCAACCCGGTGGGCCTGGCGGCCGGCCTGGACAAGAACGGCGCGGCCATCGACGGTTTCGCCCAGCTGGGCTTCGGCTTCGTCGAAATCGGCACCGTCACCCCGCGTCCACAGCCGGGCAACCCCAAGCCGCGGCTGTTCCGCCTGCCAGAGGCAACGGCCATCATCAACCGCATGGGCTTCAACAACCTGGGCGTTGATCACCTGCTCGGCCGGGTACGGGCTGCGCGTTACAACGGTGTGTTGGGCATCAACATCGGCAAGAATTTCGACACCCCGGTGGAGCGTGCCGTCGATGACTACCTGATCTGCCTGGACAAGGTGTACACCGAGGCCAGTTACATCACGGTCAACGTCAGTTCGCCGAACACCCCGGGCCTGCGCAGCCTTCAGTTCGGCGATTCGCTCAAGCAACTGCTCGATGCCCTGGCCGTGCGCCGCGAGCAACTGGCCGGCACGCATGGCAAGCGCGTACCTCTGGCAATCAAGATTGCCCCGGACATGAGCGACGAAGAAACCGCCCTGGTGGCCGCGGCGCTGATCGAGTCGGGCATGGATGCGGTGATCGCCACCAATACCACGCTGGGCCGTGAAGGTGTCGAAGGCCTGCCGTACGGTGGCGAGGCGGGTGGCCTGTCGGGTGCGCCGGTGCTGGAAAAGAGCACCCATATCGTCAAGGTGCTGGCGGGTGAGCTGGGCGGCAAGCTGCCGATCATTGCCGCTGGCGGCATTACCGAAGGCCGCCATGCCGCCGAGAAGATCGCTGCCGGGGCGAGCCTGGTGCAGATCTACTCCGGCTTCATCTATAAAGGGCCGGCGCTGATTCGCGAGGCGGTGGACGCTATCGCGGCAATGCCACGGGTTTGATGGGCAATAAAAAAGGGCCCCATCAAGGGGCCCCTGGGCCTTCGCCCGCCGCCCGGATAGGGCGTGCATGGTGAATCGAATTCAGTGTCCTCGTTCAGCCAACGGCGTGATTTTCGTTGAGTCTATGGATGCCAGCGGTGCCAGTCATTCCGTCCCAGTTATCACCGCGACCTTCACGCCAGCCGTTGATCCAGGCTTGGCGAACAGAAGGAAGATTGAAGGGGCAAAGTTCGCGGGATTTGCCGGTGACCCCGTATTGGTAGCCACGTGAATATGCTCTTTCCAACGGATCACGCTTAAGTCTTCTCATAGGGTGTTGCCCTCACTTGTTGACTGTAATGTCCCGTCGGCCTCTCCGAGGCCGGGCAGAGTCTTTCTGCCGGTGTGCGCTCGCTGCCGGCGTGGCGAGCTGAAAGTGCCACCTCGTTGCGAAGTGGCCTGAGACCAGTTCTATCGAATGCGAGTCACGGTGTGAATGATCGATTTGTCATAAGCACGTAACCTTTCCAAGGGTGAGGGGATAAGTAAATAAATGCGACTCAACCTTGTTTAGCGTTGAGCCCGCTATGATCAGGGTTTGCCGATCATTGACGTCATTTCGCCAGCGTTGCTTGCGGATGACAGAAATAATTTGAAATGCGACGAAGGGTCACATTGGTCCTGGTATCGCCAGAATTTTTCATACTGCCTGATGATCTAAGCTGTCTTTGCCACTGGGCCAAGCACAGATCGGTCAGGCGGCCCGGCCTTTCATCGCACGCTCGCGTGTCGGGAAGGGCCACCCGCACGCCTGCTGGAAAGGTGTGCGGGCAAACATCGCGGGGCGATGCGTCGCCCCGTCAGTCAAATAGCCCAAGGCGCTGGATTACTCATGTCGGACCGTTTCGAACTTTACCTCACTTGCCCTAAAGGCCTGGAAGGCCTGCTTGCCGAAGAGGCGCGGGGCCTCGGCCTGGATGACGTGCGCGAGCACACCTCGGCCATTCGCGGCGCCGCCGACATGGAAACCGCCTACCGCCTGTGCCTTTGGTCACGCCTGGCCAACCGGGTGCTGCTGGTACTCAAGCGCTTCTCCATGAAGAACGCCGACGACCTCTACGACGGCGTGCACGCGGTCGACTGGGCCGATCACCTGACAGCCGACGGCACCCTGGCAGTTGAGTTCAGCGGCCATGGCTCGGGCATCGACAACACCCACTTCGGTGCGTTGAAGGTCAAGGACGCGATCGTCGACAAGCTGCGCAACCGTGAAGGCCTGCGCCCGTCGGTGGAAAAGATCGACCCTGATGTGCGCGTGCACCTGCGTCTGGACCGTGGCGAAGCCATTCTCTCGCTCGACCTTTCCGGGCACAGCCTGCACCAGCGTGGCTACCGCCTGCAGCAAGGCGCCGCGCCGCTGAAGGAAAACCTGGCGGCGGCGGTACTCATCCGCGCCGGCTGGCCGCGCATTGCCGCCGAAGGTGGCGCGCTGGCCGACCCGATGTGCGGTGTGGGTACCTTCCTGGTCGAAGCGGCGATGATCGCCGCCGATATCGCGCCCAACCTCAAGCGTGAGCGCTGGGGCTTCAGTGCCTGGCTCGGCCACGTACCGGCATTGTGGCGCAAGGTGCATGACGAGGCGCAGGCGCGGGCACAGGCCGGTCTGGCCAAGCCACCACTGTGGATCCGTGGCTACGAGGCCGACCCGCGGTTGATCCAGCCAGGCCGCAACAACGTCGAGCGTGCCGGCCTGGGCGACTGGGTGAAGATCTACCAGGGCGAGGTCAGTACCTTCGAGCCGCGCCCTGACCAGAACCAGAAAGGCCTTGTCATCAGCAACCCGCCCTATGGCGAGCGCCTGGGTGACGAAGCCAGCCTGCTGTACCTCTACCAGAACCTCGGCGAGCGTCTGCGCCAGGCCTGCATGGGCTGGGAGGCGGCGGTGTTCACCGGCGCGCCGCAGCTGGGCAAGCGCATGGGTATTCGCAGCCACAAGCAGTACGCGTTCTGGAACGGCGCCTTGCCGTGCAAGCTGCTGCTGTTCAAGGTGCAGCCCGACCAGTTCGTTACCGGCGAGCGCCGCGAGGTGCAGCCTGAAGGCGCGGAAGCCCGCCAGCAGGTAGCACCGGCCAGCGAGCCGGCGCGCCTGTCGGAAGGGGCGCAGATGTTCGCCAACCGCCTGCAGAAAAACCTCAAGCAACTGGGCAAGTGGGCCCGCCGCGAGCAGGTCGATTGCTACCGCCTGTACGACGCCGACATGCCCGAATATGCCCTGGCGGTCGACCTGTACCAGGACTGGGTGCATGTGCAGGAATACGCCGCGCCACGTTCGGTCGACCCGGACAAGGCCCAGGCACGCCTGCTTGACGCGCTGGCAGCCATCCCGCAGGCCCTGGGCATTTCGCCGCAGCGTGTGGTGCTCAAGCGTCGCGAGCGGCAGAGCGGCACGCGCCAGTACGAGCGCCAGGCGACCGAAGGCCGCTTCCAGGAAGTGAACGAAGGCGGCGTAAAGCTGCTGGTCAACCTCACCGACTACCTCGACACGGGCCTGTTCCTGGACCATCGCCCGATGCGCATGCGCATCCAGCGCGAAGCAGCCGGCAAACGCTTCCTCAACCTGTTCTGCTACACCGCCACGGCCACCGTGCACGCGGCCAAGGGCGGCGCGCGCAGCACCACCAGCGTCGACCTGTCGAAAACCTACCTGGACTGGGCGCGACGCAACCTGGCGCTCAATGGCTTCTCCGAGCGCAACCGCCTGGAGCAGGGCGATGTGATGGCCTGGCTGGAAGGCAACCGCGACAGCTATGACCTGATCTTCATCGACCCGCCGACCTTCTCCAACTCCAAGCGCATGGAAGGCGTGTTCGATGTGCAGCGTGACCACGTGCAACTGCTGGACCTGGCCATGGCCCGCCTGGCGCCGGGTGGCGTGCTGTATTTCTCCAACAACTTCCGCAAGTTCCAGTTGGACGAGCACCTGATGGCGCGTTATGCGGTGGAAGAGATCACGGCCCAGACCCTGGACCCGGACTTCGCGCGCAATAACCGTATCCATCGTGCCTGGCGTCTGCAGCTTCGTTGAGGCGACGAGGTACATTGCGCGGCTAATGGCCAATAGCTATAACTGAGGGCAGGGCAAGATAATCCGCAGGACGCTGACGTGACGAGATGGGTGTATGTCAAAGGGTGGCGTGCGTGCGCGGTTGCTTGGCCTGTGCACAGAGGCAGTGTCCGCCTGGGCGGTGGCCGTGGTCGCCCTGATCGTGGGTGGCCTGTTGACGGCCGTCCTGGCGTTAGCCACGCAAACCTTCTACAAGCAGCAACTGCGCCAGCGCTTCGAGCTGCTGGCCAGCGAGCGTTTCAGCCGTATCGCCGAGCGGTTTGATGAACAGCAGCAGCGCCTGGACGGGCTGCGGCGGTTTTTCAGCTTTTCCAACGAAATCACCCCACACGAGTTCGACGGCTACGCCCGGCCATTGCTGCAGCGGACCCTGGCCTACGCCTGGGCGCCGCGTGTCGAGGCCGCGCAACGCGCCGAGTTCGAGCGCCAGGCCAGTGTGCATTTCGGCCCGGGCTATGTGATCCGCGACCAGGATGAACAAGGCCAGTGGCACCCATCCCCCCAGCGCGACCATTACTTCCCGGTACTCTATACCCAGTCGGGTGAATTGCCCGGGCTGCCCTATGGTCTGGACCTCGCCGGCCAGGAAGTGCCCTTGGCGGCACTGGCGCGGGCGCTGGGGCCCGGCAGCATGGCGGTGTCCGAGCCACTGCCCATGTTCGATACCAGCTCGGATGCGCGTGGCCTGCTGATGGTGGCGCCAGTGTTTTCCGATGCCAACCCCCGCGGCGCGGCAATGGGCTATGTGATGGCCCTGCTGAGCATGCGTGAACTGGTCAGTGACGGGCGCCCGGTTACGGCAGACGATAACCTGGTGGTGCGTATCGTCGACCCCACCGGGCTGCATGGCCCTGAGGTGATGTTCGATTCACAGAACCCGGTCGCACCTCTGCCGCTGGCCATCAACCAGTTGTTGCACCTGGCTGACCACCACTTCCAGCTGAGTATCCGGCCGAGCCTGGCCTTCGTGCGCGCCAACCGCTCCTCCGCGGTGCTGGCGGTAAGCCTGCTGGGCGGCTTGTTGAGCCTGCTGCTCAGTGTGTTGCTCTACAGCCTGTTCAGCCAGCGCCAGCGCGCCTTGGCCCTGGTAGAGCAGCGTACCGCCGAGCTACGGGTCAGCGAGCAGTCACTGCGTGGTACCCATAACCAACTGCGCAGCGTGCTGGATGCCGCAACCCAGGTGGCGATCATCGCCACCAACCTCAAGGGCTTGGTCAGCACCTTCAACGCCGGTGCCGAGCGCATGCTCGGTTACCCGGCCAGCGAGGCAATCGGCAAGCTGCGCCTGGAGGACCTGGTGTTGCCCGAGGAGTTGAGCCTGCGTGCCCATGCCTTGAGCCTGCGTTTCGGCCGGCCGATTGCAGGTGGCCAGGCCATGTTTGCCGAAACGGTGCAGGAGCATGGTGCCGAGCCGGGGGAGTGGACCTTGTTGCGCGCCGATGGCAGCCAACTGGTGGCCAACATGCTGGTCACCGCCATGCTCGATGAGCAGGGGTTATGGATCGGTTACCTGGCGATCTGCATCGATGTCACTGAACGGCGTCGGGTGCATGAGGCGCTGGCGGCGCGTGACCGCCTTCTGGAAAAACTCAGTGCCGAGGTGCCGGGCGGCATCTACCAGTACCGCCTGGATGGCAACGGCCATTCCTGTTTTCCGTACGCCAGCAAGGGCCTGTACGACATCTACGAAGTCGATCTGCAGCAATTGCGCGAGGATGCCACGGCGGTGTTCGAGCGCATCCACCCGGATGACCTCGAGCGCGTGCGCCGCTCGGTGCGTTACTCGGCCGAACACCTGTCGCCCTGGCGTGAAGAATATCGGGTCTGCCTGCCGCGTGCCGGGCTGCGTTGGGTGCGTGGCGAGGCGACACCGGAGGTGGGCGAGCAGGGCTGCACGTTGTGGCATGGCTACCTGACCGATATCTCCGACCTCAAGGGTGTGGAGGAAGAGTTGCGGGCGCTGTCGGTGACCGATTCGCTGACCGGCATCCATAATCGCCGTTACTTTCAGGAGCGGCTCAAGCTCGAGCTGGAACGGGCCCAGCGCGATGGCCAGGCACTGGCGGTCATCATGCTCGATATCGATCACTTCAAGCGCATCAACGACCATTTTGGCCATGCTGTCGGCGATCGCGTGCTGCGCAGCCTGTGCCTGCGCATCAGCCAGCGTTTGCGCCGTACCGATGTTTTCTGCCGGTTGGGCGGCGAGGAATTCATGGTGCTGTGCCCGGGGAGCGATGCCGAGCAAGCGCGGCTGCTGGCGCTGGAACTGTGGCATGGGGTGCGCAATGTGCCAGTGGAAGGCGTGGGCAGGGTGACCGCGAGTTTTGGTGTGGCGGGTTGGCGACCGGGGGAAGGGGCCGATGCCTTGCTGTTGCGGGCCGATGCAGGCGTGTATGCGGCCAAGCAGGCCGGGCGTGACCGGGTAGAGGGGGAGTTGGCCTGACAGCTTTCAGTTGCCAATGCCGGCCCGTTCGCGGCTAAAGCCGCTCCCACAGGGACATCACAGGTCTTGAACCCTGCACTGTACATGTAGGAGCGGCTTTAGCCGCGAAGAGGCCGGTACCGGCTAACGATCAGTTGGCCGCAGTGCTGCCGGCCAGTTTCGGCTGGCGGTACAGGTCCAGTAGCACCTGGTCGAGCACCTGCGAGGCGCCCCACGGTTTCGGATCGTTGAGGATCGCCGCCACCGCCCAGGTATGGCCGTTGCTGTCGCGGCTGAAGCCGGCAATTGCCCGCACGGTATTCAGCGTGCCAGTCTTGATGTGCCCTTCGCCGGTCATGGCGGTACGCTTCAGGCGCTTGCGCATGGTGCCATCCATACCCACCAGCGGCATCGAGCTCATGAACTCGGCAGCATAAGGGCTCTTCCAGGCAGCCTGCAGCATCGCGGCCATCTCCCGGGTGCTGACCCGTTCGGCACGCGACAGGCCGGAACCGTTTTCCATCACCAGGTGCGGCGCGGTAATGCCCTTCTTCGCCAGCCACTGGCGCACCACGCGCTGGGCGGCGCGGGCGTCGTCACCGTCGGCATCGGTGCGGAACTGCGCGCCAAGGCTCAGGAACAGCTGCTGGGCCATGGTGTTGTTGCTGTACTTGTTGATGTCGCGGATCACTTCCACCAGGTCTGGCGAGAAGGCACGGGCCAGCAGGCGAGCGCCCTTGGGCACGTTCTCGAAGCGGTCGCCACCCTGGATGCTGCCACCCAGCTCGTTCCAGATCGCGCGCACGGCACCGGCGGCGTACGTTTGGTGGTCGAGCAGCGACAGGTAGGTCTGCGAGTTGCAGCCGTCACCCAGCTGGCCGCTGACCGTTACGCTGATGCCATCGGCCTGCTGCACCGGGTTGTAACGCACATCACCCGAGCACTGTTTGGAGGCCACCGCCTTGACCTGGTTGTCGATACGGATGCTGGCAATCGGCGGTTCGACCGCGATGGTGACCTTGCCGCCATCGTTGCGGGCCACGAAGCGCAGGGCCTTGAGGTTGACCAGCAGCGAGTCGGGCTTGACCAGGAACGGCTTGTTCTCATCGCCACCGTCGTCGTTGAACTGCGGCAGGTTGGGCTGCACGAAGTGGCTGCGGTCCAGCACCAGGTCGCCGGTGATGGTGCGCACGCCATTGGCGCGCAGGTCACGCATCAGCAGCCACAGCTTTTCCATGTTCAGTTTCGGGTCGCCGCCACCTTTGAGGTACAGGTTACCGTTGAGTACACCGTTGCTCAGGGTGCCGTCGGTGTAGAACTCGGTTTTCCACTGGAAGGTCGGGCCGAGCAATTCGAGGGCGGCGTAGGTGGTGACCAGCTTCATGGTCGAGGCCGGGTTGACCGAGACATCGGCATTGAACATGGTCGGTGTGCCGGGGCCGTCAAGCGGCAGCATCACCAGCGACAGGGCAGAATCCTGCAGCTTGTTGGCCTTGAGGGCCTGCTGCACCTTGGCAGGCAGCGTGGTGTTGACGGCGGCGGCCTGGCTGGGCAGGGCGAGTGGCAACAGCAGGCCGGCAAGAACGAGGGGACGAAGCGTTTTGATCATGATCGATAAATACCCTACGGCGAGGGAAAAGGGCATTGGGGCTGTAAGGAATGATGGCCCCAGGGTGAAAGAATACGCATTATGCCCCAAGCGCAGCGACGATGCGCCACGTTCGACGGAAAAGCACCCCCAATAAAAAAGGCCACCCCTGAGGGTGGCCTTTTCAGCGATCGAGCCGGGCCGGTATTACTCGGCCTTGTTGATCGGCTTTTCCGGGTACCAGGCGTCCAGCAGCGGGCTGACCTCGATCTTGGTCAGTTCGCTACGGCCTTTGAGCCAGGCTTCAACGGCTGCACGCTGTTCTTCGCTGACCGAGCCGCGTTTGACCGAGCACACCAGGCCGAAATCGTCACCGCCTACATAGTCCAGGCCATTGGCGTCCATGGCTTCTGCCAGGAACGCGTCGAGGAAAGCATCGATTGCCTGGTCATCCAGATCTTCCTTGAATTCCAGGTTCAGCTCGAAGCCCAATTCCTGAAACTCGTCGACACACAGCTTCTTGCGCAGACGACGGGAGCGGTTTGTGGCCATGAAACAATCCTCTTAGGTAATAACGCCGCGCAGTCTACCAGTTAACACGCCTGGCTGCCTGCCTGTGTGCAGGTACCTGTGGCCAGTTCCCTGGCCAGGGCACGTTCTACCCGGCACATATGCCGCGCCAGTGCCTGGCGCCGCAGGCGTAACTGGGTGGTAGGCAAGCCGCTTGCCTCGAGGGCTTCGCAAGCTTTCATCAGCTCGGGGGCTTCCAGCATCCGCGCGGCACTGAGCACCTTGTGCGCCTGTTCGGCAATGGCATTGCTGTCATGCTGCGGATGCAATGCCATCAAGGTGGCCAGGTCGGCCTGCAGGCTCTGCTGCAACGCCTGCAGGAAACGCTGGCGATCGTTCGGGTCATGCCCGACCACCGTCGCCAGGCCGTCCAGGTTATAGAGCTTGCGGCGCGGTTTCTGCTGGCGGCGTGGGCGGATACTGGCAAGACGCTGGCTGAGCGTGCCCAGGCTGATGGGCTTGAGCAGGCAGTCGTCCATGCCGGCGCTCAGGCACTTGCGGCGTACCTCCGGCTGTGCGTTGGCGGTGTAGCCGAGAATGGTGCAGCGCTGCCGCTTGCCATGGCGTTCCTCGGTACGTACGGCAGTGGCCAGCTGGTAACCGTTCATGTGCGGCATGTTGCAGTCGAGCACCAGCACATCGAAGTCGCCCGCCCGCCAGGTAGCCAGGCCTTCGCGACCGTCTTGGGCGCTGGTGTGCTCAAGCCCCAGGTAGCCAAGCTGCTGTGCCATCAGTTGCAGGTTGGCCGGGTGGTCGTCGATCACCAGCACGCTCAGCCGTGGGTCGGGCACGTCGAGGTTTTCGATCAGCGGGGCCGGCTGCGCTGCTGCGTCAACCCGCTGCAGCGGCATCTTCAGGCGCACCTGGGTGCCGACATCCTCCAGGCTCTTTATGGTCAGGCTGCCGCCCATCATCTCGCACAGGTTGCGACAGATGGCCAGGCCCAGCCCGGTACCTGCACGGGCGCTCTGGCTATGCGGGTTGGCCTGGATGAACGGGTTGAACAGGCGCTGCAGGTCGTCGGCGTGGATACCGATGCCACTGTCGCGCACTTCCAGGTCCAGCACTGCGGGGGTAGTGCTGCCGTCGTCCACCAGGCCGACGCATATGCGCACCTGGCCATGCTCGGTGAACTTGATGGCGTTGCTTACCAGGTTGGACAGGACTTGCTTGAAACGCAGGGGGTCGAGCAGGGCATGGCAGCGGGCGGCCGGTGCGATGATCACCTCCAGGGCCAGGCCTTTCTGCCGGGCCTGGCCCTCGAAAATGCGCCCCACCGACTCGACCAGGGCCGCCAGGTCGACGGCCTCCGGGGCGAGGGACAAATGCCCGGACTCGATGCGCACAATGTCGAGGATATCGCCGATCAGGCCCAGCAGGTCCTTGGCCGAATGGTGGGCCAGCTCCAGCGCACAGCGATCTACACGGCCTTGGTCGGCGCGCTTGACTGCCAGCTCGAGCATGCCGATGACGGCATTCATCGGGGTGCGGATTTCGTGGCTGATGGTGGCCAGGAACGTGCTTTTGGCGCGGTTCGCATCATCGGCCTGCTGCTTGGCCTGGCGCAGCTCCATGACCAGATGGCGGCGCTCGCTGATGTCGATCCAGCCACCGATGATGCCCTGCACCTCACCCAGTGAGTCGCGGTACGGCAGAATCCAGTGGTAGATGGTCATCTCCCGGCCCTGGATCCGAAGTGGCCGGTCCATGATCAGCGGCGAGCCTTCGGCCATCACCTTCAGATAATCGGCGTGGATCTGCCGGGTCTGCTCGTAATCGGCGAACAGGCTCCCCTCCAGGTTTTTGCCGATGACCTCCTCGGAGCGGGCCTGCACGGCTTCCAGGTAGCTGTAGTTGCAGCTTTGCAGTCGGCCCTCGCGATCACGCACGTACATGGGGTGGGGCGTGCCGTTGAGGAGGGCGCGCATGAACGCCAACTGGTCGTTCAGCGCCCGTTCGGCGCGTTGCCGCTGGCGAATCTGCAGGCGCAGGCGGGCATTCCACAACAAGGCCAGCAGCAACAGCACGGCGGTGCCCAGTACCACCTGTATCGCCAGCCGGCGGTAGCCGTGGTCGTTGCCATCCTCGTGCAGGCTGAAGCCGCGCCAACGGTTGTTGATGACCCCCAGTTCTTCCGGCGAGATGCTCAGCAGCGCCTTGTCGAGGATCGACACCAGCGCTTGTGACGGGGCGCTGGTGGCCATGGCGAAGGTGGCGGGTTCGCTGCCGACGGTGGCCCGGATGACCAGTTCGGGATTGCCAGCCAGGGCGTGGTTGGCGTCGATCAAGGTGGTGATCACCGCATCGACGGCACCACTGTTGAGCAACGCCATGGAATAGAACGAGCTTTCGGTCTCGACCCAGCCGATTTGCGGATAGTGCCGCGACAGCATGGCGTCCATGGCACTGTAGCGGGTAATGGCGATGCGATGACCCTGCAGCTGTTCCAGCGAGGTGAAGGGTTGTTTGTCCTTGCGGCTGACCAGCACATAGGCGCTTTCCAGGTAGGGTTGGCTGATTTGCAGGTCGTCTTCGTTCATCCCGCCGCTGGCCAGTGCGGCAATGACATCGGCGCGGCCATCCTTGAGGCGGGCAATCATGTCGGCAAGGCCGCTGGCGCGCTGCACTTCGAAGCGCAAGCCGGTGCGCAGGCGAAGGAGCTCGAGCAGGTCGGCGGTGATGCCGCGAAAATGCCCCGAGCCGTCGAAATAGGAGACCGGTGCAGCGGTGTCATCGATTGCAACGCGCATCACCGGGTGGTCTTTCAGCCATTGTTCTTCGGTGTCGGTCAGTTGCAGCTTGCGGTCGGTCAGCAGCAGGTCGCTACCAGCGCTCCAGCGCTTGAAGATGCTGGCGCGTATGGCCGAGGTCTGTCTGTCCAGGGTGGCGTTCACCAGATCCATCAGGACCCTGTCCTCGCGGCGCAGGGCAAAACCGAAGCCGATGGCCTCGTGCTTGCCGAAACTGGCCATGCGCAGGCGCGGCAGGTGGCCGCGATTGAGCTGGTAGTGGGTGGAAATGGTATCACCGATGAACACGTCGGCCTGGCCGAACGCCACGGCACTCAGGGCCTGGCTGGACGAGCCGAAGGCCAGAAGCTCGGCCTTGGGGTAGGCGCTGTTCACCTCCTGCCGGGGCAGGTAATGGTAGAGCATGCCCAGGCGCATGCCGCCCAGGCCCGTGTCCAGCGCCCGGCTTTCGTCCTCGCGCGTTACCAGCACCGGTTGGTCGATGGCATAGGGGGCCGACAGGGCCAGGCCATCGCTGGCCGCTTCGTAGCCGTTGGAGCTGCCAAGGAGGTCGATATCGCCCTGCCGGAGCGCCTCGACCGCCGCTTGCCGGCTGGAAAAGCGCAGCACCCGCACGGGCAACTGCAGGGCCTTGCCGATCAGGCTTGCGTACTCGGCGGTAAGGCCCTGGTAGTCGCGGCCCCCACTGGTGATGTCGAACGGCGGGTAGTCTGGTGCCGAGGTACCCAGCACCAGTTCCTGACGGCCTTCGAGCCATTGCCGTTGTTCGTCCGTGAGCGCTGGTAATGCCGGCCTGGCCGATGAGCGTGCCAGCAAGGTATAGGATGAAGCCTCGTGATGGGTAGCCTGTGCCACGCCGCTGAACAGGAGCAGGGTGAGCAGTAGGCGAGCGATACTGTGCGCCATGACTACCCTCAGACCAGCGCGTTGCGTTTGGCCATTTCAATCAGATCGACCAGCGTATTGACCTGAAGTTTGTGCATGAGGCGCTTCTTGTAGGTACTGACGGTCTTGCTGCTGAGGAACATGCCCTTGGCAATTTCCTTGTTGCTGCGGCCCTGGGCGAATAGTTGCAGCACCATCAGTTCGCGGTCATTAACCTGACGGAAAAGTTGCAGGTCGGCATCTACCGCCTGGTTATGCTTGATTGCCTGGCTGGGGAAATAGTTGTAACCAGCCAGCACGGCCTTTACTGCACTGAGCAGTTCGCTCAGGTCCTCCTGCTTGCACACATAGCCTGCAGCACCCGAGTGCATGCAGCGTACGGCAAACAATGCGGGAGATTGCGCGGTCAGTACCAGTACCTTCAGGGGCAAGGCCATGGCCTGGAACCGGGCAAGCACCTCCAGCCCGTCCAGTTTGGGGATGCTGATGTCGAGGATGACCAGGTCTGGGGCGGCTTCGCGAATCATCTGCATGGCGTCCACGCCGTTGTCCGACTCGCCGACAATCTTGTAATTCTGGTTTTCCAGCAACATACGAACGGCCAGGCGGATGACGGGATGGTCGTCGACGATAAATATGGAATGCATGTTCAACTTCCCTGCGGGCGATTGAGGGTGACAGGCGGCACCTTATCGCAGTTGAAAGTCATCGGGCATGCGAGGAAGGGCTATTAGCCCTATATGGGAAATGGCTTACAAGATAAAACAATTCGGGCTACGAAATAAGCGCGTTTAATTCATTGTCAAAGCGTGATTGGTAACTTTTCATTTACTTTTATTCGTGACGTTTAACTTGTCGCCAGTATATGTAGGAAGTTTCCCACAATGTGCGGTGCAGCTACGGGCGATGTCCGGGCTGCACCGGCAGGGCTCAGGTCGGGCTGGAGCGCCCGGTCATTTCCCGGGCCATTTCACTGGCATAGCTGTCGGTCATCCCCGCGATGAAGTCGATCATGCGCAGGAAGGCGCTGTGCAGCGAGCCGTGTGGGTCGGGGGCATTGTTGCCGATCAGGTCCAGTACCCGGCGGCTCTTGAACGAGGGCGTGCGTCCACCGTGCTGCTCGAGGGCGGCCCCGCAGAAGGTGTTCAGCAAGATTTCCAGCGTGGTGTAAGCGCCGATCTCGTGCAGGGTCTTGCGCTTGTCCTGGAAGATCTTGTTGCGTGCCATGTCCTTGGCCTGCAGCACGCAGCGCTTGGCCGGGCCGTGCATGTGTTCGACCAGGTCGCCCGCCAGCTGCCCGGCCAGCAAGGCCTGCTGCTGCTCGACGAAGGCACGGGCGGCAGCGTTGGTCAGGTGCTCGATGGCCTTGCCGCGCAGGATCGCCAGCTTGCGCCGCCGGGAATCGCCAGGGCCGAGCTGGCGGTAGGTTTCCGGCAGGTCATCGCCGACCAGATCGAGCAGCAGTGCTTCGACTTCGGCGTATTGCAGCAGCTCCATTTCCAGGCCGTCTTCCAGGTCGATCAGCGCGTAGCAGATGTCATCTGCAGCCTCCATCAGGTAGACCAGCGGGTGGCGCGCCCAGCGCTGGTGTTCCAGTTGCGGCAGGCCGAGCTTGCGGGCGATCTGCTCGAGCAGCGGCAGTTCGCTCTGGTAACTGCCGAACTTGTGCTTCTTGTAGCCCAGGGCGTCGGCGTGGCGTGCGCTCCACGGGTACTTCAGGTAAGTGCCGAGGGTGGCATAGGTCAGCCGGGTACCGCCGTCGAACTGGTGGTACTCCAGTTGGGTGAGTACGCGAAAGCCTTGGGCGTTACCTTCGAAGTTGAGGAAGTCGGCGCGCTCGTCGTCGCTCATGTCGTCCAGCCAGCCACGCCCGGCCGCCTGCTGGAACCAGTGCCGGATGGCGTCTTCGCCAGAGTGGCCGAACGGTGGGTTGCCGATGTCATGGGCCAGGCAGGCCGACTGCACGATCATCCCCAGGTCGCTGGGGGCGCACCAGTCCGGCAGGCTGTCACGCAGGGTTTCGCCGACGCGCATGCCCAGCGAGCGGCCGACGCAGCTGACTTCCAGCGAGTGGGTCAGGCGTGTATGGATATGGTCGTTGCTCGAAACCGGGTGCACCTGGGTCTTGCGCCCGAGGCGGCGAAAGGCACCGGAGAAGATGATGCGGTCGTGGTCTTTGTGGAAGGGGCTGCGCCCGAGTTCATCGGCGCTGTACAGGGCTTTGCCCAGGCGTTCGCGGGTGAGCAGGGTGTGCCAGTCCAAGGCGCGGTCTCCTGTAGGTCGAAGGCAGCAGCATATCCTGTAGGAGCAGCCTTGTGCTGCGAAGAGGTCCGTTTGATCGATACAAATTCCTTGCCGCTCCCGGCCTCTTCGCAGCACAAGGCTGCTCCTACAAGGATTGCGATGGTCAGGGGCGGCGTCTGCCTTGCAGGTAAAGGCGCAGCAACGGCAGCAGGCTGGTGCCCAGGCGCAACAGCCGCGCCAGGTTGCCGCTGCGCACGCCCTTGCCGGTGAGGAAGCCCAGCGCCACCACGGCGCCAATCCCCCACAGCGGCGCATGCTTGATGCCCAGCCCGTCGTGCAGTGAGCTGCCCATGCCGCGCACGCGGCGCAGTGGCTCAAGCAACTGCGCGGACTCGTGGCGGATTTCCTGGCGGTGCATTTCCATGCGCAGGCGCAGCAGCGCCTTGCGCAGTTCCCGCGGGTTACGGGTGTTTGGCAGTTCTGGCAGGCTCATGGCAACAGGCGCTCCCGGTCCTTGGCAAGTTCCTCAAGGGTGGCGCCGAAGGGCGACGACTCGTCGAACACCGCAGCCTTCAGGCGCAAGCCGCAATACAGCGCGGCTATGCCGTAGAACACGCACAGGCCGATGATCCCGGCCAGGCGATAGCTATCCCACAGCAGCACCAGCAACAGCCCGGACAACGCCGTCAGCAGAAGCAGGGCGAACACCAGGGCGAGGCCGGCGAACAGCAGCAGGCTCAAGGTGCGGCCCTTCTGCTCCTGCAATTCGATGCCGAACAGTTCGATGTGGCTGTGCAGCAGCCCCAGGGCAGCCGCCCCCAGGCGTTTGCCCGAGGCGCTGGCGCCGTTGGCGTCGTTCTCCATGGAAACCCCTCAGCGCCGGTTGGCCAGCAGGCCGATCAACAGGCCGACACCAGCGGCAATGCCGATCGCCTGCCACGGTTTTTCCTGCACGTACTGTTCGGCACTGCTCAATGCTGCCTGGCCGCGTTCCCGCACCGAGTCCTGGGTCAGTTGCAGGGTTTCGCGGGCCTGGGTCAGGCGGTCGTGGATCTGTTCACGCAACTCGTCAGCCTGGTCGCCTGCCAGGTTGGCAGTGTCGGCCAGCAGCTTCTCGGTGTCGCGGACCAGTGCCTGGAAGTCAGCCATCAATATCTCTTGTGCAGTCTTTGCCGATTTGCTGGCCATGGGTATCTCCCTGTCGATGAGTGTTGGTAGTTCGAGTAATAGCACGCGCGGAAGGTTCAAGTACCGGCGCTGGTATGGGCCTTGCTAAGGCTTTGCCACGTTGCGGGGCGCCCTGGTCGGGTATTGCGCCGATTCAGGGCGTCAGCGCAGCGGATACCGATAAACCTTAACTCAATCCACGACAAACCCAAGAAAAAACCAAGCAGGCTCCGCCCGGTTCACCGAAACGGGGCAGGGAGCTGGCACCGATTCGGTGCAGGGATGCAGGTTCTTGAACTGTCCTGGTGCCTTTTTCAGCAGGTCTGCCTATTTCATGGAAAACATGCACAGCGCGATGGACTCTCTGGTCCACGGTTCAAACACCCTGTTCATTCTCATGGGCGCCATCCTGGTGCTGGCCATGCATGCCGGCTTCGCGTTTCTCGAAGTGGGCACTGTACGCCACAAGAACCAGGTCAACGCCTTGTCGAAGATTCTCAGCGACTTCGCTATTTCGGCATTGGTGTACTTCTTCATCGGCTACTGGATCGCCTACGGGGTCAGCTTCTTCCAGCCGGCGGCAGCGTTGGCGGCCGACCATGGCTATGCGCTGGTCAAGTGCTTCTTCCTGCTGACCTTCGCTGCGGCGATCCCGGCAATCATCTCCGGGGGCATCGCAGAGCGGGCGCGATTTGTGCCGCAGCTGTGTGCCACGGCATTGATCGTAGCGTTCATCTACCCGTTCTTCGAGGGCGTGGTGTGGAACGGCAACCTGGGCGTCCAGGCCTGGTTGCAGGCACGCTTCGGCGCGCCGTTCCATGATTTTGCCGGCTCGGTGGTGGTGCATGCCATGGGCGGCTGGCTGGCGCTGGCGGCGGTGTTGCTGCTGGGTGCGCGCCGTGGGCGCTACCGCGATGGCCGGTTGGTGGCGTTTGCCCCGTCGAGCATTCCCTTTTTGGCATTGGGGTCGTGGATCCTGATCATCGGCTGGTTCGGCTTCAACGTCATGAGTGCCCAGACCCTGCAAGGTGTCAGCGGCCTGGTGGCGATCAACTCGCTGATGGCCATGGTCGGTGGCACCCTGTCGGCCTTGCTGGCCGGGCGTAACGACCCGGGCTTCCTGCATAACGGGCCGCTGGCCGGGCTGGTGGCGGTTTGTGCCGGTTCCGACCTGATGCACCCGATTGGTGCGCTGGCCACCGGCCTGGTGGCGGGGGCGCTGTTCGTCTGGACCTTCACCGCGGCGCAGAACCGCTGGAAGATCGACGATGTGCTGGGTGTGTGGCCGTTGCATGGCCTGTGCGGTGTATGGGGTGGCATGGCCTGCGGCATCTTCGGCCAGGAGGTGCTGGGTGGCATGGGCGGTGTCAGCCTGGTCAGCCAATTGCTGGGCAGCCTGATGGGCGTGGTGGTGGCATTGGCCGGCGGTTTTGCCGTGTATGGTGCAATCCGCGCGCTGCATGGGCTGCGCTTGAGCCATGAGCAGGAGTTCCAGGGCGCGGACCTGTCGCTACACCGTATCGGCGCCACCAGCCAGGATTGAGCCAGGTCAGGTGCACTGTGGGCAGGACGGACCTAGAATAGGTTTCTCTCTGCCAAAGCGGACTTGCCCCCATGCTGCCTGAATGCCAACTGTTCGGCACCCTCGGCTGCCACCTGTGTGAAGTGGCCGAGGCCGTGCTGATGCCCTTCGTCGATCATGGCCTGCTGGTGGAACTGGTCGACATTGCCGAGAACGAAACTCTGTTCGAACGCTATGGCCTGATCATTCCGGTGCTGCGCCGTTGTGACAACGGCGCCGAGCTGCACTGGCCGTTCGATGCCGAACAGGTGGTGGCGTTTCTCGCGCAGTAATTGCGCAAGGGGAGGTCTGTCCCTGCTCCATGCGGTGTGCAGCGTTGTGATGATCCGCTGCCGGCACGTTGAGGCCGGCATCCTTCACCGGTCATCAGGAATCCAGCCATGCGCATTACCCCCCATTTCACCCTCGATGAAATGACTGTTTCGCAGCTCGCCGCCAGGGAAGGGCTCGACAACAATCCTCCAGCCGAGGCGCGTGCCAACCTGCAGTTGCTGTGCAATGCACTGGAGCAGGTGCGCGCGCTGTTCGGCGCACCGGTCATCGTCAGCAGTGGCTATCGCAGCCCCGCAGTCAACCAGCGTATTGGCGGGACGCTGACGAGCAAGCATCTGCAGGGGCTGGCGGCTGATTTCACGGTGATTGAAGTGACCCCGCGCGAGGTTGTGCGACGGATCAGCGAAAGCACCATCCCCTTCGACCAGCTGATCCTCGAATTCGATGACTGGGTGCACCTGGCCGTGTCGCGCGGCGTCCCTCGGCGCCAGGTGTTGACCATCCGTAAAGGCACCGGCTATCTGCCGGGCCTGCAATGAAGCGCATTGACGGCGGCAAGGGGATATTCGTATGCTGTATATAAATACAGTATCGAGGTGAAGCCATGCTCAATGTCGAGCAACTCAAGTACAGCGTCAACCGCATGCCTGTCGAGCGGGTGGCCGACGCTGTTCTGGAACTGCGCCTCGAAGGCCTGGTGACCGACGACCGCACGCCGTTCGGCAAGGTCCACTTCAATACCTGCTTCGCCGAGATCGAGGCCCTGTTCCAGCGTGCCGGCTATCACCGCGGGCTGGATGTGGTGGGGTATCAGGGGTTGCTGTATGCCCTCTACGACCCTGGGCGCTGGGAGCCGGTGCAGGTGTTGCGCTGGCTGAGGGATCGCTGCGAGGCCATTGCCCAGGCTGGTTGAGGGCGCGGGCTTGGGGGATAATGCGCGGCCGTGAACGTTTCGAGCCCTGCCATGACCACGCCTTTCGACCCCGCCCGCCAGCAAGCCAGCACGGTGTGCCTGCCCCCCGGTAACTGGGCGACGGTGCTCGACTGCCTGTGTGACTATTTCAAGGCCATCGACCGCGCCCAGTGGCTCGATCGTTTTGCCCGTGGCCGGGTGCTTGATGCCGAAGGGCGGGCGGTTTCCGCCGAACTGCCTTACAAGCGCGGTATGCGATTGCACTACTTCCGTGAGGTGCCGAACGAGCGGCCGATCCCGGTGCAGGAGGCCATACTGCATGTGGATGAGCACCTGGTGGTAGCCGACAAGCCGCATTTCCTGCCTGTGACGCCGACTGGTGAATACGTCGAACAGACCTTGCTGCGCCGCCTGATCCGCCGCCTGGGCAACCCGCATCTGGTGCCGTTGCACCGTATCGACCGGCATACCGCCGGGCTTGTGCTGTTTTCCGCCAACCCGCAGAGCCGCAGTGCCTACCAGCGGCTGTTCCCCGAACGACGCATCGACAAGCGCTACCAGGCAATTGCGGCGGCCATGCCGCAGCACGATTTCCCGCTGGTGCACAAAAGTCGCCTGGTACATGGCGAGCCGTTTTTCCGCATGCACGAGGTAGAGGGGGAGGCCAACAGCGAAACCCTGGCCGAAGTGCTGGAGAAGAATGGCGAGCTCTGGCGTTACGGGCTGTCGCCGGTAACTGGCAAGACCCATCAGTTGCGCGTGCACATGGCGGCGCTGGGGGCGGGGATCTGCAATGACCCGTTCTATCCGCAGCTTCTCAACGACGAGGACGACTACCAGCGGCCGCTGAAGTTGCTGGCGCAGAGCCTGCGCTTTGCAGACCCGCTGAGCGGGGAAGAACGCTACTTCGAGAGCTGTTTGCAGCTGGATTGGTAGTCTGGACGGGGTCGTTGTAGGAGCGGCCTTGTGTCGCGATGGGCCGCGAAGCGGCCCCGGCATTTTTTGCATCACCGCTGAACTCCAGGGGCCGCTTCGCGGCCCATCGCGACACAAGGCCGCTCCTACAGGGCCCTAGCGGTTGAACCGCTCCACCAGCGAGTACTGGGTACCCGCCGTACTGGTCAGCTCTTCGCTGAGCAGCGCCGAGTGCTGGGCCTGTTCGGCAGTCTGGTCGGCCAGGTCGGCGATGGTGCTGATGTTGCGGCTGATCTCGTCAGCCACTGCAGTCTGCTCTTCGGTCGCTGCAGCAATCTGGGTGGCCATGTCGGTGATGTTGGCCACCGCTTCACTGATACCCACCAGCGCCTCGTCGGCCTGCATCACACGGTCGACGCCTTCCTGCGCCTGGCGATGGCCGGTTTCCATGGTCAGTACGGCATTGCTGGCGGTTTGTTGCAGCTTGGCGATCAGGCCGTGGATCTGCCCGGTGGATTCGGCAGTGCGCTGGGCCAGCTGGCGCACTTCGTCGGCCACCACGGCAAAGCCTCGGCCCATTTCACCGGCACGTGCCGCTTCGATCGCCGCGTTCAGCGCCAGCAGGTTAGTCTGGTCGGCGATGCCCTTGATCACATCGACCACGCCACCAATCTCGTCGCTGTCCTTGGCCAGTTGCGTCACCGTCTGGCCGGTTTCGCCCACCGCCGCCGACAGGCGCTCGATGGCCTCGCGGGTTTCACCGGCAATCTGACGGCCCTGGCTGGTCAGGCGGTTGGCTTCCTGGGTGGCATCGGCGGTGCGCTGCACGTGGTTGGCCACTTCCTGGGTGGTGGCGGCCATCTGGTTGACCGCAGCGGCAACCTGCTCGGTCTCCACTCGCTGGCGCTCCAGGCCCGAAGAGCTCTTGTGCGCAAGCGCGTCAGACTGGCGCGCCTGTTCGCTGAGGTGTTCGGCGCTGTCCTGCAGGCGGGTCAGGCAGGTTTTCATGCGCGCGTCCTGGCTGAGCATGGCCATTTCCAGGCGCGCCTGCACGCCCCGGCTGTCGGTGTACATCTGCGCGATCAGCGGGTCGGAGGTGGTTTGCTCGGCCAGGCGCAGCAGGCGCTTGAGGCCACGTTGCTGCCAGCTCAGGCCCAGCAGGCCCAGCGGTACGGAAAGCCCGGCAGCCAGGGCGAAGCCCCAGGAATGGCCCAGCCAGTTGCCGATCAGGAAGCCCACCTGGCTGATCAGGATGAACGGCAACCAGTCCTGCAGCACCGGTAGCCACTTGTCCCGGCGCGGTACCGGCGGCTTGCCCTGGTTGATGCGCTGGTACAGCGCCTCGGCGCGGCGGACCTGCTCGGCGGTGGGCTTGACCCGCACCGATTCGAAGCCGACCACCTGGTTGTTGTCGAAGATCGGCGTGACATAGGCGTTGACCCAGTAATGGTCGCCGGACTTGCAGCGGTTCTTGACGATGCCCATCCACGGCTGGCCCTGCTTGAGGGTTTGCCACATGTGAGCAAACACCGCTGGCGGCACGTCGGGGTGGCGCACCAGGTTGTGCGGCGCACCGGTCAGTTCTTCGCGGGTGAAACCACTGATCTCGATGAAGGCATCGTTGCAGTAAGTGATCACACCTTTGGCATTGGTGGTGGAGATCAACCGCTGCTGGGCAGGGAAAGTCCGTTCTCTCTGGGTAATCGGCTGGTTGTTACGCATGGGTTGATAGTCCGCAGGGCTTTCGACTGGTATCGGCAAGCCGCTGGTTTTATTGAATGAATAATTAATGTGCTTGACCTGTGGCAACTGGCCATCAGTCGATCTGGGTTAGCCAACGAGCACGTTCAAGCAATTTAGCGTCATTATTTCGTTTTTACTGCTGTTTCATGACGGATAAGTCGAATGATGACCGAATGGCTAGCCAAGAGCCAGCATCGGATAGCTGAACAGGGTGAAATGCACCAGGTTCAGGCCAAAATGGCAGAGCACCGCCGCCGCCACGCCGCCCCAGCGGTACGCCAGGCCGTAGCCGATACCGGCAAGGGTGGCCAGGTACACCCATTGCCAGCCGGCCCCCAGGTGTGCCAGGCCGAACAGCAAGGCGGCGGCGAACAATGCCAGCCCTTGGTGGCGCAGCAGCCGTTGCAGGCCGGCCTGGATGTAACCACGGAACAACAGTTCTTCGGTCAGGCTTACCAGCAGCAGGTTGTTCAGCAGCCATAGCCAGGCCTGGTCGGGCCATTTCGGGGCCCAGCCCAGCATGCCCATTGCCCAGGCGCCGCCCAGGCAGGCGAGCAGGGTCAGGGGCAGGGCGTACAGCAGGCTGGTCGCCAGGCCCTGGCTACGCCACAGGAACAACCAAGGGCAGGCCAGCAGCAGCCAGGCGCCGATCAGCGGTTTGTCCAGGTTCAGGTACATCGTGAAGGGCAGGGCGCCAGGGCTGAGGACAACGCCGTCGATGACCTTGGCAGCGTTGAAGCCGGGCAGCCAGTGCAATGCCAGGGCGATGGCCAGTAGGATGAACAACGTGTGGCCGAGGGCTTGTTGCCAGCGCTGGGGGCGGCGAGCGAGCAGGGCGCTGGCAAGCAGGGCGAGAAAGGTGGGCAGGGTAGTGATGCCGAGGTTGCCGTGGCTCAGGGCGAGGGTGTAGCCGAGTGCCAGCAGAAGCAGGGTGAACAGGTTGGAACGGGGCACGAGTAGTCCTTCTCGGGTAAGCAGAAACGGGCCGCTACGCGTCGCTTGTAGGAGCGGCCTTGTGTCGCGATGGGCCGCATGGCGGCCCCAGATTTCAGCTCCGCCGCCGCTATCGAGCGGGGCCGCTGCGCGCCCCATCGCGACACAAGGCCGCTCCTACAGGCGATGGGCTGCACAGCAGCCCCAAGCATACGCGCCTCAACCAGCAATCAGCTGCCGCAACACATAATGCAATATTCCCCCTGCCTTGAAGTATTCCACTTCATTCACAGTATCGATCCGGCACAGCACCTCGATCTGCTCGTGCTGCCCATCCTCGCGGGTGATGCGCAAGGGCAAGCTCATGCCCGGGCGGATCTGTGTACCGTTCAAGCCCAGCACATCGATCTTCTCCTTGCCGGTCAGCCCTAGCTGCTTGCGGTTGTGCCCGGCCTTGAATTGCAGCGGCAGTACGCCCATGCCTACCAGGTTGGAGCGGTGAATGCGCTCGAAGCTTTCCGCCAGTACCGCTTTGACCCCCAGCAGGTTGGTGCCTTTGGCGGCCCAGTCGCGGCTCGAGCCGGTGCCGTATTCCTGGCCGGCGATCACCACCAGCGGCGTGCCTTCCTGCTGGTAGCGCATCGCCGCGTCGTAGATCGACAGCTTCTCGCCACTGGGCACGTGCAGGGTGTTGCCACCTTCTTCGCCCGCCAGCATTTCGTTGCGGATGCGGATGTTGGCGAAGGTGCCGCGCATCATCACTTCATGGTTGCCACGCCGTGAGCCGTAGGAGTTGAAGTCGTGGGGCTCCACGCCCTGCTCACGCAGGTAGCGCCCGGCCGGGCTGTCGGCCTTGATGTTGCCAGCTGGGGAAATGTGGTCGGTGGTCACCGAGTCACCCAGTAGTGCCAGGATCCGCGCACCCTGGATGTCGGTGACCTGCGGGGGTGGCCCGCCGATGTCGTCGAAGAACGGCGGATGCTGGATATAGGTAGAATCGGCCTGCCAAACGTAGGTGGCCGCCTGCGGTACCTCGATGGCCTGCCACTGTGCATCGCCGGCGAACACTTCGGCGTATTCCTTGTGGAACATCGCCGTGTCTACCTTGGCCACGGCAGCGGCAATTTCCTGCTGGCTGGGCCAGATGTCGCGCAGGTACACCGGTTGGCCATCCTTGCCAGTGCCCAGAGGGTCGCGGGTCAGGTCCAGGCGTACGCTGCCGGCCAGGGCATAGGCCACCACCAGTGGCGGCGAGGCCAGCCAGTTGGTCTTGACCAGCGGGTGCACGCGGCCTTCGAAGTTGCGGTTACCCGACAACACAGAAGCCACCGTGAGGTCGGCGCTGCCGATGGCTTTTTCGATCGCTTCATCCAGCGGGCCGGAGTTGCCGATGCAGGTTGTGCAGCCATAGCCGACCAGGTCGAACCCCAATTGGTCCAGATAGGTGGTTAGCCCGGCGGCCTTGAAGTAGTCGGTGACCACCTTGGAGCCCGGCGCCAGCGAGCTCTTGACCCAGGGTTTGCGTTGCAGGCCTTTTTCCAGGGCCTTTTTCGCCACCAGCCCGGCGGCCATCATCACGCTGGGGTTCGAGGTGTTGGTACACGAGGTGATCGCGGCAATCACCACGGCGCCATCGCGCAGGGTGTGGGTCTGGCCTTGATGGCTGTAGTCGATCTCCCCGGCCTGGTCGGCGTTGCCCACCGCCACGCCGCCGCCACCTTCGCTTTCCAGGCGGCTGACCTCTTTGGCCAGCGGTTTGGGTTGCAGTTCGATGAAGTGGTCGAAGGCCTGGCTGACCTGGCCCAGGGCTACCCGGTCCTGCGGCCGCTTGGGCCCGGCCAGGCTGGCCTCGACCTCTTGCATGTCCAGCGCCAGGCTGTCGCTGAACAGTGGCTCCTGGCCCGGCTGCCGCCACAAGCCCTGGGCTTTGCAGTACTGCTCGACCAGTTGCACCGTCGCCTCGGGGCGGCCGGACAGGCGCAGGTAGTCCAGGGTCACCTGGTCGACGGGGAAGAAGCCGCAGGTGGCACCGTATTCCGGGGCCATGTTGGCGATGGTTGCCCGGTCGGCCAAGGGCAGCTCGGCCAGGCCGTCGCCATAGAACTCGACGAACTTGCCCACCACGCCCTTCTTGCGCAGCATCTGCGTCACCGTCAGCACCAGGTCGGTGGCGGTGATGCCTTCGCGCAGCTTGCCGGTCAGCTTGAAGCCGATCACTTCAGGGATCAGCATCGACACCGGCTGGCCGAGCATAGCCGCCTCCGCTTCGATGCCGCCCACGCCCCAGCCGAGCACGCCGAGGCCGTTGATCATGGTGGTATGCGAATCGGTACCGACCAGGGTGTCGGGGAAGGCGTAGGTGCGGCCATCGGCCTCACGGGTCCAGACGGTGCGACCGAGGTATTCGAGGTTGACCTGGTGGCAAATACCAGTGCCCGGCGGTACCACGCGGAAGTTGTCGAAGGCGCTCTGGCCCCAGCGCAGGAAGGCATAGCGCTCGCCGTTGCGCTGCATTTCGATGTCGACGTTCTCGCTGAAGGCCTGCGGCGTGCCGTAGCGGTCGACCATCACCGAATGGTCGATCACCAGGTCCACGGGTGAAAGTGGGTTGATCCTCTGCGGGTCGCCGCCGGCCTTGGCCATGGCAGCGCGCATGGCGGCCAGGTCGACCACGGCCGGCACACCGGTGAAGTCCTGCATCAGCACCCGCGCCGGGCGGTACTGGATCTCGCGGTCGGAGCGTCGCTCGCCCAGCCATTGGGCGAGGGCGCGCAGGTCGTCGCCGGTGACGGTCTTGCCGTCCTCCCAGCGCAGCAGGTTTTCCAGCAGTACCTTCAGCGACATGGGCAGGCGCTGCAGGTCGCCCAGTTGGCGGGCGGCCTCGGTGAGGCTGAAGTAGTGGTAGGTCTGGTCGCCGACCTTGAGGGATTTGAGGGTATTCAGGCTATCGAGCGAGGGCATTGCCAACTCCTTCTGCGCAGGTGCCTGGCAAGATATGCCGGTGGCACCGCTGTGTATCGATCCGCACGGCACGGACCTGGCTGAAAGGTCAGGTTAGACCGCTTTGCGCCACCTGACCCTTTTCTGGACCGGCGGGGCGTGTCGCAGGTTCCGATCTTCCTTTATCATCGCCGCCCTGCCGGCGCCTGTGGCGCGCCAGCCGTAGTGGAGTGAGAGATGAATACCCTGTTCATGCATTGCCGGCCCGGTTTCGAGGGTGAGGTGTGCGCCGAAATCAGCGAACATGCCGCCCGCCTGGGCGTTGCCGGCTATGCCAAAGGCAAGCCGCAGAGTGCCAGTGCCGAGTTTGTCTGTAGCGAGGAGGGCGGTGCCGAGCGCTTGATGGGGGAACTGCGCTTCAACCAGCTGATTTTCCCGCGGCAGTGGGCTCGTGGCGGTTATGTCGAACTGCCGGAAAGCGACCGCATCAGTGTGCTGCTGGCGCATCTGGCCGGGTTCCCGGTGTTCGGCAGCCTGTGGCTGGAGGTGCTGGACAGTAACGAAGGCAAGGAACTGTCCACCTTCTGCCGCAAGTTCGAGGTGCCGCTGCGCAAGGCCCTGGAAAAGGCTGGCCGCCTGGTCGACGACGCCAGCCGCCCACGCCTGCTGCTCACCTTCATCAGCGGCCGCCGGGTATTTGCCGGTGTTGCTCTGGCCAGCAACAGTGCACTGTGGCCCATGGGCATCCCGCGTCTGAAGTTCCCCCGCGAGGCGCCCAGCCGCTCGACCCTCAAGCTGGAAGAGGCCTGGCATCAGTTCATCCCGCGCGAGCAGTGGGAGCAGCGCCTGGGCGATGACATGACCGGTGTCGACCTGGGAGCCTCGCCGGGTGGCTGGACCTACCAGCTGGTGCGCCGGGGCATGCTGGTGACCGCCATCGACAACGGGCCGATGGCCGAAAGCCTGATGGACACCGGGTTGGTTCAGCACCTGATGGCCGATGGTTTCACCTGGCAACCGAAGCAGCCGGTGGACTGGATGGTGTGCGACATCGTCGAGAAACCGGCCCGTACCACCTCGCTGATCGAGACCTGGCTGGGCGAGGGGTTGTGCCGTGAAGCTGTGGTCAACCTGAAGCTGCCGATGAAACAGCGCTATGCCGAGGTACGCCGTCTGCTCGACCGCATGGAGGCGACCTTCAAGGCGCGCAAGATCAAGGTGTCGATTGCTTGCAAGCAGCTGTATCACGACCGCGAGGAAGTGACCTGCCATCTGCGCCGGTTGGACTTGAAACCGCGCTGAGTTTCGGGCGCAGGGTTTGGGTTCTGTGGGGTTGCAGGTGCATGGCTTGAGTTTTTGGTTGGTGTTGAGATCGAGCGCCGCCCGCGCGGCGCTTCTCGGGGCAAGCCCGCTCCCACATCTGTTTCGGGCCAGTCACTCCTGTGAGGGCACCTGTGTCCGCCTTGTTTGTTCCATTCGATATCGAGGGGGCGCGACTGCTCTTCATCGATCTTCAGCCATGCCCCAGGGCTGCAACCCATCTGGCGCAGGAGTAATTGGCCCGAAACAGATGTGGGAGCGGGCTTGTCCCGCGAAGCGCCGCGCGGGCGGCGCTCGATCTCGACGCACACACAAACCTTAAGGCATGCGTCTGAGGCCCCTTGGTCGAAATGGCGCGATGCGCGACAATAGCGATCATTTGCGGAGCCCCCCATGACCGATTTCACCCCCGACGCCATCCTCGACGCCACCGGCCTGAACTGCCCGGAACCGGTAATGATGCTGCACCAGCACGTGCGCAACCTGGCCGCTGGCGGCCTGCTCAAGGTCATCGCCACCGACCCCTCGACCCGCCGCGATATCCCCAAGTTCTGCAACTTCCTCGGCCACGAACTGCTGCAGCAGCAGGAAGACGCCGGTACCTTCCTGTACTGGATCCGCAAGAAAGCCGACTGAACCGCTCTGGAACACGCCCGGCGTTGCGCCTACACTGCGTTCCCCAGACAGGAGAGCGCCATGCTGATAGTTGCCGACGAGAACATCCCGCTGCTCGATGCATTCTTCCAGGGTTTCGGCGAAATCCGCCGTTACCCCGGCCGAAGCCTCGATGCCGCCAGCGTAAGGGACGCCGACATTCTACTGGTGCGCTCGGTGACCAAGGTCGACCGACAGTTGCTCGAAGGCAGCCGCGTGCGCTTCGTCGGCACCTGCACCATCGGCACCGACCACCTCGACCTGAACTACTTTGCCGAAGCCGGCATCCACTGGAGCAGCGCACCGGGCTGCAACGCCCGCGGCGTGGTCGATTATGTGCTGGGCAGCCTGCTGACCCTGGCCGAGCTGGATGGCGTGGCACTGCCCGAGCGCGTGTATGGCGTGGTGGGCGCGGGTGAGGTGGGTGGCCGCCTGGTGCGGGTGCTGCACGGCCTGGGCTGGAAGGTACTGGTATGCGACCCGCTGCGCCAGGCCGCCGAGGGCGGTGACTACGTCAGCCTCGAGACCATCCTGCAACAGTGCGATGTGATCAGCCTGCACACCCCCTTGCAGCGTGGCGGCGACCACCCGACCTGGCACCTGCTGGGCCAGGCGCAGCTGGCGCAGTTGCGCCCCGGTGCCTGGCTGGTCAACGCCAGCCGTGGCCCGGTAGTGGACAACGCCGCCCTGCGCGAATTGCTGCTGGACCGCGAAGACCTGCATGCGGTGCTGGATGTGTGGGAGGGTGAGCCGCAGGTCGACCTGCAACTGGCCGACCTGTGCACATTGGCTTCGCCGCACATTGCCGGCTACAGCCTCGACGGCCGCCAGCGTGGTACGGCGCAGATCTACCAGGCGCTGTGCCGCTTCCTCGGTGTGGATGAACAGGTGCAACTGGCCGACCTGCTGCCCCGGCCGCCGCTGGCGCAGATCGAGCTGGATGCCAGCGCCGACCCGGCCTGGGCCTTGGCCACCCTGTGCCGCGCAGTGTACGACCCACGCCGCGACGATGCCGATTTCCGCCGCAGCCTCAGCGACGACCCGCAGCAGCAGCGTGCAGCGTTCGACCAGTTGCGCAAGCAGTACCCGCCACGGCGCGAGATCGAGGGGCTGGCGGTGCGCTTGCGCGGGGAGTCGCCGCAGTTGGCGCAGCTGGTCAGTGCCTTGGGTGGGGTGTTGGTCTGACAGCCATTTGAAAGCTGTGCCGGCCTCTTCGCGGGTACAGGATTCAGGCAAATAAAAACCCGGCGCAAGCGCCGGGTTGCAAGGAATTCGCCGATCAACCTTTGCGTACGCGCTCGACCCGGCTTTCTTCCAGGGCCTTGCAGGCCTGCTGGATCATCTGCTCGGTGATCGGTACTTCGCGCCCCTTCGCATCGATGATCGAACCGCACACCTGCGGTTGTGGGGTAGCCCGGGGCTTCTGGTTGTCGCTGCCATGTTGCAAGCTCATGTATTGTCTCCTCATCAGGTTCAAGCGCAGGTTAACCCTGTGCCGTGACTGGCCTGTGACAGTACCTGCAGGGTCACGGCAGGCACAGTCCAACAGAAACGTCAGTAAAGCTCCATAGCCTGGTTAGACCGATAGGCTATAGCAACCCTGAAAGGGTTCCACAGGCGTGGATGAGTGGTAGGCTGCGGTTTCCCGCCAATGTGGTCAGCGCCATGCCCGAATCGGTTTCCCCGCGTCAACGCCGAGCCTTGCGCCTGGGTTGGCAGTTTGTCCGTCCGTACCGTCGCCAGGTGCTGCTGGCCTTGCTGGCCCTGGTAGTCACCGCCGCCATCACCCTGTCCATGGGCCAGGGCATCCGCCTGCTGGTGGACCAGGGCTTCATGACCCGCTCCGCGCATCAGCTCAACCAGACCATCGGCCTGTTCCTGCTGCTGGTGTTGGCCCTGGCGGTGGGTACCTTCAGCCGCTTCTACCTGGTGTCGTGGATCGGCGAGCGCTGCGTGGCCGATATCCGTCGGGCCGTGTTCGACCACCTGATCGGCCTGCATCCCGGGTTTTTCGAAGACAACCGCAGCTCCGAGATCCAGTCGCGGCTGACCGCCGACACCACCTTGCTGCAATCGGTAATCGGCTCTTCGCTGTCGATGTTCCTGCGCAACGCGCTGATGGTCATCGGTGGCGTGGTGTTGCTGTTCATCACCAACCCCAAGCTCACCAGCATCGTGGTGGTGGCCCTGCCGCTGGTGCTGGCGCCGATCCTGCTGTTTGGCCGCCGGGTACGCAGCCTGTCGCGGCAGAGCCAGGACCGGGTGGCCGATGTGGGCAGCTATGTGGCCGAGACCCTCGGGCAGATCAAGACCGTGCAGGCCTACAACCACCAGGCGCATGACCGCCAGCTGTTCGCCGGCACGGTCGAAGCGGCGTTTGCCGTGGCCCGGCAGAGGATTGCCCAGCGCGCCTGGCTTATCACCCTGGTGATCGTGCTGGTTCTGGGAGCGGTGGGGGTGATGTTGTGGGTTGGCGGCATGGACGTGATCGCCGGACGTATTTCCGCGGGCGAACTGGCCGCCTTCGTGTTCTACAGCCTGATCGTAGGCAGCGCTTTCGGCACCCTCAGCGAGGTGATCGGCGAGTTGCAAAGGGCGGCGGGCGCCGCCGAGCGCATTGCCGAACTGTTGGCGGCGCGCAGTGCAATCCTGCCGCCCGCCGTGGCGCAGGTGCTGCCGCAGCAGCGGGCCAGTGGGCGTATCGAACTGCAGCAGTTGGTGTTCGCCTACCCGTCACGGCCCTCGGTGGCAGCTGTCGATGGCCTGAGCCTGACCATCGAGCCGGGGCAGACCGTGGCGCTGGTGGGCCCGTCGGGGGCGGGCAAGTCGACCTTGTTCGATTTGTTGCTGCGCTTCTACGACCCCCAGCAGGGGCGCATCCTGCTCGATGGCCGGGCGATCACCGAACTCGACCCCGATCACCTGCGCCAGCAGTTCGCCCTGGTGGCACAGAACCCCTCGCTGTTTCGCGGCACGGTCGAGGCCAACATCCGCTATGGCCGGCCCGAGGCGACCCTGGCCGAGGTCGAGGCAGCCGCCCGGGGTGCCCATGCCGACGCATTCATCCGGCAATTGCCGCAGGGCTACCAGACACCGCTGGGCGAGGGCGGCATCGGCCTGTCCGGCGGGCAGCGGCAGCGCTTGGCCATTGCCCGTGCGTTGCTGGTCGATGCGCCGATCCTGTTGCTGGACGAAGCCACCAGCGCACTCGACGCACAAAGCGAACACCTGATCCAGCAGGCGCTGCCCAGCCTGATGGCCGGGCGCACCACACTGGTGATCGCCCATCGTCTGGCTACGGTCCAGCATGCCGACCGTATCGCGGTCATCGACAAGGGCCGGCTGGTGGCGGTGGGGACGCATCGCCAGTTGATCGAAGAGAGCCCGCTTTATGCGCGGCTGGCGGCCTTGCAGTTCAACACGGGGTAGCTTGCAGTGGCCTTGTAACATTTCTGTAGTATTTGCCTGAGAGTATCTAGCTCAACTGTTGCGTAAGTGCTCGACCTGGCTGCCATTGCTTGATGGCAGCCTTTTTTTGGCCTGCCCGCAACCGGGCTGCGTTGCGCCTTGTTGCCAGCTTGCGCGGCCCTCCGGTCTTCCTCCTGCTTTCCGAGATCCAAGATGTTGCGTAAATCCCTCAGAGTGCAAATTCTCTCCCTGCTCGGCGGCAGTCTGGTGGCGATGTTGCTGATCGCCCTGGTGTGCTTCCAGTTCCTTTCGTCCAGCGTGCGCGGCTATGCCGAGTTGGTCGATGGGCCGCTGCGGGCCTCGCAATTGATCGACGAAGCCAACCTGCAGTTCAAGATCCAGGTGCAGGAATGGAAGAATGTGCTGTTGCGCGGGCGCCAGCCGGCTGACATGGACAAGTACTGGCAGCAGTTCCAGGCTCGCGAGCAGCAGGTGCAGCAACTGCTCGGGCAATTGATCGACAGCAGCGACGCCAGGCTCAAGGCGCCGCTGCAGCAACTGCGTGACAGCCACCGGCAGTTGGGCCAGGCCTATGCGCAGGGTCGCCAGGCATTCCTGGCGGCGGGCGGCGACCCGGTGGCCGGCGATCTGGCGGTCAAGGGCGTGGACCGCGCCGTCAGCGAGCAGATGAGCGAACTGGTCGAGCAACTGCGTGCCGAAGCTCGTCAGCACGCCGCCAGGCTGAGTGCCGGTGCCGAGCGCACGGTATGGCTGGGCCTGCTGGTGATGCTGGCCTCGGCCGTGTCGGTGGGGCTGCTCAGCCTGTGGCTGGTCAACCGCAGCCTGATCGAGCCGATCCGCCAGTTGATCGAGTATGTCGCGCAGCTGAGCCAGGGCCGCTTTGCCGCCCGGGTAGACAGCCGGCGTGAGGACGAACTGGGCCGTCTGGCGCGGGCCGCCAACACCCTGCGCGATTTCCTCGCCGACACGGTCGGCCGGCTGCATGACAACGCCCAGGAACTGGAAGGTGCCAGCGGCCAGCTGCGCAGCATCGCCGGCGACATGGCCCGTGGTACCCACGACCAGTTCCAGCGCACCGACCAGGTGGCCACGGCCATGCACGAGATGTCCGCTACTGCCCAGGAGGTCGCCCGCCACGCCGCCGAGGCCGCCCGCGCGGCGGACGATGCCGATCACAGTGCCCAGGCGGGCGAGCAGGTGATGCAGCAGACCATCGACATCATCGGCGCGGTCAACCGCGAAATTGCCGGCACGGCGGCGGTGATTCGCGACCTGGAGCATGACAGCGCGCGCATTGGCAAAGTCCTTGAAGTGATCCGCGGCATTGCCGAGCAGACCAACCTGCTGGCGCTCAACGCGGCCATCGAAGCGGCCCGTGCCGGCGAGGCCGGGCGAGGTTTTGCGGTCGTCGCCGATGAAGTGCGCAGCCTGGCCCAGCGCACGGCGGCGTCGATCGCCGAGATCCACCAGATCATCGAGGCGGTGCAGTCGGGGGCGTTGGAGGCGGTCAAGGCCATCGAAAGCGGCCAGCAGCGCAGCGAGGAGGGTGCCGAGCAGGTGCAGCAGGCCGGGCAGATGCTGCAGCGCATCACCCTGGCAGTGGAAGCGATCCGCGACATGAACCGGCAGATCGCCACGGCGGCCGAAGAACAGACCAGCGTCGCCGAGGACATCTCCTGCAACCTGATCGAAATCACCCGCATCGCCACGGCAAACCAGCAAGCGGTGCAGCATACCGAACAGGCGGGGCAGCGCCTGCATGGGTTGTCGGGGCAGCTGGGTGAAGTCACCTCCCGCCTCAGCGCCTGACGCCCTGTCATGCCTGACGCGGTCCCTGTAGGAGCGGCCTTGTGTCGCGATGGGCCGCAAGGCGGCCCCAATGTCTCGGCAACAGTGCTGATATCGCAGGGGGCTGCTTTGCAGCCCATCGCGACACAAGGCCGCTCCTACAAGGGCAGCGCAAGGCGGGGAAATCCGCCATTTCATTGCAGTGCATCCGGCCCCCCTGGCGGATTGTCGCCATCTACCCCGTCGCCCGCCCCCTGTATTCACTGCTCCAGACCCAGTTGGCACGTTCCCTGCTCAAGGCGGCGCGCGTGTACACAACAACTGGATAACATCAATGAAGAAATTCCTGCTGACGTTCCTCTGCCTGGGCGTCATCGGCTGCTCCAAACCCGCGGAACCGGAAAAGACCGTCGACGTGCTGCTGATCGGCGGTGGCATCATGAGTGCCAGCCTGGGTACCTACCTCACCGAGCTGGAGCCCTCCTGGAAGATCGACGTCTACGAGCGCCTGGACCAGGTGGCCGAAGAAAGCTCCAATGCCTGGAACAACGCCGGGACCGGTCACTCCGCGTTCTGCGAGTTGAACTACACCAGTGTGGGCAAGGACGGCAATATCGATATCAGCAAGGCCGTGGGGGTCAACGAGCAGTTCGAGGTGTCCAAGCAGTTCTGGGCCTACCAGGTCGAGCAGGGCGTGCTGAGCAACCCGAAGTCGTTCATCAACAACGTGCCGCACATGAGTTTTGTCTGGGGTGACGACAACGTCGCCTTCCTGCACAAGCGCGTCGACGCCCTGCAGCACAGCTCGCTGTTCCGCGGCATGGAAATCTCCGAAGACCACGAGCAGATCCGCAAGTGGGCGCCGCTGGTGATGGAGGGCCGTGACCCGGGGCAGAAGGTCGCCGCCACGCGCATGGCCATCGGTACCGACGTGAACTTTGGCGAAATCACCCGCCAGTTGTTCGCCGCGATGACCCGCAACCCCAATGTGTCGCTGAACCTGCGCCATGAGGTGCGTGACATCGTGCGCAACGACGACGGCACCTGGCATGTGCGGGTGGCCGATCTGGCCAACGGCGGCGAGGAAAAGGCCGTCAACGCCCGCTTCGTGTTCATTGGTGCCGGTGGTGGCGCGCTGAAGCTGCTGCAGGAGTCGGGCATCCCTGAAGCCGAAGGCTATGCCGGCTTCCCGGTTGGTGGACAGTTCCTGATGACCGATAACCCCGACCTGGTCGCCCGCCACCAGGCCAAGCTGTACGGCAAGGCCTCGGTTGGCGCGCCGCCGATGTCGGTACCGCACCTGGACACGCGGATGATCGATGGCAAGCAGGTGCTGCTGTTCGGCCCGTTCGCCACCTTCTCCACCAAGTACCTCAAGCACGGCTCGCTGCTGGACATGTTCGCTTCGCTGAACAGCCACAACGTGCTGCCGATGGTCAATGCCGGTATCGACAACATCGACCTCAGCACCTACCTGATGGGGCAGCTGATGCTCAGTTTCGATGACCGCATGAACGCGCTGCGCGAGTACTTCCCCAACGCCAAGAACGAAGACTGGAAGTTGCTGCAGGCCGGCCAGCGGGTGCAGGTGATCAAGAAGGACCCGGTCCTGGGCGGTGTGCTTCAGTTCGGTACTGAAGTGGTGGCGGCGCAGGACGGCAGCATCGCTGCGTTGCTGGGAGCTTCGCCGGGTGCCTCGACAGCGGCTCCGATCATGCTGACCGTGCTGGAAAAGACCTTCAAGGACCGTATCCAGTCGCCAGCCTGGCAGGCCAGGCTCAAGGAAATCGTACCGAGCTATGGGCAAAAGCTGAACAACAACCTGGCGCTGACCAACCAGACCCGGGCATGGAGCAGTGAACGCCTGCAGTTGCTGTATGTGCCGGTGGAGGCCGAGCAAGCGTTATGACCGGTTGACGCAGCCCTTTGTAGGAGCGGCCTTGTGTCGCGAGAGGGCTGCGAAGCAGCCCCGGCGATATGTGCAGCGGTGCCGGAATCTGGGGCCGCTTTGCGGCCCATCGCGACACAAGGCCGCTCCTACAGGGACTTGTCAAGGCACAACAAAAAGCCCGCACAAGGCGGGCTTTTTGACGAGGATTTGGTCGGAGAGACAGGATTCGAACCTGCGGCCTTCTCGTCCCGAACGAGACGCGCTACCTGGCTGCGCTACACTCCGATGAAGGAAATCCTACTGCATACTTTTTTTGCACGCAAGCCCTTGTTGTTAAAAGGGCCTTTGCAAAAAACAGGCTGCGATCAGAGCTCTTTGACGGTGCGGATCTGGTCCTTGTTCAGGCGCGTGCGCTTGCCGTCCAGCTGCTCGAATTCGTAGAAGCCCGAGTCTTCATCGTACTTCGGTGTGTCGGTGGCCTGAATTTCGCGACCGTCGTTCAGGGTAATGACGGTTGGCGATGCGCAGCCAGCGAGGGCGCCCAGGCCCAGGGCGAGCAGGAAGGCGGGTAGGGTCCGTTGAATCATCGTGTTTCTCCAGTGCGATGGTGCTAGATGACATTAAGACGCAGGGCGTCCACGCAAGTTCCGTCTACAGTGCAGCATAGCGGCAAACCTGTGGCATTGATCGAGGGCAAGGGCCACGGGCGCCAAGCTGTGATGGGCGCGTGCTGTGTTATAACTGCGGCCATCCCATCTTCTTGTGACGGACCCCCATGAAAGCCAAGGCAGATACCCCCTTCGTGCCGCTGAACATCGCCGTGCTCACAGTCAGCGACACCCGCACCTTCGACACCGATACCTCCGGCCAGATGTTCGTCGACCGCCTGGGCGCGGCTGGCCATCGCCTGGCCGAGCGCGTGCTGCTGAAAGACGACCTGTACAAGATTCGCGCCCAGGTCGCCACCTGGATTGCCGATGACAGCGTGCAGGTGGTGCTGATCACCGGCGGCACCGGCTTTACCGGCCGCGACAGCACGCCCGAGGCCGTGGCCTGCCTGCTTGACAAGCAGGTAGAAGGCTTTGGTGAGCTGTTCCGGCAGATTTCCGTGGCCGACATCGGCACCTCCACCGTTCAGTCGCGCGCCCTGGCCGGGCTGGCCAACGGTACCCTGGTGTGCTGCCTGCCAGGTTCGACCAACGCGGTGCGCACCGGTTGGGACGGTATCCTCGCCGAGCAGCTGGACGCCCGTCATCGCCCGTGCAACTTCGTGCCGCACCTGAAGCAGGCAGCGGCCTGCGACAGCCGTGGCTGAGGTTACCCAGGCCCGGCCGCTGATGCCGGTAGAGCAGGCCTTGGAGCAGTTGCTGGCATTGGCCGAAGCGGCACCGATCCGTGACACCGAGAACCTGCCACTGGCCGAGGCCGAAGGCCGTGTGCTGGCTACCCACCTGGTGGCCTCGCTCGACCTGCCGCCTTGGCCGAACAGCGCCATGGACGGTTACGCCCTGCGCCTGGCCGACTGGCAGGGCGAACCACTGCCGGTCAGCCAGCGGATTTTCGCCGGCCATCCACCGCAGCCGCTGCAGCCGGGTACCTGCGCACGCATCTTCACCGGGGCACCGCTGCCCGAAGGTGCCGACTGCGTCGAGATGCAGGAAAACACCGAAGTGGCGGAGGATGGGCGGGTACGCTTTCTCGAAGCGCTGAAGACCGGGCAGAACATTCGTCCCCAGGGCCAGGAAACCCGCAAGGGCGAACAGGTGATGAGCGCCGGCACCCGGCTGGGGCCGATCGAGCTGGGCCTGGCCGCGACCTTGGGCCACGGCCGGCTGGATGTGGTGCGCAAGGTACGGGTGGCGGTGTTGTCCACCGGTGACGAACTGGTCGAACCTGGCCTGCCGCTGGGGCCGGGGCAGATCTATAACAGTAACCGCCGACTGCTGGTCAGCTGGTTGCAGCGGCTGGGCTGCGAGGTGGTCGATGCGGGCATCCTGCCGGATGACCTGGCACGCACCCGCACCTGCCTGGTCGAACTGGGCGATGTCGACCTGATCCTGTCAACCGGCGGTGTCTCGGTGGGTGAGGCCGACTACCTCGGTGCCGCCCTGCGCGAAGCCGGCGAGCTGGCCTTGTGGAAGCTGGCGATCAAGCCGGGCAAGCCGCTGACCTTCGGCCACTTCCAAGGCGTGCCGGTAATCGGCCTGCCGGGTAACCCGGCCTCGACCCTGGTCACCTTCGGCCTGCTCACCCGGCCGTACTTGTTGCGGCGTCAGGGCGTGACCGATGTTACGCCGTTGCGCTTCGACATGCCGGCCGGCTTTGACTGGCCCAAGGCCGGCACGCGCCGCGAGTACCTGCGTGCCCGCATCGAGCAAGGCCAAGTGCGCATCTACAAGAACCAGAGTTCGGGCGTACTGCGCAGTGCGGCCTGGGCCGAGGGGCTGGTAGAAGTGCGTGAAGGCAGTACACCGAAGCAGGGTGACAGCGTGCCCTTCATTCCCTTCAGCGAACTACTTGGCTGAACGGCCCAGCCAGGCACTGGCCAGCGGCGCGGCCTCGACCGGTGCCGCCAGGGCCAGGCGCATGTGCACGTTCTCCAGTTGCTGGGCGGCCACGCTCCAGTCGTGGCGCTGGCGGGCAAACTGGCGCCCGGCGTCGCTCAACTGGCTCATGCGCCAGGGCTGGTTGAGCAACTGGGTGATCAGCAGCGCCAACTGGTCGCCATCCTCACTGCCCAGGTAGTGCTCACCGTTGTTCGCGGCCAGGCCTGAAACGCCCTTGCCGGTGGTGATTACCGGCAAGCCGGCGGCCATCGCTTCGAGGATTTTCACCTTGGAGCCACCGGCATAGCGCAGTGGTGCGAAGAACAGTGCCGAGCGCCGCTGCAGTTCACGCAGGTCGGGGCGGTAGCCGAACCATTCGATGCGCGGGTCGTTCCAGTGCAGTTTCCAGCTGGCCGGCATGGCATGCCCGGCTATCGCCAGGCGCACCGCCGGGTTGCTCATCCAGACCTGCGGCATGATGTCTTCCAGCGCCCATTCGATGGCCTCCAGGTTGGCACCATACTCGAAGTTGCCAACGAACAGCAGGCGCTGGCTGTGCAGCGCGGGTTGCACATGCTGGTAGAAATCACAGTCCACGCCATTGACCACCACGTTCACCGGGCGCCCGCTGATCTGTGCGATCAATTCGGCATCGTGGGCGCTGACTGCCACCAGTTCGGTGGGTTGGTGCAATACCCGCTGTTCCCAGCGTCGATAACGCCAGCGGTCGAAGGCGTTGAGCGGGCGTAACCATAGCGGCAGGCGATCGTGGTTGGCGCCCCCCATCACTGATTCCAGGGTGTGCTCGCTAAGCATGTACGGCAGCCCGCGTGCCTGCAGGGCTTTTTCGAAGGGCTGGAAACTGTAGCTGTGCTCGATCTGGATCACGTCCCAGGGCTCGTCCAGCAATTGCTCGAAGCGGTGCCGCAGGCAAGGGGCCAGACCATTGATAATTGCGCGCATGGGGTAAGCGATAATCGGCGAGGCCAGCAGGTTGAGCGGGCTGTGCAGGGGCCGTCGGGGCAGCACGATCAGGCGCTCGAGCAGCGGTTCCAGGGCCTCGCGGGCGGCATCGTCGAGGGGGATCTTCGATTGCACCAGCAGGGTAATCCGGTGGCCCCGCTGTGCCAGTGCGCGTATCAGGTGGTATTGCCGGGTCTTGCTGCCGCTGGTGGTTGGCCAGGGCAGGTACGGCAGTGTCCAGAGAATGCGCATGACCCGAAATCCTCGCTAAAGGCTGCGGATAGCAAGACGCGCCCGTGGGCAGCAGTGGTAGAACCACTGCCGGGGGCGCGTCCGTGGCAATAAGGTGTATCTGCTGAGCATAGCCGTGCATTGCCAGGCGTGTGGGAAAAGACTGGCCAACGCTTGTCGGTTGACGTCCGGCCCACACGGTCAATTTTGTGGGAGCGGCCTTGTGTCGCGATAGGGGCGCGAAGCGGCCCCACATTTTCAGCTTCGCTGCGGAGATTGCCGGGGCCGCTCTGCGGCCCTATCGCGACACAAGGCCGCTCCCACAAAAATTGATCGCGCTGGCCTGCTATTTTTTTGGGGCGCATGCAACGATCTGCGATTGCGGAGGGTCGAGATCTGGGTTGATCACTTCACGGAGGCGCACAACATGCGAGCGGGCAAGGCAATGCTGATCCTGCATGGCAAGCAGGCGATGAACGAAGACTTGCGCAGCGCCGTGCATGACCTGCGCGACAGCGGCTGGGTCCTGGATGTGCGGGTCACCTGGGAGGCCGGTGACGCCCAGCGCCTGGTCACCGAGGCGCTGGCCGCCGGCTACGACCACATCGTCGCCGGAGGCGGGGATGGCACGCTGCGTGATGTCGCCGAGGCCATGGGGCTGGCAGGTACCAAGGCCAGCCTGGCGTTGTTGCCGCTGGGCACGGCCAACGATTTTGCCAAGGCCGCCGGCATACCCCTGGAGCCTGCCACGGCCCTGGCCTTGCTGAACATACCCGCACGGCCGATAGACCTGGGCCAGGCCGGCGACCAGCTGTTCCTCAACATGGCCACGGGCGGTTTTGGCAGCCAGGTCACGGCCAATACCTCCGAAGACCTGAAGAAAGTACTGGGCGCGGCCGCCTACCTGTTCACCGGGTTGTCGCGCTTTAGCGAACTGCAGGCCGCCTCGGTAGAGCTGCAAGGGCCAGGCTTCGACTGGCAGGGTGACCTGCTGGCGCTGGGGATCGGCAATGGCCGCCAGGCCGGGGGTGGGCAAGTGCTGTGCCCCGAGGCCCTGGTGAACGACGGCTTGCTCGATATCGCCATCCTGCCGGCACCTCAGGAGATGGTCGGGACGTTGCGTGAGCTGTTGGCCGGTAACGGTCTGTTCGTCAGGGCCAGGTTGCCCTGGGTGGAGATCAAGTGCTCGCAGGGGCTGGACATCAACCTTGATGGCGAGCCAGTGCAGGCCGAAAAGTTACGCTTCCAGGCCAAACCCGCTGCACTGCGGCTACACCTGCCGGAGGGATCTCCGTTGCTCAGTCGTCCAGGCTGATGATTTTCTCGCGCACGGCGAACAGCACCAGGCCGGCCACGTCATGGATTTGCAGGCGTTTCATGACTTGCGAGCGGTGGGTTTCCACTGTCTTGATCGACAGGCCCAGGCCGGTGGCGATTTCCCGGGTGGACTTGCCACGCACGATCAGGCGCAGGATCTCCAGCTGTCGCGCCGTGAGATTATGCCGCTCGCCAGCTGGTAGCTTGCCCTGCCTGGTGTGCTGCAGCGCCTGGTTGATGACCGTATGGGCGACGGCTGGGCTGAGGTAGCGCTCGCCGTTGCGCACCGCGGTCAGGGCCTGTTCCAGCTCGGTGGCGCTGGTGTCCTTGAGCAGGTAGCCGTGGGCGCCACTCTCCAGTGCCCGCATGATCAGGTCCGGGTCGGTGTGCATCGACAGGATCAACACCTTGCAGGTGCTGCCGCTGGCGCGCAGTTGGGTGAGGGCGTCCAGGCCGCTGGTCGAGCGCATGGAGATGTCCAGCAAGACGATGTCCGGCGCCAGCGTGCGCACCTGTTCGAGCAACTGGCTGCCGTCGTCGGCTTCACCGATCACGTCATAGCCGGGGATGTCGCACACCAGTGCGCGCACACCAGCGCGAATCAGCGAGTGGTCGTCTACCAGCAGCAGTCTACAGGTCATGGGTTGCAGTGCTCCTGGCGCGTTGCTGGGTGCGCGGTGGCCATGGGAACATCGCCTCGATGTGCGTGCCCAGGCCGAGCTGGCTGGTGATGTCCAGGCTGCCCTGCAACGCGGTTACCCGCTCCTGCATACCGGCCAAGCCCCGCTGGCCTGCTTCGGCCGGTTGCCTGGCGGGCACGAAGCCGCGGCCATCGTCTTGGATTGACAGCGCCAACCCCTCGGGGGTGCGCTGCAGGCGGATGACCAGATTGCGTGCCTGGGCGTGGCGCAGCATGTTGGTCACGGCTTCCTGGGTAATGCGGAACACCGCCATGGCCACGGCCTCGTCGATGCCCCCCAAGCGCTGGTTGCATGCCAGGCTCCAGTGAACGCCGCTGTTGCCCAGGGTGCGCACCAGGTGTGCGCGCAGGCTGGCTTCCAGGCCCAGGCTGGCCAACTGCCGCGGGTTGAGCAGGGCGGAGACATCGCGCACGTTGCCCAAGGTGTCATCCAGCGTGCTGCGCAGCGCGTCGCAGTGGCCTTGCAGCTCGTCGGGCATGCGCTTCTGCAGCCACTGCAGCTGCAGCTTGGCGGCGGTGAGCAACTGGCCGATGTCGTCGTGCAGTTCCCGGCTCAGGTGCTGGCGCTCGCCTTCCTGGACTTTGAGCATGCGCTCGGCCAGTTCCGCCGGGCGCAGGCTGATCGACTTGGCACCAAGGGCCAGGTGCACGGTAGCGCCCAGTGTGGCGGCCAGTTGCAGCACCAGCAGGCTGGCCGGAATCACCTGATCGGCCAGGTACAGCAACAGGTTGGCGACCAGCGAGGCAATGCACAGCCCGACAGTCGCCCAGCGCAGCAGGGTAGTACGGGAGCAGCACAGCAAATAAGTCTTCAAGCGTGGAAGCATAGGTAGGGAAGCCACTGAAGTATTGCTGATGGAGGCCTTGCACAATCCATGTCAGAGGCTTTGGAGCAGTACTTGCCGTTTTCTTTCAAACACGTGATCTTGCGACCTTGCTGCAGGCCGCAAGCGTTTGTGGGGGCGCATATTACCACTTCGCAGTGCATCGGTCGCGGTCGGCTAACGCCATGGAACGCCGACGGGGCGGGTGCGGGAGGGTGGCAAAGTGCCGCTTTGCTTGATCGCGCAATATGCACTTGCCATCGAACTTGTGCGCTGTTGATTCAACTTGGCACCCCGCAACCTGAAAAACCTCGAGAATGTTCCAGGTTCGGCCAGGATGGGCCTGAATAAACGTGCCCGGCTGCATTTTGCGCCAGTTCAATAGGTGGCAGATGAGCGGCCGGAGTGCGTGCTGCCTGCCGTCTCGGAATGCGGGTGAATGCACACGCTGCCTTGCTCGTCGCAGGGTGTGCAAGGTTGTGCAAACGTTTGCTGCAAGACCTTGGCCAGTTCACCCAGCAGCACCAACTGCTCGCCGATGTCCAGGTTAAGCCGTCCGGTGCAAGGGTCTACCAGTTCCAACTGCCAGGCCAGCAAGGTCAGGCAGGCCCCTACCGCGGGCAGGGCTTCGCGCTGCAGGCAACCGACCTGGCAGGCCGGTGCCAGCAATTGCTGCAGGGCGGTGGTGTAATGGGCGACTTCGCGCAGGCCCAGATGTGCGGCCTGTCGAGCGAGGTTGTCGAGGGCATTTTCCAGGCAGTGGCAAGCATCCGGGTCGTTGTCGATCAGTTCCAGATGCTGCAGGCATTCCTGGGCCTGGGTCAGCAGTACCTGCGCATCCAGCAGGAACCCCTGCAGGGCGTTATCGAACGACAAGGCGCTGTCCATCATGATGCCCCCGCGCGTGGGGCTGGCTCAGGGGACGGGCACGCCAAAACGATAGCTAGCAAAAGCCTGACTCCATTCATGCAATGAGAATGGCGTCACATTAATGGCTAAAGGATATCGCGAACATCAGGTCGCACCCGATTGTAGCTAAGGGTTTCCCTGATAAGGGCCTCAGGAGGGGAACTTTTGCTGTCCCGCTGAATGACCCGCGCTTCCCGCAGTAAAGCATGATGGTAAAGTGATATCAATTGCCTTCACGGCATTTTCCCGCAAGGGTCAAGGTGTGCGTGAAGCCGCCGATACAGGGTGGATGATTTCACTTTTTTTTTCGACTCAAGCCTGGGGGCTTTCCAATGGCTGGCATTCTCGACACGGTAGACCAACGCACGCAACTGGTGGGTGAGAACCGCCTGGAAATCCTGATGTTTCGCCTGGCTGGCCGCCAGTTGTTCGCGATCAACGTGTTCAAGGTGCAGGAAGTGCTGCAGCTGCCCAAGTTGACCCTGATGCCCCAGCGCCACGCTTTCGTCTGCGGTGTGGTCAACCTGCGAGGCCAGACCCTGCCGGTGATCGACCTGTCCCAGGCGATCGGCATGCGCCCGCTGCAGCCGGGGCCGGACAGCACCATCATCGTCACCGAATACAACCGCTCGGTGCAGGCTTTCCTGGTGGGCGGTGTCGACCGTATCGTCAACATGAACTGGGAGGCGATCATGCCGCCGCCGTCCAGCGCCGGGCGCCAGCATTACCTGACGGCCATCACCAAGGTCGATGACAAGCTGGTGGAAGTGATCGACGTGGAGAAGGTGCTGGCCGAGATCGTGCCCTACAACGCCCGGGTTTCCGGCGACAAACTCGCCGATCCGGTGCTGGCCCGGGCCCGCGGCCGCGAAGTGCTGCTGGTGGACGATTCCAGCGTGGCCCTGGCGCAATTGCGCGACACCCTGTCCCAGCTGGGTGTGAAGCTGCACGTGGCCAGTGATGGTCTGAAGGCGCTGCGCATGCTCAAGGGCTGGGCCGACGCTGGTGAGGATGTGTGCGAGAAGCTGCTGATGGTGTTCACCGACGCCGAGATGCCGGAAATGGACGGCTACCGGTTGACCACCGAGATCCGTGGCGATGCCCGTTTGCGCCAGCTGTACGTGGTTTTGCACACCTCGCTGTCGGGCAGTTTCAACGAATCCATGGTGAAGAAGGTAGGCTGCGACAACTTCCTGTCCAAGTTCCAGCCCGATCGCCTGGTCGACGTGGTCAAGCAACGCCTGTTGCTGGATGCCGCTACTGCGTGATCCCGGCCCCTGCGGAGTATAAGCTTGGCGTTTTGGCATGACGCGAGGCGGCAGGGATGTTTCTCAGTGAGCTGTATCGGTACCCGGTGAAGTCCGGGCAGGCGCAACGCCTGCAGGCTTCAGCGGTTGGGTTGCTGGGGTTGCAGGGTGACCGGCGCTGGATGGTGGTGGAGGAAGAAAATGGACACTTCCTTACCCAGCGCGCCTGGCCTCATCTAGGCCAGATCAAGGCAAGCGACGATGACAGCGGCCAGTTGCTGCTGGAAGCACCTGGGCAAACTCCCTTGTGGGTACCTGTGCCACCTGCCGATGACGCCCTGCGCGGCGTGACCATCTGGCGCGATACCTTGCGTGTGCCGGATGCGGGCGACGCGGCGGCGGCCTGGCTCAGCCAGTTGCTGGGCAAGGCCGTGCGCCTGGTGTATTGCCCGGAGCAGCGCGCGCGTTACCTGCCCAATGGCTATGGCTTCAACAGTGACCGGGCGGCGTTCCCCGACGGTTTCCCGTTGTTGCTGATCAACCAGGGATCGCTGAAAGAACTCGATCGCCGTATCGGCCGGCCCATGGAGGTGCTTCGCTTTCGACCCAACCTGGTGGTGCAGGGGGCTGAACCGTTTGCCGAAGATGGCTGGAAGCGGATTCGTATCGGCAGCTTGGAGTTTCGCGTGCTCAAGCCCAGTGTGCGCTGCATCTTTACCACCATCGACCCGGTTACCGGCGAGCGCAGCGAGGACCGCGAGCCGATGGCCACGCTCAGGACCTTCCGTGAGAAGGAGGGGGATGTGCTGTTTGGGCAGAACCTGGCGGTGGATGGCAGCGGGTGGTTGGAGGTAGGGATGCAGGTCGAAATCCTGGAGTAGCTGTGTTGCCTGTGCCGGCCTCTTCGCGAGTAAACCCGCGAAGAGGCCGGCACAGGCTCAGTAGCAATCACATGTCATCGAAATACCGCTCATGCCAATCCACCAGCGGCTGCGGCGAGTTCAGCTTCTGCCCGTAGATCACCGAATACGACAGTACGTTCTGCACATACTGGCGCGTTTCGTCGAACGGGATCGACTCCACCCACACATCGAAGCTCAGGTGCTTGGCGCCTTTGAGCCACTGCCGCACACGCCCAGGCCCGGCGTTGTAGGCTGCCGACGCGAGCACCCGGTTGCCGTTGAACTGGCTGTGCACCTGGCTCAGGTAGGCCGCACCCAGCTGGATGTTCTTGTCCGGGTTGAGCACCTGCGCCGGTGATGCCAGCGGGATACTGAACTTGCGCGCGGTTTCCTTGGCCGTGGCCGGCATCAACTGCATCAGGCCGCTGGCACCGACCGGGGAACGGGCATCCTCCATGAACGCACTTTCCTGGCGGGTAATGGCGAAGACCCAGCTCGAATGCAGGCCGCGGACCTTGGCCTCGCGCACCAGGGTGTCGCGGTGGGCCATCGGGAAGCGGATGTCCAGGTCGTCCCAGTACTGCGCCTGGCTGATGGTGCGAATGGCCGGGAAGTACCAGCGCAGGTCGTAGCCCAGGCGCGCCTGGGCGACCATTTCGTCGCGGCTGAAGTGGCGGCTGACGTGGTACCACTCGCGGCGACCTTCGACGATCTGGCCACGGGCGTGGAACTCCAGGGCACGGCGGATGCCCGGGGTGTTGCGGACCTTGTTGACCAGCTGTGGGCTGAGCACCAGCGGCTTGTTGTTCAGCTGGTAAGGGGTTTGTGCCCGGTCGGCAGCGAGGAAACCGTAGAAGTCACGTTCGCGCGCCACGGTCTTGTACAGCAGCGGGATCTGTGGGTTGTTCGGTTGCGCCAGCTCCAGGCTGCGCGCCTGCCAGTACTTCCAGCGGCTGCTGTTGGCCAGGTCCTGGGGCAGGCGGCGGGTCAGCTCGTAGGCGTCTTCCCAGCGGCCCAGGCGCAGCAGCAGGCGCAGGCGCCATTCGCTGACGGTGTTGTCACGCAGCTCGGGGTCGTAACGGGTCATCAGGTCGAGCGCGCGCGGGTCGTAGCGGCGCGCCAGGGTCAGGCCGATTTCGCGGGCGATGGCCACCTTCTCGTCGCGTGAAAAGTGCATGCGCTGGGCGTAGTCGTCGAGCAGCGCCATGGCCCGCTCCGGGTCCTGTCGGGCCAGGCGGCGCAGGCCGAGGCTGACCACGTCGGACATGGCTTCGTTGGCCGGGGTGAAGCGCGACGGCTGGTTGAGCAGCTCGGGTTTCTGCGCCACATCTACCAGCAGGCGCCCCTGCGGCGCGAGGGTGGTCAGGGTCTTGACCAGGTTGTTGGCCAGGCCGTAATTGCGCGCCTGGGCCGCCAGCTTGGTGCGTTGCCAGCGCTTGGCCTCGGTCAGTTGGCCCTCGGCCGCCCACATGCCGAACAGTGTGTCGCAGGTAGCCGGCTGCGACTTGCCGACGTTCCACAGTTTGTCGGCCGTGGCAAAACCCTCGGCGCGCAGGCCGTGGCTGAGCTGGTACTGGCCGTTGAGGCAGTCCAGTTCGGTGAAGTTGAGCTTGGGGTCGTAGTACTTGACGAAAGTGTTCCATTCGCCGCGTTCGGCCAGCCAGCGCAACCAGCGTAGTTTCATCCAGTTGGCCTGGGGCAGGTCGCCATGCTTGGCAAGGAAACCTTCGATTTCCTGGTTGCTCGCGGTTTTCAGGCGGGCGGTGAGTTCGTCGTAGGCCAGGTAGGGCGTCAGCGGGTAGTCGCTGAGGGCCTGGGCATAGCGCAGATAGGGGCCTTTGTCGCCTTTGGCCAGCGCGCGCTTGGCCTCGTCATAGTACTGGCGTTGCAGGGTAAGATCGGCGGCCTGCGCCGCGCAGGTGGCGGCGGTGAGCAGCAGGCAGGATGCAATATGTAACAGGCGGCTGCGCATGATACGTCCGGGCAGTTGAACCATGGGGAAGTGACGGCGGAGCCAGCACTGTTGGAAGCTATTGCCTTAGCTTAGCTGTTTGCCAGCGGCGGGTGAAAGCACTGTGCTTGTATCGGGATATTAAGTTCGACCAGATGTCGCAAAGCCCTTGCCGGATGGCCAGGCGGATGCCGTCGGGGGCCAAGTCAGGTAGAATGCGCGCCCGATTTATGGAGACCAACATGACCCTGCTCAAATTCAGCGATGTGTCCCTCGCATTCGGCGCCATGCCGCTGCTGGACAAAGTGTCCTGGCAGATCGCTCGTGGCGAGCGGGTGTGCATCATCGGCCGCAACGGCACCGGCAAGTCGAGCATGCTGCGCCTGGTCAAGGGCGAGCAGAAGGGCGACGACGGCGAAATCTGGCGTGCCCCGGGCCTGAAGATCGGCGAGCTGCCGCAGGAGCTGCCGGTGGCCGACGAGCGCACGGTGTTCGACGTGGTGGCCGCAGGCCTGGATGGTGTGGGCGATCTGCTGGCGCAGTTCCATCACCTGAGCCTGAACATCCAGGGTGATGAAGACCTGGAAAAACTCATGCACGTCCAGCACGAGCTGGAAGCCCGTGACGGCTGGCGCCTGCAGCAGGTGGTGGAAAGCACTCTCAGCCGCCTGCAGCTGCCGGCCGACAAGACCCTGGCCGAACTGTCCGGTGGCTGGCGCCGCCGCGTGCTGCTGGCCCAGGCGCTGGTGTCGGAGCCCGACCTGCTGCTGCTCGACGAGCCGACCAACCACCTGGACATCGGTGCCATCGCCTGGCTCGAAGAGGCCCTGCGCGGCTTCAATGGCGCGGTACTGTTCATCACCCACGACCGTTCGTTCCTGCAGAACCTGGCCACCCGCATCCTCGAACTGGACCGCGGCGGCCTGATCGACTGGAACGGCGACTATGCCAGCTTCCTGGTGCACAAGGAGGCCGCACTGGCCGCCGAGGAAACCGCCAACGCGTTGTTCGACAAGCGTCTGGCCCAGGAAGAGGTATGGATTCGCCAGGGCATCAAGGCCCGCCGTACCCGCAACGAAGGCCGCGTACGCGCACTGAAGGCCCTGCGCGTGGAGCGCAGCGAACGCCGCGAGCGCCAGGGCAAGGCCAATATCCAGATCGAGGCGGCGGAAAAGTCTGGCAAGCAGGTAATGGTGCTGGAGAACGTCAGCTTCCATCACCCGGAAGGGCCTGTGCTGGTCAAGGACTTCTCCATGGTTCTGCAGCGTGAGGACCGCATCGGCCTGCTGGGCGCGAATGGTACCGGCAAGACCACGTTGCTAAAGCTGATGCTCGGTGACCTGGAGCCGACCGCAGGCAAGGTCGAGCGCGGCACCAAGCTGGAAGTGGCCTATTTCGACCAGATGCGCCACCAGCTCGACCTGGAAAAGACCGTTATCGACAACCTGGCCGAAGGCCGGGACTTCATCGAGATCGACGGCCAGAACCGCCATGTGCTGAGCTACCTGGGCGATTTCCTGTTCAGCCCTCAGCGCGCCCGTACGCCGGTCAAGGCGCTCTCGGGTGGCGAGCGTGCACGGCTGTTGCTGGCCAAGCTGTTCAGCAAGCCGGCCAACCTGCTGGTGCTTGACGAGCCGACCAACGACCTGGACGTGGAAACCCTCGAGCTGCTCGAGGAGGTGCTGTCCAACTACAAGGGCACCGTGCTGATGGTCAGCCACGACCGGGCCTTCCTCGACAACGTCGTCACCAGCACCCTGGTGTTCGAAGGCGAGGGCAAGGTGCGTGAATACGTCGGTGGTTACGAGGACTGGATTCGCCAAGGGGGCTCACCGAAGCTGCTGGGCGTGACCGAGAGCAAGGGCGGCAAGTCCGAGCTCAACAGCGCGGTGGTGGAGAAGGTAGAGGCCAAGCAGGCGCCTGCGCCGGTTGCAGTGGTGGCCGATGGTTCGAAGAAGAAGCTCAGCTACAAGCTGCAACGTGAGCTGGAAATGCTGCCGGGGCAGATCGACGAGCTGGAGCAGCGCATGGCCGAGGCCCAGGAAGAAGTGAATGCGGCGGGCTTCTATCAGCGGCCGATTGCGGAAACCTCGGCAGTGCTGGCCAAGATCGAGAAGCTGCAGAGTGAGCTGGATGTGCTGGTGGAGCGCTGGGCCGAGCTGGAAGGCTGATCGGCGTTAGCCTGACCCGGCCTCTTCGCGGGTTAACCCGCTCCCACAAGGACCGCACCGCTGTTGAGCGCGGTGCAGTACCTGTGGGAGCGGGTTCACCCGCGAAAGGGCCGGCACAGGTTGAATCATTCCTTCTTCTGCAATCGCACCGCCAGTACATCGCACGGCGCGCCATGCAGCACGTCATTGGCCGTGGAGCCCAGCAGCAATGCCAGGCCATGCCGGCCATGGCTGCCAACCACGATCAGGTCGCACTTCTGGTCCTTGGCCAACTGGTGGATTTCCTGGCGCGGCTGACCATAGGTCAGGTGCGAGTCGCCGCGGTGGATGTCCGGGTATTTGTTGAACAGGCGGTCCATGCGTTCCTTGGCCTGGTCGAACTGCTGCTGTTGCAGCTGCGACAGGTCCATCGGCACGTCGCCGCCGAACGCCATGGCCATCGGCTCGACGATGTGTACCAGCGAAACCTTGGCATTCGACGGCGCGGCCAGCGCCATGGCGCGCTTGATCACCGGGTCGCATTCTTCGGTCAGGTCGACGGCGACCAGAAGATGTTCGTAGGACATGAGCGGAACTCCTGACAATCGCGATAGAAGAAGTATGGTCGCTTTCGGGCGGGTCTTCCGTGAAAAATGGCTAACCAGCTCATTTGCAACGTTTTATGGGAACTACTGATATGACGGTATTGCTGGTGGTGTCAATCCTCGCGCTGATTCTCAGCCCGCTTTCCTGGCTGCGCACATCGCGCAAGCAGAGCGAGCAGATGAAGCTGCGCCTGGAGGCTCGGCGCATGGGTTTGGCCATGCAGCTGGCGCCGCAGCAGTGGCCGCACTGGCTGGAAAAGGAGCCGCCAAGCCCATGCCCGCAATACCACCGGGCGCGTCGCCGCGGGCATGAGGACAGCTTCTGCTTCTGGCAGATCACCCCGGGGGTTTGGTGGAACCAGTGGCGTGAACCCTGCGAGGACCCACGCTTCATGGAGGCCTTGGCACGCTTGCCGGCGAGTGTCTACAAGGTCGAGGCCGATGCCCGGATGATCGCGCTGTACTGGACCGAGCGGGGTGATACCGCTGTGTTGCAGGATATTGCCCACGTCCTCGAGACCCTGGCCTGAACTCCAGCTTCTGCTTCACTGGTGACGCCTGTGGAGCAGCCTTGTGCTGCGAAGAGGCCCGTATGCCTGATACAGATGGCTGGATGTGTCGACCCTTTCGCAGCGCAAGGCTGCTCCTACAGGCACAGCGCATCTCCTGATGGCGTTAAACGACAAAGCGGCGGCTTGGCCGACCCCTGAAGGGGTGGGGTGCCAAGTCGCCGCTTTGCGTTCTGCTGCGCAGAAAAGGCCAGGCAGGCCGGGTATGCATTCAAGCAAGTGCCAGTGTAGCCGTTCAAGGCCGCCGCGCAAGGCAAAAGCTGCAGCATTCTTCTGCGGTTCATGGTCAATCGCTGACATGAATGGTCAGCAATCACTGTCATCATGTTTTGTACCGGGACGCTACAAAATGACCGGAAAGTCGTGTTTTCACCTTGCTCGCGAGCATTTGACAACACCGATCTTTTCGGAGAATGTGTGCACACCCAAATCAAACGGGCGTATGAATTGAGCGTTTGTATGTCATGACGCCAAGCCATACTTCCGACTAGCGCGCTGACGGGTGTGCCTGGGGCAGGGCAGCTAGGCCTGCTTTTGCCGCAGCGATCGGCGTGTACAGTTCAGCTTCCATATCGTGGAGATCAGTTGATGATTTACGAAGGTAAAGCCATCACGGTTAAGGCTCTTGAAAGTGGCATCGTCGAGCTCAAGTTCGACCTCAAGGGTGAGTCCGTCAACAAGTTCAACCGCCTGACCCTGAACGAACTGCGCCAGGCCGTCGATGCCATCCAGGCCGACGCCTCGGTCAAGGGCGTGATCGTCAGCAGTGGCAAGGACGTGTTCATCGTCGGCGCCGACATCACCGAGTTCGTCGACAACTTCAAGCTGCCCGAGGCCGAACTGGTCGCCGGCAACCTGGAAGCCAACCGCATTTTCAACGCCTTCGAAGACCTCGAAGTGCCGACCGTCGCCGCCATCAACGGCATCGCCTTGGGCGGCGGCCTGGAAATGTGCCTGGCCGCCGACTACCGGGTCATGTCCACCAGCGCCAAGATCGGCCTGCCGGAAGTCAAGCTGGGTATCTACCCGGGCTTTGGCGGCACCGTGCGCCTGCCGCGCCTGATCGGTTCGGACAACGCCATCGAATGGATCGCCGCCGGCAAGGAAAACCGTGCCGAGGACGCCCTGAAAGTGGGGGCTGTCGACGCCGTGGTCGCGCCTGAGCTGCTGATGGCCGGTGCCCTTGACCTGGTCAAGCGCGCCATCAGTGGCGAGCTGGACTACAAGGCCAAGCGCCAGCCCAAGCTGGAAAAGCTCAAGCTCAACGCCATCGAACAGATGATGGCCTTCGAGACTGCCAAGGGCTTCGTCGCCGGCCAGGCCGGCCCGAACTACCCAGCCCCGGTCGAAGCCATCAAGACTATCCAGAAGGCTGCCAACTTCGGCCGTGACAAGGCCCTGGAAGTCGAAGCCGCAGGCTTCGCCAAGCTGGCCAAGACCTCGGTTGCCGAGAGCCTCATCGGCCTGTTCCTCAACGACCAGGAACTCAAGCGCAAGGCCAAGGCGCATGACGAAATCGCCCACGACGTGAAGCAGGCCGCCGTGCTCGGCGCCGGCATCATGGGTGGCGGCATCGCCTACCAGTCGGCGGTCAAGGGCACCCCGATCCTGATGAAGGATATCCGCGAGGAAGCCATCCAGCTGGGCCTGAACGAGGCCTCCAAGCTGCTCGGCAACCGCGTCGAGAAGGGCCGCCTGACCCCGGCCAAGATGGCCGAGGCACTCAACGCCATTCGCCCGACCCTGTCCTATGGCGATTTCGCCAATGTCGACATCGTCGTCGAGGCCGTGGTCGAGAACCCGAAAGTCAAGCAGGCCGTGCTGGCTGAAGTGGAAGCCCAGGTGAAGGACGATGCGATCCTCGCTTCCAACACCTCGACCATTTCCATCAACCTGCTGGCCAAGGCGCTCAAGCGCCCGGAAAACTTCGTTGGCATGCACTTCTTCAACCCGGTGCACATGATGCCGCTGGTGGAAGTCATCCGTGGCGAGAAGTCCAGTGAAGTGGCGGTTGCCACCACCGTGGCCTACGCCAAGAAAATGGGCAAGAACCCGATCGTGGTCAACGACTGCCCGGGCTTCCTGGTCAACCGCGTGCTGTTCCCGTACTTCGGCGGCTTCGCCAAGCTGGTAAGCGCCGGTGTCGACTTCGTGCGTATCGACAAGGTCATGGAGAAGTTCGGCTGGCCGATGGGCCCGGCGTACCTGATGGACGTGGTCGGCATCGACACCGGCCACCACGGCCGCGACGTGATGGCCGAAGGGTTCCCGGACCGCATGAAGGACGAGCGCCGCTCGGCCGTTGACGCATTGTACGAGGCCAACCGCCTGGGGCAGAAGAACGGCAAGGGCTTCTACGCCTACGAAACCGACAAGCGCGGCAAGCCGAAGAAGGTCGCCGACGCCACCGTGCTCGACGTGCTCAAGCCGATCGTCTACGAGCAGCGTGAAGTCACCGACGAAGACATCATCAACTGGATGATGGTCCCGCTGTGCCTGGAGACCGTGCGCTGCCTGGAAGACGGCATCGTCGAAACCGCTGCCGAAGCCGACATGGGTCTGGTCTACGGCATTGGTTTCCCTCCCTTCCGCGGTGGTGCGCTGCGCTACATCGACTCGATCGGTGTGGCCGAATTCGTTGCCCTGGCCGATCAATACGCCGACCTGGGGCCGCTGTACCACCCGACCGCCAAGCTGCGTGAAATGGCCAAGAACGGCCAGCGCTTCTTCAACTGAGCGGTCAACGAGCTAGAGCGAGAGATTTGATATGAGCCTGAATCCAAGAGACGTGGTGATTGTCGACTTCGGTCGCACGCCGATGGGCCGCTCCAAGGGTGGCATGCACCGCAATACCCGCGCCGAAGACATGTCGGCGCACCTGATCAGCAAGCTGTTGGAACGCAACGACAAGGTCGACCCGAAAGAAGTCGAGGACGTGATCTGGGGCTGCGTCAACCAAACCCTCGAGCAGGGCTGGAACATCGCCCGCATGGCCTCGCTGATGACCCAGATCCCGCACACTTCCGCGGCGCAGACCGTCAGCCGCCTGTGCGGCTCGTCGATGAGTGCGCTGCACACCGCCGCCCAGGCGATCATGACCGGCAACGGTGATGTGTTCGTGGTCGGTGGCGTGGAGCACATGGGCCACGTCAGCATGATGCATGGCGTCGACCCCAACCCGCACCTGTCCTTGCATGCTGCCAAGGCTTCCGGGATGATGGGCCTGACCGCGGAAATGCTCGGCAAGATGCACGGCATCACCCGTGAGCAGCAGGACCTGTTCGGCCTGCGTTCGCACCAGCTGGCCCACAAGGCCACGGTCGAAGGCAAGTTCAAGGACGAAATCATCCCGATGCAGGGCTACGACGAGAACGGCTTCCTGAAGGTGTTCGATTTCGACGAAACCATTCGCCCGGAAACCACCCTCGAAGGCCTGGCATCGCTGAAGCCGGCGTTCAACCCGAAAGGCGGTACCGTCACTGCCGGTACCTCGTCGCAGATCACCGACGGTGCATCGTGCATGATCGTCATGTCCGGTCAGCGCGCCATGGACCTGGGTATCCAGCCATTGGCGGTCATCCGTTCCATGGCGGTAGCTGGTGTCGACCCGGCAATCATGGGCTACGGCCCGGTGCCGTCGACCCAGAAGGCCCTCAAGCGTGCTGGCCTGACCATGGCCGACATCGACTTCATCGAGCTCAACGAAGCCTTCGCTGCACAGGCCCTGCCAGTGCTGAAAGACTTGAAAGTACTCGACAAGATGGATGAGAAGGTTAACCTGCACGGCGGCGCCATTGCCTTGGGCCACCCGTTCGGTTGCTCCGGGGCGCGGATTTCCGGCACCCTGCTCAATGTCATGAAGCAGAATGGCGGTACCCTGGGGGTGGCGACCATGTGCGTCGGCCTCGGCCAAGGTATCACCACTGTCTTCGAACGCGTCTGATCGCGTAGCGGGACAGCGACCGGGGCCTTGTGCCCCGGTTTTGTTTTTTACAGGTTTTATTCAAGAGGGTGGAGCAACATGCAGATACAACCAGGCGTATACCGGCATTACAAAGGGCCTGAGTACCGTGTCTTCAGTGTTGCGCGGCACTCCGAGAGCGAAGAGTGGATGGTGTTCTACCAATGCCTGTATGGTGATTACAGCTTCTGGGTACGGCCACTTTCGATGTTCCAGGAGTCCGTCGAGGTTGACGGCGAGCAGGTGCCACGCTTTGCTTTGGTCAAGGCCGAAGAGGGGCTGCCCGGGGTGCTGGGCAAGTCGCACCAGTAATAGTCCGAACTTGACCTCACACTTTTGCCACTATATATAGCGGTGCCGCGTCTGGCACCTGACGCGTTTTTCATCTTCAGATTCAGGAATACTCCGATCCATGGGCAAATCGCTGGTCATTGTGGAATCCCCGGCCAAGGCCAAGACCATCAACAAGTACCTGGGCAACCAGTACGTGGTGAAGTCGAGTATCGGCCATATCCGAGACCTCCCCACCAGCGGTTCGGCCAGCGCCAGCAAAGAGCCAGCCGCCAAGCGTGGCAAGGCCGCGGGTGAGGCTCCGGCCCTGTCGCCGAAGGAAAAGGCCCGCCGCCAGCTGGTGGCACGCATGGGCGTCGACCCCGACCACGGCTGGAAGGCCAAGTACGAGATCCTGCCTGGCAAGGAAAAGGTGATCGAAGAGCTGCGCCGCCTGGCGAAGGACGCCGACACCATCTATCTCGCAACCGACTTGGATCGCGAAGGGGAAGCCATTGCCTGGCACCTGCGCGAGGCCATCGGCGGCGACGACACCCGCTACAAGCGCGTGGTGTTCAACGAAATCACCAAGAAGGCCATCCAGGAAGCCTTCTCGCAGCCGGGCGAGCTGGATATCGACCGGGTCAACGCGCAGCAGGCGCGGCGTTTCCTCGACCGCGTGGTCGGCTACATGGTTTCGCCGCTGCTGTGGGCCAAGATCGCCCGTGGCTTGTCCGCCGGCCGTGTACAGTCGGTCGCGGTGAAGCTGGTGGTGGAGCGCGAGCGTGAAATCCGCGCGTTCATCCCGGAAGAGTACTGGGAAATCCATGCCGACCTCGGCACCGCCAAGAACGCCAAGGTGCGCTTCGAAGTGGCCCGCGAGAAGGGCGAGGCCTTCAAACCGCTGAACGAAGCCCAGGCCATGGCCGCGCTGGAGAAGCTCAAGGCTTCCAGCTACAGCGTGGTCAAGCGCGAAGACCGCCCGACCAGCAGCAAGCCTTCGGCACCGTTCATTACCTCCACCTTGCAGCAGGCCGCCAGCAACCGCCTGGGCTTCGGTGTGAAGAAAACCATGATGATGGCCCAGCGCTTGTACGAAGCCGGCTACATCACCTACATGCGTACCGACTCGACCAACCTGTCGGCCGATGCCCTGGACATGGCGCGCAGCTACATCGAGCGCGAGTTCGGCAAGCAGTACCTGCCCGAGGCACCGCTGGTGTACGGCAGCAAGGAAGGCGCCCAGGAGGCGCACGAAGCGATTCGTCCTTCCGACGTGAACACCCACCCGAGCAAGCTCAGTGGCATGGAGCGTGACGCCGAGCGCCTGTATGAGCTGATCTGGCGCCAGTTCCTGGCCTGCCAGATGCCGCCGGCGCAGTACCTGTCCACCAGCGTCACCGTGGCTGCAGGCGACTTCGAGTTGCGTGCCAAGGGCCGTATCCTCAAGTTCGACGGTTACACCCGTGTGCTGCCGCAACAGAGCAAGCCTGGCGAAGACGACGTGTTGCCGGAAATGGTCCAGGGCGAAGCGCTGAAGCTGATCCAGATCGACCCGAGCCAGCACTTCACCAAGCCACCGGCGCGCTTCACCGAAGCCAGCCTGGTCAAGGAAATGGAAAAGCGCGGCATCGGTCGCCCGTCGACCTATGCGGCGATCATTTCGACCATTCAGGACCGTGGCTATGTGACCCTGCACAACCGCCGCTTCTATTCCGAGAAGATGGGCGACATCGTCACCGAGCGCCTGTCCGAAAGCTTCTCCAACCTGATGGACTACGGCTTTACCGCCGACATGGAAGAGAACCTCGACGACGTGGCCCAGGGCGAGCGTGACTGGAAGAACGTGCTCGACGAGTTCTACGGCGACTTCAGCAAGAAGCTGCAGACTGCCGAGTCCAGCGAAGACGGCATGCGTGCCAACCAGCCGACCATGACCAACATTCCGTGCAAGGAATGTGGCCGGCCGATGATGATCCGCACCGCCTCCACCGGCGTGTTCCTCGGTTGCTCGGGCTACAGCCTGCCGCCGAAAGAGCGCTGCAAGGCCACCGTCAACCTGGTGCCGGGCGACGAGATTGCCGCCGACGACGAGGGCGAATCGGAATCCCGCGTGTTGCTGGGCAAGCACCGCTGCCCGATCTGCGCCACGGCGATGGATGCATACCTGCTGGACGAGAAGCACAAGCTGCACATCTGCGGTAACAACCCGGATTGCGCTGGCTACGAGATCGAGGAAGGCAACTACCGCATCAAGGGATACGAAGGGCCGAGCCTGGAGTGCGACAAGTGTGGCAGCGAGATGCAGTTGAAGACTGGCCGCTTCGGCAAGTTCTTCGGTTGCACCAACCCGGCGTGCAAGAACACTCGCAAACTGCTCAAGAGCGGCGAGGCGGCGCCACCGAAGATGGACAAGGTGGACATGCCGGAGCTCAAGTGCGAGAAGGTCGACGATACCTACGTGCTGCGTGATGGCGCTTCGGGGCTGTTCCTGGCAGCCAGCCAGTTCCCCAAGAATCGCGAAACCCGTGCACCGCTGGTGCTGGAAATCGTTCCACACAAACACGAGATTGATCCGAAGTACCACTTCCTGTGCGATGCGCCGCAGAAAGACCCGGAAGGCCGCCCTGCAGTTATCCGCTACAGCCGCAAGACCAAGGAGCAGTATGTGCAGTCCGAGGTTGATGGCAAGCCGACCGGCTGGAAGGCGTTCTACGACGGCAATGCGTGGAAGGTTGAAGACAAGCGCTGATTCTTCATCAGTCTCTGACCTGCGCGCGCCCTTGTAGGAGCGGCCTTGTGTCGCGAAAGGGCTGCAAAGCAGCCCCAGGATTTCAGCGCAGATGCACAAATTGCTGGGGCTGCTTTGCAGCCCTTTCGCGACGCAAGGCCGCTCCTACAGCTGACCGCGTTAACCGGTCAGGCGGGGCAAGCCTGCGAAGGGGCGCAAAGCGGCCCCAATCATTTATGATGCAGCTATCCGCTTTGCAGCCTTAGGGAGGTCACTGAAATGGCCCAGGAACTCTACACCCGCACCAATCAGAAACTGTTCTTTGCCGGCCTCGCCCTGGAGTCCATGGCCAAGGCCGAACAAAGCCAGGCCATGAATGCCCAGGGCCTGGTCCAGGCCGAACGCGAGTCGGCGCTGTTCCATCTCTACGGCGCATTGTTGGGCCTGTGTCATGAAATTGGTGGCTTCTACCGCTTACCAGTTGTTGCAACTGTCGAGCAAGCACTGGCTGACGACGCCCTGAACGGTATCGCCATCCCGGAAGTGGCCGAGCTGTTGGAGCTGGCCCGCCAGCGCGAAACCTGGCTGGCACAAATGCTTGGTGCTTATGCCGATTTGTTCCGACCACCGGTCGCGAAAAAAACGCCGAAAACCGACGTTACCCAGCCATTGATTCAGGCGGTCAATCTCGATGAGCCCGAGCATCCGGCGCTGTCGCATGCCGAACTGGAACGCTGGCGCAGCGACCTCAAAGGCCTGGTGAGACGTTTCCGTGACGCGTTGAGTGAGTGCTGATAGCAGCTACGGCTGGTACAATGCCGGCCTTTCGCGGAGAACTGCCATTTATGTCTACGTCGTTTCTGGAAATTGTCGAGTTGCCTGATGGCCGCATCGAACTGCGTCGCGCCGAGGATGAGGGCTCTCTGGTAACCCTGGATTTCTCGGAAGACGCCAAGGCGTTCCTGCAGGGTCAGCATGTGGAAGTGGCCAAGGCCATGCTCAGCGTGGGCGTACAGATGGCCGGTCGCCTGATGGATGGCGAGCTTGAGCGTGATGAAGGGCCGCGAGTGCTGCACTGAGGTGCAGCAAGGCATCAGGTTTCATGCAGTGACAGGCAAAGCCTGAACATCAGCCGAGGCGGATGTTCAGGCTTTGTGCGTTTCCGGCACTGGCAGCGCGCAGCAATTGCTGGCGCGCAGTGGCGTTGACATTGCCCAGCCAGCTGACGACGGTGTGGCTGCGGCCCAGACGCAAGGCTTCGCAGGCCAGTTGAAGCGGGCTTTGATTGCCGCGAGGTTGCAGCAGCAGGATGCGTTCACGGTTGAGCCCGGCATCGCGCAGCCAGGCCTGGGTCAGGCTCGACGGCGGGGCGATCAGGGTCAGCCAGCGGGTCTCGTCCTCTTCGCTCAGTTCGCGCAGCACGGGTGCCAGCAGGCTTTGGCAATGCCCGGGGGCTCCGCGCAGCGACAGTTCGCTGAACAGCTCGGGCTGGCTGTTCTTGCGTGCCACTTCGCTGGCTTTCAGGCCAGGCAGTACGGGCTGGGCGAGGAATGCTTCGAACAATGGCAACTGAGCTTGCTCGGGTACGTGAATGAACTGCTGCATGATGCCTCCTGGATCAGCGGCGAATGACGCCGACGCTCAAGCCCTCGATCACCAGCTCCTGTTCTTTCAGGTCGACTTCGATGGGGGCGAATTCGGGGTTTTCGGCAAGCAGCCACACCTTGCTGCCTTCGCGCTTGAAGCGCTTGACGGTGACTTCGTCGCCGATGCGGGCCACGACGATCTGGCCATTGCGGGCTTCGCGGCAGGTGTGTACCGCCAGCAGGTCGCCATCGAAGATGCCGACGTCCTTCATGCTCATGCCGTGTACGCGCAGCAGATAGTCGGCCTGGGGGTGGAAGAAGTCGGGGTTGATGTTGCAGGATTGCTCGATGTGCTGTTCGGCAAGGATCGGCGCACCGGCGGCAACCCGGCCGATGATTGGCAGGCCGCTTTCTTCGGCCTTGGCTTCCAGGCCGGGGATGCGAATACCACGGGAGGCGCCCGGGGTCATCTCGATCGCTCCCTTGCGGGCGAGGGCCTTGAGGTGCTCCTCGGCGGCGTTGGGCGACTTGAAGCCCAGCTCCTGAGCAATCTCGGCGCGCGTCGGCGGGAAGCCGTTGTCTTCCAGGCAACGCTTGATGAACGCGAGAATTTCGGCTTGGCGTGGCGTCAGTTTCAACATGGTGAGCGCTCTGTCTTTTTGTACAGTGACTGGGATTATATACAGTACTGGATGCGCTGCAAGCCAAAACCCGCAATAAACAGTAGCAATGGCGCTTGCAGCCACCCGCCTGGCGTTTTTAAATGGCGACCGACCGGTCACCGAGCCTTGACAGAAACAGGGCTGAAACGTATGTTTCAAACACCTGTTTGTCTGGCGGAGTAGTCGGAGTAGTCATGGCCCAATCGGAAACCGTTGAACGCATTCTCGATGCTGCCGAGCAGCTGTTCGCGGAAAGGGGGTTCGCAGAAACCTCGTTGCGGCTGATTACCAGCAAGGCCGGGGTCAACCTGGCGGCAGTCAACTATCACTTCGGCTCCAAGAAGGCCCTGATCCAGGCAGTGTTTTCGCGCTTCCTCGGGCCGTTCTGCGCCAGCCTCGAACGTGAGCTGGAGCGGCGCCAGGCCAAGCCTGAGCACAAGCCGAGCCTCGAGGAGCTGCTGGAAATGCTGGTCGAGCAGGCTTTGGCCGTGCAGCCGCGCAGCAACAACGACCTGTCGATCTTCATGCGCCTGCTGGGTCTGGCCTTCAGCCAGAGCCAGGGCCACCTGCGGCGTTACCTGGAAGACATGTACGGCAAGGTGTTCCGCCGGTACATGCTACTGGTCAACGAGGCCGCGCCGCGCATTCCGCCGCTGGAGCTGTTCTGGCGCGTGCACTTCATGCTTGGCGCCGCCGCCTTCAGCATGTCTGGTATCAAGGCCCTGCGGGCGATTGCCGAAACCGATTTCGGCATCAATACCTCGATCGAGCAGGTAATGCGCCTGATGGTGCCGTTCCTGGCTGCGGGCATGCGTGCCGATAGCGGTGTAACCGACGACGCCATGGCCGCCGCGCAGCTGCGCCCGCGCACCAAGACCAGCGCAGGCGCGACCACCGCCAAGGCCTGAAGGCTGGGCGGGGCAGGGCGCTTCGGCTAAGCTAGCGCCCATGCCTGACCTCGACTTCCTGCACATTTCCCTCGCCGATCAGCGCCTTTATGGTTTTGCCGATGGCCAGCTGCGCGTACGCCTGCCGGTTTCAACGGCGCGCAACGGCGCCGGCGAGCGCAACGGCTCGGGTTGCACGCCGTGTGGCTTGCACCAGGTGCGAGCGAAGATCGGCGCGGGCTTGCCGCTGAAAGCGGTATTGGTCGGGCGGCGCTGGACCGGCGAGGTGTGGTCGCCGGCCTTGCATGCGCAATACCCCGGCCGGGACTGGATCCTCACCCGCATCCTCTGGCTTAGTGGCTGCGAGCCGGGTGTCAACCGCCTGGGTGCGGTCGACACCTTCCGCCGTTATATCTACCTGCACGGCACCCCGGATACGGAACCCTTGGGCGTAGCGCTGTCCCATGGATGCATACGCCTGCGCAACATCGATTTGCTAAGCCTGTTCGAGCAGGTGCCGGCCCATTGCCCGGTGCGCATCGAGCAGGCCGCCTGCCCCCAGTGGGCTTCTCTCAGTCTTCAATGAAGGATTACCCATGACTGTCAGCCTGCAAGGCTCCCTGATGGTGGATATCGCCGGTAAATGGCTGACCGCCGAAGACCGTCACCTGCTACGCCAACCTGAAGTGGCTGGCCTGATCATTTTTGCCCGCAACATCGACAGCCCGCGCCAGGTGCGTGAACTGTGCGCGTCGATCCGTGCCATCCGGCCCGACCTGATCCTGGCGGTGGACCAGGAGGGCGGCCGGGTGCAGCGCCTGCGCCAGGGCTTTGTGCGCCTGCCGGCCATGCGAGCGCTGGCCGACAATGACAACGCCGAGTACCTGGCCGAGCAGTGCGGTTGGTTGATGGCGACCGAGGTGCTGGCGGTTGGCCTGGACCTCAGCTTTGCCCCGGTACTCGACCTGGACCACCAGCGCAGCGCCGTGGTGGGCAGCCGCGCCTTCGAGAGTGACCCGCTGCGTGCCACGCAACTGGCCGGGGCGTTCATCCGTGGCATGAATGCGGCGGGTATGGCGGCTTGTGGCAAGCACTTCCCGGGGCATGGCTGGGCCGAAGCGGACTCGCATGTGGCCATCCCGACCGATGAGCGCAGCCTCGAACAGCTGCGCCAGGCCGACCTGGTGCCGTTCACCCGCCTGAGCGGGCAATTGGCGGCAGTGATGCCGGCGCATGTCATCTACCCGCAGGTCGACAACCAGCCGGCTGGCTTCTCGCGGCGCTGGTTGCAGGACATCCTGCGTGGCGAGCTGGGTTTCGACGGGGTGATTTTCAGTGACGATTTGTCGATGGCCGGCGCACATGTTGTCGGGGACGCGGCGAGCCGCATCGAAGCAGCACTGAGCGCCGGTTGTGATATGGGGCTGGTTTGCAATGATCGGGCGGCGGCGGAGCTGGCATTGAGTGCGGCACAACGCATGAAGGTAAAACCTTCGCCACGCATCGCAGGCATGCGCGGGCAAGGGTTTGCGCGGACTGACTATCGTCAGCAGCCTCGTTGGCAGCAGGCATTGTCCGCGTTGAAGGACGCTCAACTGGTCGACTGACGAGGCTCCACCCTGCTCGGTCCGAGACAGGATCCTGCGTTTTCGATGTGCGTATTGCGTGAGTACACCGGGAAATGTGCCCCGGTGTACCAGGCGGCACGCATTCCAGAGACTCGGGCAAAGCGGAGATTTCTCCGCTTCGCCCGTAATGGGTTTCTGATATTCGATTAGAGGATTTTGTAATGACAGTTTGTATGCAGGGGGCCTTGATGGTCGATATCGAAGGCACAGGGCTGACGCCTGAGGATCGTCGGTTATTGCTCCAGCCTGAAGTAGCTGGTTTGATCATCTTTGCTCGTAATATTGCCCACCCGCGTCAGGTGCGGGAGCTGTGCGCTTCGGTACGTGCTTTGCGCCCTGACCTGATCATTGCGGTCGATCAGGAAGGTGGGCGGGTGCAACGCTTGCGTGAAGGGTTCGTCAGGTTGCCATCCATGCGGCAGATCGCCCAGAGCGATGATGCCGAGCGATTGGCCGGACATTGTGGCTGGTTGATGGCAACCGAGGTGCTGGCGATCGGGCTGGATTTGAGTTTTGCTCCAGTGCTCGATCTGGATCATGGGCGCAGTGCAGTCATTGGTGCACGTGCCTTCGATGGTGATCCAGAGCGTGTCACTCAGCTGGGTGGGGCGTTCATCCGGGGCATGACTGCAGCGGGCATGGCAGCATGCGGCAAGCATTTTCCTGGGCATGGCTGGGCTGAGGCCGATTCGCATGTGGCCATTCCCGTAGATGATCGCAGCCTGGATGAACTGCGCAAGACGGACCTGGTGCCATTTACCCGATTGGCACGCCAGCTGTCGGCAGTGATGCCTGCACATGTGATCTATCCCCAGGTCGATAGTAAGCCCGCCGGTTTTTCGAGGCGCTGGCTTCAGGACATTCTCAGGGGGGAGCTTGGCTTCGATGGCGTGATTTTCAGTGATGATCTGTCCATGGCCGGTGCCCATGTGGTCGGAGATGTTGCTGGTCGCGTCGAGGCTGCTTTCGGTGCGGGATGTGACGTGGGCCTGGTATGTAATGACCGGGCTTCGGCAGAGCTTGCTCTGCTTGCTGCGCAGCGCTTGAAAGTCAAGCCATCGCCGCGCCTTGCTCGGATGCGAGGCTTCAGTTTTGCACGCACTGACTATCGCCAGCAGCCGCGGTGGCTGGAGGCGTTGGGGGCGTTGCGAGAGGCGCAGTTGGTCGATTGACCGCGCCGGCCCCTTCGCGGGCACGCCCGCTCCCACAGGTACGGCACCGCCCTTGAGGGCACTGATCTCCCTGTGGGAGCGGGTTTACCCGCGAAGAGGCCGGTACAGGCAGCGAAGGATTCTGGGCTACCGCCCGCGCTTCCCGGGCAGCGGCGCAAACAGCGCTTCGATCTCTTCATCCCCCAGCCGCCATTGCCCGGCCTGCCCGCCATCCAGCAGGCTCGCCGCAAGCGCGGCCTTCTCCTGCTGCAACAGCTGGATCTTTTCTTCCACCGTTCCCCGGGTGATCAGCTTGAACACGAATACCGGCTTGTCCTGGCCAATGCGGTAGGCGCGGTCGGTAGCCTGGTTTTCGCTGGCCGGGTTCCACCAGGGGTCGAAGTGGATCACCGTGTCCGCGGCTGTCAGGTTCAAGCCCACGCCACCCGCCTTGAGGCTGATCAGGAACACTTCGCTGTCACCCTGCTGGAACTGCTGCACCGGCGTGCGCCGGTCGCGGGTGTCGCCGGTCAGCAGGCTGTAGCGAATCTTGCGCTTCTCCAGTTCCTGCTCGATCAACGCCAGCATCGAGGTGAACTGCGAGAACAACAGTACCCGGCGCCCTTCGCTCAGCAGCTCTTCGAGCATTTCCAGCAGCGCGCCCAGTTTGCCCTTGTCGGCCTGGTTGCCTTTGCTTTCCACCCCTTTGACCAGGCGCAGGTCGCAGCATACCTGGCGCAGCTTGAGCAGGGCGTCGAGGATGATGATCTGGCTGCGCGCGGCGCCATTGCGGGCGATTTCATCGCGGACTTTCTTGTCCATGGCCACCCGCACGGCTTCGTAGGTGTCGCGCTGGGCATCGCTAAGCTCGACCCAGTGCACCATCTCGGTCTTGGCCGGCAGCTCGGTGGCCACCTGCTCCTTGGTGCGGCGCAGCAGGAACGGGCGGATGCGGCTGGCCAGGTGGGCCATGCGCTCGCTGTCGCCGTGGCGCTCGATCGGTGTGCGGTAGTCCTGGTTGAAGCGCTTCAGGTCACCCAGCCAGCCAGGCATGAGGAAGTGGAAAATCGACCACAGCTCGCCCAGGTTGTTTTCCATTGGCGTGCCGGTCAGGCAGACGCGCTGATTGGCCCGCAGCTCGCAAACCGCGAGGGCGGCCTTGCTGGTGCTGCTCTTGATGTTCTGTGCCTCGTCCAGCACCAGCACATGCCAGGCCTGGGCGCGCAGGTGCTCGAGGTCGCGTGGCACCAGGGCATAGGTGGTCAGGACCAGGTCGTATTCGTGCAGTTTGGCGAAATGCTTGCTGCGCCCCGGGCCTTGCAGGGCCAGCACGCGCAGCCCGGGGGCGAAGCGCTGGGCTTCGTCCAGCCAGTTGGGCACCAGGCTGGTCGGCATCACCGCCAGGGCCGGTGCGCTCAGGCGCCCGGACTGTTTTTCCAGCAGCAGGTGTGCCAGGGCCTGCAGGGTCTTGCCCAGCCCCATGTCGTCGCCGAGGATGCCGCCGGTGCCCATCTCGCGCAGCGCCTGCAGCCAGTTCAGGCCTTGTTGCTGGTAAGGGCGCAGGCTGGCCTGCAACCCGGACGGCGGTTCTACCTGCAAGTCACGGGCATCGCGCAGGCGACGGCCCAGGTCGCGCACATGCTCGCCACCCTCCCAATGCAGGGGCAGGCCGTCGATGTCGTTCAGGCGTGAGGCATCGGCACGGTCCAGGCGCAGGGACGGGCCTGCGGCGTCTTCGTGCAGGTACAGTTCGCCCAAGGTGCCCATCACTGCCTTGATGCGGCCATAGGGCAAGGCAACGCGCAGGGCCGGGGCATCTAGGCGGCCACGGTTGAGGTCGATCAGCAGGTGCTCGTCGTCACTGCGCCGGGCCAGTTCGCTGGGGCGCAGCAGCTCCGGGTTGCTGCGCAGCAGTTGCAGCACGATCGGCAGCAGGCTGTGGCGCTGGCCATCGACCACGATGCCCAGCTCCAGGTCGAACCATTCATGGCCGGGCGCTTCGTCGATGGTGGCGTACCAGTCGTCCACTTCCTGCAGGTTGAAGGCGAAGTCGCGGTGGATGTCGATGTTCCAACCGGCTTCGCGCAGGCGCGGCAGGCCTTCGCGGGCAAAGCGCAGCCAGGCTTCGTCATCGGGCAACTGGAGCATCTCGCCGGCACTGTCAGGCAGGGCCTTGCTCTGCCGGGTGGCGGCCTTGAAACCGAGGTCGCGCAGCACCTTGCGCAGCGCCTGTTCGGCCTGGGGCTGGCGGCGGATGCGCTGGCAGGTGTTGTCTACCAGGCGGGTCAGCGGTTTTTCGTCGCTGCCGCTGGCGCGTAAACCGTCATAGTCGAACGCCAGTGCGGCCCGATGCTGCATCTGCCGCTGCATGCGGCCGGTCTTGGGCATGTAGGCGCTGAATTCAAGGCTGCCCAGCGTCAGGTGCGGCCTGGGTTGAATACTGTCGATCTCTTCACTGCGTACGCTTGTAGGCGTTGGAACCTGGCGATTCAGTGCGTTCAAGCGGTGGCTCAGGGGGATGATCAAGTGTTCGGGCACCGTAGGTGCGCTTGCCAGTTGGCTGGCAATGAACGGGTCAAGATCATGTACAAGCTTGCCAGTCATGCCCGTCTGGGTATCGATGTAATAGAGCGGGTCGAGCGGCAGTGCCATGTCATGCATCCGCTCATCATGGTGCCACGCACCACGATAGCTGCCGTTCTCAAGCCTCATCCAGCGAAACTCGGCCGGCAGTGTCGGCCCGGGGGCTAGTGGCAACAGTTGCTCGCCGTAGATCAGGCGGCCACTGGCCAGTGCGAACTCGTACAGCTCTGCGCCTTGCTTTCCTTCCAGCCTTGCGATTGGCATGTTGGTGTTTTTGCCAAGGGCGTCAATCAGCCTGAGGATGCGCAGGTCCTCATCAATTACGTAACGTGGCGTGTAGTAGAGCATCTCAGGCAGCGAGCTGGCACGGGCGAGTTTCAGCTGGCCATCGGCTTCGCGGGTGCCTTTGGATACGCTGAGCGTGCAAAGGCCGTGCTCATTAACGACCTTGTAGTAGAGCGACGGGCCTTTGCGCCTGGCAGGCTCGGCAGGCTTTGTCGGAGCTTCCAGGGCCTCGACCCAATGGGCGAGTTCAGGTGGGAGGTCCAGAGATTGCCGGGCTGCGTCAACCGTTGGGTGAGGGGCATCATGGCTGCCCTCGGCGTAATCCGGCCCGCGCTCCAGCAAATAGAGCGCAGCCGCACAATGCTTGCAGTCTTCGCCCACCGGGCATGAGCAAGTGCCTCGGCACTCCAGGCCATCTTCCGTCATGTCCAGCGTGATGCGCTGGTAGTAGGTCCGGCCGCCGGAACCTGCGCACTGGGCGCGGACGGTCATGTCGAGGATGGACACGATTTCGCTTCTGCCTTCCTCGGCGTAGTCCAGGCCGCGTTGCAGGGACTTGCGGTCAAACGCGAACGTCCAGCCGTCGTGCTCCCGCACAAAGAACTGCGCATCGCTCTCGCTCACATCACTGCTCCATCATCTCCGGGTCCATCACTGGCATTTTAGGCGTACCTGGTGGTGTCACCTTCAGCAGCACCGCCAGGTGCCCACCGTCGAGGAAGGTCAGCTGGCCGCCCTTGACGTTGCTGTTGCTCTGCTTGAACTGCTCGCTTTGCAGCACGCTGCCGTTGCCGTCCAGCTGGTTGACCCAGAAGTTGGCCTCGACCGCAATGAAACGGCCCTCGGCGATGCTCAGGTTGCCTTCGATGGGGAAGTGGCCGAACTGCTCGGTGCCTTCGCCCAGGGCGATGCGGCTGGGCTCGCTGCCCACTTGCTGCTGCCAGGCCTTGTGCAGTAGCACGGTGTAGTCCGCGGTGGCTTCCAGGCGGGTGGCTTCGTCTTCCAGCGCCAGGCGGCGCTCGGCGTCCTTTTCCAGGCGCGGAGCGCCGGCGCTCCAGTCTTCGGGGGCGAACGGGCTGGTGAAGGCGGGCACGCTGTTCTGCCGCACCAGGATCATTTCTACCTGATACAGGCCTTCGGCGAAGGCGGCCGGGGCGAACAGCGCCAGCAGCAGGGTCAGGCAACGGATGGCACGCATGGATCTTCCTTAGGCAGGCTGTGGGGTCAGGCGCTCGAACAGCGCCTCCAGGTTATTGAAGCGTTCGTCGGGGCGTTCCATGGGTACCAGGAAGCGGAACTGGGTGGCGCCTTCGAACTTGTAGCGTTTGGGCTGGCCCTGGATCAGCTTGATCAGGGTCAGCGGGTCGACCGGGGTCTCGGCCTCGAACTCGATCTTGCCGCCGTTGGGGCCGGCGTCGACTTTCTTGATGCCGAGCTTTTCCGCGTGCAGCTTGAGCGAGGTCAGGCGCATCAGGTTCTTGGTCGGCTCGGGCAGCAGGCCGAAGCGGTCGATCATTTCCACCTGCAGGTCCTTGAGGCCTTCTTCATCGGCGGCCGAGGCAATGCGCTTGTACAGGATCAGCCGTGCATGCACGTCGGGCAGGTAGTCCTCGGGGATCAGTGCCGGCAGGCGCAGGTTGATTTCCGGACCACCACCCAGCGGCTGCTCAAGGTTGGGCTGGGTACCCTTGCGGATCGCCTTGACCGCGCGTTCGAGCATTTCCATGTACAAGGTAAAGCCCACCGCCTGGATCTGCCCGCTCTGGCCTTCGCCCAGCAGCTCGCCGGCTCCGCGAATCTCCAGGTCGTTGGTGGCCAGCACGAAGCCGGCACCGAGGTCCTGGGTGTTGGCGATCGCCTCCAGGCGTTTTTCGGCGTCGGCGCTGACCTTCTGCCGGGTTGGCGTCAGCAGGTAGGCGTAGGCCTGGTGGTGGCTGCGGCCAACACGGCCGCGCAGCTGGTGCAGCTGGGCCAGGCCGAACTTGTCGGCGCGCTCGATGACGATCGTGTTGGCGCTGGGCACGTCGATGCCGGTTTCGATGATGGTCGAGGCCACCAGCACGTTGAAGCGCTTGTGGTAGAAATCGCTCATCACCTGTTCCAGCTCGCGCTCGCGCATCTGCCCGTGGCCGATACCGATGCGCGCCTCTGGCACCAGTTCGGCAAGGTCGGCGGCGCATTTCTCGATGGTTTTCACATCGTTGTGCAGGTAGTACACCTGGCCACCGCGCAGCAGCTCGCGCAGCAGCGCCTCCTTGACCGTGCTCTTGTTCTGCTCCATGACGAAGGTGCGTACCGACAGGCGGCGCGCTGGCGGCGTGGCGATGATCGACAGGTCGCGCATGCCCGCCACCGCCATGTTCAGCGTACGCGGGATCGGCGTGGCGGTGAGGGTGAGGATGTCCACTTCGCTGCGCAGGGCCTTGAGCTGTTCCTTCTGGCGCACGCCAAAGCGGTGCTCTTCGTCGATGATGGCCAGGCCCAGGTCCTTGAAGCGTACATCGTCCTGCAGCAGCTTGTGGGTGCCGATGAGGATGTCGATCTTGCCTTCGGCCAGATCGGCGGCGGCGTTGGCCACTTCCTTGGCCGACTTGAAGCGGCTCATCACCTCCACGGTCACCGGCCAGTCGGCAAAGCGGTCGCGGAAGCTGTTGTAGTGCTGCTGGGCGAGCAGGGTGGTGGGCACCAGCACGGCCACCTGGCGGCCGCTGTGTACGGCGATGAACGCTGCGCGCATGGCCACTTCGGTCTTGCCGAAGCCGACGTCGCCGCACACCAGGCGGTCCATCGGCTTGGGCGCCAGCATGTCGGCACGCACGGCTTCGATGGCAGCCTGCTGATCCGGGGTTTCCTCGAACGGGAAGCCGGCGCTGAAGGTGGCGTAGTCGGCGGACGGGTCGGCAAATGCATAGCCTTTGCGCGCGGCGCGGCGGGCATAGATATCGAGCAGTTCGGCGGCGACGTCGCGCACTTGTTCGGCGGCCTTGCGCTTGGCCTTCTGCCAGGCCTCCGAGCCCAGCCGGTGCAGCGGTGCCAGGGCATCGTCGCTCCCGGTGTAGCGAGCGATCAGATGCAGGTTGGCCACCGGCACGTACAGCTTGGCGCCCTCGGCGTATTCCAGGGTGAGGAATTCGGCGGCCTGGCCGTCGATTTCCAGGGTGGCCAGGCCCAGGTAGCGGCCCACGCCATGGTCGATGTGCACCACCGGCGCGCCTTCGCGCAGCTCGGTCAGGTTCTTGATCACCGCGTCGTTGGCGGTTTCGCCACGCTTGTCGCGGCGCCGGCGCTGCATGACTCGCTGGCCGAACAGCGGGCTTTCGGCGATCAGGGCCAGGCCTGGGTCGTCCAGCAGCAGGCCTTCGTCCAGTGGGGCGATGGTGATTGCCAGGCGTTCGCTGCCGGTGATGAAGTCGGCCCAGCCGTCGACGGTATGCGGGCGCAGTTTCAGCCGCTCGAGCAGCTCCAGCAGCACTTCGCGGCGGCCCGCCGATTCGGCGGTGAACAACACCCGGCCGGGGAACTGGTCGAGGAAGTTGGCCAGTTCGGCCAGGGGCTGGTTGGCCTTGGCTTCGATTGCCAGGTTGGGCAGGGCGCGTGCCGGGAAGCGCTCGCGACCCACGCCCGGGTCGAGGTCTTCGGTGCTGACCACTACCCGTGGCCATTGCTTGAGCCGGGCAAAGCAGTCTTCCACCGGCAGGAACAGCTCGGCCGGCGGCAGCAGCGGCCGGCTCAGGTCGCCACGGCGGTCTTCATAACGCCCGCGCACGTCGTTCCAGAAGTGTTCGGCGGCCTGTTCCACGCCGGGCAGCGAGAACACCTGGGTGTCGGCCGGCAGGTAGTCGAACAGGGTCGAGGTTTCTTCGAAGAACAGCGGCAGGTAGTACTCGATGCCGGCGGGGATGATACCGCTGGCCAGGTCCTGGAAGATCGCGCTGCGGCGGAAATCGACATCGAAGCGTTCGCGGAAGCGCGCCTTGAAGCGGGTCACTTCCTCTTTCTGCATCGGGAACTCGCGCGCCGGCAGCAGGCGCACCGAATCCACCTTGTCGATCGAGCGCTGGGTCTCGGGGTCGAAGGTGCGCAGCGTCTCGATCTCGTCATCGAACAGGTCGATACGGTAGGGCAGCTTGCTACCCATCGGGAACAGGTCGATCAACGCGCCGCGCACGGCGAACTCGCCATGCTCGTAGACGGTGTCGACGCAGCGATAGCCACTGGCCTCCAGGCGCAGGCGCATCTGCTCCACATCGATGGTCTGGCCCACGTCCAGCACCAGGCTGCTGCCCAGCAGGAAGCGGGTCGGCGCCAGGCGGTGCAGGGCGGTGGTGACCGGCACCACGAGGATGCCGTGGCTCAGCTCGGGCAGGCGGTAGAGGCTGGCGATGCGCTGGGAAATGATGTCCTGGTGCGGCGAGAACAGGTCGTAGGGCAGGGTTTCCCAATCGGGGAACGGCAGCACCGGCAGGTCCGGGGCAAAGAAGCGAAGTTCCTGTTCCAGACGATCGGCAGCCTGGCTGTCGGCTGTCAGCAGCAAAGTGAAGCGGCCCGCGCTGCTGGCGGCCTCGGCGATGGCCAGGCTGAGGGCGGCACCGGGTAGATTGCCCCAGGTTTGTTTGCCGGCCGTGGCCGACATTTGCGGTAGGCGCAGAACTGACACGGGAGATTGCACTCCAAGCGTTGCGGCAAAGAGATCGATTGTACCGGTGACGGTGCCGGCTGTCAGGTTCGAAAGGGCGTGAACGCTGGCTTGCGTGGCCGCGACAGGCGCTCATTGCCCGTAACGCGTTGGGGCGTCATAATGTAGCCCCTTTTTTCTGTCCCTACATGTGGAAGGTTCCCGTGACTCAGAAGCCCGACCAGTGTCTTGGTGAGTGGATCGATCGTGAAGCCCTGGCTGAAGCGATGATCCCGCTTATCGGTCAGCTCTACCGCAACAACAACGTGGTGAGCTCGATTTATGGCCGTAGCCTGATCAACCGTTCGGTTATCTCGATCCTCAAGGCGCACCGCTTTGCGCGTCATCGTCAAGCCGACGAAACCGAACTGTCCGTCCACGAGACATTCCCCCTGCTCAAGGCCATGAGCGAGCTGAAACTGGGCGCCGCTTCGGTCGACCTGGGCAAGCTGGCCAACAAGTTCAAGCAGGAAGGCAATGGCCGCACTGCCGAGCAGTTCGTCCGTGAAGAACTGGCCGCGGTAGTTGGCCAGCAGAACGCTTCGGCGCGCAAGGGCACCGACGTTGTGCTGTACGGTTTCGGTCGCATCGGCCGCCTGCTGGCGCGCATCCTGATCGAGAAGACCGGTGGTGGCGACGGCCTGCGCCTGCGCGCCATCGTCGTGCGCAAGGGCGCCGAGAACGACCTGGTCAAGCGTGCCAGCCTGCTGCGCCGTGACTCGGTGCACGGCCCGTTCGATGGCACCATCACCATCGACGAAGCCAACAACACCATCACCGCCAACGGCAACCTGATCCAGGTTATCTACGCCAAGAGCCCGAGCGAAGTCGACTACACCCAGTACGGCATCGAAAACGCGCTGATCGTCGACAACACCGGCGTATGGCGTGATGCCGACGGCCTGGGCCAGCACCTGGCCTGCCCGGGCGCTGCCCGCGTGATCCTCACCGCACCTGGCAAGGGCGCGCTGAAGAACATCGTGCACGGCATCAACCACGGCGACATCGCTGCCGATGACAAGATCATCTCGGCCGCTTCCTGCACCACCAACGCCATCGTGCCGGTGCTCAAGGCCATCAACGACCAGTACGGCATCGTCAACGGCCATGTCGAAACCGTTCACTCGTTCACCAACGACCAGAACCTGATCGACAACTTCCACAAGGGCAGCCGCCGCGGCCGCGCCGCGCCGCTGAACATGGTCATCACCGAAACCGGCGCCGCCACTGCTGCCGCCAAGGCACTGCCAGTGCTGAAGGGCAAGCTGACCGGCAACGCCATTCGCGTACCGACGCCGAACGTTTCGATGGCCATCCTCAACCTGAACCTCGAGAAGGCCACCAGCCGCGACGAGATCAACGAGTACCTGCGCCAGACCGCCATGCACTCGGAACTGCACAAGCAGATCGATTACGTCAGCTCGCAGGAAGTGGTTTCGACCGACTTCGTCGGTTCGCGCCACGCCGGTGTGGTTGACGCCGAAGCGACCATCTGCAATGACAACCGCGTTGTTCTGTACGTCTGGTACGACAACGAATTCGGTTACAGCTGCCAGGTGGTTCGTGTGATGGAAGAGATGGCCGGTGTGAACCCGCCAGCGTTTCCGCACTGATACGCTTGTAAGGCAATGAAAAAACGGGAACCTTCGGGTTCCCGTTTTTTTTCGCCTGATAAACCGATCGGGCATTTACTGTGTCTGTACTGGCCCTTTCGCGGGCACGCCCGCTCCCACAGGGATATCACAGGGCTGGAGGGCAGTGGGGTACCTGTGGGAGCGGGCGTGCCCGCGAAAGGGCCAGTACAGACATTCGAGATCTCGATATTGCGCGCATTTCTTTGTTTCTTGCTGATGCTGCTCACCGCCTGCAACCAGGGCCCCACCCTGGAGCGCCTGGGTGGCCCGACCATGGGCAGCAGCTACAGCATCCAGTACGTGCGCGAACCCGGCGGCCCGGCGCCGGTTCAGGTGCAGGCGGCAGTGGAAACCATCCTGCACGGCATCGACCAGCACTACTCGACCTACCGCGGCGACTCCACCATCAGCCGTTTCAACCAGTTGCCCGCCAACCAGTGCCAGGTACTGCCGCCCGACATGCTCGAACTGGTCAGCCTTGGTCAGCACCTGGCCGAGCAGAGCGGCGGCGCCTTCGACCTTACCGTCGAACCCTTGCTCGACCTGTGGGGGTTCGGCCCCCAGGCCCGTCACGAACAGGTGCCCGACCCGTCGGCCCTGGCCCAGGTGCGCCAGCGCGTGGGCTACCGGCATCTGCACATCGACGGCCAGGCCCTGTGCAAGGACGCCCCGGTGAAGCTCGACTTCAACAGCATCGCCGCCGGCCATGCCGTCGACCTGATCGCCGCGCGCCTGCAGGCCATGGGCGTGGCCAACTTTGTCGCCGAAGCCACCGGCGAGCTCAAGGCCGCCGGCCGCAAACCGGATGGCAGCCCCTGGCGCATCGCCCTGGAGCTACCCCGCGAAGATCGCCAGATAGCCCGCCAGATCATCCCGGTCAACGGCCTTTCGGTATCGACCTCGGGTGACTATCGGCACTATTTCGAGGAGAATGGCCGGCGCTATTCGCACACCTTCGATGCCCGCCTCGGGCGCCCGGTGCAGCACGACCTGGCCGCGGTCACCGTGCTCGATGCCTCGGCGCTGCAGGCCGACGGCTATTCGACGCTGCTGTTGATCCTGGGCCCGGAACGTGGCTGGGATTTTGCCGTGGCGCATGGCCTTGCCGCGGTATTGGTGACTCGGGCCGAGGGTGGCTTCGTCTCCCGAGCTACGCCCGCATTCGAACGGGCAGTGAAAGGCGAGTGAAAGCACAAGCAGGGATGATCGCCGCCAGGGAATGGTTCACACATGTAGTGCGGGCGAAATTGGCCTACGACGCGACCAAGGGTTAATGTGCGCGGCGTTCACGCTTGATTAGACTGCACCCGAATTTTCTCATGACGCCCCGGCGGCATGATCGCGCCCCGCGAGCGACCGTAGCTTGCGGGCCAGTTCTGAAGGAGTACGCATGGCTGTCTACAACTACGACGTAGTGGTGCTGGGTTCCGGCCCGGCCGGAGAAGGTGCGGCAATGAACGCCGCCAAAGCAGGGCGCAAGGTGGCGATGGTCGATAGCCGTCGCCAGGTCGGGGGCAACTGCACCCACCTGGGCACCATCCCGTCCAAAGCACTGCGTCACTCGGTGCGGCAGATCATGCAGTTCAACACCAACCCGATGTTCCGTGCCATCGGTGAGCCGCGCTGGTTCTCGTTCCCCGACGTGCTGAAAAGCGCCGAGAAGGTCATCGCCAAGCAGGTAGCGTCGCGCACCGGCTACTACGCACGTAACCGCGTGGACGTGTTCTTCGGCACCGGCAGCTTCGCCGACGAGCAGACCGTCGAAGTGGTTTGCCCGAACGGTGTGGTGGAAAAGCTCAACGCCAAGCACATCATCATCGCCACCGGCTCGCGCCCGTACCGCCCGGCCGATATCGACTTCCACCACCCGCGCGTCTACGACAGCGACACCATCCTCAGCCTCAGCCACACCCCACGCAAATTGATCGTGTACGGAGCCGGCGTGATCGGTTGCGAATACGCCTCGATCTTCAGCGGCCTGGGTGTATTGGTAGAGCTGGTAGACAACCGTGGCCAGTTGCTGAGCTTCCTCGACTCGGAAATTTCCCAGGCGCTGAGCTACCACTTCAGCAACAACAACATCACCGTGCGCCACAACGAAGAGTATGAGCGCGTCGAAGGCCTGGACAACGGGGTGATCCTGCACCTGAAGTCGGGCAAGAAGATCAAGGCCGACGCCTTGCTGTGGTGCAACGGCCGTACCGGCAACACTGACAAGCTGGGCCTGGAAAACATCGGCATCAAGGTCAACAGCCGCGGCCAGATCGAGGTCGACGAGGCTTACCGCACCAGCGTGCCGAACATCTACGGTGCCGGCGACGTGATCGGCTGGCCAAGCCTGGCCAGCGCTGCCCATGACCAGGGCCGTTCGGCAGCTGGCAGCATCGTGGACAATGGCAGCTGGCGCTTCGTCAATGATGTGCCAACCGGTATCTATACCATTCCGGAGATCAGCTCGATCGGCAAGAACGAGCAGGAACTGACCCAGGCCAAGGTGCCGTACGAAGTGGGCAAAGCCTTCTTCAAGAGCATGGCCCGTGCACAGATCGCCGGCGAGCCGCAAGGCATGCTGAAGATCCTGTTCCACCGCGAAACACTGGAGGTGCTGGGCGTACACTGCTTCGGCTACCAGGCTTCGGAAATCGTCCATATCGGCCAGGCCGTGATGAACCAGCCGGGCGAGCTGAACAACCTGAAGTATTTCGTCAACACCACATTCAACTACCCGACCATGGCCGAAGCCTATCGGGTAGCTGCCTACGATGGCCTGAACCGGCTTTTTTGAGCGGCTCCGACCGGTGGCCTGAGCCGGTCGGAGAGACCGATTTCAACCCTGCCCGAGGGTGGTCCTGGCCAAACCGGGAAAGTCTGTAATCAGGCTGTCCACACCGAAGTCAGCGAGCCGGCGCATCAGTGCCGGTTCGTTGACCGTCCACACCGACACATGCAAACCCTGGGCCTGGGCTTTCAGCAGGCGCTCGGGGGTGCACAGCGTCCAGTTCAATGCCAGCAGGTTGCAGCCGTAGTTCTGTGCCACCTTCAATGGGTCGAGCCAGGCGTATTCGGCTACCAGCCCGCGTTTGACGTCCGGCACCAGCTCCAGGGCGGCACCCAGCACTTCGCGTGAGCTGGAGGTAATGGTCACCTTGTCCAGCAGGCCGTACTGCTGGGCCAGTTCGCGGATCGCCAGCACGGTGGTCGCGGCGCGGGTACGCGAGGCGCTTTTCACTTCCAGCTGCCAATGCTCGAACGGGCACTTCTGGAACAGTTCTTCCAGCCTCGGAATCGGGCAGGGCTGGACATGGCCCGGGCCGCCTTTGCGGGCATCTATCTTGACCAGGTCTGCGGCCGGGTGCTCGACCACCTTGCCGCGTTTGCCGGTGGTGCGCTTGAGGGTCGGGTCGTGGATCACCATCAGCTCGTTGTCGGCCGACAGGTGCAGGTCCAGCTCGCAGCGGGTCACGCCATGGGCGAGGCATTGCTGGAAGCTCTTCAGGGTATTCTCGGGCGCTTCGCCCTTGGCGCCGCGGTGGCCGTAGATCAGGGTCACGTTCGTTCCTTCAAATCAGAGAAAAATGGGCTCAGGAGGCGGGGTCGTTCTGTTCCAGCTGCTGGCGCCGTTGCTGCTGCTGGCGTTGCAGGATGTAGCGGGCCAGCAATTGCCGTTGGGCGTCGGTCATGTCGGTGAATTCGGTGCCGACCTCGAAGCCGCCCTCCGGGCGCGGGTCGCAATGGGTGACCTTGCCGCGCAGCAGCAGGCCGTGGGCGCGCGGCATCAGCACCATCTTCACCTTCACCCGGGTGCCGGGGGCAACCGCTGTGGCTTGTGCGAACTCGATGCCGCCCTCGGAAATGACCACCGGCTGGGGCTGGCCAACTTCGCCGAGCAGGGTCTGGGCAACTACTGCGCTAAGCAGGTCGAGGCGTTTGTTCTGTGCGCGCAGGAAAGCGGCGAGGGTGCGGTCCTTCTCGCTCAGCTGGCGCAGCAGGTGCTGCGACTCGAAGTCGGACAGGTGCAGCTCGCTGAGCAGGTTGAACAGAGGCGAATCATCTTGCAACACATCTGGGTCAAGGGCTTCGGCCGCGCTGAGGGGGCTGATTTGAAGTGCGATCCGATCTTCGATGCGGTAGTATTCGCGGCGATCTTCTTCGTCTAATGTCGTCATGGCGAACCCAAGGTAGCGGCGGTGGTCCGAGTGTAAAGCCGCCGTAGGCGCCTCGCCACAAGGACGTTCCCTTTCATCCGAACAAGCCCCGACATGTTCAGACCTCTTTTCGCATTCATCGGCACGCGTTATACCCGTGCCAAACGTCGCAATCACTTCGTCTCGTTCATTTCCCTGACCTCGATGATCGGCCTCGCCCTGGGCGTGGTTGTGATGATCGTGGTGCTCTCGGTCATGAACGGTTTCGACCACGAGATGCGTACCCGCGTGTTGGGCATGATCCCCCATGCCACGCTGGAGAGCGGCCAGCCCATTGCCGACTGGCCGGCCCTTGCCCAACAAGTAAAGCAGAATCCGCAGGTGGTGGCGGTTGCGCCCTTCACCCAGATGCAGGGCCTGCTGACCCACGAAGGCAAGGTGCAGAAGGTGCTGCTCAACGGCATCGACCCGGCCCGCGAGCGCGAAGTGTCGATCATCGACAAGTTCGTCCTGCAAGGCCGCCTGGACCAGCTGGCGCCGGGCGAGTGGGGCATCATGATCGGCGACAAGGCCGCGGCCAAGCTGGGCGTGGGCATCGGCGACAAGCTCACCTTCGTCGCCCCCGAGGTCAGTGTGACCCCGGCCGGCATGTTCCCGCGCATGAAGCGCTTCACCGTGGTCGGTACCTTCCACGTGGGCGCGGGCGAAATCGACGGCTACCTGGGCCTGACCAACATCAGCGACCTGTCCCGGCTGCACCGCTGGAAGCCTGACCAGGTCCAGGGCCTGCGCCTGAAGTTCGACGACCTGTTCCAGGCGCCGCGGGTGGCCTGGGACATCGCCCAGCGCCTGGGTGACCAGGAGTTCTATAGCCGTGACTGGACCCGCACCCACGGCAACCTGTACCAGGCGATCCGCATGGAAAAGGCCATGATCGGCCTGCTGTTGCTGCTGATCGTGGCGGTGGCGGCGTTCAACATCATTTCCACCCTGGTGATGGTGGTCAACGACAAGCGTGGCGACATCGCCATTCTGCGTACCTTGGGCGCCACGCCTGGGCAGATCATGCTCATCTTCATGGTCCAGGGCACGGTGATCGGGGTGATCGGTACCCTGATCGGCGCCGTGGTCGGGATCGTCGCCGCGCTGAACGTGAGCGCGGTGATCGCCGGCATCGAGAAACTGATCGGGCACAAGTTCCTCAACGCCGACGTGTACTTCATCGATTACCTGCCGTCGCAGATCCAGGCCCAGGACGTATACATGGTCTGTGGTGCGGCGCTGGTCCTGAGTTTCTTCGCCACCCTGTACCCGGCCTGGCGTGCGGCCCGCACCCAGCCTGCAGAGGCGCTACGTTATGAGTGAGTCGCGCATGAGTGATAAAGCCGTTCTGAGTTGCCGCAACCTGGGCAAGTCCTACGACGAGGGCCCGGAGTCGGTGCAGGTGCTGTCCGGGCTCAACCTCGAGCTGCACGCCGGTGAGCGGGTAGCCATCGTAGGTAGCTCCGGCTCGGGCAAGAGTACCTTGCTCAACCTGTTGGGCGGCCTCGACCGGCCGACCCAGGGCAGCGTCTGGCTGGCCGGCGAGGAGCTGTCGGCACTGGGCGAGCGTGCCCGTGGCCTGTTGCGCAACCGCGAGCTGGGCTTTGTCTACCAGTTCCACCACTTGCTGCCGGAATTCACTGCCATCGAAAACGTGTGCATGCCGTTGCTGATCGGCCGCACGCCGATCCCCGAGGCCCGTGAGCGTGCCGAGGCGCTGCTCAAGCGTGTTGGCCTGGCCCACCGCTTCAACCACAAGCCGGCCGAGTTGTCCGGTGGTGAGCGCCAGCGGGTAGCGATTGCCCGCGCACTGGTCAACCGCCCCGGCCTGGTAATGCTCGACGAGCCGACCGGCAACCTCGACCACCACACCGCCCAGGGCATCCAGGAGTTGATGCAGGAACTGTCCAGCGCGTCGCGCACGGCGTTCCTGGTGGTCACCCACGACCTCAACCTGGCGCGCCAGATGGACCGTGTATTGAAGCTCGACGACGGCCACCTGGTGGCGATCTGATCGACTGCACGGGGTGGCCGGTGCCGCCCCGTTTTCCTGTTTTCATTGGGTGTTTCCGTACATGTTCAGACCCTTGCCCATCTTCATCGGCGCGCGCTACACCCGAGCCAAGCGCCGCAACCACTTCATCTCGTTCATCTCGATGACCTCGATGATCGGCCTGTCGCTGGGCGTGCTGGCGATGATCGTGGTGCTGTCGGTGATGAACGGTTTCCAGCGCGAAATGAGTTCGCGCATCCTCGGCCTGGTGCCGCATGCCGCCATCCTCGGCGTGCAGCCGCTGGACGACTGGCACAAGGTCGCCGACGCGGCCATGCGCGACCCGGCGGTGATGGCGGCAGCGCCGATTACCGAAATGGAAGGCATGCTGTCGTACAAGGGCGCGATGCAGCCGATCCAGGTCGGCGGTATCGACCCGGCCGAAGAGGGCAAGGTCTCGATCGTCGGCCAGCATATCGTCCAGGGCCGGCTGCAGGACCTGCAGCCGGGAGAGTTCGGCGTGGTCATCGGTGAGCTGACTGCGCGGCGCTTCCGCTTGAATACCGGCGACAAACTGACCCTGATCGTGCCGGAAATCAGCAAGGAGCCGAGCGGTATCACCCCGCGCATGCAGCGCCTGACCGTGGTCGGTATCTTCAAGGTAGGCGCCGAGCTGGACGGCTCGCAGGCTTACATCCATGTCGACGATGCTGGCGCCATGCAGCGCTGGGCGCCGGGCCAGGTGCAGGGCGTGCGCCTGAAACTGCACGACCTGTATGCCGCACCGCAGGTGTCCAAGGCCATCGCTGCCGGGCTGGGTGATGCCTACCGTGCCGATGACTGGTCGCATACCCAGGGCAGCCTGTTCAGCGCCATGAAGATGGAAAAGACCATGATCGGCCTGCTGTTGCTGATGATCATCGCGGTCGCGGCGTTCAACATCATCGCCACCCTGGTGATGGTGGTGAACGACAAGGGGCCGGACATCGCCATCCTGCGCACCCTGGGCGCCACGCCGGCGCAGATCATGGGCACGTTCATGGTCCAGGGCAGCCTGATCGGTATTGTCGGGACGCTGATCGGTGGCGTGCTTGGGGTGGTTGCGGCGTTCAACGTCAGCCAGATCGTCGGTTGGCTGGAGCGGGTGAGCGGGCAGCACATCTTTACTTCGGATGTGTACTTCGTCAGCAGCTTGCCGTCGCAGTTGCAGTGGGGCGATGTGGCGATCATCTGCACTGCCGGGTTGGTGATGAGCTTCCTGGCGACCATTTACCCGGCTTATCGGGCATCGCAGGTACAGCCGGCGATTGGCCTGGCAGTTTGAGTGACTGTTGAGGGCCTCATCGCCGGCAAGCCAGCTCCCACCCCGACCGCATCGGCCTCAAGCCCTGCGCAGTCCCTGTAGGAGCCTGGCTTGCCAGCGATGAGGCCAGTACAGGCAGTACAAGACGGTCGCCCCCACAGGATTGCATCAAGCTCAAGACCTGCGCTGTACCTGTGGGAGCTGGCTTGCCGGCGATGGGCTGCAAAGCAGCCCCGATGTCACTGGTCTTCAGTGAAATCGATCACGAATCGCGTCCACCCGTCCGCACACTCCGCCCTGATGCGCCCACCATGGGCCTGCACGATCGACCGGGTAATCGCCAGCCCCAACCCGGCATGCTCGCTACTGCCTTCCCGCCGCGCCGGGTCCACCCGGTAGAAGCGGTCGAACAACCGTGGTAACACTGCCGGCTCGATAGCCGCCCCGGTATTGGCCACGCCAACCCTCGGCCCTGGCCCCAATGTCACCTTTATCTGCCCACCCGACGGGGTAAAGCGCAAGGCATTGTCCAGCAAGTTGGACAGCGCCCGGCGCAGCATATGCCGGTCGCCCTGCAGCAGCGCCTCACCCTCGCGCAGCATCTGCACGCCGCTGTCCTCTGCCAGCGGCGCGTAGTACTCCAGCAGCGCATCCACCTCCTCATGCAGCACCAGCGGTGCTTGCCCCGGCACCAGCAGGCCATGGTCGGCCTTGGCCAGGAACAGCATGTCGTTGATCATCTGCGCCATCCATTGCAGTTCCTCGAGGTTGCCGTGCAGGGCTTCGCGGTACTCTTCGAGGCTGCGCGGGCGGGTGAGGGTGACCTGGGTGTGGGTCAGCAGGTTGGACAGCGGCGTGCGCAGCTCGTGGGCGATGTCGGCAGAGAATGCCGACAGGCGCTGGAAGGCATCGTCCAGGCGCTGCAGCATGGCGTTCATGGCCGTCGCCAGCTCGGCCAGCTCTTCGGGCATCTGTGCCACCGGCAGGCGGGTGGTGAGCGAGCGCGCCGACACGCTGGCAGCCACCTGGCCCATCTGCCGCAATGGGCGCAACCCGCGGCGTGCAGCCCAGGCACCGAGCAGCGCCGTGGCCAGCGCCGACAGGCCCACCGTCAGCCAGATCAGCCGTTGCATGCCCTGCAGGAAGTGCTGGTGATGGGTGATGTCGAGGTACAGGGTCAGTTGTGGCGACTGCGGGGCGCCTTGCGCCAGGTGCACGGCCAGGCTGCGGTAATCGGTGCCTTGCGCATGCAGGGTTGCCAGCCCGTCGGGCAGTGGCGTCCGCGGCAGGCCTGTGCGGCTTTCGAACCAGGTGGCGCCGTCGCTGCCGTTGATGCGCAGGGCCAGGTCGGCCTGGTGGCCCAGTTCATCGCGCAAGGCGGGCAGGCGCGCCTGCAGCTCGGCCGGGGTGGTGATGCCGGCCAGCTGGGTGCGGAACAGCGACAGGCGCGAGTCCAGCAGCTGCTGGTCCAGTTCCACGAAGTGCTGCTCGCTGGCCCGGCTGAATATCAGGCCCGCGCCGAGCGAGACAGCGGCGGTGCATGCGGCGAACAGCAGGGCCAGGCGGCTGCCGAGGGAGACCCGACGCATCACTCCGCGCGCTCTTCGAGTACATAGCCCATGCCGCGCACGGTATGGATCAGCTTGTTGGGGTGCGGGTCGTCGATCTTCAGGCGCAGGCGGCGGATCGCCACTTCGATCACATTGGTATCGCTGTCGAAATTCATGTCCCACACCTGCGAGGCGATCAGCGATTTGGGCAGCACCTCGCCCTGGCGGCGCAGCAGCAGTTCAAGCAGGGCGAACTCCTTGGCAGTCAGGTCGATGCGCTGGCCGGCGCGCTCGGCGCGGCGGCGGATCAGGTCCAGGCGCAGGTCGGCCAGCCCCAGGGTGGTGTCCTGGCTGGGGCTGGTGCCCCGGCGCAGCAGGCTGCGCACCCGCGCCAGCAGTTCGGAGAAGGCAAACGGCTTGACCAGGTAATCATCGGCGCCCAGCTCCAGGCCGTGCACCCGGTCCTCCACGGCATCGCGGGCGGTGAGAAACAGCACCGGGGTGTCCAGGCCGGCCTGGCGCACGGCCTGGAGGATCTGCCAACCGTCACGGCCGGGCAGCATCACGTCGAGAATCAGCAGGTCGTGGTCACCGGTCAGGGCGAGGAACTGGCCGGTCTCGCCGTCGGTGGCCAGTTCGGTGGCGAAGCCGGCCTCGTTCAGGCCCTGGCTCAGGTACTGGCCGGTACGGGCCTGGTCTTCGACGATCAGCAGTTTCATTGGGTGAATTGACTCCAGCAAACGGCACAAAACCCTGTGGGAGCGGGTTTACCCGCGAAGAATTCAACACGGTGCATGGCACCGGCTTTGCCGGTGTTCGCGGGTGAACCCGCTCCTACAGGGACCGGGTGATGCTGAGATGATACGTGACGATGAACCCGCTCGCCCCAAACTGACGAAGATGTAATACCGCTGACTTGCGCTCCAAGGTGGGGTGCAAAACCGGTAGACTAGGGGCAATTTCGAACCTTCAGGTCAGTTTCCATGCATCCCGCTGCCGAACATTCCCCGCTGGGCAAATCCAGCGAATACATTGCCACCTATTCCCCGGAGCTGCTGTTCCCGATCCCGCGTACCGCCAAGTGGGCCGAGCTGGGCGTTACCGCCCAGACCTTGCCGTGGCAGGGTGTGGATTACTGGAACTGCTTCGAGCTGAGCTGGCTGCTGCCTTCGGGCAAGCCGGTGGTGGCGATCGGCGAGTTCGCTATCCCCGCCGATTCGCCGAACATCATCGAGTCCAAGTCGTTCAAGCTGTATCTGAACTCGTTGAACCAGACGGTGTTCGCCTCGCTTGGCGAGCTGCAGGCGTGCCTGGAGAAAGACCTGTCCGCCGCCGCCGGCAAGCCGGTGGGCGTGAAAGTGCGCACCCTGGCCGAGGTCGAGGCCCAAGGCGTGGTGGCGTTGCCGGGGCAGTGCATCGATGCGCTGGACGTTGCCATCAGCAACTACGAACAGCCACAGCCAGAGCTGCTGCACTGCAACCCGGAGCGGCAGGTGGAAGAAACCCTGCACAGCCACCTGCTGAAGTCCAACTGCCCGGTCACCGGCCAGCCGGACTGGGGCAGCGTGGTGGTCGAGTACAAGGGCAGGGCACTGGACCATGCCAGCCTGCTGACCTACCTGATCAGCTTCCGCCAGCATGCCGACTTCCACGAGCAGTGTGTGGAGCGGATCTACCTGGACTTGAAGAACCTGCTGCAGCCGGAGCATTTGACGGTGTATGCGCGCTATGTGCGCCGGGGTGGGCTGGATATCAACCCTTACCGCAGCACGGGGGCGATCAGCCCGGACAACAAGCGCCTGGTTCGGCAGTAAGTTCAAGTACGCCGGGGCCGATTTGCGGCCCATTCGCAGCACAAGGCTGCTCCTACAGGGAAACGCATAACCCTTGTAGGAGCAGCCCCGGCTATTTCTAGATCCCCATGCTGTGCAGCGAGTTGGCAATGCTGCGCAGGGTAGCGGTGAGGTCGGGGTGGTCGGCCTCGAAGCGTTCGATCGCCAGGTTCACGCCGTCCACCAGGTTATGGTCTGGCGTGGCTTCCTCAAGCTTCAGTTGCGCCTCGATCTGGCGCGCTTCTTCGTGCAGCGCGGCCAGTTCCTCGTCCGAAAGCGGCACGTTGCGGTCCAGTTGCTCGCGCAAGCTGTTCAGGCGCTCTTGCAATTCGCGGGCAGGCATTGGCAGTTCTCCATAAATGGCTTGGCAAGCCATGGACCTCAGCGAAGCGGCAAAGGTTCTGGCCTGTCTTCAGCGTAATCCACCTGCCGATGCTTTGCATGATCCGCGTCAACGGTGCTGTATCAGGGTTTTTCGCCCTTGCGCCGGCGTTGGGCGATGTCCTGCAGGCAGGTGTCCAGCGCTTCCAGGTGGTCGATGACCGAGTGCACGCCCAGGCTGAACAGTTCCAGCGTCGCCTTGCCACGGGCCAGGTCCTGCTCCTGCGGGGTCAAGGCTTGCCATTGCCGCGAGCTGCGGTCGCAGAACGGGCTGCAGGCAGCCAGCCCCACCGTCCACAGCCCCGCGTTCAGACCAGATTGCAGCAGGCGTGGGTCGCCGCTGACCAGCACGCAGCCGTCCAGGCGTTCGCTGTCCAGCGTCATCAGGGCCTGCCAACAGGCGTTCGGCGCCGGCCAGCGCACGCCGTTCACCGAATGCCCCGGCAGCCAGGCGGGCAGTACGTGCGCCAGGCGCTTGCTTTGGGGGGCGTCGAGGTCGTCCAGCCAGATGCACGGCACCTGGCGCTGGCGCAGGCTGGCGAGGGTGGCTAGCGCGCCGGGGGCGGGCGAGGGTGTACCGTTGGCGGCTTGCACCAGGCAGCCGCGCAAGCCGAATAGCACAGCGGTGAAGGCGGGTGCATTGTCCATGGCAACTTCCCTCAAATAGTCCGCAGGCTATTCGGCGATTGTTACCGCCCTGTGACAACCGGCACCGCGCAACAGTTGTTCACAAAATATTGAGCAGAGATGTGTAAAGCTGTTTATCAGCCCGCAAGCCTCTATACTGCCGCCGTACAGCAGCGCACCCGTTTGCGCTTGCGGCCGAGAAATTCGATGGAGAAACACCTATGCGTAGGATCGGTGCCAGTGTGATCGAACGAGTCACCCAGGCCTGTGTCTGCGCCAGCATGCTGCTGGCGCCCGTGGCAGCCACTCAGGCAGCCACCGAGGAAGATCCCTGGGAAGCGGTCAACCGCCCGATCTTCCGTTTCAACGATACCCTCGACACCTATGCCCTCAAGCCATTGGCCAAGGGCTACCAGGCGGTCACCCCGCAGTTCCTCGAGGATGGCATCCACAACATCTTCCGCAACCTGGGCGACGTGACCAACCTGGCCAACGACCTGCTGCAGTTCAAGCCCCATGCGGCGGGCGTGGACACTGCGCGGCTGATCGTCAACACCACCTTCGGCCTGGGCGGCTTCTTCGACGTGGGTACCAAGATGGGCCTGCAGCGCAACGACGAGGACTTCGGCCAGACCCTCGGCTACTGGGGCGTGCCGAGCGGCCCGTACGTGGTCATCCCGCTGCTGGGCCCGAGCACCGTGCGTGACGGCGTGGCCAAGTACCCGGATACCTACACCAAACCCTACCGCTACATCGACCATGTGCCGACGCGCAATTCGATCTTTGCCCTCGACATCATCGACACCCGCGCCGACCTGCTGTCGGCAGAGAAGCTGATCCAGGGTGACAAGTACATCTTCATTCGCAACGCCTACCTGCAGAACCGCGAGTTCAAGGTCAAGGATGGCGAGGTCGAAGACGACTTCTGATCCTGCACGTGCTTGGTCCTGTGCAGTCCCCGTGTAGGAGCGGCCTTGTGTCGCGATAGGGCCGCAAAGCGGCCCCGGCAACTCATGCGGCGAAGCTGAATCCGGGGGGCTGCCGCGCAGCCCATCGCGACACAAGGCCGCTCCTACAGGGGGGGGCCAGCAGGGCCATCAATGCATCGCCACAATCCGCAACCCGAACTTCTGCTGCCCGCCCGGCTGGTCGGCAATCCACACCACTTCGGTGCTGGCGTGCAGCCCCTTCAGCGCCGGGTGGTCGGACTCGATCCGTACCTCGATATGGTCTCCCACCTGGAAGCGCTGCGGTGCCTGCACCTGCATGCCGCCGCTGGACAGGTCCAGGCACACTGCCGCGATCACCTGGCCTTCGTGCAGCAGGCTGACCTCGGTGTCGACACGCATGCGGATGAAATCGCGTTTCTCGCCATGGCTGGAGGGCGTGTGGGGCATGCTGCATCCTTCCCATCGGGTTGCGCTGGTCGACTTTCTTATAACTCCCGGTGATTTGCCCTGTAAAGTGCGCCGAGGTCGACCCTTGCATGCTTGAAACGCCTGCCGGATGGGAGTACCGTCTGCGCCTTACAAGGTAGCTCTCACAGTTGCCGGACAGTTGCCGGGCAGGTGATCTTGTCCTACAACTCAAAGTAGAGTGTGACCACAAAGAATTCCCGTAGCTGGCCGTCTGCCTTGCCGACACCGCTGCACCAACCTAAATCGGCGCCGTTCGCCCACATGCAGAAAACCAGTGCAACGCTGCTGATCATCGATGACGACGACGTGGTCCGTGCAAGCCTCGCCGCCTATCTTGAAGACAGTGGCTTCAGCGTCCTCCAGGCCGGCAATGGCCAGCAGGGGCTTCAGGTCTTCGAAGAACACCAGCCCGACCTCGTGATCTGCGATCTGCGCATGCCGCAGATGGGCGGCCTCGAACTGATCCGCCAGGTCAGCGAGCGCGCCCCGCAGTTACCGGTGATCGTGGTGTCCGGTGCCGGCGTCATGAGTGATGCGGTGGAAGCGTTGCGCCTGGGCGCTGCCGACTACCTGATCAAGCCGCTGGAAGACCTGGCCGTGCTCGAGCATTCGGTGCGCCGCGCCCTCGACCGCTCGCGCCTGGTGCTGGAAAACCAGCGCTACCGCGACAAGCTCGAAGCCGCCAACCGCGAACTGGAAGCCAGCCTGCACCTGCTGCAGGAGGACCAGACCGCCGGTCGCCAGGTGCAGATGAACATGCTGCCGGAGAGCCCTTGGGTGGCCGGCGAGTTCGCCTTCGAGCACCAGATCATCCCGTCGCTGTACCTGTCGGGTGATTTTGCCGATTACTTCCGGGTGGACGAACGGCGCATCGCTTTCTATCTCGCCGACGTCTCCGGGCATGGCGCGTCGTCAGCGTTCGTCACCGTGCTGCTGAAGTTCATGACCACGCGGCTGTTGTTCGAATTCAAGCGCGGCAGCAAGATGCGCGAGTTCAAACCCTCGCAGGTGCTCAGCCACATCAACCGCGGGCTGATCAACTGCAAGCTGGGCAAGCACGTGACCATGGTTGGCGGGGTGATCGATGAAGACACCGGCCTGCTGACCTACGCCGTTGGCGGCCATCTGCCGCTGCCGGTGCTGCACACCCCCGAGCACACCCGCTACCTTGAAGGCCGCGGCCTGCCGGTGGGGCTGTTCGATGAGGCCACCTACCAGGACCTGGTGGTGGAGCTGCCACCGCAGTTCAGCCTCAGCCTGATGTCCGATGGCATTCTGGACCTTTTGCCGGGTGATACGCTCAAAGATAAAGAAACCGCCCTGCCGGAAATCGTCAGGGCAGCAGGTGGCAGCCTGGATGGGCTGCGTCAACGATTCGGATTGGCTACGCTTGGGGAGATGCCGGATGATATCGCCCTATTGGTGTTGAGCAGGAACCTTCAATGAGTACCGGTAGAATCCAGTTCGCCGAGCAGAGCGGTACCTTCGTCCTGAAATTCGTCGGTGAAGTGCGCCTGACCCTGTGTTCGGCGCTGGATGCGACGATCGAGAAGATTTTCACCGCGTTGAACTTCTCGGCGATTGTCATCGACCTGACCGAAACCGAGAGCATCGACAGCACCACCCTGGGCCTGCTGGCCAAGCTGTCGATCCTGTCGCGCCAGAAGGTGGGCCTGTTGCCGACCGTGGTCACCACCAACCCGGACATTTCCCGGTTGTTGCAGTCGATGGGCTTCGATCAGGTGTTCAACATCGTCGATCGGCCGATCCCGTGTCCGGAATGCCTGACCGACCTGCCATCCCAGGACCAGAACGAAGACGTGGTGCGCTCCAAGGTGCTGGAGGCGCACAAGATCCTCATGGGCCTGAACGACTCCAACCGCGAAGCCTTCCATGACCTGGTCAATGCGCTGGAGCGGACCTGATCTTCAGCCTGCACCGGCCTCTTCGCGGGTAAACCCGCTCCCACAGGTTATGCACCGGTCTTGAGTCATGCACTCACCTGTAGGAGCAGCCTTGTGCTGCGAAGAGGCCAGCACTGCCACAGAATATCTTTTGTCATACCTGCCTCTTCGCAGCACAAGGCTGCTCCTACAGGTACTGCGTTGCATTCGAAACCTGTGTTGCCCCTGTGGGAGCTGTTTTACCCGCGAAGAGGCCGGCAAGACCAACACAAGCATTACCTGCCTGATCACCCCTGCCGCGCAAACTCGGTAGCCTCACCCCCACCCGCATCCAGCTGATACACCCGCGCCGGCCGCCCCTGTTCATCGAAGAACACCTGCCCCAACCCCGCACCATTCCACAACCGCTCGCCAGCCTTGCTATGGCTGGGCGTACGCGGCACCACCTCCATTTCCCGCCGCTTGGTAAACCAGTTGAGCGGCGAGCGTGGCGCATACAGCCAGCGGTTGAGCCGGTCGAGCACATCCAGCAGGCGCCGCGGGAATTCGTTCTTGATCCCGCTGCTGGTCACCTGCCACAAGTGCGGGCTGCGCTGGCGGTGGCGGATCAGCACTTCATAGACGAACGAGTAATGCACATCGCCGGACAGCACCACGTAGTGCCCCGGCGTGCGCGAGTGGCGGAAGATGTTGAGGATGACCTGCGCTGCGCCGCGGTGGGCCATCCAGTTCTCGGCATCCACCAGCAGCGGGTAGCCCAGCCAGCTGAACAACTTCTGCACCGTCTCGATCAGCTTCACGCCAAAAATCGGCGCAGGCGACACGATGATCGCCGACGGGTGGTCCAGCAGTGCTTGCTGCAACTCGCTCAGCGCCTCCCAGTCGAGCAGGCCGGACGGCTTGGCCAGGCTGCTTTCGCTGCGCCAGCGGCGGGTGCGGGTGTCCAGCACCAGCAAGGGTGGGTTGGTGGGCAGGCTGAACTGCCAGCCCTGGAAGCGCAGCAGTGCGCCGATCAGCTCATCCTGGGTCTGGCTGTTCAACGCCTGGCATTGCCCGACCAGGGGCTTGCAACCCTGCGGGTCGTTACCCCAGGCCTGGCACAGCAGGTAGCCGAGCAAGGCATTGCCGATGATCCGCCGCGAAAAGGGGTGGCCGTAGGCGGTTTCTTCCCACAGCGCCGAGAGGTTCCAGTCGTCGGTGATGTCGTGGTCGTCGAAGATCATCAGGCACGGCAGGTGGGCCATCACTCGTGCTACCTGGCCGAGGTTGTCGGCAAACGCCTGGATCAGCGGCAGCTCCTGCCGGTAACGGGCCTGGCGCGGGGCGGTGAGCCCGTTGGGCATGTCCAGGTTCACCAGCTGCCAGGGCACCGGTGACCACACCAGCAGGTACATGGCCATGACCTCGGCGAAGGTCACCAGATGGTTGTCGGCGTTGCTGGAGGAGAAGATCGGCTTGCGCTTGCCGCCGAAAAAGCGTTCGCGCAGGGTTTCGTTGCGTTCCTGCGCCGGCAGCAAATCGGCGCGGTGGTAATAGCAGGCTGGGTGCTGGTACAGCGCCTGGCTGTCGGGCACCACCGCGCCCTCCAGTTGCTCGTCGAACAGGCCCAGGCGCGCAATCAGGCTGTGGATGGCGCGCAGCATCGGGCCGGCGACGTCGTCGGCATAGACCTGGTCGCCGGTCATCAGCAGCACGGCGGGGCGGTCCGCGGGGCTTTCGCAGGCCTGCAGCAGGCGGTCGGCGCAGAGCAGGCCATCGGCGGCCGGAAAATGCGGCTTGCGGCAGGAACCGTGCAGCAGGTGGTCGAGCCGATCACGCAGCACCAGGCTTGGGCGCCGGGCGCCGGGGTAGAGCAGGTGCGGCGCCCAGCCGGCGATGCCCTGGCCGTTGATGAGCAGGTCATAGTCGAGCAACTGGTTGCAGGGCAGCGGCTGGGCGAAGTGGATGTCCAGCAGGTGGATGAAGGCGTGCTGGCCCACCGCGACCACCTGGCAATCGACCTGGGCCTCGCTTGCCGGGAAGATGAATTCGGCTTGCAGCGGTTGCGTGGCGACCAGCCAGATGGTCAGGCGTTGGGGTTCCAGGCGGCGCAGTACCGGGCCGGCGAGTACGAGGGGCAATGGGGTAGAGGAGGTCATCGACAGCTCTGAGGGCTAACCGGCCCTATCGCCGGCAAGCCAGCTCCCACAGGTACAGCGCTGATCTCGAAGGCTGTGCAGTAACTGTGGGAGCTGGCTTGCCGGCGATAGGGCCATTGAATTCAACAAACTGCTAAAGCCCGGCACTTGATGGGGCCAGACGAAAAACGGGCGGAAAATGCTGAACACTTCCCGCCCGTCAGGCAATCCTGAAATGTATCAGGCCTTTTCAGCCATCAACTTCTCCAGCTTCTCCTGGTCCCGTGCGAACTGGCGAATGCCCTCGGCCAGTTTCTCGGTACCCATGGCATCTTCGTTCATCGCCCAGCGGAACTGGCTTTCGTTCAGCTGCTGCTTGGGCTCGCCGGCATTGCCCGGCTTAAGCACCTGTGGCAGGTCGCCCTGGTCATCGCTGAGCTGCTGCAGCAGTTCCGGGCTGATGGTCAGGCGGTCGCAGCCGGCCAGCTGTTCGATCTGGCCGATATTGCGGAAGCTGGCGCCCATCACCACGGTGCCGTAGCCGTTGGCCTTATAGTAGTTGTAGATGCGAGTGACCGACTGCACGCCCGGATCTTCGGCGCCCACGTATTCCTGGCCGGTGCTCTTCTTGTACCAGTCGTAGATACGGCCCACGAACGGCGAAATCAGGAACACCCCGGCATCGGCGCAGGCCTGGGCCTGGGCGAAGGAGAACAGCAGGGTGAGGTTGGTCTGGATGCCTTCCTTCTCCAGCTTCTCGGCGGCGCGGATGCCTTCCCAGGTGGAGGCCAGCTTGATCAGCACGCGGTCGCGGCCAACGCCGGCGGCTTCGTACAGCTCGATCAGCTTGCGCGCCTTGGCCAGCAGCGCGGGTTCATCGAACGACAGGCGGGCATCGACCTCGGTGGAGATACGACCCGGGATGACCTTGAGGATGCCCGAACCCACGGCCACCGCGAACTTGTCGCAGGCCAGGTCGACATTACCCTTGGCATCGGCCTTCACCTGCTTGAGCAGCTCGGCGTAACCCGGGATGGCCGCCGCCTTGAGCAACAGCGACGGGTTGGTGGTGGCATCGACCGGTTTCAGGCGGGTGATGGCGTCCAGGTCCCCGGTGTCGGCGACCACGGTGGTGAACTGCTTGAGTTGTTCCAGCTTGGAGGTCATGGGCGTGCTCTGTCCTGTGCAATGACTCGACATTACCCGAGCCCCGACGGCCACTCAAGGGCTCGCGAAGCGCGGTGCGAAAGGTGAGGATTCGAGTCGCAAGCGGCCCCGAGGTTCCGTATGCACACTTCTGAAGCTGTCGCGACCCCTTGTAGGAGCGGCCTTGTGTCGCGAAAGGGCTGCAAAGCAGCCCTGGCAATTTGTGCACCAGCGCTGAAGCCCTGGGGCTGCTTTGCAGCCCTTTCGCGACACAAGGCCGCTCCTACACCCGACCGCGTGAGATGCTTGGGCCGGGTTACCGCCCCTGCAACAGCTCCACCGCCTGGTCGAACACCGCCAGCGGCTCCGCCGCCTTATGGATATCCGCCGACAGCAGCTGACGGAAGCGCCGCGCCCCCTTGAACCCTTGGGCTAGCCCCAGGATATGCCGGGTAACGTGGTGCATCGCGCCACCATTTTCCATGTGCGCGACGATATAAGGCCGCAACTGCGCCAGTGCCTCGCTGCGGCTGACCACTACCGCCTCGCTGCCGAACAACTGCTGGTCCACCTCGGCCAGCAAGTAAGGGTTGTGGTACGCCTCACGCCCCAGCATCACCCCATCGAAGGTTTCAAGGTGTGCCTGGCACTCGTCCAGGGTCTTGATCCCGCCGTTGAGCACGATCTCCAGGTCCGGGAAGTCCGCCTTCAACTGCGCCGCCACGTCATAGCGCAGCGGCGGAATCTCACGGTTCTCCTTCGGCGACAGACCTTCCAGGATCGCGATGCGCGCATGCACGGTAAAGCTCTGGCAACCTGCCTCGCGCACCTGGCCGACGAAGTCGCACAGCTCGGCGTAGCTGTCGCGGCCATTGATACCGATGCGGTGCTTGACCGTCACCGGGGTCGACACCGCGTCACGCATGGCTTTCACGCAATCGGCCACCAGCGCCGGGTGGGCCATGAGGCAGGCGCCGATCATGTTGTTCTGCACCCGGTCACTCGGGCAGCCGACGTTGAGGTTGACCTCATCGTAGCCAGCCTCCTCGGCCAGGCGGGCACAGGCGGCCAGGTCGGCCGGCACGCTGCCGCCCAGTTGCAGGGCCAGCGGGTGCTCGGAGACGTCGTGGCGCAGGAAACGGTGGGCGTCGTTGTGCAGCAGGGCACCGGTGGTGACCATTTCGGTGTAGAGCAGGGTGTTTTTGGAGAGCAGGCGCAGGAAGAACCGGCAGTGGCGGTCTGTCCAGTCCATCATCGGTGCAACGCTGAAGCGACGAGAGGGCTCAGGGCGCGTGGTTTGTGGCTTTGAAGCTGATTCTAGGGGCATTCTGGTCTACGCATTTTTGTGCCGTTTTTTGGGGTTTTTGGGCGTTTTGAGTGTGACAGTGGTCCGAGGTACCACCGCCAATCACGCTTGTACCACCGAAAATCATGGCAACGATCAGAGCAAGGAAAGAGGCCGATGGGACGGTCAACTACACCGTCCAGATCCGCCTCAAGAAAAAGGGTGTCATAGTTTACCAAGAAGCCCAGACATTCGCCCGCAAGCAGGCTGCTGAAGCCTGGGCGAAGCGACGGGAGACCGAATTGGCGGTACCTGGCGCTATCGAGCGGGCCAGCCGCAAGGGGCACACGGTCAAGGACATGATCGAGCGCTACCTGGTCGAAGCCGAAAAGCCCGGCCGTTGGGTGAGACGAAGCGGCGAACGTTGAATGCCATCAAGAACAGCCACTTGGGCGAGAAGGTGGATTCGGACCTCACACAGCAGGTGCTGGTGGATTACGCGCTCTGGCGCATGAGTCCTGAAGGTGGAGGCATTAAACCGCAGACGGCCGGCAATGACCTGGCGCACCTGGGATCGGTGCTGTCCCTGGCCAGGGCGGCGTGGGGGTATGAGATTAACGCGCAAGCCATGCCAGATGCGCGCCTCGTGCTGAAGAAGCTCGGCTACAACCTGAAGAGCCGAGCGGGATCGGCGTCCTACGTTGGATGAGATAGATAAGGTGATAGAGCACTTCTTCGAGATGTTGCAGCGGCGTTCAAGCGTCATCCACATGCCGAAGGTAGTAGCGTTCGCGATTTTTTCGACCCGCCGAATGGACGAGATCACACGCATACGGTGGGAAGATCTGGATGAGCACCGGCAGGCAGTGAAGGTGCGGGACATGAAAAAAACCGGTCAGAAGATCGGCAACGATGTCTGGTGTTACTTGCCGGATGAGGCGTGGATCATTGTGCAGAGCATGCCCCGAGAGTGTCGCGAGATATTCCCCTACAACACTGATTCAATCGGCACAGCCTGGTCGAAGGCATGCAAGATGAAAGGGATAGAGGACCTGCACTTCCACGACTTGCGTCACGAAGGGGTGAGTCGGTTGTTTGAAATGGACTGGGACATACCCAGGGTTTCAAGCGTATCTGGTCACCGTGATTGGAACTCGCTGCGGCGATATACCCATTTGCGTGGGCGCGGGGATGGGTATAAAGGTTGGAAGTGGCTGGATCGGATCATTCAGGCACCGGTTAAACTCGGCGCCCGGGCTGAGTAGGCGGGTGGATAACGATGCTAGCTCTATATGCGCTTAGAGGGGTAGGCATCGGCTGTGTGTCGATTGCGGTCAGTCGCGAACGGCTGCTCTCGACCCATAGCAGCCGTTCGACGTGTCTACGGAACCACCGGCGATTCAGAAAGCCATAAGCTTTTTTGCGGTTGGGGCGCAATTCAAAGCTAAAACCGCTCGTAAAGCCATGGCTCCAAGTCTATTCGCGTTTTCTCGAATTGCCGAATAGCATCCGCCTTGCGTAACGTCATACCGACTTCGTCCAAACCATTCAGTAAGCAGTGTTTTCGGAACGGGTCGACATCAAACGGAACGCGGCTGCCTTGGTCGTCTAGGATCTCTTGTTTCTCAAGGTCAATGCTAAGTTGATAACCTGGTAGGTGCTCCACTGCGACGAATAAATTTTCGACGGTAGCCTCGTCCAGCGCGATGGGTAGAATCCCGTTTTTGAAGCAGTTCCCATAAAAAATCTCAGCAAAACTCGGTGCTATGATCGCCCTAATTCCCCAGTCATGTAGAGCCCAAGGAGCATGCTCCCGGCTAGAACCACAACCAAAATTACCCCGAGTCAAAAGAACCCCAGCGCCTTCAAAGCGTGGCTGGTTCAACGGAAAACTCAAATTGAGCGGCCTCTTTGAACAGTCCTGATAGGGTTCTCCATGGTCAAGATAACGCCACTCGTCAAAAAGATGCTGGCCAAAACCACTGCGCTCGATAATCATCAAGAATTGCTTTGGCAGAATAGCGTCAGTGTCCACATTGGCGCGATCCAACGGAACAACCTTACTTTTTAGGAAAGTGAATGGTTGCATAGTGGCTTATACCTCTCCAATATCGACAAAGTGACCGGCGATTGCTGCAGCAGCTGCCATTGCAGGACTGACAAGATGAGTCCGACCACCAGGGCCTTGACGCCCTTCAAAATTCCGGTTTGACGTCGATGCGCAACGTTCGCCAGCGGTCAGCCTGTCCTCGTTCATGCCCAGACACATCGAACATCCAGCGTCCCGCCACTCAAAGCCGGCATCAATGAAAATACGATCAAGCTTTTCCGATTCGGCCTGTTTTTTGATCAAGCCAGAGCCCGGAACTACTAGCGCTTGCTTAATATTCGATGCTACCTTTTTTCCTGCGACAACGGACGCAGCTAGACGAAGATCTTCGATCCTGGAGTTTGTACACGACCCAATGAAAACTTTATCCAGAAAGATGTCCTTGATTGCCGTCGCTGGCTCTAAATCCATGTACTTCAAGGCGCGCTCAATACTTTGTCGTTTAACTGGATCAAGTTCTTCCTGCGGGGATGGAACGCGTCCGTTGATATCCACGACCATTTCCGGAGAGGTTCCCCACGTAACGTGCGGTCTGATAGCGCTCGCATCCATATGGACCTCTGCGTCGAAGACCGCCCCGTCATCACTGCTGAGGGTACGCCAATAGCGTTCGGCGTCGTTCCACCGCTGCCCCGTCGGTGCCATCGGCTTTCCTCGGATGTACGCAGCTGTCGTATCGTCGAATGCCACCATGGCACAACGCGCGCCTGCCTCGATTGCCAGGTTGCACAATGTCATGCGTGCTTCCATCGTCATGCGCTCGACCGTGGAACCTGCAAACTCAATGGCATACCCCGTCGCTCCGGCGGTACCTATTCTGCCGATTAGTGCTAATGCGAGATCCTTAGACGTTATGTAGGGATTAAGCACGCCCTCGATGGTGATACGCATGCTTTTAAGCTTTCTCATCGAAAGGCATTGTGTGGCCAGAACGTGCTCAATTTCCGACGTACCAATACCAAAAGCGAGTGCAGCAAATGCACCATGGGTCGTTGTGTGAGAGTCGCCGCACACGATCGACATTCCAGGAAGGGTAACCCCTTGCTCAGGGCCAATCACATGGAGAATCCCTTGACGATGATCGTCCATACCGAAAAGCGTGAGGTTGAATTCTTCGCAGTTTCGCTCAAGTGCCTGAACTTGACGACGAGCAATATCGTCCGTAATGCCTTTAGGCCGATCCTTGGTCGGAACGTTATGATCAGCAGTAGCCAACACAGAATCTACACGCCATGGACTGAGACCATTCATACGCAGTGCATCGAACGCCTGCGGACTTGTGACTTCATTGATCAACTGCAGGTCAATGTATAATAAAGTCTGGCCATCATCTGTATCAAGAACTGCATGGCGACGCCAGAGTTTTTCGAAGAGGGTAATCGGGTTCATTGTACTTCTCTTATCAAAGGTCAGCGAATCCGACTCTGCATTTGACCCTGCATTGTGGGGAGGCAAAACAGAGCCGGATACGCGAACGCGGGGAGCACGAATGGGCGTAAGCGCCTACAGAGACACCGTGCCCATAAGTACCTATGCACATTTGATGCTACAGAACGTGGGAGCTTCTGATTGAGCAAGCGCTCGTGCGTAAGGAGTTCTGAGCCTCTACTCAAACTTTCCCGAACCTGGACTTAGAAGGCTAAAGCCAGCAATGGCAATCTTAAAATCATCATTTTTTATCCAAAGTCCTCAAGCTCTCAGGCAAGGCCCAGATCAATAGCGCTGCTGCAATCAGACAGGTAGTACCGATCAAATAAAGCGCCGGTGTCGTGCTGCCGGTAACGTCTTTGATGAAGCCGACCATTACAGGGCTGACAATGCCACCTACCTGCCCCATCGTGTTGATGAGCGCAATTCCCGCAGCAGCTCCCGCCCCTGCCCCAGCAAGCAGTTTTGGAGGGAGTGACCAGAACGTTGGAATGGAGGCGATAATACCTGCGCCCAAAAGTGCCAGCGATACGGTGAGGTAAAGCACGTGCGCCTCGAAAATACCCGCGCTGAAGAAGCCGATCGACCCGATGATTACCAGGCCACATACAAATTTTCTCCGTTCGCCCGTAGCGTCAGACAAACGACCAACCAGCACCATGCTGATAGCACCACATACGTAAGGCACAGCAGTCAACAATCCAATGGTTGTCGCACTTTCGATGCCAGCACTACGAATGAGCTGCGGAGCCCAGAAATTCAGACCATAAGATGCTACTTGGATCAGGAAGTAGATGAACGCCAGCATCAGGAATCCCGGGAGGCGCAGCGCCGTCAGCAGAGACCCTTCGTGCTTGTTCATTTCATGGCTCGCAATCCGGCTAGCCAGGTAGGACTTCTCATCCGAACTCAACCAGTTAGCGTCACTGATGCGGTCTTTCAATGTGATGAGAACAACCAGGCCCAGTGCGATGCAGGGAAGTCCACCTAAGAGGAACAACCAGTGCCAGCCACGCATCTCGAAAAGTCCATCCATATGGCCCAGCACCAAGCCGGAAACGGGGGCTCCAATTAGACCGGCGAATGCCGACGCCAAGAACAGCATGGATGTGATACGGCCTCGGTAGTGTTGCGGGAACCAAAGTGTCAGGTAGTAAAGCACTCCTGGTGCAAAGCCCGCCTCCATGGCACCGATCAGGAAACGCAAGAGGTAAAATTGCCACTCTGCTGTCACGAAGACCATGAGCGCGGTAGCAAGGCCCCAGGACATCATGATCCGGGCGATCCACCGCCTGGCTCCGACCTTATAAAGCATCATGTTGCTCGGCACTTCGAACAACACATAACCCACAACAAATAGGCCAGCGCCAAGCCCGTAGGCAGTGTCGCTCAGGCTGAGATCCGCCTGCAGTTGAAACTTCGCGAAACTGATGTTGATTCGATCAAAAAACGCGAAGAGATAGCAAATCATAATCAGCGGCATCAGGCGCCATGCCACTTTCGATATTAGTTTCTTTTCATCGATGGAGGTGGCGGCAATGCCGTCGCCAGGCGCGGATACGGAAATAGACATTTAGGGTTCTCCAGGTGAGCTTTCTCGAGGGAAGCTCTAATTGTTTTTGTTTTCTGGCTCGCGACGTTTGTCGCTTTGTCAGGTATCAGCCAATACCTAGCGGTAAAGGATGAAGGTCACAATTTCGGCCTGCTTTCGCCACTTGCCCCGGCATCTCATGGCCCAGTAAGGAAGGCAGCGAGCGAGACAACGTGAGCAGATGCGGAAGATCTATTCCTGTGTCGATCCCGACCTCTTCGCACAGATTGACCAAGTCTTCCGTGCAGATGTTGCCTGAGGCGCCAGGCGCGAAAGGACAGCCGCCCAACCCACCCAGCGAAGCATCAAATCGGCGAGCTCCAGCCTCGTATGCAGCCAATACATTACTCAGGCCGAGACCTCGGGTATTGTGAAAGTGCAAGGTCAGCTGCGAGGCAGGGAGCTGGGTCAGCACGCGTTTCACCAGATGGTAGACTTGGCGGGGATTCGCCATCCCCGTTGTATCCGCCAGGGTGACACCTTGCATCCCGAGCTCTTGATACGCATCAATCAAACGGATGACGACATCTTCATCAATGCGGCCCTCGAATGGGCAGCCAAATGTCGTTGCCACTGTGCCGTTCAAGCTGACGGAGCTGCCACGGACGAGCGAAACCACCTCGTTGAATGCAACGAGTGATTGCTCTCGAGTCATACGCATATTGGCTTTATTGTGGCTTTGGCTAGCTGACAACACCAAGTTCAACTCGTCAGCTTTGGAATCCAAGGCCCGCTGGGCACCTTTCAGGTTTGGTACAAGCGCCACATAAACCACGCCCGGTCGACGTTCAATTCCCTGGAACACCGCTTCGCCATCGCGCAGAGCAGGAATTGCCTTGGGCGATACGAATGACCCAGCCTCAATTCGACTGAAGCCACCCAAGGACAAGTCGTTAATGAGCTTGATCTTATCTGCTGTCTCGACCCAGACCGGTTCGATCTGCAGGCCATCACGAGGCGACACCTCTTGGACGATGAGGCGTTGGGAGTAGTCTGTGATCATTGCACTACCCCCTCATCCTTCAGGCGTTTGATCATCTCGTCAGGCAAACCCAGATCACCGAGAACGGACTGCGTGTGCTGCCCAAGGCTTGGCCCCTGCCAATTGATACGGCCTGGAGTGTCGGACAGTTTCGGTACGATCCCCGGCATTTTCACGGTAGCCCCGCCAGGAAGCTCCGCATTCAAAATCATGTCGCGCGCCTGGTAGTGCGGGTCAGCCACGATATCCGCTACGGAGTAGATGCGGCCTGCAGGAACCTCCGCCTTTTCCAAGGCTTCAAGTACGGCATCGATCGGCAGCTTGGAGCTCCACTGAGTGATTGCCTCATCCAGAAGCTCGCACTGAGCGGCTCGACCATCGTTGTGTTCAAGCGCCGGGTCATTCGCCAGATCTGGCCGACCAATCGTAGTCATCAAGCGCTTGTAAATCGGATCGCTGTTACCTGCGATGACTACATACCCATTGTCTGCCGTCGGGTAAGTGTTGGACGGGGCGATGCCGGGCAATGCACCACCGCTACGCTCACGAACATGGCCAAGCATGTCGTATTCAGGCACCAAGCTTTCCATCACGTTGAAGACGCTTTCTGCGAGGGATACATCAACTACCTGCCCGTCACCTTGGCCCGTCTTGACCCGCAATACGGACATGAGCGCACCAATTACGGCGTGCATGGAGGCCAGCGAGTCACCCAAGCTTACACCGACACGGGCTGGTGGAATGCCGGGAGTACCAGTGGTATAGCGGATACCTCCCATGGCTTCACCGATGGCACCAAAGCCGGGACGATCTCGGTAAGGGCCCGATTGACCGTATCCTGAGATGCGCACCAGCGTCAGTTTTGGATTCAACGCGTGGAGCACATCCCAACCGAGGCCCAACTTCTCCAGCGCCCCGGGGCGCAGGTTCTCAATGAGAACATCAGCGCTCTCAACCAGCTGCTTGACGATGTCAATGCCAAACGCTGACTTCAGGTTCAATGCAATCGACTTTTTGTTCCTGGATTGCAGGTACCACCACAGCGACGTCCCTTCGTGCAGTTTTCGCCATTTACGAAGAGGGTCTCCCTGCCCCAAGGATTCGATCTTGATAACTTCGGCGCCGAATTCGGCCATCATGCGGGCAGCAAACGGTGCCGCGATGAGCGTACCGATCTCGATCACCCGAAGTCCGTTGAGAGCAGTCATGGTGCAACCTCTGTTTCTTGGAATTTGAACCAAGATTAGGGGTTCACCTTAGATAAACTCCAACGGTATATCGGAAAGAGGCGTTCGCGTTTCGCGAACACGAGAGGCTAGCGAGGCTGTTGCAGATGGTCGAACAGCAGCTGACTGACCGGCGATAACGCTTCGCCCTCACGCACCAATAGAACCAACGTTCGATCTGACCACTCATCGCTGAGTTGTACGGCTGTCAACCCCAACCCTCTTCCGAAAAGCTCGAACGCCTTGAGTGGCAAAATACCTATGCCCATGTCTGCCTGAACCATGCGACACACTGCGTCGAAGCCAGGGACATGAATACGTAAACGAAGGGGTTGCCCTAAAGCCTTTGCCGCAGCATGTATTCGATTATTGATCGAGCTAGCTGAGTGCAGCCCTATGTGGTCATACATCAGCGTTTCAGCGAATGCGACCTGATCACGTTCTGCGAGGGGGTGATCATTGCGCGTCACCACCACCAGTTGATCGTGACGATATGGCACCTTGTGCAGACCATGGCTCTCGCTGTCCATAGAGCAGATACCCAGGTCAGCGACTCCGTCGATGATCCCCTGCACCACTCCGTCACTCGGACGCTCCTCCAAATCCACCTTTACCTGGGAATGGCTAAGTACGAAATCATGCAGATCCTCCGGCAGGAACTGGATGATTGCCGACAGGTTCGCGAGCATCCGCACATAGCCTCTGAGCCCCTGCAGGTGCTCACCTACCTCAATGCCGACTTTCTCCACTTCAGTCAGGATGCGTCGAGCGTGGTGTAAGAGTGTCTCACCAGCAGCTGTAAGATCCATACCTTTGGCTGTGCGGGAGTAAAGCGGAACACCCAATGCCTCTTCCAGTTCCATCAACCGCTTACTGGCGGCCGATACCGCAATCGCCTCCCTGGCAGACGCACGCGTCAGTGTGCCTTCCTCGTGTACAGCTACGAAGAGCTGCAAGGTGATCAAGTCCAAACGCCGGATCAGCTGCTTATGAAGCATTAGGTTCCCCACACTGGATTGCCAACACACCGTCCTTAATCTCACCAAATTGGCACATAAGGTGGCGGCCTATTTCGCTATGGTAGCGTTTCCAAACCGCCGGTGCGGACAACAAGGCGAAGTACGCTTCCTCAACCCGCCTCCTTTTCTGGAATCACGCACGCTCATAGACGTCGTCGACGACCATGACAAAACCTCTTGCTGCATCACCCGAACGTACAGCTTCAATCGTGGCAGCGGCGTGGGTCGCGCATCCACTTCAGGCCTTTTGACTTGTGGTGAAGGGCAGCTATGGGTCGTTAGCTGCCCTCGCCAAAGGCAGGTCCGGGTTGATCGTCGACGATGTCGCCGGCCACCGGCGCCTTGCCAGGCGAGGTGCAATCTCCCGGTTAGCCGGCCCGAAACGTCTTGTTTAATTGCGCACATTCCTTCAGGGCAGCCTCCCGCTGTTGATCTAAGTATTGCGCCAGATCGGCAATATGAATGCCTCGTGCGCTCTTCTGGCTTGTCTCGATCCTAGTGATAGGAAGCTTGATCTGTCCGGCAAGAACCTTCCGCTGAAACATGTCAGGGGTGAGGTGGGTGAAGTAGTCGGTGCACACCTGGTCGATTGGGATGATGGCTAGCCCGTTGTATTGCGCCATTAGCATGAATGCAGTGTTCATGGCTTGCGCCCTCGCATGATGATGAAGCCAGCTGCCTGGCGGGTCTTGGAGCACTGGTCGTGGTTGCCTTTAACGCGAGCTTTCCCGCAGATATCGCAGATGAACGACATGGCGGGACGAAACATCGGCTGTACGCCCTGCGTCGTCCGGGTGGTCGGGGTGTAGCTCTGTGTGGTACTGGCAGCGGGCGGGGCTTAATACCCTGGCTGACAAGGTGCTGCAGGCCGATGACTCGGTGTTCGAGCTGATCACCCGCCGTATCAATGGCGGCCTGAATGGACTGAAGGATCGCCAGACCCTCTACAAGCGTGCGCTTGAGGTGCTGCAGTAATGCCGCTCAATTGGCGTATCGCACTTCTCGCCGCTGCTGTTGGGCTCTATGTGGGCGGGCGAGGGGCCTGGATATGGCAGGCCAGCGAATACGGAAAGCAACTGGCTGAACAGGCTTCAGGTTATGTCCTGCAGTTGGCAGACAAGGATCGAGCTCATGGTCGTGAACGTGAGGAGGCAGCAGCTGCAGCCTTGCAGCAGTTGGCAGCGCAGAAAAGTCAGCGACAAGCCCTGGAAGATCGCCTGCAGGAGCTGGGCAAAACACATTGGAAGGAGATGAACGATGCACAACAGATTCAAGCTCGCCTGCGTGACAGGCTGGCTACTGCTGATTTGCGGCTGTCAGTCCTTGTCGACGCCGGAACCTTTGCCGCCCCGGGTAGTGACCGTGGGGTGCGAGAAGCCGCCGGCACCGGAGGCGTGGTTCATGGAGCCGTTCGCGCCCAACTTGACCCTGCGCATGCTCAACGAATTGTCGGCATCACCGACGACGGTGACCGAGGACTGATCGCACTGAAGGCCTGCCAGGCCTACGTCCGCGAAGTCATCAAATGAAAAGAGGCGAGCCGGGTAGATGCGCCAACATCCAGCCCGGCCCGCCGAACTCGCAGACCATTCCTGCAAGTCCAGCCGTGGCCTCTGCCTTGTGCACAAAGCGCGGCGAGCCTAACACCTGTTTATTCATACAGTAAAGACTTGCATATCTATGACCTCTCCAATCATTCCTTGGATGGGTGGCAAACGCCGCCTGGCCGACCGCTTGATCCCTCTATTCCCCCCTCATGAATGCTATGTCGAAGTCTTCGCCGGCGGAGCCGCGTTGTACTTCATGCGTCCCCAGCCCGCCCCGGTGGAGGTGCTGAACGATCTCAATGGTGACCTGGTCACCCTTTACCGTGTTGTGCAGAACCACCTAGAGGAGTTCGTGCGCCAGTTCAAATGGGCGCTTAGTTCCCGTCAGGTCTTCGAGTGGCAAAAGATGACGCGCCCCGAGACCCTGACCGACATCCAGCGTGCTGCCCGGTTCTTCTATCTCCAGCAGCACGCTTTCGGTGGCAAAGTCACCGGGCAGACGTTCGGTACCGCAACCACCGGGCCGGCCATCAATCTGTTGCGTATCGAGGAGAACCTATCCGCCGCGTGGCAGCGACTCGCCGGCACCTACGTCGAGAACCTGTCATGGCTCGCCTGCGCCGAGCGCTACGATCGAGCATACACGTTCTTCTACATGGACCCGCCTTATTGGCAGACCGCCGGCTACGGCGTGGATTTCCCCTTCGAGGAATACGAGCGCATGGCGGAATTCATGCGGCGCTGCAAGGGCAGGGTGATGGTCAGCATCAACGACCATCCAGACATTCGGCGTGCATTTCAAGGCTTCCACTTCGAGTGTCTGGATATCCGCTACAGCAATACGAACCAGCGTCAGGGCAAGGCCGAGGTGACGGGGGAACTGGTTATCATGAATTGGGACCCAGCCCCGCTAGGGCAACTGTTCTGATACCTGCACAGGCTCGATGAGCTCTGCTCCCTGATTGCGCACATTGCCAACGAGCTTGCTCACTGGATGCCACATGAAGTCGCCGGCTGGGCGGCAGCCCAGTTGTGCGATCTCTTCGGCGCGCGCTGCTGTTGTAGTTGGATCTATCCATTCCCTGGCCAGCTCGGGCCTTAGGACAAGTGGCTTGCGGTCATGGATATCGACCATGCCTTGGTCGGCTGCGGCGGTGATAATCACAAACCCGTCGCGGTCGTCGGGCTCGATCCCTTCATGCACTTCAGCCAGTGCTGCGAAGAACAGCGGCTCATCGTCCGCAGCCGTTATGTAATAGGGCTGTTTCCGCTTCGGATCTGCTGGGTCGGGTATCCACTCGAACCAGCCGTTAGCCGGTGCGAGAGCCCGGCCTACTGGCCATAGCGCCTTGAAGAATTTCCCCGTCATCACCGTCTCGGCCCTCGCATTAATCGGGTCGGGACGCTTCCCCTTCGCCCAGAAGGGCGCCCATCCCCATTTGACTCGATCCACTCGCAGCCCTGCAGCGCTCTGCCGGATCAGCTCGACCCGTGTTGATGGCGCGACGTTATAGCGGTTGATCCGCTCATGGTCATAGCCATTGATCACCACCAGGTCGAGTGCCAGCTGCCTGAGGTAAACATCCATTGCCTCGTAGATCGAGTACCTTCCGCACATACCTACCTCTAACGTTTATCGGGATCCTCTCGCTCAGACATTGACCGGAGCGCGATCTATCAGTTAACTGTATGTTTATACAGTTTTTCGAGTCCGTCCATCATGTCCATCACATTTTGGGGAACGCCAATTGGTGGCCCCACGCAGTTGCCGGTGTATTCGTTCCGCGTGCCTGCAGGCTTCCCGTCGCCGGCGGCGGATCACCTCGAGCGGCACATTTCTCTGGACGAGCTCTTCGATCTTCGGGCGCCGCATATGTACCTGGTGCAGGTTGAGGGCGACAGCATGCAGGGTGCCGGCATTTACTCCGGGGATTTGCTGATCGTAGATCGTAGTCGTGATGCCGAGCACGGTGACATCGTGATAGCGGCCATCAACACGGAGCCGGTCTGTAAGCGGCTATACCGGCGTAACGGTGTGGTGATCCTGCAATCTGAAAACCCAGCCTATCCACCGAGGTATGTGATGGAAGGTGATGACCTGGTGATCTGGGGTGTGGTCCGCTACAGCGTGCGTGACCATGCGCAGTGACCAGGTGTTTGCGCTGATTGACTGCAATTCGTTCTATGCGAGCTGTGAGCGTGTGTTCCGGCCGGATCTGGCCAAGACACCCATCGTGGTGCTGAGCAACAACGACGGTTGCGTGATCGCCAGGTCATATGACGCAAAGCCGTTCGTCAAAATGGGTGAGCCTTACTTTCAATGCAAGGACACGCTGCAGCGGCACGGAATTGTGGCCTTTTCATCAAACTATGCGCTCTACGGCGATATGAGCGAGCGTGTAATGTCGCTGATTGAATCAATGGTGCCGGCGGCAGAGGTGTATTCGATCGATGAGTGCTTTGCCGATTTGACCGGGGTTCAGGGCAACCTTACCGAATTCGGTCGCCAGGTGCGGGCCAAGGTGCTTAAGTGCACCGGCATCCCGGTAGGGATAGGTATCGCCCGTACCAAGACGCTTGCGAAGCTGGCCAACCACACTGCGAAGCGGCTGCAGGCGCAGACCGGAGGCGTGGTCGACATCTGCGATCCGTTCAAGCGGGACTGGGTCTTGCGCAACACCGAGGTCAAGGAAGTCTGGGGGATCGGCCGGCGGATGACGGCGCACCTTGAGTCGATGGGAATTCGCACGGCGATGGACTTGGCCAAGACGGACCCGTGGACGCTGCGCCAGAAGTTCAGCGTGGTCGTTGAGAAGACCGCCCGGGAACTCGCCGGCACACCGTGCCTTGAGCTCGAGGAAGCAGCCCCGCCCAAGCAAGAGATTTGCTGCAGCCGTATGTTCGGCAAGCGCCTGACTGAATTGGCGCCGATCAAGCAGGCGGTGGCCAGCTATGCCGGCCGAGCGGCCGAGAAACTCCGGGAGCAGGGATCTGTATGCAGGCGTATGCGAGTCAGCATCCGCACGGGCATGTTCAACCCGGACGAAGCCAAGTGCGCGAAGGGGGTGCTGGTGGCGCTGCCGTATCCCACCAACGATACGTTGCTGCTCACCAAGGCGGCCACCGAAGCGGTGGAGCAGGTCTACCGGCCAGGGTATCGTTACAGCAAAGCCGAGGTGCTGCTGATGGACTTACGGCAGCCAGGCGAGTTCACCGATGATTTGTTTACGGTGACGCAGCCGACGGCTTGCGATCGTCTTATGTCAGTGCTGGACGAGATCAATGGCAAGTACGGACGTGGGATGATGCGCACGGCAAGCATCCCCCGCACCCCCGATTGGGGGATGCGCCGGGAGTTTATGAGCCGGTCATATACGACCCGGATCGACCAGCTCTGGAGGGTGCGGTGAACGGAGACTACCCATGCAGGTATAGTCTTCACGCGTCCTGGGATCGGGTGAGGCGCCTCGGCAATTGTGGGCTCTCATAGGCGGATGACTAGGAAAGAAAACTAGGCCCTCAAGTGCCATAGCATATGCCAGGGCCTGCATCGTTACCCGCCGCAGTTCGGCCCTTTCCTCCTCGCGGCGTATCGCTGAAGGCGAAACCCGCAAGCGAAACGCTAAGGCATTAACGCTCCACCCAAGCAGCACCCGTGCAGGCTTGCAGTGGTCATGAGTGAACGGTAAGGGCTGGCTGTTAGGAATAGCTTTAGCTCTCCCGAAAGGTCGGATTTTGATTTGGGAAATGCGATCACATCTGTAGACATAGTGACGACTGCTTTTTCTGTATGGATTACAGTGCAGGCTGGATTTAAGGCCTGTAAGGTGGTGACGCAGCCATGCCTGCGTGATGCACACGGAGACGCTGATCGGAGACACTTGTTATTCGCTATGCTTCTTGCAGGTCCGCTGGGAGCCTAATGCTCATGCTGTCGAAAATGCTATTGATAACAGCGGAATATTGTGCATTGGCGGATAGTTCTTTGGTCTTAAAATCATTCAAAATAGCTTTTCTGGCGACAAGTGGTAAGTCTCGACGAAGTAGCATATCGAATATGGACATTACGCGAGATATAGTCTCATTTCTCATGATGACCAACTCAGGGCGGTTAAGGTCAAGTATCTGAATGCTTGAGATACCGTCCGGTGTGCCGGCAGGGTACGCTAATGCACCTATAAAGCAGATATGCTCTTTTGGATTTTTAACATATGGGTCGATGATCATCTCTACAAGCGGATCCAGATTAGATTTGTTTTGGTTGCAAACTTCGCATGATAACGTGAGGTTTTCCCACTCAAACTGTTTGGCTGGGTCTAGTGATTTTGGGTATATGTGCTCAACGTCTCCATGATGAATGTGCTTTAATTTGCTTTCGCAATAAGCGCATTTGCCATGGGTTTCTTGTTCGAGGGTGGATTTTATATCTTTGTGACGGAAGCGAGAATTCTCATGTGGGGTTGGCTTTTCGCCCGCTGCAAGCTTTGCCAGTAAAGTGGCTGTCCATGCTGCTCCATTGTTGACCAAAACGTCTGGGGTTGGAAGTTTCGTCAATTTAATCATGGTTGGCGATCCACGGCTATTTTCAAGGCCTCGGGGTAATACTCGCTGAGTCCGGCTATCTCGAGATCATTTCGGAGTTTTGTGAGTCCATCCGGGGTGATGCTATCTGCGGTTAACTGCGAGGTAATCCTTCGTAAGTCTTCCTCTGCCCAAAGCGGCAGTGACACCGGAACTCCTAGTACATCGCGAAGAATTTCATTGGCTGTAGCTGCCTTCGAATCCAGATTTAGTTCGACAGAGGCAACAGAAGCTTTAGAGATGTTTTGGATGAAGCTATTTGAGTCAGAAACATATTTGAGTGCGTGTACCCTGCTTTCTCTAACGGAGGAGACCATGAAAGGACTATGCGTAGCTACGATAAATTGTGCAGCTGGAAATGCTTTTGTGAGACTAAGTAACAGCGAGCGCTGCATGGACGGGTGCAGATGGTTCTCAGGCTCATCAAGCAGGACGGTAAACTCATTACGATCTATCGAGTAAAGGAAAATTTGCCAAGCCAAGTCTATGAGGGACATTAGACCGCCAGATGCCGCGTCGATCATGAATTCGCCTGTTCGCGTAACGAGTACCACGTCCGGTACCCGTACACTGATATCTTGGAATCCGATAGACGCAGGGAGTAGTTCAGTGAGCACTCTCTTGAAATCTAGGAAAATTCGTTCCAGAGATTCATTTTTCTGTACGTATTCGTTGCCAGCACCGAACATCGCCATAGATATCAGAGTTTCTTTCATTCGATATACTGGTGAAAACTGGGTGTAACCTTGGTTGTAGCGTTGAATTACTTCGCCATGATAGGTCTGATAGGCTTGTCGCGCACTTATTGCGTGTGTGGGGATGGAGCCAATTACCTGATAGCTTTGAATAGGGCGGTGTGAGTTGATACTCAAGCCGTCTAGAGGATGCTGCCCGCGGATTTGAACATTGTAAGAGGGGATGTCACTGTCGGGAACCCATAAGCTTGCGACGGAATCGTTGCTGTAAGTCAACTCACCAATCTGGGTTTGACTGTCATGGGGGATTGCAGGGGTAATCGGTGTTTTGACAGGCCTAAAAACGCCAGTACTGTATCCGAAGGATGATGATCCAGGTTTCTTAAATGGAGTGGCCAAAAGCGGGAAGGACCATCCAAAGTGTTGGCCTAGAAGTTTAAGAATTGTAGTTTTGCCAGCGCCGTTAGCACCGGTGATAATGGTCATCTTAGGATGAAATTCAAGCTCGATGCTTGCAAATTGACGCCAGTGATCGATAGTTAATTTTGAGAGTTTCATAGTGGGTTTAAGTCCATCCTATAGCGAGTGGCTAAATAGTGGCATGGACATTAGCAGTGATTATAGAAACCATCAATCGTATCTTGCGTGTTCCGCCTGGGCAGGAGAGGTGACAGGCACCCAGTGGGGCAAACGAGAAACGGCGTAGGGCAGCGCTGGTTTGAGCCCTAGCAAAACTCCTTTGCCAGATCGAGGATTATAGCCGTGCAGCCCCCTGCCTTTGAATCACGACCAGTGGCTAGCTCGGTACCCGTAGGGGGAGGAAGATCCGTGGGGCAAAAATGGGCCAAGCCGTGCGCCATTCCATGCCAAATCATGCACATTTAACTGCTGACGCGCAGATACAAAAAAGGCGCTTAAGTCCCTATTTGTTGGGGCTTGGGTGCCTTTTTTATTCCTACTTGAGCACAATCAAGATAAGTATTGCGTAGCTTGGGCAGCGTGTTGAATTAAATAGAGTTAACGAATTCGACTATGTGAGTAAAGTCTTCAGAGGATGTATGGTTGCTTAATCGTTCGCAAGCTTCATCAATAAGTCGGATAAACTCACGTGCGTCCGAGAAGTAGTTTCTGAATGCAAGGCGAACTTCTTCGCTGGAATCCGCACGGACGAGTACAATATCCTTGTCAGGCATTTGTTTTTCTAAATCAAATAATGCTCGCAGAGCGTCAGGAGCATCTCGATAGCTTTTTACCTCCAATTCTCCGGTTTCAGAAAATATCAAGATTGTATTGCGTTTATCTGATATTTGACTTTTAACTTGATTAAGGCCCCTGAGGGTTTGCAGGAGTGAGAGTTCATGATCAACTTTAAGAAACTCTTCCAGAATTTCTCTGTCGGTGAGGTCTGGAAATGGACCTTTTAGCCCTTCATGCGCGCGCGCCAGCATTTCGCTAGCGAGGGCCATGGCATGCTCGTAACGCTTATCGCCTTCTTGAAATTTGGGCTGGCTCTCTGTAATAAAACCAATTACCTCGACAGCGGTAGCCCAAGCATGCTGCACCAAGGTTCTATACTGGATTTCAATATAAAGCCCAGCAAGATTCTGGCCGGCTATTGAGTTGACATCATATTCATAAACGTCATGAATGCCTCGGTAGCCTGTTTTTTTGGGGAAGAGAAGGTAGTTATATTTTTCTTCGTTGTTTCTACGTTTGTGCTTGAATCGAGCTTTGTGAAATCCTTCTCTAAAAGAATTAAGTTCTTCGACGCTCTTGAAGATTAAACGGCAGCCCGCAACATCATCCATTCTGGCGAGATTCATGCTCGGGAAGCGTCTCAGCTTATTGAAGATGGTGTTTTTTCGCTTGTGCCTTTGCGCCACGGTTATATCCGTGTGTTTAGTTCTGGTACGCAAAATTGCCTGAAATGTGTTCAAGACACCACGATGAGCTGCTCGCCAAGTTTCGATGATATCGAGGTCTTCCTTGGTAGCACTTTTGTCCCGAACACAATTCCCAGCCTTATTGACTCGAGACTTGGAGCCTCCAGGGTAAACCGCCTCTTTTGTCATGCTGATATCCTCGTGTCCGATCAGCCTGACGTTATCAGCATGACGCCGCTTCGGCAACGAGCATGGAGTTGGGTATTTGGTGAGTTAGTCCCGCCATTTCCAAGGGGGTGGTACAAATTTGGTACGGATCGTTAGGTTATTTCTTGGATGCCCCGAAATTCAGGCCCTGAAAGTAGAGTGTGCCCAATCCATCATGGGTGCAACGCTGAAGCGACGGGAAGGCTCAGGGCGCGTGGTTGCTGGGTTAGAGCCTGGGTTTGTGGTCATATCGTTCAACGTGTCTTGTACCAAATTCAGCAATTTCGAGGGTGTTTGTAGCAAACCGAGGGCGCGACGTAGCAAAAGTCGGCGGCAGGAGATCGGTGATTGCCAGGGCAGGCGGCTAGTTTACCAAGAGAGCAGGGCATGCGTCTGGAAACAGATCGGATGGTCCTGCCGAGCGAGCGGGCATCTCAGTTGGCTGCTGGGAGCCTTGTAGGAGCGGCCTTGTGTCGCGAAAGGGCTGCGTAGCAGCCCCAGGGATTCAGCGCAGAGGCTCAAATTGCTGGGGCTGCTGCGCAGCCCTTTCGCGACACAAGGCCGCTCCTACAGGGTGCCGCGCTGGCAGCCCCGGTCAGTGGTGCGTGCTATCCACTGCGATGCTTTCGCCGGAAACCTCAAGGTATCTGGCGCTGCGGTTGGCGAGGGCATAGTGGATCAGCCCGCCCAGGCCCGCGCCGAAGAACCAGGAGAACTGCGACAGCGTATCGAACGCCGGCACCAGCGCCAGCACGATGGCGATCAGCGACGCCGGGATGAATGCCGCTACGGCACGCAGGTTGACCCCGCCACGATAGTGATAGGTCGCCTCGCTGCTTTCGCTATACAGCTCCGGCAGGTTCACCCGGCTGCGGCGAACCAGGTAATAGTCGGTGACGATGATCCCGTACAGTGGGCCGAGCAGGGCGCCCAGGCCGCCGAGGAAATACACGATCACGGACGGGCTGTTGTACAGGTGCCAGGGCAGGATCAGCACGGCGATGCCGGCACTGAGCAAGCCGGCGCGGCGGAAGTTCAGCAGGTTCGGGGCCAGGTTGGTGAGTACGTAGGCCGGGGCGACGAAGTTGGCCATGATGTTCACCGCCACGGTAACGATCAGGAAGGCCAGGCAGGCCAGCACCAGGCCGGCGGTGTTCGGGATGGCTGCAACGATCTCGGTCGGGCCCTGCACCAGCTTGCCGTCGATGCTGAACTGCGCACCGGCGAGCACCACGGCGATCAGTGCGAAACCGAGCATGTTCACCGGCAGGCCCCAGAAGTTGCCCACGCTGATGGTGCGTTTGTCCGGGCAGTTGCGGGTAAAGTCGCAGAAGTTGAGGATCATGGTGCCGTACAGCGAGACCCACAGCGCGGCGGCACCCAGCACTTTCAGCCACATCGTGGAGCCGGTCGGCGCGTTGCCGCTGGACCAGGAAATCGACAGGCCGCTGCGCCAGTACATCCAGCCCGCCAGGCCTGCGAAGGCGACCAGGATGATCGGCCCGGCGAAGGATTCGTAGCGGCGCACCATCTCCATGCCATAGGCGAAGATCGCCACCTGCACGCACCAGATGCCGAGGAAGGTGATCCAGCCCAAGGTCGACAGGCCGAGGATCGAGTTCTGGTCGTAGGGCTTGAGGTCGGGAGCGATGGCGGTAAGCAGCACGCGCAGCACTACCGAGGCGAGGTATGTCTGGATGCCGAACCAGGCGATGGCGATTACCGCGCGGATCAGTGCCGGGATCTGCGCACCATGGATGCCGAAGCTGATCCGGCACATGACGGGGTAGGGCAGGCCGGTCTTCTGCCCCATGTAGCCGGACAGGTTCATGAGGCCGTAGATCACCAGTGCGCCGAGCGCGAAGGCTGCGAGGATCTGGGCGCCGCTCATGCCCAGGGCGAAGAGGCCGATGGCGAAGGAATAGTTGGCGATGTTGTGCACATCGTTGGTCCACAGTGCAAACAGGCTGTAGCGCCCCCAGGTGCGATTTGCCGCGCGGGTCGGTGCAAGGTCGGCACTGTAAAGGCGCGGGCTCAACTCCAACTGAGTGGGCCCAGCCGTTTCGGCAGGGAGAACATCAAGCTGGCTGACACCGGAACGTGAAATTGACGCCATCGGGACTCCGTAACTCTTGTGTACTTTTATTTTTGGTTTTGTATACAAACAAGATTCGTACCAACCCGCCGAGCAGTTGGAGTTGGCGGTTCTCGGGCTTTTGTATCCTCTTTATTGGTCGCCGTTACCTCTGATGCGAGCCTGGAGATGGGAAATTTGTACACACATATTGTGCGCATGTGTTACTGGCTGCGCCAAATATGGATACTTGTTCGGCGCCGCTGCCGGGCATCGGCAGCGAGCGCCGGCTGGGTCAGAACGCGTACACCAACGTGGCCGTGGCGCTACGTGGGCTGCCGTACCAGCCACGTGAGCCGATCGCCGTGTAGTAGGTCTTGTCAAACACGTTATCGAGGTTCAGCGAGACGCTGGTTTGCGGCGTGAAGGCATATTGCGCCATCAGGTTGACCACGCTGTAGGCGCCTTGGGTGAAGGTCTCGTGGTTGGGGCCTGCGTTTTTCTTGTATTCCGTGCCTTGCCAACGCACACCGCCGCCCACTTTCAGCTGTGGCAATGACTGCAGGCGGTAGCTGGTGAACAGTTTGAGGGTGTCGCGGGGCACTTCGGTAAGCAGGCGGTCGCCATCCGAGTTCTTGCTCACGGCATAGGTGTAGCTGGCCGATACTTGCCAGTCAGGCAGGATCTCGCCCGCCATTTCCATTTCGAAACCGCGGGTCTTGGTGCCGGACTCGGCCCGGTAGGCCTGGTTGCCGTCCGGCGCCTGGACGTCGCCGTCCGCCACGGCCAGGTTGTCCTGGTGCACTTCGAACACGCTGAGTGCAGCAGTCAGGCGCTTGTCCCAGAACTCGCTCTTCAGGCCCAGCTCGTAGTTCACGCCCTCCAACGGGTCGATGTAGCTGCCCGATGCAGTCTGTTTGTCTTGCGGGTTGAAGATGGTGGTGTAGCTGGCATAGGCCGACCAGTTGTCGTTGATGTCGTAAACCAGCCCGATGTAAGGGGTGACGACCCCGGTTTCGCTGCGCGAGGTGTGTTTGGTTTCACCGCTCGCCAACTGCTCCTCGGTTTCCTCACGTCGCCAGTCGATCACCCGCGTGCCGGTAATCAGCGACAGGTCATCGGCCAGGCTCCAGCGCACCGAAGCCACCAGGCCGTCCTGGGTTTCGTCCAGCGCATTTTCGGTCGTCTTGTTGTGGATGGCGTCAGGTATTGGTAACGAGCCATCCCAGTCATGGATGTTGTCGATGTCCTGCCAGGTCCACAGATGGTAGCCGTCGTTGCGGTAGTAGGCCCGGTAGTGGCTGAGCCCGACGTACGCCTGGTGCTCGCGCGACAGCACTTCGAACGGGCCCGTAGCCGACAGGTCGAACGAGGTCTGCCGAGGTTCGCCTGCCCAACGACCAGTCCAGGTCTGGATGCCGCTGCCATCAGGGTTGACGGTGCCGCTGGCGGCGGTGGCAAATACGTCGTCATAGCTTCGGCGGCTGTGCTCAGCATTGAATTTCAGGTGCCATCCGTTGGCCAGGTCGTGATCCAGGGTGGTGAACAGGGTCTTGGTGCGACGCTTGTGGTAGCTCCAGTCCGAGGCCGAGTTGAACGAGCGGGAAGGGCTGAAGTGACTGCCATCGGAGTTGAACATCGGGAAGCCGTGGTTACCGGCGCCGTCGTTGTCCATTTCCTGATATTCCGCCCCCACGGTCAGCATCGTGCTGTCGGTGATGTCCCATTCCAGCACCCCATAGCCCACCTGCCGTTCCAGGGACTGGCGGTCGACGTAGCTCTGGCTGTCGGTGTTCGAGGCCACGAGGCGCCCGCGTACATTGCCGCTTTCCGACAGCTTGCCGGACACGTCCAGCTCGGTGCGGTAGGTGTCCCACGAGCCTGCTTTCAGGGTCAGCTTGCGTTGCGTTTCAAAGGTCGGCTTCTTGCGAATCAGGTTGACGGTCGCACCGGGGTCACCAGTGCCGGACATCAGCCCCGTGGCCCCGCGTACCACCTCGACCCGGTCATACGACACCATGTCGGCAAGGTCATCGCGAAAGCCAAAGCTGTCAGGCCGGTTGAGGCCGTCGACCTGGATGGTGCCGACCTCGAAACCACGTACGTAGATATGATTGGCGTCGCTGCCGGCCGGCCCCATGCTGTCGACGACCACGCCTGGGGTTTGTTCCAGTACCTGGGCAACATCGTTCAGGTTCTGGTCTTCGATCTGCTGGCGGGTCACCACGCTGATCGACTGTGGTGTTTCGCGTGCCGAGAGGCGCAGCCCGGTTGCCGTATTGGCCGAACCTGTGGTGTAGCTGCCGGTGCCTTCGGTGGTGGCACCCAGCCCCACGCTGGAGACCGTCGTTGCAGCGAGTTCCATCGTGCCATCCTGGCTCGGGCAGGCCAGCATGTAGTGCTTGTCTCCCGCTTGCATCACCTGCAGGCCACTGCCTTGCAGCAGTTGCGCGAGGCCTTGCTCCAGCTCGTAACTGCCCTGCAGTCCCTCACTGCGCAGGCCAGCGATTTCTTCGTTGCTGACGCTGACAGTCACCCCGCTTGCCGTCGCGAACTGATTGATCGCGGCCCCAGCGGCCCGGCCGGGATGCTGTAGCTGACAGGCACGGCCCAGGCATTGGCACTGGCCAGCAGCGAGCCCGAAAGGCTTGCTACCAGTGCGGCTTGGCGAATGCTGAAAGCGGGGGGAGAAAAGCAGGCGGACATCCATTGGCTCCTTTCGATGGACTATGCAGGCGCAATTATGAGAAGCGTATTGATAATGATAAAGCTTCGCATAAAGGCGGCCGGATAGTTGTCCTTCCTCCTGCAGTTGTCAATCGGTGTGTTGTGTTTTTGCGGGCGGGGGCAAGCGATTACCGGTGCTTGAAGCACCACTTCATGCAGAAAGCCACTCGAGTAAATCAATCTGATTTACAATTGCGTCCCTTTTGCCGAGGCTGACGTTTCGTGGATGCCCTGTCGCTTGCCTATGAGCACCTGACCGATTGGGTGATCACGCCCGTTACCGACCAGTTTCTCGGCATTTTCAATTTGAACGGCCGTTTCGGGGCCTTGTTCCTTTGCATCTCCTATGGCGCAGCCTATGGTCTGTTCCGCTTCAGGAAGCGGCGCGGCCTGAGCGACGCCCAGTCGTTCTGGCAATTCATCGGTGGCGCCCGGGTACATCTGCATCCCTCGGCGCTGCTGGACTACCGCTACTACTTCGTGCGGGCCATCCTCAAGGTTGCGCTGGTGCTGCCCGTCGTCCATCTGGTCGACCCCTACATCCTGCGCTCCGGCGATTACCTGGCCTTTTTCAGCAACCTCTGGGGCGCGCGCCCGCGCCTGGGCGAGAACCTTGCACTGGCCCTGCTCTACGGGTTGGGGGTGTTCCTGCTAAAGGACTTCATCCATTACTGGGCGCACCGGGCTTTTCACTCCCGCTGGCTCTGGGCCTTTCACAAAGTCCATCATTCGGCGCCCGTGCTGGTGCCGGCGACAGCGAGCCGGGTGCATTTCGTGGAAAAGATCGTCGAGAAACTGAGCACCGGCATTGGCATCGGCTTCTACGCCGGATGCTTCTGGTACCTTTGCGGCGGTGAAGTCAGCCGCTACACCCTGTTCGGCGTGACCTACCTGGTGTTCATCTTCAACAGCCTGGCGGCCAACCTGCGGCATAGCCATGTCTGGCTGTCGTTCGGCCCGCAGCTGGAACATGTGTTGAACAGCCCGGCCCAGCACCAGATCCATCACAGTGATGCCCCGCGCCATTTCAACCGGAACTTCGGCACCAACCTGTCCCTCTGGGACTGGATGTTCGGCACGCTCTATGTCACTACATCAACGCCCGAAAACATCCGCTTCGGCACCGGTGAGCAGGACCACCAGCGTTACCTGACGGTCTATAGCCTGATCGTCACGCCCTTTGTCGAAACCGGCCGTAAGGTCCTGATGAAATGCCAGCGCATGGCTGTGCTCGGCGCGTCTGGCAGGGCAGGCCGTTAGCTGATCCCGTGTTTGTTGCGAACGACTGACCGCTCAGGCGGGGAACTGGGCTATCCAGTGCCTGGCAATCTCTTCGCGCCGGCAGACCCACACCCCGTCGTGGCCCTGCACGTAATCGAGAAAGCGCGCCAGCGCCATCGCCCGACCAGGATGGCCGCTGATCCGTCCATGCAGGCCAACGCTCATCATCTTCGGGTGGTGCGCGCCCTCCTGCCACAACAGGCCGAAAGCATCCTTCAACAGCCGGAAGAAGTCTTCACCGCAGGCGAAACCATTGGGCAGCAGATAGCGGGCGTCGTTGTTGACCAGTGTGTACGGAACCACCAGGTGGGCGGGCGAGCCTGGGAGCGGCCATCCGCGAGGCGCGCAAGCAGCAGCTCAAGTCGATCGAGGCGCGTTTGCCGGCGGTCTATCTGGATGTGCTCGATGCGGCCATGCATGCGGTCAGTAATGAGGCGGGGGCAAATTTGCGCAAGGTGTTTCTTGCCCACTATTTCCAACAGTTGGTGCAGGCGCAGCAGTGTGGGCAGTTGCATGCGGCGCATCAAACGTTCCTTCAGGCGCTGGATGAACAGCGAGAGCAGCGCGGGCTTGCGCGTTCCAATGTTACTCGGCGGTTGTCGATGAAGGTCAATCCGTACATGGCGGAGGACATGCTTGCGCTTCAGCAGCATACAGAGATGAACCAGACCGAATTGCTGAAGGCTGTGATCGCGCGCATTCAGGCGGATGTGCTGGAGAACCGGGATCAGGAGGTGATTCGAGCTTTGCAGCGACTGGCGCGGCTGGCGTTGTAGTGAGCATTTGAAAGAAGCACAGCGTACCGCCAAGCGCTGTGTTTCACACTCGGTTCTTCGAGTCTTTTAGAGAAACTCATATCAGTTCCTACAAGAACTAATCAGATTTTTCCCCTTCCTCGTAGTCCATTTCTGAATCATCCTTTTCAAGCCGTTTCACCATTGCGATGGAAACCTGAGCCCCCTAGTCTCGCCCTGTCGTTGCAAATTCAACGACCGGGTCTGCAAGCCTGGGGAAGTATCGAAAGCGTGCTCATCATCGAGCCGTTGGTTTGTGCCAATGGTTGTGCTTAATGGTGGCTGCGTACGGGTGACCTTCGGGTCAGCCGGGTTTTTCTCGATCTTCCCCGGTCTTGCAGGCCCGTACGCAGCCGCCACCCATTCTCTGCAAGGGATGGGGTGTGGTTTTCTCTCACGAAATCGAGATGTGACCATGCTCAAAATAGTCCCGGATCCCCCCATTTCCGACTCACCCCATCACTTGGAAGACACCCTGATCCAGGCCACGGAATACGTGCTGTGCGCCTTGTCCGTAGGCCATCACGCGATAGCCTCGCTCCCCAGATCTCCCGCCACGATCATGACCCTGGCGGTCATGCATGAAATGGAGGCTGTGCGCACGCTGCTGGAGTCGGCGATTGCGCAGGTGCAGCTCCGGGGCGGGCAGCCGGTGCATACATTGCATTGATGGGCTGATTTTCAAATTTTGCCAGCCTGGGCGGTGCGGTTTTCTTGCCGGGGACTGCAACCGGGAAATCGCACTGGCCGGCAGATTCAAAAGAGGGTTTCAGATGGACAAGGAATTGGATGACGACACCGGCACACTGGGCCTGACCGTAGGCGCGGCCACGTTCCTGGACGGTGTGCTGGACGGCAAGAAACTGTTCCGCGTAGAACCGGGAAACTGCTGCGACCATGCCATCGAACAAGCGTCGGTATTGATGGACTGCTCACGGCGAGCGTCGTTCATCGGGGTGATGGACAACGAACCGGTGCTGGTCTGGGCTTCGCACTTTCTCTGCGACATGGCCAAGGCGCTGATGGATGACGCGCATATGGGCATGCGCAAGAACCGCTGACCCAGCCAGGCGTCGCGAAGCCGAGGCAGTGTGGGCTTGGCACCCTGCCAGTATTGTCTGATTGTCATGCAGGGGTTAGGTTGCTGGGCTCTTTTCAAGGAAGATGACCGATGAAACGGACCCTGCCGCTGGTATTCGCCTGCGCGCTTTTCCCCCTGCAAGCCTGTTCGGCGCTGGAAGTCGGCCAGTTCACCCTGGGCATGCCCAAGCCCCAGGCCATGGCCATTCTGCAGCAGCAGTTCGGCGAAGTTGAGCATTTCACCGGCTATCACTACCAGGTGCCCACCGAGTTCTTTCAGGGGAGCAACCCGAAGGGCGATTTCAACCTGGGCGGTATTGCCATCACGCAAGTGAAGGCATCGTTCAACGAGGCCGACCAGCTTCGCCAGGTGGAGGTGCGGCTGGCCAGCACCGACGAGGCGCGGGTCCAGCAACTGCTGCCGATGACCAGGCAGGCCAAGCCTGTGCCGAATAGCGGTGGCCGACTCGAGGCGTTTTCCGCAGACGGTGAGCTGGTGTACTGGGTGGCCAAGGACCGGGACTGGACGGTGGTGACCATCGCCGACAAGGCCAGCTCGGACCAGAACGTCAAAGCGCGGGCCAAGAGCGATGAGCGCTTTGCCCAGCTGAACCGCAAGTTCGACAAGCTGATCGAGACGGCCAAGGCGGTGGAAGGCAAGCACTGATCGACAAAGCCGTGCAGCTGTGAAGCTTGCTCATACCATGCATTCATGGGACTGCACATAACTCATTGAATTAGCAGGGACCCTGTGGGAGCGGCTTTAGCCGCGAACACCGGCGCAGCCGGTGCCATGCACCGCGTTGGATTCTTCGCGGCTAAAGCCGCTCCCACAGGGTACGCGTACCGCTTGCGAATTCAGTTCTCCAAGCGACAGCGCAGCAGACTGTATAAGGCCAGAAACAACCCGCGTCGGTTTCAGGATGCGCCTGGTCGTTCGCACGCAACCCCCTGGCGCCACAAGTGCCATGCTTGCAGGATGCCTCGGACCAGTGCGCGCAGACGTACGGCCGCAGGCAAGGAGGCCGCTGGCTCCACGCAACCGTGACGTGGCCGGCGCGCCGCAGCAGAACACGCCGGATACCTGCCCTCACAACAATTCAGGCAGGGTCCGTGATGCCGAGGTCCGCTGTATGCCTGATGAATTGCTCCACCTGCCTGTGATCCAACGCATTCTGGCCCGTGACAAGGATACCCCCGGCGCGCTGTTGCCGATCCTGCATGCCATCCAGCACGACATCGGCTACATCCCCGATGCCGCTGTCGCCGAAATTGCCCATGCCCTGAACCTCAGCCTGGCCGAGGTGCGTGGGGTTATCAGCTTCTACCACGATTTCCGCACCACGCCACCGGCGCGCCACACCCTGCGCCTGTGCCGCGCCGAGTCGTGCCAGAGCCGGGGCGCCGAGGCGCTGGCCGCGCAACTGCGCGAACAGCTGGCGCTGGACGACCACGGCACCAGCGCCGACGGCGCCATCAGCCTGCGCCCGGTGTACTGCCTGGGCGCCTGTGCCTGCTCGCCAGCGCTGGAACTGGACGGCCAGGTGCATGCGCGCCTTACCCCGGAGCGCCTGCGCGCGCTGGTCAACGCTTGCCAGGAGGACGCAGCATGCTGAAGCTGTATATCCCCTGCGATTCGGTAGCCCGTGCCGTGGGCGCCGACCAGGTTGCCGATGCATTGCAGCGTGAGGCCGAGCGCCGCCAGCTGCCGTTGGATATCCAGCGCACCAGCTCCCGCGGGCTGTATTGGCTGGAGCCGCTGCTGGAGTGCGACAGCGCGCAAGGGCGCCTGGGTTTCGGCCCGGTCACCCCGGAAGACGTGCCGTCCTTGCTCGACGCCTTTACCGGTGAGCCCGGTGAACCTGGTGGCCACTCGCTGGCCCTGGGGCCGGTCGAGGACATCCCTTACCTCAAGACCCAGCAGCGCCTGTTGTTCGCCCGCGCCGGCATCACCCGCCCGTTGTCGCTGGACGACTACCGTGCCCATGGCGGTTTCGCCGGCCTTGAAGCGGCCGTGGCCCTGGACGGTGCCGAGGTGGTCGCCGCCGTGCTCGATTCCGGCCTGCGCGGCCGCGGCGGTGCGGCGTTCCCGGCCGGCATCAAATGGCGCACCGTGCGTGACGCCGGGGCAGGGCAGAAGTACGTGGTGTGCAACGCCGACGAGGGTGACTCCGGTACCTTCGCCGACCGCATGCTGATGGAAGGCGACCCGTTCCTGCTGATCGAAGGCATGATCATTGCCGGCCTCGCCGTGGGTGCCGACAAGGGCTACATCTATGTGCGCTCGGAATACCCCGACGCCATCCGCGTGCTTGACCAGGCCTTCGCCATCGCCCGTGACGCCGGCTATCTCGGCAGCGACGTGGCCGGCAGCGGCCAGGCCTTCGACCTGGAAGTGCGGGTCGGCGCCGGCGCCTATATCTGCGGCGAAGAAACCGCGCTGCTCGAATCCATCGAAGGCAAGCGCGGCATCGTTCGCGCCAAGCCTCCGCTACCCGCGCTGCAGGGCCTGTTCGGCCTGCCGACGCTGGTGCACAACGTACTCACCCTGGCCTCGGTACCCGTCATCATGGCCAAGGGCGCGGCGTTCTATCGCGACTTCGGCATGGGCCGCTCGCTGGGCACCATGCCGTTCCAGCTGGCCGGCAACATCCGTCAGGGCGGCCTGGTGGAACGCGCCTTTGGCCTGACCTTGCGCGAGCTGGTGGAAGGCTATGGCGGCGGCACGGCCAGCGGCCGGCCGTTGAAGGCCGCGCAGGTTGGTGGCCCGCTCGGTGCCTGGGTACCGCCCAGCCACTTCGATACGCCGCTGGACTACGAAGCCTTTGCCGCCATGGGCGCGATGCTCGGCCATGGTGGTGTGGTAGTGGCCGACGACACCCTGAACATGGCCAGCATGGCGCGCTTCGCCTTGCAGTTCTGCGCCGAGGAGTCCTGTGGCAAATGCACCCCGTGCCGCATCGGCTCGACCCGGGGCATGGAAGTGGTCGACCGGCTGATCGCCACCAGCGACATGACCGAACGGCATGACCAGGCCCTGTTGCTGCGCGACCTGTGCGACACCATGCAATACGGCTCGCTGTGCGCCATGGGCGGCATGACCGCCTATCCGGTGGCCAGCGCGCTGAAGTACTTCCCCGCCGATTTCGGGCTGACCCACACGGAGGCCGCGCAGTGATCAATTTCTTCGACCCCGCTTCTGATAAAAGCAGCGACCTCGGCACCCCGGCCCGTGACAGCGAGGTACAGGTCAGCCTGAGCATCGATGGCCGCGCCATCACTGTGCCCGCCGGTACTTCGGTGATGCGTGCCGCGGCCATGCTCGGCACCAGCATCCCCAAACTGTGTGCCACCGACAGCCTCGAAGCCTTTGGCTCGTGCCGCATGTGCATGGTGGAAATCGAAGGCATGCGCGGTTACCCGGCCTCCTGCACCACCCCGGTCAGCGAAGGCATGGTGGTGCACACCGAAACCCCGCGCCTGGCCGGCCTGCGCCGCAATGTGATGGAGCTGTACATCTCCGACCACCCGCTGGACTGCCTGACCTGTTCGGCCAACGGCAACTGCGAGCTGCAGACCGTGGCCGGCCAGGTGGGCCTGCGCGAGGTGCGCTATGGCTACGACGGCGCCAACCACCTGGCCGAGAAAAAGGATGTATCCAACCCGTATTTCGACTACGAGCCGAGCAAGTGCATCGTCTGCAGCCGCTGCGTGCGTGCCTGCGAGGACATCCAGGGCACCTTCGCCCTGACCATCACCGGGCGCGGTTTCGAATCGCGGGTGGCGGCGGCGGGTGGTGAAAACTTCCTCGCCTCCGAGTGCGTGTCTTGCGGCGCCTGCGTGCAGGCCTGCCCGACCGCGACCCTGACCGAAAAGAGCCTGGTACAGTTGGGCCAGCCCGAGCGTGCGGTCATCACCACCTGCGCCTATTGCGGCGTCGGCTGCTCGTTCCGCGCCGAAATGAAGGGCGACCAGCTGGTGCGCATGGTCCCGGACAAGAACGGCGGCGCCAACCACGGCCACGCCTGCGTCAAGGGCCGCTTCGCCTGGGGTTACGCCACCCACCCGGACCGCATCACCAAGCCAATGATCCGCAAGCGCCTGGAAGACCCATGGCAGGAAGTCAGCTGGGACGAGGCGGTGACCTACGCCGCCAGCGAGTTCCGCCGCATCCAGCTGAAGTACGGTCGCGATTCCATCGGCGGTATCACCTCCAGCCGCTGCACCAACGAAGAAGCCTATCTGGTGCAGAAACTGGTGCGCACGGCGTTCGGCAACAACAACGTCGACACCTGCGCGCGGGTATGCCATTCGCCCACCGGCTATGGCCTGAAGCAGACCCTGGGTGAGTCGGCCGGTACACAAAGCTTCGACTCGGTGATGCAGGCCGACGTGGTGCTGGTGATCGGCGCCAACCCCACCGACGCCCACCCGGTATTCGGCTCGCAGCTCAAGCGCCGCCTGCGCCAGGGCGCGCGGCTGATCGTGATCGACCCACGGCGCATCGACCTGGTCGACTCGCCGCACGCCCGCGCCGAGCTGCACCTGCAACTGCGCCCCGGTACCAACGTGGCCATGCTCAACGCCCTGGCCCACGTGATCGTCACCGAAGGCCTGCTGGCCCAGCGCTTCATCGATGCCCGCTGCGAAACCGAAGATTTCGCCCGCTGGCGCGACTTCGTCAGCCTGGCGGAAAACGCCCCCGAAGTGCTTGGCCCGGTCTGCGGCGTGCCTGCCGAGCAGATCCGCGCCGCCGCCCGGCTGTACGCCACCGGCGGCAACGCGGCGATCTACTACGGCCTGGGTGTGACCGAGCACAGCCAGGGCAGCACCGCGGTGATGGGCATCGCCAACCTGGCCATGGCCACCGGCAACATCGGCCGTGAAGGGGTAGGGGTGAACCCGCTGCGCGGGCAGAACAACGTGCAAGGCTCGTGCGACATGGGCTCGTTCCCCCACGAACTGCCCGGCTACCGGCACATTTCCAACGAAGTTGTGCGCGCCGAGTTCGAGCAGGCCTGGGGCGTGACCCTGCAGCCTGACCCGGGCCTGCGCATCCCCAACATGTTCGAGGCTGCGCTGGACGGCAGTTTCAAGGCCCTTTACTGCCAGGGCGAGGACATTGCCCAGAGCGACCCCAACACCCAGCACGTCACTGCGGCCCTGCTGGCCATGGAGTGCGTGGTGGTGCAGGACATCTTCCTCAACGAAACAGCCAAGTTCGCCCATGTGTTCCTGCCGGGCAGCTCGTTCCTGGAGAAGGACGGTACCTTCACCAATGCCGAGCGGCGTATTTCGCGGGTGCGCAAGGTCATGGAGCCGCTGGCCGGGAAGGCCGACTGGGAGGCGACCATAGCCCTGGCCAATGCCTTGGGCTACCCGATGAGCTACCGTCACCCGTCCGAGATCATGGACGAGATCGCCCGCCTTACGCCTACCTTCCACCGCGTCAGCTACGCCGAGATCGACCGCCACGGCAGCCTGCAGTGGCCGTGCAACGACGCAGCGCCGGATGGCACGCCGACCATGCACATCGACCAGTTCGTACGTGGTAAGGGGCGCTTCATGCTCACCGGCTACGTGCCCACCGAGGAGAAGGTCAACAACCGCTACCCGCTGCTGCTGACCACCGGGCGCATTCTCAGCCAGTACAACGTCGGCGCCCAGACCCGGCGTACCGGCAACGTCGCCTGGCATGACGCCGACCGCCTGGAAATCCACCCGACCGACGCCGAAAGCCGTGGCATCCAGGATGGCGACTGGGTCGGCATCGGCAGCCGCGCCGGGCAGACGGTGCTGCGGGCCAAGGTCAGCACGCGGGTGGCGCCGGGTGTGGTGTACACCACCTTCCACTTCCCAGAGTCGGGGGCCAACGTGATTACCACCGACAACTCCGACTGGGCCACCAACTGCCCTGAGTACAAGGTGACGGCGGTGGAGGTGGTGAAAGTGTTCCAGCCGTCGCAGTGGCAGAAGCGCTACCAGGACTTCAGTGACGAGCAGCGGCGGTTGTTGAAGGAGCGTCGTATTGCCGAGAAAACCGAGGTGCGCCGATGAGCAGTGAGAATCTGGTCAAGATGGCCAACCAGATTGCCCATTACTTCGACAGCGAGCCAGACCGGGCGCTGGCGGTGCAAGGGATACGGCAGCATCTGCAGAGCTTCTGGACGCCTGCGATGCGCCGGCAACTGGCGGAATGGGCCGAGGCCAATGCAGGGGAGGGGCTGGACCCGAAGGTGCAGGAAGCGTTGGCCTAGCGTTTGGTGTCGAATGGGGCTGCTGCGCAGCCCATCGCCGGCAAGCCAGCTCCCACAGGTACTGCACATGACTCATTGGTTCAGCGAGGCTCTGTAGGAGCAGCCTTGTGCTGCGAAGAGGCCGGTACAAGCCATAGACAGGCTTTGTCAGTACCGGCCTCTTCGCAGCACAAGGCTGCTCCTACAAAGGACGCTTCAAACGAGCGATATTTGTTTTCTGCCCTACAGCGCAGATCAAAAGGGCTGGGCAATCTCCCACAGGTACTGTCGATGTGGGAGCTGGCTTGCCGGCGATGGGGCCCTGACAGATTAACCTCAGCCGCGGGCCAGTTCCGCCAGATGGGCAATTGCCTCCTCGCTCTTGAGCACCAGCACATCCCCCTCCAGCGAATCCAGCACCACCTCCGCGGTATTACCAATCAACGCCCCGGAAATCCCCGTGCGGCACACCGTGCCGATCACCGTTACCACGGCATCGAGCTTCTTCTCGGTATGCGGAATCAGCACATCCGCCGGCCCTTCGGCCACATGCAAGCGGTCTTCGCTGATGTCGTACTCTGCCTGGAACGCCTTGCACGCCTCGCGGTAGCGCTTTTCGATGGTATCGCTCAGCTGGTACACCGGGTCCGACGCTGACAGCATCGGCGAGGGATGGGCGCTGATGACGTGAAGCTCGCCTTTGGCCAGCCCGGCAATGGCATAGCCATGGTCGATGATGCTGGCGTGCAGGCGGCGGTGGTCCTCGTCCTGGTTGCCCACGTCCACCGCGGCCAGGATCTTGCCGCCGGTCCACGGCCGCTCGCTCTTGACCATCAGCACGGCACACGGGCATTGGCGCAGCAGCTTCCAGTCGCTGGGGGTGAGCAGGGCCTTTTTCAGCGGGTTGTCCGGGCGGTGTTCCTTGATCACCAGCTCGCAGCCCTCGGCCTGCTGCACGTAGATGATGGTGTCGTGCAGGTTGTCGCGCCAGGCCTCCTCATGGGTGACGCTGTCGTACCCGTCATCATGCAGCTGGCTGCTCAGCAGGCTCAGCAGCGCGCTGTGGTCATGCCTTTTGTCGCACATCAGCAGGTGCAGGCGGGCGCCGGTGACGCCGGCGATCAGCTTGGCCCGGGTCAGTGCCCGGCTGTGGGCGTGCTCGGGGTCGAGGACGACGAGGATGCTGCGGACGGCTTGCATGGGCGTTAACTCCCTTCAAAGGTGGCGACCAATGCCTGACTATAGTCGGCGCTTCCCCCGCTGGCGCTTGATGTACATCAAGCATAGTCACTGGCGCCGCCCGCCGCCGCCGGTATAATCGCCGGCCCTGCCAGTTCTTTGTGGTTGCACGCTCATGTCCCTGATCCCCGAAATCGACGCCTTTCTTGGTTGCCCGACACCAGACGCCTGGATCGAAGCGGCGCTCGCCGACCAGGAAACCCTGCTGATCGACCACAAGAACTGCGAATTCAAGGCTGCCAGCACCGCCCTGAGCCTGATCGCCAAGTACAACACCCACCTCGACCTGATCAACATGATGTCGCGCCTGGCCCGCGAGGAGCTGGTGCACCACGAGCAGGTGCTGCGCCTGATGAAGCGTCGTGGCGTGCCGCTGCGCCCTGTGTCGGCGGGGCGATATGCGTCGGGGCTGCGGCGGCTGGTGCGCGCCCACGAGCCGGTCAAGCTGGTGGATACGCTGGTGGTGGGGGCGTTCATCGAGGCGCGCAGCTGCGAGCGCTTTGCCGCGCTGGTACCGCATCTGGACGAGGAACTGGGCCGCTTCTACCACGGCCTGCTGAAGAGCGAAGCGCGCCATTACCAGGGTTATCTGAAACTGGCGCACAACTATGGCGAAGAGGCAGACATTGCCCGCCGGGTGGAACTGGTGCGCGCAGCAGAGGTGGAGCTGATCCAGTCACCGGACCAGGAGCTGCGCTTCCACAGCGGTATACCGATGGCGCAGGCCGCCTGATTCGCACCAGGCGGCCCAGGCGTCAGTGACGGCGGCCCAGCAGCAGGCCGACTACCAGCCCGAGGCCAGCGGAAATGGCCACGGTCTGCCACGGGTGGCCACCGATATAGTCCTGGGTAGCGTCCATCACCGGTTGCGCCTTGCTGCGTACCTTGTCGGCGGCATTGCGCGCCTGGCGTAGCTTGAGGCTTACCTGCGCGCGCAGGGTTTCCGCCTCGTCACCCACCAGGGCGGCGCTGTCGTTCAGCAGTTTTTCCGACTCTTCAATCAGCGCCTGCAGTTCGCTGAATACCTGGTCCTTGATCTGATCGCTGTCGGTCAGCGGGGCGTTTTTCCTGGCCATGAACTCGTCCTCGTCGATGGTGTGGCTTGAACAATGGATGCCGGCGCGTCGGGAAAGTTGCGGCGGCTTTGGGCTGTTGCAGTACCTGGGTGTAAGATAGCGGCCATTTTCAAACCTGCAGGTACCTTCATGAGTTTCAATCTGGCCAACATGAGCTTCGAGGAACGGGCGCAGATCGAGGCAGAGAAGGCCCGGCTGTTCGAGCTGTGGCAGAACAACCTGGGCAAGGCCAAGGGCGAAGCGGCACGGTTGATCGCCGAGAAACCACGGCGCAAAGGCAAATGGGCCGAGTGGGTGCGCGCCGAGCTGGATGGCATGTCGCCGCCCGAATACGCCAACATGGTGCGCAGCGAAGTCAACAAGCTGATGGCCGCAGCCAGCGCCAGCCGCTGATCATACCCCGCCAGGCGCCTACCAGTAGGCGCCCTTGGGCAGGTCCAGCTTGCCCTCGTCGGTAAAGCGCACGGTCCCCAGCAGCCCGCCGGCCAGCTTGCCGCGCAGCACATAGGGCAGGCCCTGCAACGAGTCCACCCGGCCCAGCCCATAGGCCTGGCGCAGGAAGGAAAACGCCGTGATGCTCACCGGTACCACTATCACCGCTTCGCCATAACGGCCGATGTGCCCCTGCTGGTCGCTGACCCCGGCAGCCAGCGGCTGGCCGTTCACTTCCAGGTTCAGGGCGATGCCGTTGTAGTCGATCGGCGCCTCGTTGGGGTTCTGTACCCGCATCTTCACCGCCATGCGCAGTTCCAGCTCCTGCCCGGGCAGCGGCTCGATACCGATCACGCTGATATTGACCGGGTCGCGTGCCTGGAACAGCGCACAGGCCCCCAGGCCGCAGGCCAGCAGCAGGACCAGGAACAGGCGGGCGTAGCGGTGCAGACGGGCAGCCATAGGGTGCGACCTTGCCAGAGTGGGCGAATGGGCAGTGTGGCAAATACGCGTCGGCGTTGAAAGTCTCCGCCCAGATGAAAGATACTGTTTCTCATTAACGCCCGATAACTTCTCCTACTGGCCGTTCCCGAACCCATGCTGACTTCTCCCGCGCCGGGCCTGCTGGCAAGCTTCCAGGAGCACTACGACGACCTGCTTCAGTTCCTGACACGGCGCATGAGCGACCGTCAGCGCGCTGCCGATGTCGCGCAGGAAACCTACCTTAAGCTGGTGAACATCGACCAGCAGGCGGTGCCGGTGCTGCACGCGCGCAGTTTCATCTTCCGCGTGGCCGGCAACCTGGCGATCGATGCCTTGCGCCGCGAGCAGCGCATTGCCGCCAGCCACGACGACAGCGAGCGGGCAGGTGAGGTCGCCTGCCCGGCGCCGGCCCCGGAAGCGGCCTTGCTGGCCCGGGAGCGCTTGCAGATCCTCGACCAGGCGCTGCTGCAGCTGTCCGACAATGCCCGCCAGGCGCTGTTGCTCAACCGCGTGGACGGCCTGACCCAGGCACAGATCGCGCAGCGCCTGGGGGTTTCCGAAAGCATGGTGGCGAAATACATCGGCCAGGCCCTGCGCCATTGCCGCAACTGGCTCAAACAGGCGGGGGTGGCTGCTGCACTGGTGTTGGCCGTTGGTGTGGCGGGTTGGCAGAAGGCGCCAATGCTGCTGGCGGATTACCACACCGGGGTAGGTGAGCGACAGGTGATTACTTTGGCAGATGGCACGCGGGTGACGCTGAACAGTGCCACAGCCGTGAGCGTGGTGTTCAGCGACCGTGAGCGGCGGGTGGTGCTGGAATCTGGTGAGGCCTTGTTCGAGACCACCGATGATTCACGGCCCTTTGTGGTCGATGCGGCCGGTGAGCGGGTGCAGGGGAGTGCGGCCACCTTCAGCGTGCGTCGCGATGGCCGCGTGGTATTGGCCCATGGCGAAGCCAAGGTTGGCGAACATGAACTGGCAGTAGCGGCCGATGCCGGCACGCAGATGGCCTGGCAGCGCGGCAAGCTGATCTTCAACGGCAAGCCGCTGGGGCAGGTGCTGGCGGAGCTTGAGCGTTATCGGCATGGGCGGATCGTGTTGTCCGATAGCAAGCTGGCGGCGATGCAGGTCAGCGGGGTGTTCGACCTCGATGAGCCGGAGGCCCTGTTGCGGACCCTTGAGCAGCGTTATGGGCTGAAGGTGACCTACCTGCCGTGGTTGGCCGTGGTTCATTGATTCGCCTGTGCCGGCCTCTTCGCAGCACAAGGCTGCTCCTACAGCGAACTGCGATCCCTGTAGGAGCAGCCTTGTGCTGCGAAGAGGCCGGCACAGAAATAAAAATATTTTCCATTTGGCACTGCAAGTTCCTGCAAGCCAGATCGTCGTAGTGGGACTGATCAGCAACCAATTCTCATTTACGACTTGTCAGGAAGCTCATTCGTGCCTCTGATGCTCAAGCCCTTGCACCGCCGCCGCGGTCCGCTTCACCATGCCCTGATGTCCTGCAGTGCCCTGGCCATGCTGGTCGGCCCGCTGCAGGCGTTTGCCTCGACCGCCACCGAACAGGCCCAGACTCAGGCCCGCCAGGTCCAGCTCGACCTGCCGGCCCAGCCGCTGGACCACGCCCTGACGACGTTCGCCGACCAGGCCGGCCTGCACCTGCTGTACACCACCGGCGACGTCGCCGGCCAGGCCAGCCCGGCCTTGCAGGGCAGCTACAGCATCGAGCAGGCGCTGCAGCAGTTGCTGGCCGGAAGTGGTATGGATTGGCACTTCAGCGATGCCCGCACGGTGACCCTGCGCAAGGCCGACGCTGCGCCGCAGACGGTCAATCTCAAGCCGATCGAGGTCAGCGTGGCCTCGCGCACCAGCACCGCGATCAGTGAAATCCCCGGCACCGTGTGGGTGGTCGACCAGCAGCAGTTGCGCGAGCAGATCGACAGCGGCGTCAGCCTGAAGGAAGCCATCGGCAAGCTGGTGCCAGGCCTCGACCTGGCGCCGGAAGGCCGTACCAACTACGGCCAGAACATGCGCGGGCGCAATGTGCTGGTGATGATCGACGGGGTCAGCCAGAACAGCTCGCGCGGCCTGTCACGCCAGTTCGACAGCATTTCGCCGTTCAACGTCGAGCGCGTCGAAGTGCTGTCTGGCGCCAGTGCCATCTACGGTGGTGGCGCCACCGGCGGCATCATCAACATCGTGACCAAGAAGGGCGAACCCGGCCCGGCGCGTTTCGAGACCCAGCTCGGTGCCAGCAGCGGCTTCAACAACAGCGACGACCTGGCCACCCGCTTCGCCCAGTCGATCAGTGGCGGCAACGAACGGTTCAACGCCCGCCTGGGGGTTTCCGGAGAGCAGAACGAAGCCTTTTACGACGGCGCCGGCGACCAGATCTTCATCGACAACACCCAGACCGACCTGCAATACAACCGCACCATCGACGTGCTCGGCACCTTGGGGATGCAACTGAACGACCAGCAGAGCCTCGACCTGCTGGCCCAGTACTATGACTCGGGCAACCACGGCAGCACCGGCATCTACTTCCCTAACCTGAACTACAACGCCCCATCCGACCTGGAAGACGCCGAGCTGCGCAGTGGCTACTCGTCGGACCTGGAGCCGCGCACCCGGCGCCTGCTGCTGAACGCCAACTACCACCACACCGACGTGCTGGGGCAGGACTTCTACCTGCAGGCCTCGTACCGCAAGGAAGACGACAACTTCTACCCGTTCCCGTACTACAACCGCGCCACGCCCACCGGCTCGCGCGGGGTGTACTTCGCCGCCTCGCAGCAAAACTTCGAAGTCACCAGCCTCAAGGGCCTGTTCGCCAAGCAGTGGGACGCGCTGAAGCTGACCTACGGCGTGGACCTGGACCGCGAGCGCTTCAACGCCGAGCAGACCACCTTCAACGCCCAGACGTCGTCCGAGTCGGGTGGCCTGGAGCTGGAAAAGGAAAGCAAGGCCGCACGCTACCCCAGCTACCGGGTCGATGGCGTGTCGGTGTATGCGCAGCTGGACTGGCATGCCACCGAGAACCTGACCTTGTCCGGCGGCGCCCGGCGCCAGCAGATGGATGTGGACGTCAGCGACTTCAAGGGTGTGCCGGGTGGCAGCAACGATTACCAGGTCAACCTGTTCAACGTCGGTGCCATCTACGACTTCAAGAATGGCCACCAGGTATGGACCAACTACGGCGAAGGCTTCGACCTGCCCGACCCGGCCAAGTACTACGGCAAGCCCGGGTTGAGCGTGGCCGACAACCCGCTGGCCGGCATCAAGAGCCGCCAGGTGGAGCTGGGCTGGCGCTATGCCGACCTGGACTGGGATGCCCAGGCGGCGCTGTACTACATCTGGTCGGACAAGATCATCAACGTCGATTCGCAGACGCTGACCATCAATGTGGAAGACCAGAAAAGCCGTGACTTCGGTTTTGAGGGCGCTCTGACCCGACACTTCCAGACAGGCTGGGAAGCCGGTGGCACCCTGCACCTGACCCGCTCCGAGGAGGAGGATGTCGATGGCGGCTGGATCAAGCGCGATGCCCGCTATGCCTCGTTGTCCAAGGCTACCGCGTTCGTCGGCTGGAAGGGCGATGGCCGCAGTGCGCGGCTACAGGCCAACCATGCCTTCAGCCTGAAGGACGATGCCGACCACGAGATCGACGGCTACACCACCTTCGACCTGCTGGGCAGCCAGGATACCGGCTTCGGCACCTTCAGCGCCGGCATCCAGAACCTGCTGGACAAGCAATACAGCACGGTCTGGGGGCAGCGTGCGACGCTGTTCTACTCGCCGACCTACGGGCCGGCGTACCTGTATGACTACCAGGGGCGCGGACGTACCTACACCCTGACCTGGAGCATGGCTTACTGATGGGTGTTGTCTGTCCCGGCCTCTTCGCGGGTAAACCCGCTCCCACAGGCACGGCGCCGCCCTCAGGCATTGTGAGGCCCCTGTGGGAGCGGGCAAGCCCGCGAAGAGGCCAGGTCAGGCAAACGCCGCCAGCAAATCCTGCGCAAACGCCTGCTGTGCCTCGCCAACCGCCTGCGCCCGGTGCCTGGCCAGGGTAAACGGCACCACAAAGTCCAGCCCAGGGTCCAGCGCCCACAACATCCCCTGAGTCTCCCACCCCTGCGCGCAATGGCACGGCAGATAGCCAATATGCCGCCCCGACAGAATGAACGTCAGCACGCTCTCGATCTGCTCCGCCACCGCCATGCTGCGCTGGCTCTGGAACGGCTCACCGCCCTTGAGAAACCGGTACGGATGGCGCACCTGGTCCATCGCCAGCAACCGCTCCCGGCCAACACCAGCCTCACCGAACAGCACATGGCCCTTGCCGCAATACAGCCGTTGCCGCTCCTGGAACAGCGGCTGGTAGTCGAAGGCTGCCTGGTTGCCGGAAAAGTAGCTGATGGCGTAATCCAGCCGCTGCTCCAGCAACAAGCGCTCCAGCTCTGCCGGTGGCGCACTGATCAGTTCCAGCTGCACCGCCTCCTCGCGCCTGCGAAACGCCGCAATGGCCGCCGCCAGCTTCAGGCTCACCGCCTTGTCCTGGTTCTCCGCCATGCCTATGCGCACGGTCCCCAGCAGCCGCCCGGCAACGCCATTGGCCTGCTGGCGAAACTGTTCGATGTTCAGCAATAGCCCACGGGCGGCGTCCAGCAACAACGCGCCCTTTTCCGTCAGGTGAAAGCCACCTTTGCCGCGGCTGCACAGGCGGTAGCCCAGCCGCGCTTCCAGCTGCGCCATGCGCTGGCTGATGGTGGGCTGGCTCAGGCCCAGCACGCCTTGCGCGGCGCTGAAGCCACCGGCCTCGACTACAGTGACGAACAGCCGCAGTAGATGCAGGTCGGGGTCGTGCACTTGTCCGAGCATTACATTGCTCCTGATGAATGTCAGCTTTGCAAACTTGCCATTCCTGCAATGTAACCCGGCTGGCATGCTCGCGGCATCCACCCATTTGCCGAGGTGTTCGCCATGCGTCGATCGTTGTGCCTGCTGTCCCTGGTCCTGGCCTTGCCGCTGCAGGCCGAAGAAAAGGTCGTCAACCTCTACAGCTGGGCCGACTATGTCGCCCCGCAAACCCTCCAGCGCTTCGAGCGGGAAACCGGCTACAAGGTGCGCTATGACACCTTCGACACCACCGAAGTGCTGGAAACCAAGCTGCTGACCGGTGGTAGCGGCTACGACGTGGTGGTGCCGTCGTCAACCGTACTGGCCCGGGCGCTCAAGGCAAATGCCCTGCAGCCGTTCGATCCCCAGGCCATGCCCGGCTATGCCAACCTCGACAAGGACCTGCTGGCCAAGCTCGCAGAGGCCGACCCCGGCAACCGCCATGCCGTGCCCTACACCTGGGGCACCCTGGGCCTGGGGGTGAATGTGGAAGCGGTGCGCCAGCGCCTGGGTGATGTACCGCTGGACAGCCTCGACCTGCTGTTCAAGCCCGAGTACGCCAGCCGGCTGAAGGACTGCGGCATCGCCATGCCCGACTCGCCCCAGGAGGTGATCGGCGTGGCCCTGAACTACCTGGGCAAGGACCCTTACAGCCAGGACAAGGACGACCTGGCCGCCGCGCAGAACCTGCTGAGCCAGCTGCAGCCGTCGATCAGCTACGTCGCCAATGGCCGGCAGATCAGCGACCTGGCCAACGGTAGCGTGTGCCTGGCGCTGACCTACAACGGCGATGCGGCGATGGCCGCCGACCAGGCGCGTCGCGCAGGCAAACCGTTCGAGCTGATCTACCGCATCCCCCGCGAAGGCACGCTGGTGTGGCAGGACAACCTGGTCATTCCCAAGGACGCCCCGCACCCCGAGGCCGCGCGGGCGTTCATCGCCTTCATGCTCAAGCCCGAGTCGGTCGCCGCGCTGACCAACACGCTGTTCTTCGCCAACGCCAACCAGGCGGCCACGCCGCTGGTGGACGAAGCAGTGCGCAACGACCCGGACATCTACCCGTCGGCCGCGGTGCGCCAGCGCCTGTATGCCGACCGCAGCATGGCCCTGGCCGACCTGCGCCAGCGCAACCGCCTGTGGACCGCGTTCCGCAGCCGCCAGTAACCGATAACGACAAAGGAGCTCGACCGTGGAGCAAGCCGTAAACAACGACCAGGCCATGACCCGCGACAGCCTGTATGGCACCGCTGCGGAAAGTACCTACGCCGGTATTACCAGTTTCTCTCGCCGCCGCTACAGCCGCGACCTGCGTGGTGTCGATGTGGTGGTCAGTGGTGTGCCGTTCGATACTGCCACCAGCAACCGCCCCGGTGCGCGCTTCGGCCCGCGGGCGATCCGCGCCGCCTCGGTGCAGCAGGCCTGGGCCCGGCACTGGCCATGGGCGTTCGACCCGTTCGACCACCTGGCGGTGATCGACTATGGCGATTGCGCCTTCGACAGCGGCACCCCGCAGTCGGTACCGGACAGCATCGAGGCCCATGCCACGCATATTCTGGAAGCAGGCTGCGCCATGCTCACCCTGGGTGGCGACCACTTCATCAGCTACCCGCTGCTCAAGGCCCATGCCCGTCGCCATGGCCCGCTGGCGCTGATCCACTTCGATGCGCACAGCGACACCTGGCCGGACGAGGAAGGCAAGCGCATCGACCACGGCACCATGTTCTGGCATGCCGCCCGCGAAGGCCTGGTGGACCCGGCCAGCTCGGTGCAGATCGGCCTGCGCACCACCAATGACGACAGCCAGGGCTTTGCCATCCTCGACGCCCGCCAGGTGCACCGGCAGGGCACCGGGGCGGTGATCGCGGCGATTCGCCAGCGGGTGGGCGAGCGGCCGGTTTACCTTACTTTCGATATCGACTGCCTCGACCCGGCGTATGCGCCCGGTACCGGCACGCCGGTGTGCGGTGGGCTGAGCACGGTGCAGGCGCTGGAGATCCTTGGCGGGCTGCGCGGCATCAACCTGGTGGGCATGGACCTGGTGGAGGTGGCGCCAGCCTATGACCATGCCGACATCACCGCGCTGGCCGGGGCGACCCTGGCGATGGAAATGCTGTGCCTGTATGCGGCGCGGCACAAGGTGGACAAGGGCCAGTAATTCGGCGTCCGTAGGGGCGGTGTGGGAGCGGCCTTGTGTCGCGAAAGGGCTGCGCAGCAGCCCCCAAGGCCCATACTGAAACATCAGGAATCATCTCCACCCGCATTCACACTTTTGCCGCGAACCCTTCGCGCCTTAGGCTATCAAACCCACCAGGCGCGGCATTTTCGTACAGGAGGTGAAGCATGACCCCGACCTTGCCCATCCTGGCCCTCGGCCTGGTGCTGTGCCTGCCCGCGCAAGCGGCCCCCGAGCCGCCCTTGCAACTCGCCGCCGGCAACAACCCCTACAACAGCCCGATCCAGCGCGCCAACCCCAACAGCCGACAGGGCAGCATGCCGGCCACGCCTCCCGTGCGCGGCCCGTCCACCGACCCGTACCAGCGCACGCCCACCCTGGACAACCGCGGCATCGGCAATGGCGACAACCTGCGCCGCCAGCAACAAACCCCGAACCTGGAGCCCAGCCGACCACCCCGCGACAACCCGCGCGCGCCATGAGCGCCCTACGAAAGGAATCCTGCATGCTTCGAGCACCCTGGCTTGTAACCCTGACCGCCGCCGCAGTCCTGCCCCTTTTGGCGCAGGCGGCGGCCGAACAGCAGTTTCGCAGTGAAGAAGGCACCTTGACCGTCAGCACCCTGGCCGACGGCCTGCGCAATCCCTGGGCCCTGGCGTTCCTGCCGGGCGGCAAGGACATGCTGGTCACCGAGCGTGCCGGCAACTTGCGGGTGGTCAATGCCGAAGGCAAGGTCGGCCCGCCGATCAGCGGTGTGCCCAAGGTCTGGGCCGAGGGCCAGGGCGGCTTGCTGGATGTGGTGCTGTCGCCGGAGTTCGCCAAGGACCGCACCGTCTACCTGTCCTACGCCGAAGAGGGCAGTGACGGCAAGGCCGGTACGGCGGTCGGCCGTGGCCAGTTGTCCCAGGACCGCGCCCGGCTGGAAAACTTCAACGTCATCTTCCGCCAGCAGCCCAAACTGTCGGAGGGCAACCACTTTGGCTCGCGTCTGGTGTTCGACCGCGACGGCTACCTGTTCATCGCCCTCGGTGAAAACAACCAGCGCCCGACTGCCCAGGACCTGGACAAGCTGCAAGGCAAGATCGTGCGTATCTTGCCGGACGGCGAAGTGCCCAGGGACAACCCCTTCGTCGGCAAGGACAATGTGCGGCCGGAGATCTGGTCGTTCGGCCACCGCAATCAGCAAGGCGCCGCACTCAACCCCTGGACCGGCAAGCTGTGGACCCACGAGCATGGCCCGCGCGGCGGCGACGAGATCAACATTCCCGAACCCGGCAAGAACTATGGCTGGCCGATTGCGACCCACGGCATCAACTACTCGCTGCTGCCGATCCCCGAGGCCAAGGGCAAGCATGTACAGGGTATGGTCGACCCGCACCATGTATGGGAGAAGTCGCCGGGTATCAGCGGCATGGCGTTCTACGACAGCCCTAGGTTCAAGGCCTGGGACCACAATCTGTTCATTGGCGCGCTGGCCACCCAGGAGCTGATCCGCCTGCAACTGGATGGCGACAAGGTGGTGCATGAAGAGCGTTTGCTGGGTGAGCTGAAGGCGCGTATCCGCGATGTGCGGGTGGGGCCGGATGGCTACCTGTATGTGCTGACCGATGACAAGGACGGCGCGCTGCTGAAAGTTGGATTGGGAGATAGCTGAGCCAAAGTCATTTGCACCGGCCTCATCGCCGGCAAGCCAGCTCCCACCTCGACCGCATTGGCCCCAAGCCATGCGCTATCCCTGTGGGAGCTGGCTTGCCGGCGATGAGGCCGGTGCAGATAATGCCGCATGGCTATCGATCCCCATTCCCTCTACCAGCAGGCCCTGACCACCCAGGGCTATGTCGCCGACCCCGCCCAGGCCCGCGCCGTCGAAGCCTTGCAGGCCTGTTTCCAGGCCGTCGAACAGGGCCGCCCCACCCAGGGTATCTACCTCTGGGGCCCGGTCGGCCGGGGCAAGACCTGGCTGATGGACCAGTTCCACCGCTGCCTGCGGGTACCCAGCCGGCGCCAGCACTTCCATCACTTCATGGCCTGGGTCCACCAGCGCCTGTTCCAGCTAAACGGCACCGCCGACCCGCTGCTGGCGCTGGCCGGGGAACTGGCCGGGCAGATTCGCGTGCTGTGCTTCGACGAGCTGTTCGTCAACGACATCGGTGACGCGATCATCCTCGGCCGCCTGTTCCAGGTACTGTTCGACCAAGGCGTGGTGATTGTCGCCACCTCTAACCAGCCACCCGAGCAGCTGTACCGCGACGGCTTCAACCGCGAGCGGTTCCTGCCGGCCATCGCCGCCATCCAGCGGCACATGCAGGTGCTGCCGGTAGCCGGCGAGCAGGACCACCGCCTGCACCCCGGCACCGAGCGCCAGCGTTACTGGGTGGCGCAAGCGGGGCAGGCCAGCCAGCTGGGCGAGGTGTTCCGCCAGCTCAGCCCCGGCGACGAAGGCCACGATCAGCCCTTGGCGATCGGCTCCCGGCAGGTGCAGGTGGTGCGGCGCAGCGCGCAGGCCATCTGGTGCCGTTTCACCGACCTGTGCGAACAGCCGCTGGCGGCCATGGAGTTCATGGCCCTGTGCGACCGGTTCCCGGCCATCCTGGTGTCGGGCATTCCGGCGCTGGGGGGTGAACAGCGGGCCGGGCGTATTGCCCGGGGCACCGAGGATGCTGCGGCGCGGGTGGCAGCGGGCGACCGCGAGCTGCCGGCGCTGTCGCCCAAGGACGACGCGGTGCGCCGCTTCATAGCCCTGGTCGACGAATGCTACGACCGCCGGGTGGCGTTGTACCTGGAGGCACAGGTGCCGCTGGATGCCCTCTACACTCAAGGGTATCTGGCGTTCCCGTACCAACGGACCCTGAGCCGGCTACGGGAGATGCAACTGCAACGCTTCGCCTGAAAAGGAGCCGAACCATGGAGCCGCTGTCGCATCATCTGCTGACCCAGGCCTACAACAATGGCTGGGCCAACCACCGTCTGTACAAGGCCTGCCTGCAACTGACCCAGGACGAATTCGTCGCCCCCCGCTGCAGTTTTTTCCCGTCGATCAAGGCCACCCTCAACCACCTGCTGACGGTGGACTGGTTCTACCTGCACATGCTCGAGTGCGAGCAGCGTGGCGAGCAGCCCGACGCCGACGGCGAGCGCTTCTTCGACCCCGAACAGCCGTTTGCCACCTGCACCGACCTGCACGCCGAACAGGCCCAGGCCGATCACCGGCTGATCGCCTATTGCCGGGGCCTGCGCGATGGTGAGCTGGCGCGCTATGTGAGCATCGTGCGCCCCGAGCGGGTACAGCGCGAGCAACGGCTGCGGTTGTTGGCGCACCTGTTCGAGCACCAGATACATCATCGTGGGCAGGTGCATGCGATGCTCAGTGATACGGCAGTGAGGCCGCCGCAGCTGGATGAGTTTTTCTGCGAGGAGGAGGCGGTGTTGCGGGCGGCGGATTTTGCCGAGCTGGGCTGGACCGAGGAGCAGGTCTGGAAGATGTGACGGGCCAAAGGGGCTGCTGCGCAGCCCATCGCCGGCAAGCCAGCTCCCACCTCGACCGCGCTACGCTCAAGAGCTGGGCAGCTTCTACAGGTGTTGAACAAAGCTTGAGGTTGATGCGGTCAAGGTGGGAGCTGGCTTGCCGGCGATGGGCCGCAAAGCGGCCCCCAAATTAGATCTAGCGCCCTAACCACTCGACCAGCGTACGGTTGAACCGCACCGGCTCCTCGATCTGCGGCGCATGCCCCATGCCTTCAAAGGTAATCAGCTCACCCTTGGGGATCAGCTTGGCCACCTGCGGCCCCAGCACTGCATACTTGCCCAGCTTCGCTTTCACCTCCGGCGGCGCGATATCACTGCCGATGGCCGTGGTGTCCTGGTCACCGATCAGTAGCAGGGTGGGCATCTGCAGGTCCTTGAACTCGTGGTACACCGGCTGGGTGAAGATCATGTCGTAGATCAGCGCCGAGTTCCACGCCACTGCTTCATGCCCCGGCCCCTTGTTCAGGCCCACCAGCATCTGCACCCAGCGCTCGTACTCCGGCTTCCAGCGCCCGGCGTAGTAGGTCTTGCGCTCATACTCGCGCACGCCTTCGGCATCCAGCTTGAGCTCGCGCGCATACCACTGGTCCACCGTGCGGTAGGGCACGCCCAGGGCTTTCCAGTCTTCCAGCCCGATGGGGTTGACCATCGCCAGGCGCTCCACCTGCTGCGGGTACATCAGCGCATAGCGGGTGGCGAGCATGCCGCCGGTGGAGTGGCCGAGCACGGTGCTTTGCTTCACGCCCAGCTGTTCGAGCAAGGCATGGGTATTGCTCGCCAGTTGCTGGAAGCTGTACTGGTAGTAGGCTGGCTTGCTGGAGCTGCAGAAGCCGACCTGGTCGGGGGCGATGACCCGGTAGCCAGCCTTGCTCAGGGCGTCGATGGTGGTTTCCCAAGTGGCGGCGCAGAAGTTCTTGCCATGCATCAGCACCACGCTGTGACCGTTGGCCTGGCCCTGGGCGGGCACGTCCATGTAGCCCATCTGCAGGACCTGACCCTGGGACTTGAAGTCGAAATGCTTGAGCGGATGCGGGTAGCTGAAGCCTTCCAACTGAGGACCGTAGGTGGGCGATTCGGCGGCGATGGCCGAACTGCTGGCGAGGCAGGCCAGGGCCAGGGCGGTTGCGCGCAGCATGGAAGCACTCCGTGTAGGGCCATGTAGGAAGGGGCGACTGTAGCAGTCAGTGGACCACGCGGAACGTGAAAGGTGTTACCAGGCGTGAAACCAGCCCAGGGTAATCATCGCCAGCACCCCATAGCGGCCGGCCTTGGCCAGGGTCACCAGCAGCAGGAAGCGCCAGAACGGCTCACGCATGATGCCGGCGATCAGTGTAAGCGGGTCGCCGATCACAGGCATCCAGCTGAGCAGCAGCGACCATTGCCCCCAGCGCTGGTAGCGCTGTTGCGCACGCTCCAGTTGAGCAGGGTTGAACGGGAACCAGTGCTTGTCACGCAGGTGCTCGATGGCCCGCCCCAGCACCCAGTTGACCACCGAGCCCAGCACATTGCCCAGGGTCGCCACCAGCAGCAGGGTGGCCCAGGCCTCGGGCTGGCGCAGCAAAAGGCCGACCAGCACGGCCTCCGATTGCAGCGGTAGCAGGGTGGCGGCGCCGAAGGCGCTGAGGAACAGCGCCCACAGGCTGAGCATCAGTAGTTGGCGACCACGGTGTCCTTGCCGTCCTGGGTCACGCCGATGACCTGGTAGGCATCCTTGTGGTCACCCATTTCCATGCCGGGCGAGCCCATGGGCATGCCCGGCACGGCCAGGCCCTTGAGGTCGTTGCGCTTGGCCAGCAGGCGCACCTGCTCGGCCGGAACATGGCCTTCGACGAACTTGCCGTCGATCACCCCGGTATGGCACGACGCCAGGCGTGGCGCCACGCCCAGGCGTTGCTTCACCTCGCTCATGTTCGGCTCGACATGGTCGTTGACGGTGAAGCCGTTGTCGCGCAGGTGGCTGATCCAGGCCTTGCAGCAGCCACAGTTGGGGTCGCGGTAGACGTCGATGGTCTCGGCAGCCTGGGCCAGGCCGGTGATGGCCAGCAGGCCCAGGGGCAGCAGGTGTTTACGCAGCATCATGAAACACTCCTTCAAAAACGTGGGCGGATACCGGCGACCAGGCCTGTGGCTTGCTCGCGCCCGGTGTCGTTGCGGCCCCAGGGGCGGTCCGGTATCCAGCGGTTGGCCAGCAGCATAGCGCAAGCGGCCTTCAGGCGCAGCGCGGCCTGTTGCCCTTCACCAGCGTTGCCAGGCAGCCAGTCTACCTGCCAGGTACTGGTTCCGGATGCCGGCCTGTCATCACGCTGGCTAACGTGCGGCACACCTATCTGAGAGCCTGCTTGATCATGACCCTACCACTGGACTGCCTGTTGTACTCCAAGACCAATCTGATCGGCATCGGACCAAACCTGTCCGAAGAGGAACGCCTGGACGTGCAAACGTTGCTGGACCATGCCGATGAGTTCGCAAGCCGCTTTCTCGACCGGGACGAACTATGGAAAAGCTGGTTCGACCGCTTCCGCAATCGCCTGGAGAAACATGGCTGCGTAAGGACGGCCGCCCTGGAGTTACCGCCCCAGGTCATCAGGGACCATGACGATTTCGATATCAGGCTCGAGCCCATCGGCACAGGCAGCACACCGACGCTGTTGGCCCAACTGGCGCGCGCATCCATGCAGGAACTGCGAATCAGTGCACACGCCAGCAAGTTCCTGCAGTCGGGTTGGCAGAACGACGTCGCCTCATCCTTTCTGATCACACCCTGCCAGAAGGACGAGGAGGGCCAGATCCATCTGGCGGTCTACTCGTTTCGCTTCAATGGCACCGTGGAGATGCGCGACTTCGGATTCTGGAGCGAGACCCAGCGTGACATCGTCGTGTGGAACACCGGCACTGTTTATCGTTTTGACGTGGAACGTTTTGCCGGTTTCCGTCAGCAGATTCGTAAAGAGTTGGGCGACCGACGGCTTGGTGCCGTTACCAGGATCGAGCTCTAGCCACCTTGCTCAAGCTGGCAGGTCACGCATCAGCAGGCCATATGCCAACGGCACCTGCTCGGGAACAGGAAGGTAGATGGTGTGGCCATCGCCTGGGGCGACCTGAAGCGGTTGCTGCTGGCCGTTGCTCATGTGCTCGAGATCGAAGTGGTAGTTGCCGCGCGGGGTCATCAGTTCCAGGTGGTCGCCCACGGCGAAGCGATTCTTCACCTTGACCTCGGCCAGGCCGTCGACGCGTGCCCCGGTCAGCTCGCCAACGAACTGCTGGCGCTCGGACACCGAGTTACCGCGCTGGTAGTTCTGGTATTCGTCGTGCACATGGCGGCGCAAGAAGCCTTCGGTGTAACCGCGTTGGGCCAAGGATTCGAGGTTGTCCATCAGCGAGCGGTCGAATGGTCGCCCGGCCACCGCGTCGTCGATCGCCTGGCGGTACGACTGCACGGCGCGGGCGCAGTAGAAGTGCGATTTGGTACGGCCTTCGATCTTCAGCGAGTGCACGCCCATGGCGGCCAGGCGCCCGACGTGCTGGATGGCGCGCAGGTCCTTGGCATTCATGATGTAGGTGCCGTGCTCGTCTTCGAACGCCGGCATTTCGGTGCCGGGGCGGTTGCTTTCCTGCAGCAGGAATACCTGCTCGGTCGGTGCACCCAGGCCCAGGGTCGGCTGCACTTCGCGCACGATGTCGCCGGTGGCGTTCTCGGTGGCAGGTGTGGCGTCGTACTTCCAGCGGCAGGCGTTGGTGCAGGTGCCCTGGTTGGCATCGCGCTTGTTGAGGTAGCCCGACAGCAGGCAACGGCCGGAGTAGGCCATGCACAGGGCACCGTGGACAAACACCTCCAGCTCCATGCCCGGCACCTGCTGGCGGATTTCCTCGATCTCTTCGAGCGACAGTTCGCGCGACAGGATTACCCGGCTCAGGCCCAGTTGCTGCCAGAATTGCACGCTGGCCCAGTTGACCGTGTTGGCCTGCACCGACAGGTGCACCGGCATTTGCGGAAAGTGCTGGCGTACCAGCATGATCAGGCCTGGGTCGGACATGATCAGCGCGTCCGGTGCCATCTCGATCACCGGCGCCAGGTCCTTGAGGAAGGTCTTGAGCTTGGCATTGTGCGGGGCAATGTTGACCACCACGTAGAAGCGTTTGCCCAAGGCATGCGCCTCCTGGATGCCCAGGGCCAGGTTGGCATGGTCGAACTCGTTGTTGCGCACCCGCAAGCTGTAGCGTGGCTGGCCGGCGTAGACCGCGTCGGCGCCATAGGCGAAGGCGTAGCGCATGGTCTTGAGGGTGCCGGCGGGGGCCAGCAGTTCGGGCTTGGCGATAGGGGTCATGTGCGCACCGGAGCAAAAGGCGCGGATGCTAGGGCTGGCAGATACGGCGCGTATTGATTTGCATCAAGGAAATGGCGGCACTTTTGCCAAGGCGCGGTGCACTAATAACGCATAAGCCATGCGAGGACCCGCGATGAACCAGACCGCCCTGCAGAACAAAGCCCTGGCAGTACTGCTGGCGCTGGTGACCATTGCCTTCATCTGGATCCTGCTGCCGTACTACGGTGCGATCTTCTGGGCGGTGATACTCGGCATCCTGTTCGCCCCGCTGCAGCGCCACCTGCTGCTGCGTTTCGGCCGAAGGCGCAACCTGGCTGCGGCGGCCACCTTGCTGGTGTGCCTGCTGGTGGCGATCCTGCCGGTGATCATCACCAGCGCGCTGCTGGTGCAGGAGGGAGCCGCCCTGTACCAGCGCATCGAGCATGGGGAGCTGGATATTGCCGGCTATGTCGAGCGCGGCAAGGACATGCTTCCGGCGTTTGCCCAGCAGGGCCTGGACAGCATGGGCATGGGCAACCTCGACGGGCTACGTGACAAGATCACCAAATGGGCCACCCAGGGCAGCCAGGTGCTGGCCAGCCAGGCGTTCAACTTTGGGCAGGGCACGTTCGAGTTCGTGATCAGCTTCGGCATCATGATGTACCTGTTGTTCTTCTTCCTGCGCGAAGGCGCGGAGGTCGCCCGCCAGGTGCGTCTGGCAGTGCCGTTGCCCGAACACCAGAAGCGCCGTTTGCAACTGAAGTTCAACCGTGTGGTGCGGGCGACGGTAAAAGGCAACGTGCTGGTGGCCATTACCCAGGGGGCGCTGGGCGGTTTCATTTTCTGGGTGCTGGATATCCCGAGTGCGCTGGTATGGGCGGTGCTGATGGCGTTTCTGTCGCTGTTGCCGGCGGTGGGGGCGGGGATCGTGTGGGCACCGGTGGCGGCGTATTTCCTGCTGACCGGTGCGATTTTGTCGGGGGTGATACTGACCGCGTTCGGTGTGCTGGTGATCGGTCTGGTGGACAACTTGTTGCGGCCGATCCTGGTGGGCAAGGACACGCGCATGCCGGACTACCTGATTTTGGTGTCGACGCTGGGCGGGCTGGCGGTGTTCGGGCTCAACGGCTTCGTGATCGGGCCGTTGATCGCGGCGCTGTTCGTGTCGAGCTGGGCGATCTTCGCGGCAACCAAACCCCGGGTGCAGTTGCCGGAGTAGGGGCGGGCCTTGCTGGGGCTGCTTTGCAGCCCATCGCCGGCAAGCCAGCTCCCACAGGTACAGCGTTGTTCTCAAGATTGTCGCTGGACCTGTGGGAGCTGGCTTGCCGGCGATGGGCCGCAACGCGGCCCCCATGGCCGGGTCAGGATGTTTGCGGCATCTCACCCTTGGCCAGGCGCCGGTTGATGTCGGCGATCACTTCGGGCAGTTCGTTGATGGTGTCGATCAGGTAGTGCGGGCGGGAGCCAGCGAACAGGGCGTGGATGCGCTGGCGCTCGCTTTCCAGCTTCTCGGCGCTCAGCGCGCGGTAGCCTTCCCAGGTCAGCCCCAGGGCATTGCCCGAGCACACCAGGGCCACGGTCCACATGCCGGCACGGCGGCCTTCGAGAATGCCCGGCACGGTATCGTCGACCTTCACGCACGCCGCCACGTCGTCGATACCCAGCGCGATCACGTTGGCCAGGGCCTGGGCCGGCCATGGGCGGCCGTTCGGGGTTTCGTCGGTGGCCACCACATGGTCGGCCACGTAGCCGTTCTGCGCAGCCAGCTCCACCACCTTGTCCATCACCACCTTCGGGTAGCCCGAACAAGAGCCGATCTTCAGGCCGTCCTGGCGCAGCCCGGTGAGAGTGTCCAGGGCGCCGGGGATCAGCGCCGAGTGCACGGCGATCTTCTCGATCTGCAGCGGCATGAAGCGGTTGTAGATGGCGGTGACATCATCGTCGGTCGGGGTACGGCCGAACACCTTGCGGTAGCGCTCGGCAATTTCCGGCACATCGCACAGGGTGCGGATGTGGTCCCACTTGCCCATGCCCATCGGGCCACGGGCTTCTTCGATGGACACCTGCACATCGAATTCGGCAAAGGCTTCGACAAAGATCTGGGTCGGGGCGAAGGAGCCGAAGTCGACCACGGTGCCGGCCCAGTCGAGGATGGCGGCTTGCAGCTGGGTAGGGTTGCTGTAGTTCATGTGCGCTTGTTCCTGAAATTGGGTGGGCAAAGGGTCAGATGTCCAGCACTTCCATTTCCCGCAGCACCTCGGCCACGGCATTCACGGCGGCCTGCATGCCATCCGCTCCGACAACGCCGATGCAGCCGACACGGAAGGTTTCCACCTGGGTCAGCTTGCCCGGGTAGAGGATGAAGCCCTTGGCCTTGACCCGCTCGTAGAAGTCCTTGAACTGGTAGCGGGGATCGTTCGGTGCGTGGAAGGTGACGATGATCGGCGCCTGGATCTCGGCGGGCAGGAAGCTGCGCAGGCCGATGGCGGCCATGCCGTCGAGCAGGGTCTTGCAGTTGTCGGCATAGCGCCGGTGGCGTGCCGGCAGGCCTCCCTCCTCGTTGTATTGCTGCAGCGCTTCGTGCAGGGCAGCGACCACGTGGGTCGGCGGGGTGAAGCGCCATTGGCCGGTCTTGGCCATGTAGGTGTGCTGGTCGTGCAGGTCCATGGCCAGCGAGTGGGCGTTGCCTTCGGCAGCGGCCAGGGCGGTTTTCTCGGCAAACACGAAGCCCATGCCAGGTACCCCTTCCAGGCATTTGCCGGAGGCGGCGATCAGCGCCTCGAAGGGGATGGCGCGGGCATCGATCGGCAGTGCGCCGAACGAGCTCATGGCGTCGATGATCAGGCGCTTGCCGTGGCCTTTGACCACTTGGGCGATCTCGGGCAGCGGGTTGAGGATACCGGTGCTGGTTTCGCAGTGGATCAGCGCGACATGGGTGATGGCCGGGTCGGCGGCCAGCAGGCGGTCGACGTCGGCGGCGGTGGTCGGCTGGTCTTCGGCGGTTTCGAAGGTGCTGTAGGCACGGCCCAGCACTTTGCAGATCTTCGCCAGGCGCTGGCCATAGGCGCCATTGATCAGCACCAGGACCTTGCCGTCACGCGGCACCAGGGTGCCGATGGCCGCTTCCACGGCGAAGGTGCCGCTGCCTTGCAGGGGCACGCAGTGGTGGCTGGCGCTGCCGTCGATGATGGCCAGCAGTTGCTCGCAGACACTGGCAGTCAGTTGGTTGAAGTCGCGGTCCCAGGAGCCCCAGTCCACCAGCATGGCTTGGCGGGTGCGGATTGATGTGGTCAGGGGACCGGGGGTCAGCAGAATCGGGGCGTTGCTCATTCCGTTATTCCTCACAAGCGGTGGGCTGAAACTACGGGGCCTAGGTTGCAATTGGCGCTGTCATCAATCAAATTGTTTGTTGTTATCCGAGCTATAAGTAAGGCCGATAAATATGAACCTGTTCCAGTTGCGTGCCTTCGATGCCGTGGCCCGTGAGGGCAGCTTCACCCGTGCCGCCGCACGCCTGTTCATCAGCCAGCCGGCAGTGACCGGGCACGTGAAGGCGCTGGAGGAGCACTACCAGATCACCTTGCTGCGGCGTACCGCGCGGCGGGTTGAGTTGACCGAAGAGGGCACCCGCCTGGCAGCCATCACCCGCGCCATGTTCGGGCTGGCCGAAGAGGCGCAGGCCATGCTCGAGGCTAATCGCCAATTGCTGACCGGGCGCCTGGAGGTGGCGGCCGATGGCCCGCACCGGGTCATGCCGATGCTGGCGCTGCTGCGCGAGCGCTACCCGGGCATTACCGTCAACCTGCGCTTGGGCAATGCCCAGGAAACTTTGGCGGCATTGCTCAGCGAGCATGCCGACGTGGCCGTGCTGACCGAGATCGAGCCGCGCAAAGGCCTGCATCTGCAGAACCTGTGCGAGTCGCGGTTGTGCGCCTTGCTGCCGGCGGGGCATGCCTGGGCCAGCGGCGAAGGTGATTTGCCGCTGGCCGAGCTGCACCAGCAGATCATGGTGTTGCGCGAGCCCAGCTCCACCACCCGGCGCACCTTCGACAAGGCCTGCAGCAAGGCCGCCGTGCAACCTCGGGTGCTGCTGGAGCTGGATAGCCGCGAGGCGGTGACCGAAGCGGTGGCCTCGGAGCTGGGCATTGGCGTGGTGTCGTCCACCGAAGTGGCCAATGACCCGCGGGTAGTGGCACGGCCGCTGGCCGGTGACGGCCTGGTCAACCAGCACCTGATCGGCTGCCTGGAGCGCCGCCGTGAGCTGCGCCTGATCCAGGCGTTCCTCGGCCTGGCGGCAGGGCTGTGATGGCTGTTTTCAACGGGGCGGCCTAAGATGGCCGGCATTGAGCCGACAGGACCGTCGATGAGCGAGAAAGACACCATTTCCATGCAGCTGGTGCGCGAAGCGCTGTTGCAGACCTGCCCCGCTGGCGAGCCCGATATCGGCTTGCTGGCCCGGGCGGGTATCGCCGTCGAACAGCTGCACCTGCCAGCGGCACGAGTCAGTGCCGAGTCCTATGCCCGGCTCTGGCGCCTGCTGGCGCGGCGCTGCAACGATGAGTTCTTCGCCATGGACCCGCGCGGTCTGCGCAGCGGCAGCCTGGCGTTCATGTGTCGTGCCAGCATGGGCCAGCCGACCCTGGGCGCTGGCCTGGAAACCGCGCTGGCGTTCCTGTCACTGATGCTTGAAGACCTGCAGCCAAGCCTGGTGCGCCAGCAGGGCCTGGCCGAAATCGTCATCAATGAACCGCGTGACACCCCGCGCCGCGCTTTCACCTATTTCACCTTCTGGATGATCGTGCACGGTGTGACCTGCTGGCTGGCCGGGCGACGTATCCCGATCCTGGCCATCGATCTGCGCTGTGCCGAACCGCCGTTCTGCGATGACTACCGGGTGATGTTTTCGGAAAACCTGCAGTTCGAGCGCCCGCGCACGCGCATGATCATCTCTGCTGAATGCCTCGAGCTGCCGCTGCGGCGCAGTGAGGAGGAACTGCAGCGCTTTCTGGCCGAGGCACCGGGCAATATCCTGGTCAAGTACCGTGACCCGGCCAGCCTGGGGCGGCGCATTCGCACCGACTTGCTGAGCCTGGACCCGGGGCAGTGGCCCGATGGCGACAGCCTGGCACGGCAGTTGTGCCTGTCGCCCTCTACCCTGCGCCGGCGGCTGGCTGAAGAGGGGCAGAATTACCAGGGGTTGAAGGACAGTGTGCGGCGTGAGCTGGCGATTGCCTGGCTGAGCCAGGAAGACGCAGCCATGAGCGAAATCGCCGAACGCCTGGGTTTTGCCGACAGCAGTTCGTTCTACAAGGCGTTTCGCAAGTGGTTCGGCTGCAACCCCGGGCATTACCGTGCGCTGATCCTCAAGCGCGGCAGTGGCGGCTAGGGAACCACGCCTTCCCGCTGCCGGCCGCCGCCGCTGGCAAGCATCGTGACGAGTCGATCACTGACCAGGAAATCGACGATGTCTCAACCTGCCTTGCATCCCAAGTTGCTTCACCCCGCCGAAGACTTCATCGCTCAAAGCTTGCCCGCCTGGTTGAAGGCGGCCAAGCCCAAGCAGCTTGCCAGGCTGCAACTGCGTTTCAATGCCTATCTTGCGAGTCAGCGGCAGATGGCAGGGTTCGCCGACCGCCTGCAGCCTCTGGACCGGTTTGCCAAGCAACTGTTCGAGCCTGCCTTGCGTCAGGACAGCCAGCTGAAGCTGCAGGTTGACCTGGACAAGCTGGTGTGGCGCGAAACACGCGCACGGCTGGATGTGAGAACCGGCTTGATCCCTGATTATCAACCGTACTTCGTGCGCATGCCGGCCTTGCAAAAGCTGTTGCAGAACTTCAAGGCCAACGAGTCCTTCTTCCTCGGCACCGCCTTGACCCTCCCGGGAGCCCACCAGGACGAGCAGGTGGTAAGCGAAGACATCGACCGGATTGTCAGCCTGTGCCGCCAGGTGGATGTCGGCAGCGCCTACCAGCGGCACCTGGCGCAGGTATTGACCCCTGACTATGAAAAAGCCCTGACCACCGACCGGCGCCTGGAACTGGCCGTGGCGGTCGAGATCGCGGCCATCAAGCAGCAGCTGGATCCGCAAGACCTGCTGCTGCTGCGTGTCGCGTGCAAGGATGAACACGCCGTGATCAAGGGGCCGCTGCAGCTGGAGATCGGTGCGCTTCAGGTCCTTGGCTGCCGGGTGGATGGCGCGCTGGCGGTTGAATTGATCGAGCAGTCCCGCCACCAGTCCACGTTTCCCTTCGGGGTACCTGGGCGCTTGAAAAGAGTGATCCTGTACACCCCTGACGATCAGGCGCAACCCCTGCGCGCGTTCACCAACTGGGATGAGGCGAACCGCGTCCTGGCCACGGCGATGGGCAACCAGGACTATCGGCAGGCATTCGTGCGGCGCATTGCCTTGGGTGATCGCGCCACTTGTGAGCAGGCCCTGGCCACCCGCTTGCAGGATGCACAACCTGACCTGGAACCCCGCAGGGTGTTGGAAGCGGGGGACGGTTTTGCGTCGATGGCCGCCTGGCACATTCAGCGAATCAAGGCCGATGCACGTTTCCTTGCGGTGCCCACCGCCCAGGCCGATGACGCGGCTTCGGAGCAGCGCCTGGACGAGCTCAAAGGCGCCGGCCTGGTATTGCTCAACCTGGCGGGCCTGTTCGTGCCGGTCATCGGGGCTTTGCTGCTGGCGGACCTTGCCAGGCAACTGTTGACCGAAACTTTCGAGGGCGTGCGTGACTGGCAGTTGGGCCATCAGCATGAGGCCTTGACGCATATGCTTCAGGTGGCCTTCAGCGTGGCAACCACCGGTGCGGTGGTTGTCGGTGTCCATCTGGCCCGCAGCGCATTCGTCGAAACCTTGGAGCCGATTATCACCGAGGATGGCCGGCAACGGCTTTGGCGCAATGAGCTGGCGCCTTACCAGGACATTACACCACCAGTACAGCTGACGGAGCTCGACAACGGCTTGCTAGCCGAGGGTGAGCGCCATTGGTGGCGGTTGAATGGAGCCTTGTATCGGGTAAGGCAAACCGCCAATGGCGTCTGGCGCTTGCTGCATGCCGATGGTGAGGCAGCGTTCGGGCCGGTGCTGGAACGCTGCTCTGCGCGTGGCTGGCGGCTGGCTTATGAGCGGCCACTGGAATGGCAGGGCGCCGCGCTGTTGCTCGGGCGGCTCTGGCCGGCTGCGGCCGCGATGGACGCTGTGCGGGTGGAGCAGGTGCTGAAAGTCGCGGATGTCGACGAGGCCTACCTGCGTGGCCTGCTGGTGGAGCGGCGAGCGATGCCAGTGCAGCTGCGCGATACCTTGCAGCGCTTTGCCGTGGACGCGCGCGCGCAAGCCTTTTTCAGCCGGCTGGAAGCGGGGGAGGCCGATACCGATTCCGACTTGTGGCAATGGTGCATCGAAAGGCTGCAGCTGCAGGATGAAACCGTCGAAGAACAGGCGCTGTCGATCGGTGACGCGGCAATCGAGTTGCGTGAGGCGATGCTCGAGCATTTCTCCAGGCTTTACCTGGCTGACGACCCGCTGCTGGGCTTGATCCAGCGCGACTTCCCGACGCTGCCAGAAGCCTATGCCCTCGATGTGCTGGAGCAGGCCACCGAGGCTGTGCGCTTACGCATGCAGGCAGAGTCCCGTCTGCCGCTGGCATTGGCTGAGCAGGCGCGGGTGGCCCTGCAACTGGCGCGCCTGACCCGCATGCGCGAAGCGTTGTACCTGCAAGGCAGTTACCGGCCGGAAGTGGTGGCGCTGGCCTTTGCCCTGCTGCGTCGGCATGGCCCCGGCGCTGCCGGGTTCAACCTGGTGTTGCGTCGTGACCCGTATGCTGGGGCGGCGATGGAACGGCTGTTCGCCGAGACCGACCTTGAGCAGGACGTGGTGCTGGTCAGGCGGGAAGGGCGCTTCCAGCTCTACAACGACAGAGGCTTGCCGGATGAGCGCGAGGTCGCTGCCCCCGAGGGGCTGTTCGAGGTGCTGGCCGCTTGCCTGCCCGTGGAATACCGGGTGCGACAGGGTTGGAATGGCACCGATGCGCCGACCAGAATCCGTGAGCAGATGCAGGCCTGGCTACCCGGTGACCGGCAGGCCCTGCTGCGCCTGCTCGGCTGGCGGGAGGCAAGGCCCATGGCATCGCCCATGCAGCGTTTGGCCGATGGCCGAGCGGGCTATCCACTGGGTGGCTGCCAGTCGTGCATCGGCTCGCCGGAGCGTGTGGTGCGGCAGCGGGTGCGCGCCTTGTACCCCGGTATCGGGGATGTCGGCGTCGATCGCTATGTCCAGAGCCTGTTGGACATGCGCGGGGGCCTGTTCGAGAACCTGCTGCGTGTCGAGCAGGAATACCGCCGCCTGGATGACAGCTTGCTGGCCTGGGTTGCAGAGGTGGCGGGCAGCGCCAGCCGCGCACGCCGACGCGTCGCAGATTCGTTGCGGCGTGCCTGGCAGATGCGCAGCGACCGCGCCGTCGGGGCTATCGGCAACGATGCGGTGCTCAGCCTGAGCATCGTCGCCGTACCGGTGGGCAGCCTGCCTGTATTGCCGATCGGGACGGACTTCTCGCACGTGTCGGAATTGACCCTGTCGGCGCTCGGTCTGGATGCCATCCCGTCGGGGTTCCTCGCCTGCTTCCCCGATCTGCTGTGCCTGGACATGAGCGACAACGCCTTGCGTGCGCTACCTGCGGGGCTGGAGCGGTTGACCGCCTTGCGCCAGTTGCTGATGCCGCGCAACCGTATTCGTATCTCGGAGCCGCAGGCCAATGTGCTGACTGGCCTGGCGCTCTTGCGTTCGCTGGACCTGAGTGACAACCCGCTCGGCGATATCAGGCTACAGTTCGAGCGGTTGCCCAGCCTGCGGATCCTGCGTTTGAACCGCGTGCAGATGACGGCGCTGCCCCGGGGCCTGGAGTGGTGTGGCCTGTTGGTGTTCGCCGACCTTCGCAACAACCAGATAGCCGAGTTGCCGGCAGCCTTGTTTCAGGCCCCGTTGCAGTTGCGCCGTGCCATGCACCTGGAGGGCAATGCACTGCCAGTGCAGGATCTCGATCGCCTTTATGCCGCCGAACGCCTGCTGGCCACGCCCCGCCCGCAACGGCACGCCCCGGCCCGGGAACAATGGCTGCAGACCCTGGACCCAGCGGCGCGGCAGGAGCAGCAAGGGAAATGGGATGCGCTGAATGCCGAGCCCGGCAGCCTGGCTTTCTTCGAGCTGCTCAGGCAACTGACGAGCACGGCCGAATTCAGCAAGGCGCCGGCCGAACTCGGGTTCAGGGTATGAGCAATGCTGGATGCCGCCCATGCCGATACCGCCACGCGCATGGCGCTGTTTGACCTGGCAGCGGAGCCCACCACCTGTGTGGACAGCGTTTCCACCGTGTTCAGCCGCCTTGAGGTGCGCATGCATGTCGAGCAGGCCACCCGCGGCGGCGACCCGATCTCGACCCGCTCGGCACGCCTGCAGCTGGCCAAGCGGCTGTTTCGCGTGCACTGGGTGGAGAAAATCGCCCGGCGAGAAATCGACGCCCGCTACCAGGATGGACGCTGGAGCCGCGGGAACCATGATGAAGAGGAGGTGGAGGTCAATCTTGCCTACCTCAGCGGCTTGGCCCAGCGCCTGGACCTGTTGGGCCAACCTCGCCACATGCAGTTTGGCAGGCTGGCCAACGTGTCGCCGCTGCAACTGGAGGAGGCCTTCAAGGAAGTGCTTGAGGTTGAGGCGGGCGAGCAACGGATCGTGTTCATAAGCGAGCGTGATTTCTGGTTGCCGGTACTGCGGGCAGAGCATGCGGACGACTTCGAAAGCCTGGAAACGCAATTCTCCCTGCGGCTGGAAACACTGGACGAGCAAAGGGAGGCCTTGACCAGTGACGAGTACTGGAACCTGAGCAACGCTCTGCGCGACGAGCGCGAGCAGGCCCTGGCCAGCCTTGCCCAGCGCCTTACGCGCGAAGCGTTCATGGTGCCAGAGGCAAAGTGACGGCGCTTCACGGGCGGCACGCAGTGTGCCGCCCAGCTTCTACCGCAGGGCTTCCCTCTGCGCAAGCGCCGGCAGGTTGCACACCATGCGTGGCTTTCGACAGCCATCCAGGGACCTGCCATGACCCGCGAACCACACGCACCACAGCCCGCCTCTGCGTTTTCCAGCCACTTGCACGACGGTTTTATCGGTGATCGGTTGCCTGCCTGGCTCAAACAGGCCACGCAAAGCCAGATACGCACCTTGCGCGAAAGCCTGGAAGCCCATCATGCCACCCAGGCCCGGTTGCGCGGGATCACCCTGGCACTGCCGTCGCCGCAGCAGTTCGCCGAACGGCAATTCGCCAGTTTGTTGCGCGAGCCGCTGCCGGGCGACGTAGCGTTCTGGCAGTTGGAGTGGCTGGAGGTTTCCCATCGTTTCTCGTCCGCGCCCGGCGCTGAGCCGCCATTTCCCACCTACGGGCAACGGCGTGAAAACGGCTTGCTCCGCCTGATGCGCAACTTTGCCGCCAGCAACGATTTCTACCTGGGAACCGGGTTGGTCGCGCCGGGGCAGGAACGGGTACTTTCGCGAGGCACCGATGAACTGGTCGAGGCGTGCCGCAAGCTCGATGCCGGGCGCCTGTACCAGCAGGAACTGGACCGCACATTCGATGCCACGGCACAACGCGTCCTCTGTGAAGACAAGCGCTCCGGGCTGCGCCTGGCCGTGCAGGTTGCCGCGCTCAAAGGCGAGATTACCGAGCCGGTCAAGGAGGCATTGCACGCCTTGGTGGATGAACCCGCGGATCGGCGATCCGCCAGCCTCACGGGCCACCCGGGCCTGCTCGAAGCCCTCGGTTGCCCAGTGGCGGATGGTGTGTGGATTCAACTTCGCGACACACATGGGCAAACGCAGGGCGGCGTGCTCTACCTGCCCAGCGACCCGGTACAGGCGTTGCGACACTTCGACAGCCATGCCTCGATCAATAGCGCGCTGGTGGCCGAGCTGCGCCATGAACCCTATCGCCAGGCGTTCAGCCAGTTGATCGGCCTGGATCAGCGTGCCGGGTTCATGCACAAGCTGCGGGCCCGACTGGAGGATGACCAGCCGGACCTGGAACTCGATGGCAGCGTGCCGCAGCATGACATTTTCCAGGCGCTGGCTGCACAGCAGACAAACCGGGTGAAGCAGGATGGCCGCCTGTTGCTGGTGCCGACCGCCGATGCCGATGAAGCCGCGTCGCGTGAACGGCATGAGGCGTGGAAGGCCGCCGGCCTCGATGTGCTCAACCTCGCTGGCCTGTTCATTCCGGTGGTGGGCGGCTTGCTGCTCGGGCAACTGGTGGCCCACACCCTCTCGGAGGTTTTCGAGGGCACGCAGGACTGGTTGCGAGGCCATCAGCACGAGGCGCTGGAGCACATGCTGGGCGTTGCCGAGATACTGGCGGGCACCGCCGCGACGGTGGCGGGCGTCACCTTCGTGCGCAGCGCGTTCGTCGCGGCGCTGGAGCCGGTAAGGCTCGCCAATGGGGCGGGGCGCTTGTGGGCCGGTGACTTGGCGGTCTTTGCCTCGACACCTGGAACGGTCACCTTGGGCGCGGACGGTGCCTATGCCGATGGAGGGCGCCGCTGGATAAAGGCCGACGGAGTCTTCTACGAGGTTCACCGGCCTGACCCCGATGGTCCCTGGCGTCTGCGCCATCCCGGTCGCGAAGAGGCGTATGGTCCGGTCGTGCTGCACAATGGCGAACGTGGCTGGCGCCTGATGCACGATGAGCCGCAGCGCTGGCGCGACCCTGCGAAAATGCTCGATACCCTTTGGCCGCGCAATCAACCTTTCGATAGCCAGCAGGCGCAGCAGATCTTGCGCATGGCCGGCATCGATGAGGACGAGCTGCGCGGCCTGCTGGTGGAAAACCGGCGAACGCCCGCCAGCTTGCGGGAAACCCTCAGGGCATTCGATGCCGACGCTCGGATCGACACATTCTTTCGCGATCTGGAGCGCGACACTGTCTCCGATCAGGACTTGCAGCTGCTGGCCTGGTGCGAGGCCCGACCGGGCAGTAAAAAAGGGCGTGCCGCAGTGCTTGCGGACCGACCAAGGTCAAGCGACCTGCTGTTCGCTCGGCTGACACGCCTGCAAGAATCGTCGGAACCTTTGCTCAAGCCGCTGATGGCGCTGGGGTTGCCTGAACCCTATGCGCGCGATCTGGCCGATGGGGCAAGTCACGATGCCCGTCAGCAGTTCGTCAACAGTGGGCAGCTGTCGCACAGGTTGGCCATCCAGGCCAGGTCATTGTGCTCGGTGGCGAAGGTGAGCAGGGCGATGACAGGGCTTTATCTGCCGAGCGCGTATAGCGATGAAACGGGAATGCTTGTGTTGGCATTGCTGAATGTCGAGGCCATGGATGCGTTCAGCCTGGCATTGAGAAAAGCTGTTTCCGATGCCGTGGAGCTGAAGCGCATCGGTTCGGTTGCTGACGTGGTCGACCAGCGGGTGCTGGTGCGTGAGCAAGGGGTTTTTGCCCTGTACGACGGGCGAGGCCGAAAACTCGCGATGCAGCCACCTGCGTCCTCGGATGTTTTCCAGGCCGTGCTGGCCGCGCTCAAGTCGCGCAACCTGCTGGGGCGGTTGGGCCTGGCCGAGAACGCCAATGCCGAGCGCCTGCGCGAGAAGCTCATGGCGTACCTGGGTACCCATGAGGAAATAGCCCGCATGCTGGGCTGGGCGTCGACGGAGCGCTGGTTCAACCCTGGGCAGCGCCTTGCCGATGGCCGCGTCGGTTACCTGCTCAGCGGGCGCGCGGCACTGCCCACCACACCCAGGGAACAACTGCGGGCCGGCCTGAGGCGATTCTTCCCGGGGCTGGGCGATTCGCTGGAAACGCAAGTTGACCGCTGGCTGCTGCAGAATGTGTCGGTCGCCGATGCGCTCCTGGCGCTGCAGGACGATTTTGAGCAGTTGAACCGCGTGCTCAATGGTTGGGTGTCGGCTGCGCTGAGTGACACTTTGCGGGCGCGACGCCAGCTGTTCGCCGAACGATTGCTGCGTGCCTGGCAGGCGCTTGGCGACCATGTGGTGGTCGACAGTGACGGCAAGCGCCAGGGGCTGCGCCTGGTGTTGAATGATCTGCCCACCGATTCGTTGCCGGTCATGCCTGCACCTATCGATTTCTATCACGTAACCACCCTGGTACTGAGCGAGACGACCATCGGGGTGGTGAACGAGGAGTTTCTGCGGGCATTCACCTACCTGCAGGAGCTGGACCTGAGCCACAACCAGCTGCTGCGCTGCCCGCGCGGGCTTGGCTACCTGACCAACCTACGCCGGTTGCGCCTGGGGCATAACCGCATTCGCCTGGATGCCCATGCCATCGAAGCACTGAACGGGTTGCCGCTGCTCAGTCACCTCGACCTGAGCTACAACAGCCCGCTGGGGGTGTACGAAATGCGCTTCCATCACCTGCCTCATCTGATCGAGCTGAATTTGCGTCGCTGCGGGCTCAGCGAGTGGCCCAGAGGGCTCGAGTTGTGTGGCTTCCTGCAACGAGCCGACCTGCGTGACAACTTCTTGCGGGGTGTGCCTGACGGCGTGCTGGCCATGCCGCTGGAGTTTCGCCAGCGCATCCTGGTCGATGGCAACCGCCTGAGCATGGCTGATTACGGCAAGCTATATGCCTTGGAGCCGCTCCTGGAAGAGCCGCAGGAAGAGATAGGCCGAGCCTGGTGGGTCGGTTCCGACTCCGCCAGCCATGGGCGCGGCGAGCTTTGGGACCGGCTGAGCACCCGGGACGAAAACGCCCGCCTGTTCGATCTGCTGGAGCTTTTGCAAGGCTTGGCGGACTTCAGCTGGCCCAAGACTTATCTGCTGCGCATGGGCTGGCAATGCCTGTCGATGCTGGAGACAGACGTCGAGTTCGCTCGCCAGGCGCAACTGGCGGCCGACGATGTGGTAATGGATGACAACGGTGCCATCGACCTGTTCAGCCGACTGCTGCGTCTGCATGCCGAGCGCGACGCGGCAGGCGATGGTGCGCAATCCCGAGGCCCGAAGTTGCTGGCGTTGGGGCGCGCCTTGCACCGCCTGGACCGCCTTGACGAGTATGTCGAGACCGAGCGGCAAAACCTTGAAGGCTTCGCCGAGCCCGCGGTACTGGCGACGTTGGCAATGCGCTACAGGGTACGCTTGCGCACCAGGCTCAGGTTGCCGTTCCAGCCTGTCAGAATGCGCCTTAAAGCCGCTGCCGTAGGGTTGAGCGAGCATCGGCTGCAGTCGGCCGAGGCGGCTGTGGAAAGGGCGAACGTTCTCGTTGCTCTAGCGGCCGATCTGTGCACGCGTGCGTTCTGGCAGCGCTTTTTGCAACAGCACTTTGCCCAGCCGTTCAATGACCTGGAGCAACTCGCCGCTGAGCAGCGGGCGGCCCTGGCGGTAAGGCGCGATGAACTGGGTGAAGCACAGTATCTGAACCAGGTACAGGCGCTGGATGCGCAACTGCAGGCCGATCGGCTGGCGTTGCAACAGCAACTGACCCGGCACTACGTGATCAGTCTGGAGCGCGCACCGGGCTGATGGCCACCGGCCAAACCGGTCATCCAGTTTGACAACTTAGGCCATTGCCGCGACGCCAGCGCGGCGCGAACATCATCGGACCGATGGTTCAACTCCAAAAACAAGAAACCAGGAGTCCGACGATGCGCGATTACACCGAGGCCGCTCGTGCGTTCGACCATGGCCAGGCTGCTGCGGCGGCGCTACATGGCAACCTCGAAGCCCTCAATGCCTGTGTCGAATGTTGCGACCGCCATGCCGGTGAGGGCAAGACCGCACTGGTCTGGGAAGACCGCGAGGGCAACAGCGTGCGCTTGAGCTTCGACCAGTTGCAGGCACTGGCTGCCCGTTTCGCCAATGTGCTCGAAGCGCAAGGCGTGGGTGCGGGTGACCGGGTTGCCGGCCTGATGCCGCGTACCCCCGAGCTGCTGGTCACCATCCTCGCCACCTGGCGTCTCGGCGCGGTGTACCAGCCACTGTTCACCGCGTTCGGCCCCAAGGCCATCGAACATCGCCTGGAGCAGTCCCACGCCCGGGTGGTCGTTACCGACAGCCACAACCGCGCCAAGCTGGACGATGTGCACGCCTGCCCGACCATCATCACCGTCAATGCCCGCAATGGCGAGCTGGACTTCCAGCAGTGCCTGGACAAAGCCGCAGACAAATGCGAGCCGGTCATGCGCTCGGGCAACGACCCGTTCCTGCTGATGTTCACCTCCGGCACCACCGGCCCGGCCAAGCCACTGGAAGTGCCGCTGCGTGCCATCGTCGCGTTCCAGGGCTACATGCGCGACGCCATCGACCTGCGCCCCGAGGACAACTTCTGGAACCTGGCCGACCCGGGCTGGGCCTATGGCCTGTATTATGCGGTCACTGGCCCGCTGTCGCTGGGCCATGCCACCACCTTCTACGATGGCCCGTTCAGTGTTGAAAGCTGCGCACGAGTGATCGACAAGCTGGGCATCACCAACCTGGCCGGCTCGCCCACTGCGTACCGCCTGCTGATTGCCGCCGGAAATGACTTCTCGGCACCGATCAAGGGCCGCCTGCGGGTCGTCAGCAGTGCCGGCGAACCGCTCAACCCGGAAGTGATCCGCTGGTTCGCCGACGAACTGGGCGTGACCATCCACGACCACTACGGGCAGACCGAACTGGGCATGGTGCTGTGCAACCACCATGGCCTGCAGCACCCGGTACACCTCGGCTCGGCCGGCTTCGCCATCCCCGGCCACCGCATCGTGGTGCTGGACGAGCAGGGCAACGAACTGCCTGCCGGCCAGCCAGGCATCCTCGCGGTCGACCGCGAGCAGTCGCCGCTGTGCTGGTTCGCGGGCTACCACGGCTTGCCGACCAAAGCCTTCGTCGGCAAGTACTACCTCAGCGGCGACACCGTCGAGCTGAACCAGGACGGCAGCATCAGCTTCGTCGGCCGCAGCGACGATGTGATCACCACCTCCGGCTACCGGGTCGGCCCGTTCGACGTCGAGAGCGCACTGATCGAGCACCCAGCGGTAATCGAAGCGGCGGTGATTGGCAAACCGGACCCGGAACGTACCGAGCTGATCAAGGCCTTCGTGGTGTTGGCCAGCGGTTACCAGGGCAGCGCCGAGCTTGAAGAGGCTTTGCGCCAGCACGTGCGCCAGCGCCTGTACGCCCATGCCTACCCAAGGGAAATCGAATTCGTCAGCGAGCTGCCCAAGACCCCGAGCGGCAAGCTGCAACGCTTCATCCTGCGCAATCAGGAAGTCGCCAAACAACAAGCGCAACAGGCCACCCCTGCCAGCGCCTGAAAGGAACCGATCATGCAGATAGCCAACAAACACTTCATCGTCAGCGGCGCCGCCTCCGGGCTGGGTGCTGCCACCGCGCAGATGCTGGTCGAGGCCGGCGCCAAGGTCATGCTGGTCGACCTCAATGCCCAGGCCGTTGAAGCCAAGGCCCGCGAACTGGGCGAAAACGCCCGTTTCGCGGTGGCCGACATCAGCGACGAGCAGGCCGCCCAGGCGGCGGTCGATGCGGCCGTCAGCGCCTTTGGCAGCCTGCACGGGCTGGTCAACTGCGCCGGCATCGTCGGTGCCGAGAAAGTGCTGGGCAAACAGGGCCCGCATGGCCTTGCCAGCTTTGCCAAGGTCATCAACGTCAACCTGATCGGCAGCTTCAACCTGCTGCGCCTGGCCGCCGCGGCCATGGCCGAAGGGGCTGCAGATGAGGGTGGCGAGCGCGGGGTGATCATCAACACCGCCTCCATCGCCGCCTATGACGGCCAGATCGGCCAGGCGGCCTACGCTGCTTCCAAGGGCGCCATCGCCAGCCTGACCCTGCCGATCGCCCGCGAACTGGCGCGCTTCGGCATCCGTGTGATGACCATAGCACCGGGCATCTTCGAAACGCCGATGATGGCCGGCATGACCGAGGAAGTACGCGCCTCGCTGGCCGCCGGCGTGCCCTTCCCACCGCGCCTGGGGCGCCCGCAGGAATATGCCGCGCTGGCCCGCCACATCATCGAGAACAGCATGCTCAACGGCGAGGTGATCCGCCTCGACGGCGCACTGCGCATGGCTGCCAAGTAAGGAGAGCGAACATGACCCTCGCCAATGACCCGATCGTTATCGTCAGCGCCGTGCGCACGCCCATGGGCGGCCTGCAGGGCGACCTCAAGAGCCTGACCGCGCCGCAGCTGGGCAGCGCCGCCATCCGTGGTGCCGTGGAGCGTGCCGGCATCGATGCTGCCAGTGTCGAGCAGGTGCTGTTCGGCTGCGTGCTGCCGGCTGGCCAGGGCCAGGCACCGGCGCGCCAGGCCGCGCTGGGCGCCGGGCTGGACAAGCACACCACCTGCACCACCTTGAACAAGATGTGCGGTTCGGGCATGCAGGCGGCGATCATGGCCCATGACCTGCTGCTGGCCGGTACCGCCGATGTGGTGGTGGCCGGTGGCATGGAAAGCATGACCAATGCGCCGTACCTGCTGGACAAGGCCCGTGGCGGTTACCGCATGGGCCACGGCAGGATCATCGACCACATGTTCATGGACGGCCTGGAAGACGCCTACGACAAGGGCCGCCTGATGGGTACCTTTGCCGAAGACTGCGCCCAGGCCAATGCCTTCAGCCGCGAAGCCCAGGACCAGTTCGCCATCGCCTCGCTGACCCGCGCCCAGGACGCTATCAAGAGTGGTCGCTTTGCTGCCGAGATCGTGCCGGTCGAGGTTACCGAGGGCAAGGAGACGCGCGTCATCAAGGATGACGAACAACCGCCCAAGGCGCGCCTGGACAAGATCCCGCAGCTCAAGCCGGCCTTCCGCGAAGGCGGCACGGTGACCGCCGCCAACTCCAGCTCGATTTCCGACGGTGCTGCGGCGCTGGTACTGATGCGCCGCTCCGAAGCCGACAAGCGCGGCCTCAAGCCGCTGGCGGTGATCCACGGCCACGCCGCCTTTGCCGACACCCCGGCACTGTTCCCGACCGCGCCGATCGGTGCCATCGACAAACTGATGAAACGCACCGGCTGGAACCTGGCCGAGGTCGACCTGTTCGAGATCAACGAGGCTTTCGCCGTGGTCACCCTGGCGGCCATGAAGCACCTCGACCTGCCGCACGACAAGGTCAATATCCATGGCGGCGCCTGCGCCCTCGGCCACCCGATCGGCGCTTCCGGCGCGCGCATCCTGGTGACCCTGCTGTCGGCCCTGCGCCAGAACAACCTGCGCCGTGGCGTGGCGGCCATCTGCATCGGCGGTGGCGAGGCCACGGCCATGGCTGTCGAATGCCTGTACTGAGGTGAACCATGCTGGTAACTGACGAGCAACAACAGATCGCCGAGGCGGTACGCGCCTTTGCCCAGGAGCGCCTGAAGCCGTTTGCCGAGCAATGGGACAAGGAACACCGCTTCCCCAAGGAGGCCATCGACGAGATGGCCGAGCTGGGCTTGTTCGGCATGCTGGTGCCGGAGCAGTGGGGCGGCAGCGACACCGGCTACGTGGCCTATGCCATGGCCCTGGAGGAAATCGCCGCCGGTGACGGCGCCTGCTCGACCATCATGAGCGTGCACAACTCGGTGGGCTGTGTGCCGATCCTGCGTTTTGGCAGCGAGCAGCAGAAGGAGCAGTTCCTCACCCCGTTGGCCAGCGGTGCGATGCTCGGCGCCTTCGCCCTGACCGAACCGCAAGCCGGCTCCGACGCCAGCAGCCTGAAGACCCGTGCACGTCTGGATGGCGACCACTACGTGCTTAATGGCAGCAAGCAGTTCATCACCTCCGGGCAGAACGCCGGGGTGGTGATCGTGTTCGCCGTGACCGACCCGGACGCCGGCAAGCGCGGCATCAGTGCCTTCATCGTGCCCACCGATTCGCCGGGCTACCAGGTGGCGCGGGTCGAGGACAAGCTCGGCCAGCACGCCTCCGACACCTGCCAGATCGTTTTCGACAATGTGCGCGTGCCGGTGGCCAACCGCCTGGGCGCCGAAGGCGAGGGCTACAAGATCGCCCTGGCCAACCTCGAAGGCGGCCGCATCGGCATCGCCTCGCAGGCGGTGGGCATGGCCCGCGCGGCGTTCGAAGTGGCGCGTGACTACGCCAACGAGCGGCAGAGCTTCGGCAAGGCGCTGATCGAGCACCAGGCGGTGGCCTTCCGCCTGGCCGACATGGCGACGAAGATTGCCGTGGCCCGGCAGATGGTGCTGCACGCTGCCGCGCTGCGCGATGCCGGGCGCCCGGCGCTGGTGGAAGCGTCGATGGCCAAGCTGTTTGCCTCGGAAATGGCCGAAAAGGTCTGTTCGGATGCCTTGCAGACCCTGGGCGGTTATGGCTATCTGAGTGACTTCCCGCTGGAGCGGATCTACCGCGACGTTCGGGTTTGCCAGATCTACGAAGGCACCAGCGACATTCAGCGCATGGTCATTGCGCGCAATCTTTGAAGGAGCAGACTGCATGGCATTCGAAACCATCCTGTTGGATATCCACGGCAAGGTCGGCCTGATCACCCTCAACCGACCGCAGGCGCTGAACGCGCTGAACGCGCAGATCGTCGGCGAGATCAACCAGGCCCTGGACCAGCTCGAGCGCGATCCGAACATCGGCTGCGTGGTGCTGACCGGTTCCGCCAAGGCCTTTGCCGCTGGTGCCGACATCAAGGAAATGGCCGAGCTGCAATACCCGCAAATCTACGTTGACGACCTGTTCAGCGATTCCGACCGCATTGCCAACCGGCGCAAGCCGATCATTGCCGCGGTGTCCGGTTTTGCCCTGGGCGGCGGCTGCGAGTTGGCGATGATGTGTGACTTCATCCTGGCGGCGGACAATGCCAGGTTTGGCCAGCCGGAAATCAACCTTGGCGTACTGCCGGGCATGGGCGGCACCCAGCGCCTGACCCGCGCGGTGGGCAAGGCCAAGGCCATGGAACTTTGCCTGACCGGTCGCCTGATGGGGGCTGAGGAAGCGGAGCGTGCCGGGCTGGTGGCGCGTATCGTGCCGCAGGCGGAGCTGGTGGAAGAGGCGCTGAAGGTGGCCGCGACCATTGCCAGCAAGTCGATTCCGGTGAGCATGATGGTCAAGGAGAGCGTCAACCGTGCGTTCGAAGTCACCCTCAGCGAAGGTGTGCGCTTCGAGCGGCGGGTGTTCCATGCGGCGTTTGCTACCGAAGACCAGAAAGAGGGGATGGCTGCGTTCATTGCCAAGCGCGAGGCGCAGTTCAAGGATCGTTGATTCTGGTTGTGGATTTGCTCTGGGCCTCTGGGTGCATGTCTTGAGAGGTCCGGCGCCTGTGAGATCGAGCGCCGCCCGCGCGGCGCTTCGCGGGGCAAGCCCGCTCCCACATTTGTTGCAACGTGCCGAACCTGCCAAGCCATGGTTGTCAGCCTTGTTGTCTTGACGCGGTTTCCCGGCTGGCGCTACTGCCGCCTCACCTGCCTCAAACAGTGCACCAGGGCGGGCAACGCCTCTCCCACAGGCATGGCCACGTTGCAACAAATGTGGGAGCGGGCTTGCCCCGCGAAGCGCCGCGCGGGCGGCGCTCGATCTCACAGGCACTGAAAATGTCATGGCAAACACCTGATAGCCCTAACCCAATCTCCAGACATGCACCTGGCGGCCCTGGCCCAATTCCCCGGTATGCTCCACGGCCCCTACCAAGCATCTTCCTTGCACCGACCAGCGGATTCCGAGCAATGGAAGCAAATTCGCACCCAATTGCAGTTGCTCCACGCGACGTGGCGCCTTAGACTGCCGCCCCCTGTAAAAGAGTGCCGGTTGGCGCTTGAAGAATTCTGCTGCCGATGCCGAGGCGTCGGCGGCACCCGAATCGCCCAAATGCACATTTTTTCATAGAGAAATCGATGACCAAGGAACAGTTGCTGGCCATGTCGGCCGATGACTACATGAACGCTGACCAGCTGGCTTTCTTCGCTGGCCTGCTGCAGGCGATGAAAGTCGAAACCCATGAACGCATCGAGCTGAGCCGTGCCACCATCGAAGGCCTGGACACCCCGTCGGACCCTGCCGACGTGGCTTCGGTCGAAGAAGAGCGTAGCTGGCTGGTGAACGCCATCGACCGCGACCAGCGCCTGCTGCCGCAGCTGGAAATGGCCCTGGACCGTATTGCCGACGAAAGCTTCGGCTGGTGTGATGACAGCGGTGAACCAATCGGCCTGAAGCGTCTGCTGATCAGCCCGACCACCAAGTACTGCATCGAAGCCCAGGAGCGCCACGAGCAGCTCGACCGCCACCAGCGCCAGGTGTAACCCCGCGCGGTGTGCCAAGCCCCACGGAGCGATCCCTGGGGCTTTTTGCGTTTCTTGCCGGCGGCGGTTTTGTTGCCCTGCACGTAACACTGCTGTACCGGGATGCGCTGTTTCAGCGCCGTAAGCAGGCGTATCATCACTTTATCGTTAGGGTGCTAATTAAATTCCGGAGGGAATGATGAATAGCCGGGTCGATGTAGCCGTGATGATTGGTTCTGGTGTGCCAGCCTCGATGCGGGCGTTGGGTAAACGCATCTGCTGGGTGGTGCTGGTCAATGGCGAACGCCGTGGTACCGCATTTGCCACCCGTGAAGAGGCCTTGGAGTGCCAGGCGGCCTGGCAGCAGTTGAAGAAGGGCCTGGCTGCCTGAGCACCGTGAGTGCTGCCGGCAAGCGAACGGGGTGTTGTTCAGGGCGTTCGCTTGTAAGAAATGTACTTTGCCTCTCGACGAATTTCGGTGTTTTCGTGCATATTCTTTCCCCAGTAATGCGCTGATGGATTGCAGGGCCCGTTCTTACGTGCGCTCTGGCATTGCCTGTCGCATTTTTTCTGGCGGTTTTGCTGTCAGACATTGCGCTTCCCGAATCGGGAATATGCCGAAAGCCTGTATTTGAGGCCAGATCTGGCAAGCCAGGGTAAAGATTCCCGCACGCTGCATCGCCAGCGGGCGCAGACATTTCGCATATCGCTTTATTACTCTTTTCGCCTATCGATAAGAAATGGCCGTGCCTCACCGAGCTTTGGGTGAGGGCGGGTTGTAACCGGTTGAGGATTACTTCATTGGCAGTCAGCACTCTTGATACCCATGCGTTGTTCGCCTTGGGCGACTTGCGCGGTAAATTGGCCCAGCTGTTCCAGGGCCGCTTTGTCTATGTTACGGAACAGAGTCCCGAAGGCCTGTACATGGCCGAAATCGACACCGAAAGCGCATTGGTCGTCGATGACAAGCAGCGTTTGGAACTGAAGGTCGGCGACCACTTTCGCGCCGCCGTGCTGCCCAGCCGCGAAGGCGGCAAACTGGAAATGCGCTTTCGCGAAATCAAGTTGAACGTATATGGCGTGGGCGACTATGCCTTTGTGTCGGTGCCTGAAGGCGAGGGCATCGTGTTCCGTGAAGGCCACGGTGTGATGCTGGTATTCGCCGCACAGCAACAAGTGCAGGAAGGCCTGGGCAAGTTGCTCAAGGCGGTGACCGGCAAGGTTGCCAAATGGCGCAAGGGTGAGCTGACCACCTTCAAGGCCAGTGAATGACCCACAGTGACGACGCGCCTGCCACGCGTGCCGAGTTCCATCGGCAGCACCAGGCGGATGCCGTGGCCGAGGCCGAGCGTTTGCTGGCCAGGCGCGAAGAACTGCAAGGCGCCTGGTTGAACTGGGTGGCAGGGGAATTGTATCGCCTCGGCCCGCCGCCTTATGCGGCCATGGTCCGGCGCGAGTTGCAGCGCCTGGCCCAAGGGTGAGGTGGCGACCTGTCAGTTGCCTCGATCGCGGCCGCTGCTGACTTCTTCAGGGACCGGCTCTTTCGCCATGCGCTTGCGGAACAGCGCCGCCCGGGCCAGCAACAGTGTGGTCACCGGCACGGTGATCGACAGCAGGATCGGAATCAGCCAGGCGTGCAGCACCGGGGCTTCCTTGAGCCAGGAAAAGTAGATGATCGAAGCCAGTGCCACGCACCAGGCACCAATGGTCGAAGCCAGTGCCGGCGGGTGCATCCGCTGGAAGTAGTCCTTCAGCCGCAACAGGCCCACGGCACCGATCAGGGCGAACAGGCTGCCGGTCAGCAGCAGCGCGGCAGTGACCAGCTCCAGCCAGAAGGGGAGTTGCAGGGTTTCAGTCATTCGATCACCTCACCGCGCAGCAGGAACTTGGCCAGGGCAAACGAGCCAACGAAACCGAACAGCGCAATCAGCAGGGCACCTTCGAAGTAGGTGTCACTGGCATAACGGATTCCCAGCACCAGCATGGTCAGCATCGCCAGGATGTACAGGTAGTCCAGCGCCAGCACCCGGTCCTGGGCGGACGGGCCGCGGAACAGCCGGATAAGTGCCAGGGCCATGGCCAGGGCGAAGATGAACAGGCTGGCGAGGACAGCATTGGCGAGCAGGCCTGTCATTGGAAAATCTCCATCAGCGGGCGTTCGTAGGTGTCCTTGAAGTGCTGGATGAAGGCCGCCTCATCGTCCAGGTCGAACACATGCAGCAGCAACACGCTGCGGTCCAGGGCCAGCTCGGACCAGACCGTGCCGGGCACCACCGTGGTAATCATCGACAACGCCGCCAGGCCATGTGGGTCGTGCAGGGCCAGCGGGATGTGCACGAAGGCCGAGCGCGGCGGCTGCTTGCTGGCGCGCAGCACGCCACGGGCAACCAGGAGATTGGACATGATCACATCGATGCCGACACGGCCAATCAGCCGGGCGATGGCCAGCGGCCGTCGCACATGGGCATGCTGTGGGCGCAGCGGTGCCATCAGCAGTGGCGCCAGCACGCCGAGCGCGGCTGCCAGCAGCAGGTTGCCGGGGCTGACCGAGAGGTTCAGCAACAGCCACAGTGCGAACAGCGAAACCGATAACAGCGGTGCCGGGAACAGTCGATTCATGGCTGCACCTGTACGTCGAGCGAGGTGGGGCCAGGAATCGGCCGGGCGGCCATCACGGCTTCGATATAGGTGTCGGGGGCCTGCAGGCTGGCGGCGGTGTCCTGGGTGTAGCGCAGCAGCGGCTCGGCCCTGAAGCTGAGGATGAAGCACAGGCCGAGCAGGATGACGATGGGCAGACATTCATAGCGGCGCAGCACCGGCGACGGGCGCTCTTCAGGCTTCCAGAAGCGCTGGATGCCGACGCGGCCGAAGGCGATCAGCGAGGCCATGCCAGACAGGACCAGCAACGCCACCAGGCCCCAACCCGCCATGCCCAGCGGCTGCTCGGCAGGCACGCCCAGCCCTTGCGGGTTGAACAGCGCGCTGATCAGGTTGAGCTTGCCGACAAAGCCCGACAGCGGCGGCATGCCGATGATCAACAGGGCGCAGGCGATGAAGCTGAGGCCGAGGAAGGCCATGGTCCACGGGATGATCTGGCCGATCACCACCTTCTGTTCATCGTCGAGGTTGATACCCTTGGGCGGGTGCAGTGATTCCAGCGGTGGCGGCATGGCGTCTTCTTCGTCGTCCAGCGGTGCTTCGTTGGCCGAGCGCGAACGTTCGACCAGTTCGGCGAGCAGGAATAGCGCGCACAGCGCCAGGGTCGAATTGACCAGATAGAACAACGCCGCGCCGGTCAGCGCCGATTGCGCAAAACCGACGGCGCCGAGCAGGGTGCCGGCTGAAACCAGGATGCTGAGGGCGGCCATGCGCTCCAGGCGCTGCGCGGCCATGATCGACACTGCCGCCACCGCCAGGGTGACCAGGCCACCGTACACCAGCCATTCACCACCGAAGTGCGCCGAGGCCCCGGCCTGCCCTGAGAACAGCAGAGTCCACAGGCGCAGCACGGCATACAGGCCGACCTTGGTCATGATGGCGAACAGCGCCGCCACCGGCGCGCTGGCCGAGGCATAGGCCGGTACCAGCCAGAAGTTCAGCGGCCAGATGCCGGCCTTGACCAGGAAGGCCATGGCCAGGATCGCCGCGCCAGCGTGCAGCAGGCCACGGTCGGCCTCCGGCACCAACGGAATCTTCAGCGCCAGGTCGGCCATGTTCAGGGTGCCGGTCACGCCATACAGCATCGCTGCGCCGATCAGGAACAGCGACGAGGCGAACAGGTTGATGGCAATGTAGTGCAGGCCGGCACGCACTCGGGCGCGGCCCGAGCCATGCAGCAGCAGGCCATAGGAAGCGGCCAGCAGCACCTCGAAGAACACGAACAGGTTGAACAGGTCGGCGGTGAGGAAGGCGCCGTACAGGCCCATCAGCTGGATCTGGAACAGTGCGTGGAAGCTGGCCCCGGCACCGTCCCAGCGAGCGCGGGCAAACAGCAGGGCACTGAAACCGATGATGCCGGTGAGGGTCAGCAGCAGGGCCGACAGGTGGTCTACCACCAGCACGATGCCGAACGGTGCCGGCCAGTTGCCCGGCAGGTAGACACCGATCGATTCCGCCTGGCCCTGGGTGCGCACCCACAGCAGCAGGCTGACCGCGATGGCCAGGCCGGCAAAGGTCGACAGCAGGTTCAGCCAGGCCTTTGTCTGCCGGTGTTTCTCGCCCAGCAGCAACATCAATGCCGCGGTAACCAGGGGCAGCAGGATGGGCGCGATGATCAATTGGCTCATGCCACTCATTCGTCACGCTCCCGGCCATCCACATGGTCGGTACCGGTCAGGCCGCGCGAGGCCAGCAACACCACCAGGAACAGCGCGGTCATGGCGAAGCTGATGACGATGGCGGTGAGCACCAGGGCCTGCGGCAGCGGGTCGGTGTAGTGCAGCAGGTCCTGGGGCACGCCGTCCTTGATGATCGGTTCCTTGCCGATGAACAGGCTGCCCATGCTGAAGATGAACAGGTTGACCCCGTACGACAGCAGGCAGAGGCCCATGATCACCTGGTAGGTTCGCGGGCGCAGGATAAGCCACACTCCCGAAGCGGCCAGCACGCCGATGGCAACTGCAATCACTTCTTCCATCAGGCGGCTCCTGCTTGGCTGGTTTTCGCCGGGTTACCCGGGCGGTAGGCGCGCACCGATTGGTGCGCCAGGGCGGTGAGGATCAGCAGGGTCGAGCCGACCACCACAGTGAACACCCCGACATCGAAGAACAGCGCGCTGGCCACGTGCACATCGCCGAGCAACGGCAGGTGCAGGTGGGCGGTATGGGTGGTGAGGAACGGGTAGCCCAGCAGCATGGCGCCCGCGCCGGTCAGGGTTGCGCACAGCAGCCCGGTGCCCATCCAGCGCAGCGGGCGCAGGCTCATCTGCGCCTCGACCCACTGGGTGCCGGCCACCATGTACTGCAGGATGAACGCCACCGACATCACCAGGCCGGCAACAAAGCCGCCACCCGGCTGGTTGTGGCCACGCATGAACAGGTACATCGACACCAGCAGGGCGATCGGCAGCAGCAAGCGCACCAGCACCGCGGGCACCATCATGAAGCCCAGGGCGGTGTCGGTGGCATGCCGCGGGTTGATCAGGTCGGTGACCACGTCGGGTGCCAGCTGACGCTGTTGCGCCGGCAGTTGCATGCTTTCCTTGGGCGGGCGGAAGCGCCGCAGCAGGGCGAACACGGTCAGCGCCACGGCCACAAGCACGGTGATTTCACCGAGGGTATCGAAGCCACGGAAGTCGACCAGCATGACATTGACGACGTTGGTGCCACCGCCTTGGGGTAGTGCCCGGCTCAGGTAGAACGAGGAAATGTCGTTCGGCGTCGGCCGGGTGAGCATGGCGTAGGACAGCACGGCCATGCCGCCACCTACCAGCACCGCCAGCAGCAGGTCGCGCAGGCGACGCATGCGCGCACGCTCGAGGCTGCCCGGCAGCGGCGATACGCCTTCGATTCGCCGCGGCAGCCAGCGCAGGCCGAGCAGGATCAGCACGGTGGTGACCACTTCCACTACCAGCTGTGTCAGGGCCAGATCGGGCGCGGAGAACCAGACGAAGGTGATGCAGGTCATCAGGCCGCAGACGCTGACCATGATCAACGCCGCCAAACGGTGATACTTGGCCTGGTAGGCAGCGCCGATGGCGCAGGCGATGGCGATCAGCCACAGCGCGACAAACACGCCCGAGCCCGGAATCTTCGGCCGGTCGCCCCAGCTGAGACCACTGTAGAGCATGGGGGTGAGGCCGGCGAGGAAGGCGGCGAGCACCAGCATGAACAGCTGCGATTGCAGGCGGCGGCTGGTGAGCAGGCGCTCGATGCGCCGCGCCAGCAGCATTAGCTGCACCTGGCCGTGTTCGAACAGGCGCTTGCCATTGAAGCGTTCGATCACCGGTGGGTAGGGGAAGCGGCCAAGGCGCAGCTGCTTGCGCAGCAGCAGGTAAAGCACGATACCGCCGCTCATGGCCACCAGGCTCATGATCAGCGGCGCGTTCCAGCCATGCCAGATGGCCAGGCTGTATTCCGGTAGGGTGCCGCCCACCACAGGCAGGGCGGCGGCGGCCAGCAGCGGGCCGACCGACTGGGCAGGGAAGATGCCCACCACCAGGCAGGTAAGCACCAGCAATTCGACCGGCGCACGCATCCAGCGTGGCGGTTCGTGTGGTGTGTGCGGGAGGTCCTGTGCAGTGGGGCCGAAGAACACATCGACGGTGAAGCGCAGGGCATAAGCCACGCTGAAGGTGCCGGCCAGGGTGGCGACCACCGGCAACGTGGCCTCGACCCAGGCAGTGGAGCTGATGAACACCGTTTCGGCGAAGAACATTTCCTTGGACAGGAAACCGTTCATCAACGGCACGCCGGCCATCGAGGCGCTGGCGACCATGGCCAGGGTGGCGGTGTATGGCACCAGGCGTATCAGCCCGCTGAGGCGGCGGATGTCACGGGTACCGCTTTCGTGGTCGATGATGCCGGCGGCCATGAACAACGAGGCCTTGAAGGTGGCGTGGTTGAGAATGTGGAACACCGCCGCGACCGCGGCCAGCGGGCTGTTCAGGCCCAGCAGCAGGGTAATCAGGCCCAGGTGGCTGATGGTCGAGTACGCCAGCAGGCCCTTGAGGTCGTTCTGGAACATGGCGGCGAAGGCGCCGAGCAGCAGGGTGAGGGCGCCAGCACCGCCTACGATCCAGAACCACTCTTCGCTGCCCGACAGCACCGGCCACAGGCGCGCCAGCAGGAACACCCCGGCCTTGACCATGGTCGCCGAGTGCAGATAAGCCGATACCGGGGTGGGCGCTGCCATGGCATGGGGCAGCCAGAACTGGAAGGGGAACTGTGCGCTCTTGCTCAGGGCGCCGATGAGGATCAGCGGCAGCAGCACCGGGTACAGAGCATGCTGGCGGATGGTGTTGCCGGCAGCCAGGACCTTGTCCAGGTCGTAGCTGCCGACCACATGGCCGAGCAGCAGGGCACCCACCAGCAGGCACAAGCCGCCCGCGCCCGTGACCATCAGCGCCATGTAGGCGCCACGGCGGGCGTCGGCACGGTGGTGCCAGTAGCCAATCAGCAGGAACGAGAACAGGCTGGTGAGTTCCCAGAAGAACACCAGCTGGATCAGGTTGCCGGAGATCACCAGGCCGAGCATGGCGCCCATGAAGGCGAGGAAGAAGGCGAAGAAACGCGGCACCGGGTCTTGTGGCGACATGTAGTAGCGGGCATACAGCGAAACCAGCGTACCGATGCCCAGCACCAGCAGCGAGAACAGCCAGGCGAAGCCGTCCATGCGCAGCACCAGGTTCAACCCCAGGCTGGGCAGCCAGAGGAACTCTTCGCGAATCACGCCACCGTGGGCAACCTGAGGGTACAGCAGTGCTACCTGGACAGTGCCGACCAGGGCCACGAGCCCGGCGAGAATGGACTCCGCGTTACGTGCGTTGTGCGGCAGCACTGCTGCCAGGCAACTGCCCACGAACGGCAGAAGCAATAGCACTATCAATGACATAGCGTTCTATTCTGGAGAAGTTTGCAAAGAATCATACGTGCCGAGGGGTTGATCACCAACACGCAAGCTGTCGCAGAATCCTACAAACAGGCTGTGACAAGCTGTTTTTTTATAACAGATTCTTACAAAGCATAGCCGCAGTTGGCGGCTTTACAGGCCAGCCTGGCGTTCACCTTCATCCGTCACTTCCCGCGATTCGGCCACCTCGCGCGGGCGGCGCACCTTGAGTTCGCTGACCACCACCGCGATCACGATCAGCAGGCCGCCGAGCAGTGCCACGCCCGGCAGGCGCTCACCGGCGATGCGCCCGACGATCCCGGCCCATACTGGTTCGCCGGCATAGATGAGGGTGGCGCGGGTGGGCGAGACCGACTTCTGCGCCCAGTTCATGGCTACCTGGATCACCGCGCTCATGGCGCCCAGGCCCACGGCACTGGTCAGCAGCAGCCAGGAAAAATCGGGTATGCGCTCCTGGGTCGGCACGATCATCAGGAACGCCAGCAGCGAGGCGGTCGCCAGCTGCACCACGGTGACCCGGCGCACATCGACCTGCCCGGCGTAGCGGCTGATCAGGATGATTTCGCCGGCAATGGCCACGGCGCTGACCAGGGTTACCAGCTCGCCTTCGCTGAAGTGCAGGCTGCCACCCTCCGGACCGGCCAGCAGCATCAGGCCGATGAACGCCAGGCCGATACCGATGCTGGGCATCAGGCCGGGGCGCCGGCCCAGCACCAGCCATTGCAGCAGCGGCACGAACGGCACGTACAGCGCGGTGATGAACGCCGACTGGCTGCTGCTGATGGTTTGCAGGCCCATGGTCTGCAGGCCGTAGCCGAGCATGATCGACACCCCGATCAGCATGCCGGCCTTCAGTTCGGTGAAGGTCAGCCCTGGCAGCGCCCGCGCCGAGACCACCCCGACGAACAGCGCGGCTGCGGCGAAGCGCAGGCCGACGAAGAACATTGGGCCGCTGACGCTCATCACGTTGTGCACCAGCAGGAAGGTGCCGCCCCACAGCATGGTGATGAACACCAGCACCAATTCGGCCTTGCTCAGGCGAAAGGCAATGGCAGGGGTCGGTTTGCTGCTGGGCTGGCTCATGGTCTTGCGCACTCGGAGGGGGCGGCGCACAATCGCCGCAAAGTGGGCAGTATACTGCGCAATACCGACCAGTGAGCAATATAGTGCACAAAGATTCCTCGCACCGGGCATCGGTGCTGCAACATGTCAGCCTCAATGTACGCAGCCTGCGCAACGCCGCGGGTATGAGCCAGACGGCGTTGGCGGAGCGTTCCGGGGTCAGCCGGCGCATGCTGGTGGCGATCGAGGCGGGCGAGAAGAATGTCAGCCTGACTACTCTCGACCTGATTGCCGAGGCCTTGGGCGTGGCTTTCAGTACTCTGATCCAGGCACCTGACCAGCGCGACCCCGGGCGCATCGAAGAGTTGGCCTGGGCCGGGGAGCACCCGCAGAGTCGGGCGGTGCTGCTGGGCAGCAGCGTGGCGCGGCGCGAGGTGGAACTGTGGGAATGGACCCTGGCACCGGGCGAGTGCTATTCCAGCGAGGCTGATGCCGAAGGCTGGAGCGAGCAGATTTATGTGGCGCAAGGGCAACTGACGCTGATTATCGAAGGGGTCGAGCATCGCCTGCAGGTCGGGCAGTTCCATGTGTTTCCCAGTAACTGCCGGTATGCCTATCGCAACGATGGGGCGGTGGCGGTGCGGTTTGTGCGCAATGTGGTGATTTGATCGAGAGGTGTTGCTGCCTCCAGGGCCTCATCGCCGGCAAGCCAGCTCCCACAGGTTCGCCACTGGCTATGAGCCTGAAGGTGGACCTGTGGGAGCTGGCTTGCCGGCGATGAGGCCCGTATGGGCAACCAAGGTTCGCGGTCAGTCTCCTATCAACTCATCGGTCCTGACCACCTTGGCATAGGCAAACGCCAACGCCGCCATCACCGAATCATGCACCTGCGCCGCCGGCACCCGCTTGCCATCGAACTCCAGTGGCAGCGTGGCACAGGCGTCGTGCGCCACGGTCACGTCGTAACCCAGGTCGGCCGCGGCCCGGGTGGCGGCGTCGATGCACATGTGGCTCATGCTGCCGACGATGGTCAGGGCCTCGATGCCATGCCGGTCCAGCGTGTGCTCAAGGTCGGTACCGAGGAAGGCGTTGACCTTGTGCTTGAGCACCACCGGCTCACCGGCTTGAGGCTCGACCTTGGCATGGATCGCCGCACCCTGCGAGCCTGGCGCGAAGAACGGCGCATCGGCGCTTTCGAACTCATGCCGCACATGCACCACCAAGTCGCCCCGTTGACGCGCTGCCGCCAACAGGCGGGCAGCATTGTCGGCCGCCTGGTCGGCACCATCGAGGGTCCATTTGCCGCCCGGGAAGTAGTCGTTCTGGATGTCGATGATGATCAGCGCCTGCTTGCTCATGCTGCCTCCTGTGGCAGTAGTCGTTGGATGACGTTAGTTATAGGCTGTGTGCACTGACCTGAGGATTGGCGCGAACGACACTATGCAGGCAAAAACTGACAACCCCGCCAGCCTGGACATCGGCCTGCTGCTGTACCCCGGCGCGCAGCGTGCTGCCGTGCATGGGCTGGCCGACCTTTTCCTGGTAGCCAACCGGGTGGTTGCCGAACTGGGTGCTGTCGAGTTGCCGTCGGCGCGTATCAGCTTTTGGCAGGCAGACGAGGCAGGGCGGTTGCAGCTTGCCCCTGAGAGCCCGCCTGCCGCCGCGGCCGATCTGCGGGTGCTGATCATTCCGCCAAGCCTGGAGTCGGCACCACAGGGTGAGCTGCTTGAGCGCCATCGCGCGTCGTTGTGCCAGTTGCACGGGCACGGCACGGTGCTGGCATCGGTGTGCATCGGGGTGTTCTTCATCGCCGCCAGTGGTCTGCTCGACGGGCGCCCGGCCTGTACCCACTGGAACTACGTGCATTCGCTTGCCCAGCGTTTTCCCAAGGTGCGGGTCGAGGCCCAGCAGCCGTTGCTGGACGATGGCGACATCGTCACCTCGGCCGGGCTGATGGCCTGGACCGACCTGGGCTTGCGCTTGCTGGAGCGCTTCATGGGCGCGACGGTGGCGCGGGAAACTGCCCGCTACCTGGCGGTCGACCCGGTCGCGGCGCCACTGCCCGGTGCAGTGTTCAACCCACGCCTGGACCATGGTGATGAAGCAGTGCTGAAAGTGCAGCACTGGTTGCAGGGCAACGGTGGGCAGGATGCCGACCTGGCCAGCATGGCCGCATGCGCGGGGCTGGAGGAACGCACTTTCCTGCGGCGTTTTCGTGCTGCCACGGGGCTACGGCCGACCGAGTACTGCCAGCAGGTGAGGGTGGGGCGTGCGTGCCGCTTGCTGGAGTTCACCCGGCGCAATGTCGAGCAGATCGCCTGGGGCGTCGGTTACCAGGACCCGGGTGCGTTTCGCAAGGTGTTTCAGCGCATCACCGGCCTGACCCCGAGTGATTATCGGCGGCGCTTCGCGGTATCGGGTTAGGGCGCGGGGGCGTTCCCGGTGCGGAAACCGCTTGACCTTGACATAACTTGAGGTTTTACCCTGCTCTGCATCGCGCTGTAGGCGTCCGTCACCAGGAGACCGTTCATGACGGCAACATCCCATGCCCTGTGGTTTACCCAGATGATCGAATTTGAAGTGCCTGGCAAGTTCCAGCAGGCGTTGGCCCAAGCGCTGGTGGCGCGCAGCGAAGAGCTGGCCGCGCGTTGCGAAGGACTGCAGGGCGTCAGTATTCAGGCCAGCGACGATGGCAGCCGGGTGCTGCAGTACCTGCAGTGGCAATCCCGCCAGGCGTGGGCAGCGGCGGCCGTATATTTCGTCGGGGAACCTTTCCTCGACCTGCTTGGCCAGTACCAGGCGCGTGGCGTCAACTTTGCTGCCTACCAGACGCTGCGCAGCCTGGTGCGCGGTGCCGATGGCGGCCTGCATTGCCAGGTGGGTGAGCCTCAGGCATACCAGGGCGCGTAGTGCGGGTAGCGATCCAGGCGGGCGCCAATGACCATTTCGCTGACCCATGCCGCCAGGATCGAACTGTAGGCTTTCTGGCTCTCTTCGCTGGACAGCGCGTGGTCGGCACCGTCGACGATGCGGTGGGTGAGCGAATGGGCGCTGACGAATGCCGAGCGGTAGCTCATCAAGGTGCTGTGCGGTACGTAGTCGTCCTGCTCGGACTCGACCAGCAGTACATCGCCACCGAACTCGGCACAGGCTGCCAGTGCGCGGTTGTCTGCCGGGCCGAGCAGGCGTTGGCGATAGGCGTTCAGCCGTTGCCGGTCGAGGGTTTGCTTGGGGAGGTTCCATTCGTCGTCCCAGTACATCGCGGGTACCCTGAGGGCCAGCCATTTGACCGGCCGCTCACGGGTCAGCAAGGTGGCCAGGTAGCCGCCATAGCTGCTACCGATGATGGCGATGGCACTGGTGTCGACGGCTGGGTGGCTTGCCAGCCGGTCGTAGGCCACCAGCAGGTCGGTCAGGTTCTGTTCGCGGGTTACCGTCAGCCGTTGGCTTTCGGTTTTTTCGTGGCCGCGCAGGTCGAATGTCATGCATACGCAGCCCAGCCCGGTGATATGCCGGGCGCGGGCCAGGTCGCGTTGCTGGCTGCCACCCCAGCCGTGGACGAAGAGAATGCCCGGCATCTTGCTGCCGGGGCTGACCAAGGTGCCGACGATGCTGTCATCCTCGACCTGGAGTTCAACGGTTTCACTTTGAATGGTCATGTTCGCGAATCCGCGCAAATTTGCTGAGTTGTCCGAGTTCACTGTCGTTTCCTTGGTAAAAGAGGGTGGCGTCAGTGGGTAGTTCGGGGGCGCCGAACACTTCATGGGTGGAGGCACGTACCCGTTGCAATGCCGGGTCGTCGGCGAACGCCTGCAAGGCCAGCAGTTCGGCACTGCTGGCACCGCCCAGGCGCCAGGATTGCTCGAGTACGCCGCTGCGCAGGTGGCCCTGTGGGTTCACGCCGCGGGCAATGTCGTAGTTGCGCCGCGAGGCGATGAAGCCGGGGAAGTGCTGCTCGGCGGCCTGTTCGTAGGTCATCGCCTGGTTGATGGCCAGGCGCAGCGGCTCATCCAGCGGCAGTTGCAGCAGTGCCTGGTAGTCACCGCGTACCACTACCAGGTCGGAGCCGCCATACACTTCCGTGCCCTGATGGTCGCGGGTAAGTTGCTGGGTGCCGTGATAGCTGCAGGTCAGGCCGGCGACACGTACCTGGCCAACGCTGAAGGTTTGCACTTCGCTCAGGTCTTCCTCGAGCACCAACCCCCATAGCGCAAGGTCCTGGTCATCCATGCCGGCCAGCAGCGGTTCCAGCTCATCCGCCGTGGTTATGACCTGTTGCCCACGGCCTGCGCAGGCCAGTACCGGCTTGATTCGCAACGAGCCGTCCGTCAGTAACAGCTGTGCGGCGGTCCGTGCATCGGCCTTGCTGAATACGGTGTAGCCGCGCAGCAGGGCGTCGCAGGCTTGCCGTGCGAAGGCATCGGTCCAGCCCGGCGGGAAACTGGCCCCGGCCGGCAGCGGGTGGGAAATCGCCTTGGTCGCCATGTAGGGGTGTGCGACCAGGCCACCGAAAAGGTCCTGTTCGCTGCAGATGCCGAGGGCGGCATGGCGTTCGGGATCGACCAGGGTTTCGGTGGGCAGGTAGTAGTAGCCGTCGGTGGCGCTTGGTGGCTGGCTGGGTTGCACGTGCGGGCAGCCCAGAAGGCGGGCCAGGCCATCGGCAAGCTTCAGGTGCACGGCATGCTCGTGGTCGGGGGTGTGCGCGCGGGTGTCGAGCAGCACCACGCCGCTTTTAGGGGCGCAGGCGTTGGGCATGGTCATTTGCCTGTGTGCAATGAATGTACTGAGTGTGAAGCCGGTGCTTTGTGGAAGTTCAGCGGAACTTGATCGGTGGTTCTGGCCCGTCTGTAGGAAATGTCCGGTATGCGCAGGGCGTCACGGGCAATGCATGCCGCGTGTCGGTCGCCAAGATTGCAGGGCTTCGGCGGCTGTTCCATTATCGGCACACTGGATAAACCGTGATGTAGCCGCAGGAGAGCGCATGAACGTTCAGACCACCCTTGGGCAAAGCGTGCCGCAGCGTTTGGCGCTGGTTCGCCAGGCCATGGCCGCAGAGGGCATCGATGCCTTGCTGGTACCTTCGGCCGACCCCCATCTTTCCGAATATCTGCCTGGTTACTGGCAAGGGCGCCAGTGGCTTTCGGGTTTCCATGGCTCGGTCGGCACGCTGGTCGTCACAGCTGGCTTTGCCGGGTTGTGGGTCGATAGCCGCTACTGGGAACAGGCGGAACACGAGCTGGCAGGCAGTGGCATCGAGCTTATGAAGCTGCTGCCGGGCAAGCCTGGTGCGCTGGAATGGCTGGGCGATCACGTCGAGCCCAACGGCAGCGTGGCGGTAGATGGTGCGGTCATGGCGCTGGCTTCGGCGCGCCAACTGAGCGATCGGCTGAAGGCGCGCGGGGCGCGATTGGTGACTGACAAGGACCTGCTGGGCCAGGTCTGGGAAGGGCGTCCGGCGCTGCCAGGCAACCCGGTCTACCAGCATTTGCCGCCGCACGCCACGGTGAACCGTGCGGAAAAACTGGCGCAGTTGCGCCAGAGCGTGCAGGCCAAGGGGGCCGATTGGCATTTCATCGCCACCCTGGATGACATCGCCTGGCTGTTCAACCTGCGCGGTAGCGATGTTTCCTACAATCCGGTGTTCGTGGCCTTTGCTCTGATCAGCCAGCAGCAGGCCATCCTGTTCGTCGGCCAGGACAAGCTCGACGAACATCTACGCAAGGTGCTTGCGGCCGACGGTATCGAAGTGCGTGACTACGCCGAAGCAGGCAAGGCCCTTGCCGCCATGCCGGCCGGCAGCCGATTGCTGGTCGACCCGGCCCGGGTGACCTGCGGCCTGCTGGATAACCTGCCGACCGAGGTGGAGCTGGTCGAGGGGCTCAACCCCAGCACCTTGAGCAAGTCGTGCAAGGGTGATGAGGACCTGGTGCACATCCGGCAGGTGATGGAGCAGGACGGCGCGGCCCTGTGCGAATTCTTCGCCTGGCTCGAGGCCAACCTTGGTCGTGAGCTGGTTACCGAGCTGACGATCGACGAGCAGTTGAGTGCCGCCCGTGCCCGCCGCCCAGGTTTCGTGTCGTTGAGCTTCTCGACCATTGCCGCCTTCAACGGCAATGGCGCGATGCCACATTACCGCGCCACGGAACAGTCGCACGCGGTCATCGAGGGCGATGGTCTGCTGCTGATCGATTCGGGCGGGCAGTACCTGGGGGGCACCACCGACATCACGCGCATGGTGCCGGTGGGCAACCCGAGCCTTGCACAGAAGCAGGATTGCACACGCGTGCTCAAAGGCATGATCGCCCTGTCGCGTGCCACCTTCCCGCGGGGCGTGCTATCGCCGTTGCTCGACGCCATTGCCCGGGCACCGATCTGGGCTGACCAGGTGGATTACGGCCACGGCACCGGGCATGGTGTGGGCTACTTCATGAACGTGCACGAGGGGCCGCAGGTAATTGCCTACCAGGCGGCACCCACGCCGCAGACCGCGATGCAGGTGGGCATGATCAGCTCGATCGAGCCGGGTACGTACCGCCCAGGGCAGTGGGGAGTGCGCATCGAGAACCTGGTGGTCAATCGCGAGGTCGGCAAGAGCGCCTTCGGCGACTTCCTGAACTTCGAGACCCTGACGCTATGCCCGATCGATACCCGCTGCCTGGTGCCCGAGTTGTTGTCCAGGGAAGAACTGGACTGGTTGAATGGCTATCACGCCAGAGTACGCGAGCGTCTGGCGCCGTTGCTCAAGGATGACGCGCTGGCCTGGCTGGAGGCGCGCACCGCGCCCTTGTAAGGTGGCAAATGAAAAGGGCAGCTTGCGAGCTGCCCTTTTTTCTACTTGCAGATGACGATCATGCTGCGGCTGGTGTAACCCGCCGGGTTGATGCCGAACAAGTAGTCACCGGGTTCTTCATCGCTATCGCCCGAGCGTGCAATGACCCGGTATCCGCGCGTGCTGCAGGAGCTTGCGGCCTTGCTGTAGCAGTTGTCCCACGAGGAAGACAGGCCGGAGCAATTGATATGCAGGCCTTTCTTGCCCTTTTTGACCTCGGTCTTGGCCGTGGCGGCACATCCAGCAATAGCCAAGATGGCCAGGATGAGCAAAATACGTTTCATTCCTGTCCTTAAATGCAGGGCGGATCAGCTGCCTGGCCCTGTCGTTATCGCTTTGGTTCTTCCTGAAATTTCCCCAGCGTCCGTGTTCGGTCCAGTAGATAGCGTAAAGATGATGATTCTGTGACAGCTTAATCAGCGAGACGGGTCGCTACAATCACTAATCCTGTCTCAAATGAAAATATTTCTCATGTCAGTCAGTGGCAACGACCGGGCTGGGTTCCTTGCGCATGGACAGGGTGGTGCCGACAGACGCGGTGATGATCGCCAGAATAGCCAGCCACTGGGTAATCGTCAGTACCTCGCCCAGGAACAGCAGGCCGGACAATGCGCCGAATGCTGGCTCGATACTCATGAGGGTGCCGAAGGTGCGTGCCGGGATACGCGTGAGGGCAACCATTTCCAGGCTGTAGGGCAGGGCGGTGGACAACACCGCGACGCCTAGCGCCATGGGGATCAGGGCAGGTGTGAGCAATGCGCTGCCGGCGTGGGCGATACCGATGGGGGCAACGAACAGCGCGGCCACCACTACGCCCAGTGCGGCACTCTGGATACCATGCTCGGCCCCGGCACGTTGCCCGAACAGGATGTACAGCGCCCAGCATACGCCCGCGCCCAGGGCATAGGCAGCGCCGACCGGGTCGAGGGCCTGCCCGCCATGGCCGGCAGGCAGCAACAGCAGCAGGCCGACGATGGCCAGGGCAATCCACAGGAAGTCGATCGGCCGGCGCGAGGAGAAGATTGCCACGGCCAGCGGGCCGGTGAATTCCAGTGCCACGGCAATGCCGATCGGTACCGTTTGCAGGGCCATATAGAAGAGGAAGTTCATGCCGCCCAGCGCCATGCCGTAGATGATGACGTTGCGCAGGGTATTGCGGGTCATGCGCACACGCCAAGGGCGCAGGATAAGCAGCATGATGATGCTGGCGAAAATCAGGCGCAGGGTGGTGGTGCCTTGCGCGCCGATGATGGGGAACATGCTTTTGGCCAGGGAGGCGCCGGACTGTATCGATGCCATGGCGATGAGCAGCAGGCCGATCGGGAAGAGGGTAGCGGCCAGGCTGCGGGGCTGGGTGTTCATTTCTGCGCGACGATCCTTGAGCGGGATTGGGGTGAGCAATATAGTGCGCAAATACGGTGGGTGGGGGCAAGGTGCCCGGCGTTGTTATTTCGGTGCTCGAACTCACCGGTGCTGCAAGGCTCGCGGCGAGCACCATGCGGCCCTGACGCGGTCTTTTTCAAAAAAACCTAAATTATTGAAATTAAAGGTTGACCTCCTGAAACACCGCCCTATAATGCGCACCACTCCAACGCGGTAGCGAAGCAAAGCCAGCCACCATGTTGAGTCAAGTGTTTGAAGCTAAACGAGTTTCTCGCAAAAAACTTCAAAATAAACGCTTGACAGCAAATGAGGAAAGCGTAGAATGCGCGCCTCGGTTGAGACGAAAGGCTCTTAACCAAACGCTCTTTAACAAATCGAATCAAGCAATTCGTGTGGGTGCTTGTGAGTACGGACTGATAGTCACAAAGATTATCAGCATCACAAGT